>NZ_CP134227.1:0-604032 GCF_031656915.1 Nocardioides marmorisolisilvae | reverse complement strand
CTCCTTCGCCTACCCGCGGGCCGAGGAGGTGAGCCTGGCCAGCCTGGAGACGATCGCGCGCGTCGAGAGCCGGGACCACGGACCGGTCCTGCGCGGCATCTCCTTCACCGCCGAGCCCGGTCAGATGGTCGCCCTGGTGGGGCCGTCGGGTGCCGGCAAGACCACCATCACGCACCTGGTCGCCAGGCTGTACGACGTCACCTCGGGCTCGGTCCGGGTGGGGACGAGTGCCGAGGTCAGCCACGACGTACGCGACGTGACACTGCAGTCCCTGGAGAACGTGGTCGGCTACGTCACCCAGGACGCGCACATGTTCCACGACACCATCCGGGAGAACCTCCGCTATGCCCGGCCCGCTGCCTCGGACGAGGACATCTGGGAGGCGCTCGCCGCTGCCCAGATCAGCAGCGTGGTGCGCGCCATGCCCGACGGCCTGGACACCGTCGTCGGTGACCGCGGCTACCGGTTATCGGGCGGGGAGCGCCAACGGCTCGCCATCGCCAGACTGCTGCTCAAGGCTCCCGCGGTCGTGGTCCTGGACGAGGCCACCGCCCACCTCGACTCGGAGTCCGAGCACGCCGTGCAAGAGGCCCTGGACCGCGCTCTGGAGGGGCGGACCTCACTGGTCATCGCTCACCGGCTCTCCACCGTGCGGAACGCCGATCTGATCCTGGTCGTCGAGGGGGGACGGGTGGTGCAGCGCGGCACCCACGCCGAGCTGCTGGCCTCCGGAGGGACCTACGCCGAGCTCTATCGGACCCAGTTCCTCGACGACAGCCAACCCGAACCGGTCTAGATTCGGCTCATGGATCTTGGGCTCGAGGACCTGGTCTTCGTCGTCACGGGGGGCGCCCGTGGGCTGGGGCGTGCCACCGCCGACCTGCTCGTGGCCGAAGGGGCGCGCGTGGTGATCTCGGGTCGCTCCGAGGAGTCGCTCGACGCTGCCGTGCACGACCTGGGGGACCGTGCTGTGGGTGTGGTCGCCGACAACGCGGTTCCGGGCTCGGAGGATCTCCTGGTCGCTGTGGCCCACGACTCGTTCGGCCGTCTCGACGGCGCACTGGTGTCCGTCGGGGGCCCGCCGACGGGCACCATCATGAACACCAGCGACGAGACCTGGCGCGGAGCGTTCGAGTCGGTCTTCGTCGGTGCGTTGCGCATCGCGCGTGCGGTGGCCTCGGCGGTGGACGGCCCGGGCTCCCTCGCCTTCGTGCTCTCCTCGTCCGTGCGGGCACCGCTCCCGGACCTGGCGGTCTCCAACGGTCTGCGTCCCGGTCTCGCGATGGCGGCCAAGACGCTGGCTGACGAGCTCGGCCCCCGCGGGATCCGCGTCAACGGGCTGCTGCCGGGCCGAGTGGGCACCGAGCGGGTGGCCGAGCTCGACGAGAGCACGGGCGACGCCGAGGCGGCGCGACGTCGGGCGATCGAGGGGATCCCGCTGCGACGCTACGGCGAGCCAGCAGAGTTCGCCGCCGCTGCGGCGTTCCTGCTCAGCCCCCGGGCCTCATTCGTCACTGGGGCGATGCTGCCCGTCGACGGTGGGATGCTTCGGGCGCTCTGACGGCTTCTGCCAGGTCCCGTTCCTGATCTGCTGCCACTCGTCGTACATCAAGAAGAAGAAGCCGAAGATCGCCAGCGCACCGAAGAACCACCATTGCAGCCCGTAGAAGAAGTGCGGACCGTCGCTCGTGTCGTCGGGGAGCTCGGCCCCGGCGAGGGCCTTGGCAGGGCGGGGAGCCTGGTGGGCCAGGTCCACGAAGCCGCCGTACAGCGGGTAGGGGACCACGTGGCCGATGCTGACGCTGCTCACCGCCCGCGTGGACATGTCCCCGATGTCGGTGGCCCCGCCACTGGCGTTCTGCCGCACGAAGCCGGTGACGGTGACGGTCCCCGGCGTCGACGGGGGCAGCTTGGGACGGGTCGCGCCGGAGTTCTCCGTGCCCATCCAGCCACGGTCGACGAGAACGGCGGCGCCGGACGCGGTGCGCAGCGGCGTGACGACGTCGACGCCCGCCGCTCCGTTGCGGGTCTGGTACTTGAGCACGACCGCGTGGGCGTCGTCGTAGGTCCCGTGCACGGTCACCCTTCGCCACTCGATCTCTGCCGACGGAGCCCGACCCGGCTTCAGCAGCATGTCGACGGGCACCGGGGGCGCGTTGAGGTTGCTGGCGATCTGGTGGTTGGACTGCCTGCGCTCCTCCAGCCGGTGGAACTGCCATTGGCCCAGGAGCCAGGCGCCCCAGGCCCCCAACGCCACCAGGATCGCGAAGATCAGCCAGCGTCGGGACAGCAGGAACCTCACGGCGCGAGAGTAGTCGGGCGCGACAACCTAGACTCATGAGGGTGAGCACTCCACTGGCAGACCGCTTCGGAAGGATCGCCACCGACCTGCGCGTGTCGTTGACCGATCGCTGCAACCTGCGATGCCACTACTGCATGCCTGCGGAGGGCCTCGAATGGCTGCCCCGCGAGGAGGTTCTCACCGACGACGAGGTGGTCCGCCTGGTGCGGATCGCGGTCGAGGAGCTGGGCGTCACCGAGGTCCGGTTCACCGGCGGTGAGCCGCTGCTCCGCAAGGGCCTCGTGGACATCGTGCGCCGCACCAAGGCGCTCTCGCCGTCGCCGGAGGTCTCCTTGACCACCAACGGGCTGGGCCTGGCCCATGTGGCCGACGCGCTCGCCGACGCCGGACTCGACCGGGTCAACGTCAGCCTCGACACCGTGCGTCGCGACACGTTCGCGGAGATCACTCGGCGCGACCGGCTCGACGACGTCATCCACGGGCTCGACGCTGCGCAGCAGGCGGGGCTCACCCCGGTCAAGGTCAATGCGGTGCTGATGCGCGGCGTCAACGACGAGCAGGCTCCCGAGCTGCTCGGCTGGTGCCTCGAGCGCGGCTACCAGCTCCGGATCATCGAGCAGATGCCGCTGGACGCGCAGGGGGAGTGGCGGCGCGACGACATGGTGACCGCGGACGAGATCCTGGCCTCGCTCGCCTCGGCGTACTCCCTCGAGGTCAGCCCCACGCCACGCGGGAGCGCGCCCGCCCAGGAGTACGTCGTCGACGGCGGACCGGCCACCGTCGGGGTGATCGCCTCGGTGACCAGGCCGTTCTGCGGCGACTGCGACCGGGTGCGCCTGACCGCGGACGGCCAGATCCGCAACTGTCTGTTTGCTCGCGAGGAGTCCGACCTGCGCGCGCCGCTGCGCTCCGGCGCGGACGACGTCGAGATCGCCGAGCGGTGGGTGAAGGCCATGTGGGTCAAGCGCGCCGGCCACGGCATCGACGACGAGAGCTTCCTGCAGCCGACCCGCCCGATGTCAGCGATCGGCGGCTGAGTCCGCCTCATCGACGGACGCGGGCACGATCTCCTTGAGGAACCCGCGCGCCCGCAGGAAGTCCGAGAGCGAGTCGCGGTGCTCAGGGCAGGCCAACCATGTCTTGCGCCGATCCGGGGTGTGCAGCTTCGGGTTGTTCCAGCGGAGCTCGAAGGACGCGGGCGCAGTGCAGCCGCGCGCCGAGCAGATCATCGGCTCGGTCACTCGATCTCCTTGTGGTCCGGGCCCTCGAACGGGTCGCCCGGCAGGATCGGGCTGGCCCTGTTGGCCATCACCACGGCGACGTACGGGAGCAGGAACGAGGCCACGATCAGGATGCCGCACAGCCACGGGATGTGCCGGGCGAAGACGGCGCCGATGAAGCACAGGGTGCGGATCGTCATCGAGATGATGTAGCGCTTCTCGCGATGGTCGATGTCGGCCTTGGGGCTCTCTGCGGCCGTCGTGATGCGGGCAACCTCCTCATGCCTGCGATCCCGCGCCATGCTGTCCAGAGTACGTCGTGGCAGGGTGGTTCCCGTCAGGGCGTCACCACCCCCACGAGGAGCACCGATGTCGAACCGCACCTACCGCGTCACCGAGATCGTCGGAACCTCACCCGACGGGATCGAACCGGCCATCCGCAACGGCGTCCAGCGAGCCTCCGAGACGCTCCGCCATATCGACTGGTTCGAGGTGACCCAGGTCCGCGGGCAGGCCAAGGACGGCACCGTCGAGCACTTCCAGGTCGGCCTGAAGATCGGGTTCCGCCTCGAGGACGACGCGTCGCTGTCGGATTGAGCCCGACAAGAGCAAGCTCGGGCCGGCCTCGCTCGTTTCGCGTGATCGGCGCTGCGCGCCTCAACGCTCGCTCGCTCGGCACGGACACGAGCAAGCTCGGTCCGGCCTCGCTCGTTTCGCGTGATCGGCGCTGCGCGCCTCAACGCTCGCTCGCTCGGCACGGACACGAGCAAGCTCGGTCCGGCCTCGCTCGTTTCGCGTACCCCTCGGTAATCACTAGCGTCGGGGCACGTGGACACGACGGGCAGATCGGTGCTGGTGACCGGCGGCAACCGCGGCATCGGCCGTGCGACAGCAGAGGCGTTCCTCGCTCAGGGCGACAGGGTCGCGGTGACGAGCCGCAGCGGTGACGCGCCCGAGGGTGCGTACGCAGTCGCCTGCGAGCTCACCGACCCCGCGTCGGTGACCGCCGCGTTCGACAGCGTCGAGGAGCACCAGGGGCCCGTCGAGGTGCTGGTGGCCAATGCAGGCATCACCCGCGACACCCTGCTGCTCCGGATGTCCGAGGACGACTGGTCGGTGGTCCTCGAGACCAACCTCACCGGCACCTACCGGCTGGTGAAGCGAGCCGCGAAGGGCATGCTCCGGATGCGTCGTGGCCGGATCGTGCTGGTGTCGAGCGTCGTCGGGCTACTCGGCTCCCCGGGGCAGGTGAACTACGCGGCCTCGAAGGCGGGCCTGGTCGGGATGGCGCGCTCGATCGCCCGCGAGCTCGGCAGCCGTGGCATCACGGCGAACGTGGTCGCTCCCGGTTACGTCGAGACCGCGATGACGGACGCACTCCCCGAGGAGCAGAAGACGGCGTACCGCGCGCAGATTCCACTGCAGCGGTTCGCGACGACGGACGAGATCGCCGGCGCGATCACCTGGCTGGCGTCGGAACAGGCGGGCTACGTCACCGGAGCGGTCATCCCGGTGGACGGCGGACTGGGAATGGGGCACTGACATGGGCATCCTCGACGGCAAGAACATCCTGGTGGCCGGTGTCACCATGGACAGCTCGATCGGATTCGCGGTCGCCAGGGTCGCCCAGGAGCAGGGCGCGAACGTGGTGATCTCCAACTTCGGGCGGGCGATGGGCATCACCCGGCGGATCGCGAAGCGGCTGCCCACCGAGCCTCCGGTGCTCGAGCTCGACGTCACCGACGAGGAGCACCTCGAGCGGCTTCCCGCGCTTCTCGGCGAGCACTTCGACCACCTCGACGGGGTCGTGCACTCCATCGCCTTCGGCAACCCCGAGACGCTGCTGGGGGGCAAGTTCCTCGAGGGTCCCTGGCCCGACGTGGCCCAGGCGGTGCAGGTCTCGGCGTACTCCCTGATGTCACTGACCCGCGCCTGCCTGCCGATGATGAGCGCCGGCGGCGCCGTGGTCGGGATGACCTTCGACGCCACGGTGGCCTGGCCGGCGTACGACTGGATGGGCGTGGCCAAGGCCGGGCTCGAGTCGTGCTCGCGCTACCTCGCGCGCGACCTCGGGCCGCAGGGGATCCGGGCCAACCTCGTCAGCGCCGGACCGCTCAAGACGCTGGCCGCCAAGGCGATCCCCGGCTTCGAGGACCTCGACGAGGGCTGGGCGGGTCGGGCGCCGCTCGGCTGGGACAACGCCGACCAGACCCCGACCGCCAGGGCCGTCGTCGCGCTGTTGTCCGACTTCTTCCCGGCCACGACCGGCGAGATCGTGCACGTCGACGGCGGCTACCACGCGATGGGCGCCTGAGGACCGACCCGCGACGACCGTGCGCGATGTCGCGTACGCCGGGTCTGTGGGGCCGATGCCCACGTCGGGGCGGTGATGTCCGCATGCCCGCAGGAGCCCGCACGTAATAGCGTGACCCGGTGACGTCGCTGGTGGAGCTCCGCGTGCTGGAGGGCCCCAACCTCTACTTCCCGCGCGCCGCGATCAAGGTGACCGTCGACGTCACCGAGTGGGCGGGCGCTGACGTCGACCCGTTCGCGGCGCCGACGCTGATGCGGCGGCTGGCCGGAACGGTCCGTGAGCTCGCCAACCGGGCAGGCACCCACCGGCTCGCCGTACGGGTACGGCCGACGCGGGACCCGCACGTCTTCGTGGTGGCCTACCCGTGGCGACACCGCGACCGGGCACGGGCCCTGGGTGAGGCGGTGGCCGCGGTCCTGGACGGCAGCAGCGTGGAGGCGGCAGCCGCCGAGGTCACCCGCACGCTGCCCGGTCCTGCTCCGACGACGATCCGGCCGCGGGTCCCCGTGGTCGCGGTCACCGGCACGAACGGCAAGACGACCACCAGCCGGATGATCGCCCACATCGCTCGGACCGAGGGCCACCTGGTCGGGTGGTCCAACACCGACGGCGTGTACGTCGACGGCGTCCTGGTCGAGCCCGGCGACTACTCGGGACCGTCCGGGGCGGGCCGGGTGCTCGCCCACCCGGAGGTGGACTTCGCGGTCACCGAGACCGCCCGCGGTGGGATCCTCCTCAAGGGCATCGGGGTGCTGTGGAACGACGTCTCGGTGGTCACCAACGTCACCGCAGACCACCTCGGGCTGCAGGGCATCGACACGGTGGATCAGTTGGCCGAGGTCAAGTCGGTGGTGCCTCGGATCACCCGGAGGGCCGGCTGGGCGGTACTCAACGCCGACGACCCCCGCGTGCTCGCGATGCGCGCGGTCACCAAGGCGCGTCCATGGCTGTTCACCCGCGACCCGGACTCGCCCGCCGTCCGCGAGGTGCTGAACGCCGGCGGACGGGCCACCACCGTGGTGGACGGCTGGATCGTGGTCCGGGACCCGGGGGTCGAGCCACTGCTGGAGCTCGCCGACGTGCCGATGACGCTCGCGGGCCTCTCGCACTTCAACGTCGAGAACGCGCTGGCGGCGACGTCTGCCGCGCTGGCGGCCGGGATCGGGTCCGAGCACGTGGTGGCCGGGCTGCGGTCGTTCCGACCCGATGCCGAGCACAACCCCGGGCGGATGAACGTGTTCAGCCTCGACGGACGCACTGTCGTCATGGACCTCGCGCACAACGAGGCCGGGCTGGCCGCGCTCGTCGAGATCCTGCGCGGCCTGCGTACGGCGGGCGGGAGGCTGCTGCTCGGACTCGGTGCCGTCGGCGACCGCACCGACGAGCTCGTCGAGATGCTGGGCGAGATCGGGGCGCGCGACTCCGACGAGGTCGTGATCGGGCACAAGGAGCACTATCTCCGCGGCCGGACCACGGAGGAGCTCGACGCCCTGTTCCGGGCCGGTGCTGCACGGGTGGGGGTCGGGGAGGTGCCGGCGTACCCGACCGAGCTCGCCGCCCTGCAGGAGCTGGTACGGCGGTCCCGCCCCGGCGACGTGATCGGGCTGATGTGCCACGCCGAGCGCGAGCAGGTGCACCAGTGGATCATCGACCAGGGCGGGACCGCCGACGCGCCGGAGGTCCTGCGCGAGAAGGTGCGAGCCGCGACCGGCGGCACGGACGTGCCCCGGTCGGCGATGCCCCAGATCGATGTGCCCCGCAATGATGTGCCCTAGCGTTGGCCCGTGCCGGAACTGCTCGCTCGCTCGTCCCCGCGCGGACGGCTCACCCTTGCCACGGTGACGCTGGGCTCGGGGGTCGCCCTGCTCGACGGCACGGTGGTCAATGTCGCGGTGAAGTGGATCGGCGTCGACCTGCACGCCTCCCTGGCTCAGGTGCAGTGGGTAGTGACCGGCTACCTGCTCAGCCTCGCGGCGCTGATCCTCGTCGGCGGCTCGTTGGGTGACCGGATCGGCCGGCGGCGTGTCTACACCCTGGGGGTGGCCGGGTTCGGGGTGCTCAGCGGGCTGTGCGCGCTCGCCCAGACGCCGACCCAGCTGATCGTGCTGCGCGTCTTCCAGGGCGTCTTCGCGGCGCTCCTGACGCCGGGCTCGCTGGCCATCCTGCAGTCCAGCTTCCGGCCCGAGGACCGCGCGTGGGCGATCGGACGGTGGGCGGGGGTCTCCGGGATCGCTGCGGCACTCGGCCCCGTGGTCGGCGGCTACCTCATCGACCACGGCG
Organism: Nocardioides marmorisolisilvae; assembly: GCF_031656915.1. Classification (NCBI taxonomy): domain Bacteria; kingdom Bacillati; phylum Actinomycetota; class Actinomycetes; order Propionibacteriales; family Nocardioidaceae; genus Nocardioides; species Nocardioides terrisoli. The sequence continues at coordinate 595,916 of NZ_CP134227.1, read as the reverse complement.
GCTGGCGCTGGATCTTCGTGTTGAACCTCCCCATCTGCGCCCTCGTGCTCTGGCTGGCGCGGTTCGTCCCGGAGTCCCGCGACGAGTCCCGCGCCGGTCGGTTCGACATCGCCGGTGCGGCGGCCGGTGTCGCGCTGCTCGGCGCCGCCACCTACGCATCGACGTCATGGCGGACCCTGCCGGGCAGCGTGAGCGCCGTGGTGCTGGCGGTCGCTGCGGCCTCGGCGTACGCCTTCGTGCGGTTGGAGCGGCGACCCGGCTCGATGGTGGACCTCGGCCTGTTCGCCTCACGGGTCTTCTCCGCGGCGAACGGGATGACGTTCCTGGTGTACGGCGCCCTCGGAGCCGGTCAGTTCCTGCTCGCGCTGCAGCTGCAGGTGACATCGGGCTACGGGCCGGTGGAGGCGGGGGTCGCCTCTCTGCCGATCGTGCTCGCCATGTTGCTGCTCTCCTCGCGCTTCGCGGTGATCTCCCAGCACACCGGGCCGCGGATCTGGATGAGCGTGGGCCCGGTGGTGTGCGCGGTCGGCTATCTCCTGCTGGCAGGAGTCGGCGCAGATGCGCCGTACTGGAGCCGAGTCTTCCCGGGGATCAGCATCTTCGCGTTCGGGCTGAGCATGCTGGTCGCCCCGCTCACCGCTGCGGTGCTGGCTGCCGCGCCGGACCGCCAGGCCGGCCTGGCCAGCGGGATCAACAACGCGGTGGCGCGGACCGGTTCGCTGATCGCCGTCGCCGCGATCCCGGCGCTCGTCGGGCTGGCCGGCGCCGACTACCACCGCCCCGGGAGCCTCACCGCGGGGTACCAGCGCGGCCAGGTGGTGTGCGCCCTGCTGTTGCTCATCGGCGGTGTGGTGTCATGGTTCGGGCTCCGTGAGCACGGTGTGCGGCAGACTCTGACCACGATGACGGGAGACTCATGACGACCACCACCTCCGGTGACCAGAGCCGGTTGGCCATGCTGATCGACGCGGACAACACCTCACCCAAGCAGGTCCGCGAGATGCTCGAGGAGCTCGCCCGCTACGGCGCGCTGACGGTACGGCGCGCCTACGGCGACTGGACGACCCAGCAGCTGGCCGGGTGGAAGGACCACCTGCTCGCGCACGCGATCTCGCCGATCCAGCAGTTCGCCTACACCACCGGAAAGAACGCGACGGACTCCGCGCTGATCATCGACGCGATGGACCTGCTCTACTCGGGCAACGTCGAGGGCTTCGTGATCGTCTCGAGCGACAGCGACTTCACGCGGCTGGCGACCCGGCTCAAGGAGTCGGGGATGAAGGTCTACGGGGTCGGCCAGCGCAAGACCCCGAAGCCGTTCGTCGAGGCCTGCGACCAGTTCACCTACCTCGAGAACCTCACTCACGAGGCTGCGGTGGACCCGACTCCCGCGGCCGACGGTGCCTTGGAGAGCCTGGTCACCAAGGCGCTCAACCAGACCGCCCGCGACGACGGCTGGTCGCCTCTCGGCGAGATCGGCAGCTACCTGATCAAGAGCCAGCCCTCGTTCGACTCGCGCAGCTTCGGGTTCGGCAAGCTCAGCGACCTGGTCAGCTCACTGGGCTACGTCGAGGTCAAGTGGTCGGGCGACGCCCCCGGACGCGGCCAGCTGTGGGCGCGGCCCAAGGCACGGCGCAAGGCGACCGGAGAGACCGGCCGCGGCGCGGGCAGGGCAAGCAAGGCGCCAGGCACCAAGGCAGCCGGTGCAAGGACCGCCAAAAAGGCGAGCGCACGTACGGACTGATCAGTCCCGCGGTGTGTAGTCGGGGTCGCCCACCGGTGCCTCGTCGTACGCCGCCGAGCCGGCGTGGGCCTGCCGCGACCAGTTCTCCAGCTCCGCCATCACTGCCGCGTGCTTGTCGACGCAGACGACGACGAGGTCACCTCGGTTGGCGCGCGCCATGGCGTGCCGCACCGCCTCGATCTCCTCGAGGATCACCTCGACCTGCTTGCACCGGCCACCGGCGTCCATCCTGAGCCGCACGCCCTCGGCGACAAGTGCCGCTGTGTCGCCGCGCTCGCGGCCACGCAGCGCGACGTCCTCGCGGACGACCACGACGTCGAAGTGCTGGGCGGCAACCTCCCCCAGCTCACGCATGTCCTCGTCACGACGGTCGCCTGCCGTGGCGATCACGCCGATCCGGGAGGGCTTGCCCAGATCGCTGGCAGAGTCGAGGCTCTCACCCACACGGTCGACGAAATCGCCGAGCATGCGCATCCCGGGCGCGTTGTGGCAGTAGTCGACGATCACGTTGACGCCGTTCACCTCGACCTCGTTGAGCCGGCCGGGGGAGAGGTAGTAGCTCGTGGAGAACGTGCGCAGCCCCTGTCGGATGTCGTGCAGCGGGGCACCCGAGGCGAAGGCGGCCGCTGCCGCGGCGAGCGAGTTCTGCACGTTCATCCGGGCCCGGCCGCCGAAGGTGGCGGGCAGCAGGTGCGTCCAGGCGAGCTGCATGTCACGGCGGCCGTGCCGGACGACGATCATCTCGCCACGCTCGGTCGACTCCAGGACGAGCGCCTTCCCACCGCGACGGCAGTGCGCGTCGATCAGGTCCCGGACCTCGGCGCCCTCCGGTGTGTCGCGCTGGGCCATGGAGAACCACACGACCTGCCCCGAGCAGCGCCGGCGCATCTCACGGACGAGTGGGTCGTCCGCATTGAGCACGGCGTGTCCGTCGCGTGGCACCGCTTCGACGAGGACCGCCTTGACGTCGGCCAGCTGCTCGACGGTGTCGATTCCACGCAGGCCGAGGTGGTCGGGCTGCACGTTGAGCACCACCGCGACGTCGTTCCGCTCGTAGCCCAGGCCCTCGCGGAGGATCCCGCCGCGGGCGACCTCGAAGACGGCGAAGTCGACGCGAGGGTTCTGCAGCACCATCCGGGCGCTGCGCGGTCCGGACGCATCGGCACGGATCACCAGCCGCTCATCGATGACCACGCCGTCGGTCGAGGTCATGCCGACCTTGCGCCCCATCCCCTTGAAGATGTGGCTGATCATCCGTGCGGTGGTGGTCTTCCCGTTGGTGCCGGTGACGGCGACGATCGGGATCCGCGCCGGGGTGCCGGGCGGGAAGAGCATGTCGACCACGGGCTTGGCGATGAACTGCGGCTCGCCGATCGTGGGATGGGTGTGCATCCGGAATCCCGGGGCCGCGTTGACCTCGCAGATCGCACCGCCGGTCTCCCGGACGGGTTGGGTGATGTCGGGGCAGATGAAGTCGATGCCGGCGATGTCCAGCCCGATCATCCGTGCCGCCTCCTCGGCGACCTCCACGTTCTCGGGGTGCGCCTCGAAGGTGCGGTCGATCGAGATGCCTCCGGTGGACATGTTCCCGGTGAGGGCGAGCTTGACGACCTCGCCCTCGGCGGGCACTGACTCCAGGGTGTGCTTCTGGCCGGCGAGCACGTCCAGGGCCGCATCGTCGACCTTGATCCGGGTGAGCACCTTCTCGTGCCCGACGCCGCGCCGCGGGTCGGCGTTGGTCAGGTCGACCAGCTGCTGCACGGTGCTGGTCCCGTCACCGGTCACCGAGGCCGGCACCCGCTCGGCGATCGCGACCATCCGGCCGTCGATGATCAGACAGCGGTAGTCCTTGCCGGTGATGAACGACTCCACCACCACCGAGCCCCGCCGGGACTGCTCCTGGGCGATCGGGAACGCGTTGCGCACCCCGTCCGCGTCGACGAGGTCCAGGCAGACTCCGCGACCGTGGTTCCCGTCGAGCGGCTTGACCACGACCGGGTAGCCGATCCGCTCGGCCATCCGGACCGCCTGGTCGGCGCTGCGCACCGTCTCCTGGCGCGGCACGGGGAGCCCGGCGGCACCCAGCAGCCTGGTGGTGAGGTCCTTGTCGCTGGCGATGTCGACCGCGATCGAGCTCGTCTCGGAGGTCATCGTGGCGCGGATCCGCTTGGCGTGCACGCCCTGGCCCAGCTGGACCAAGGAGTACTGGTTGAGCCGCAGCCATGGGATGTCCCGGGACACCGCCTCGTCGAGGATCGCCTGGGTCGACGGCCCGAAGGCGGTGCGCTCGGCTCGCAGGATGAATCGCTCGCGCTCGTCCTCGAAGTCGAACTCGGGATCCGGACGGACCAGGTGGTTCACGAGGCGTACGGCGAGGCGACCAGCGGTCAGACCGACCTGCTCGTCGACGTACCCATAGATCACGTGGTAGCGACCGGGATGGCCCTTGACCTGCCGAGTCTTGCCGCGCCGGATGTCGTGGCCGACCTCCTGCTGGAGCGCCAGGGCGGCGTGTTCGGCGACGTGGCCGAGCCAGGTGCCCTCGTTGAGCCGTTCGACGAAGCCGCCCCGGCGGCCGCGGGAGCAGGAGTGCTCGCGCAGGCCGGGCAATGCGGCCAGCAGGTTGTCGGTGAAGCCGGGAATCGTGTTGGTCGGGAACGACTCCAGGCTGCCGAGATCGACGACGAGGTGGATCGCCTGCTCGTAGGACCAGATGTTCGCGCCGCGGTAGACGCGGGTCTCGACGATCTCAAGGTCGGGCTCGGGCTTGTCGGCCATGTCAGGAGGCTCCCTTGCTGCGTCGGGCGAGTCGGCGGCGGAGCGCCGAGGGCGAGGTGTCGGCGGCGGCCACGTCACGGACCAGGCGACGCAGGTCGCCTCTCGCCTCGACGTGCTCGGCGGCCTCCTCCGCGCCCGCGCCGCGATCGGCGCCGTCGGTCACCAGCAGGCGGGCGTCGAGGTCGAAGCTGCTGCCGGACGGCAGCGCGTGCAGAACGACGCCGGAGGCCAGGATCGGCCGGCGTCCGGGTGCCTCGTACGCATTGGTGACCATCCGCGCCGGGTCGAGAACGGTCACCGAGCCCCGCCCGGCGACGGTGAGCGTGCGGCTGCCGGCGGAGTGGGTCACCACCGCGGCGGTGTCCTCGTCGATCCCGATGCCGAGCAGCTGGGGGCTCTGGCTGACGATCATCAGGAGCCGGCCGTAGCGGTTGCGCTGGTCGAAGTGCTGGTCGACCACCACGCCCTCGAGCAGGCCGAGGCCGGCTGCGACCTGGGTCATCCGTTGCTTCGGGGTCGCCCCGCCCGGACCGAAGGCCACCATGTGGCTGCTCTGGATGCTGGCTCCCGCGGACGTGCCCCCGACGGTGACCCCACGCAGGTGCGCCACCTTGATCGCCTCTCCGAGGGGAGTTCCGCAGACCACCGCGGAGAGCTTGAGCTGGTTCCCGCCGGTCATGAAGATGCCGGTCGCCTGCTCGAGCAGGTCGACGTACGCCGGCGACGAGGCGTCATCCCGGGAGCCCGGTCGAACCGGGATCACCTCCGCGACGCCGAGCTTGGCGAAGACCGCGTCGTACACCTCGACGACCTCGTCGCCCAGCGACGATGCGGTCGGGATCAGCGCGATGCGGGCATCGCTCCCACCACTGCGGGACACGAACTCGCGGAGCACCGTGCGTCGGTGGAGCTTGTCCTCGGCGCCGCCGATCACCACCAGGTCTCCCCGTCGGGGAGCCTCGGGATCGGCCTCGCCTGGGTTGCTCATGACAGACAACCTAAGGGATGTCACAGTTGCCCTGTGAGGGCGGAGCAGAGGCGTTTGGTGGTGATGCGTCATGCCAAGGCGGAGGGCTTCGCGCAGGACGACCATGCGCGGGTACTGACGGAGCGCGGACGACGTGACGCGGTCGAGGCCGGGCTATGGCTGGCGTCGACCGGGACGGTGCCCGACCACGCGTTCGTGTCGTCGGCGGCCCGCACGGTGGGGACCTGGGAGTCCCTCGCGCACGGGCTGCGCAGCACGGCGGAGGTGGTGATCGACGACGGGCTGTACTCGGCGAGCCCCGAGACGGCGCTCGAGCTGCTGCGCACGGCGCCGCTCGACGCGCGGTGCGTGGTGTTCGTCGGCCACAACCCGACGGCGGCCTATCTCGCACACATGCTGGACGACGGTGAGCCCGATGCGGCCGCGTTCCGCGACATGAGCGAGGGCTATCCGACCTCCGCGCTCACCGTGCTGGACGTGCCCGTGGCGTGGGCCGACCTCGATGAGGGGACGGCGCATATCGCTGCCTTCCACATCGGCCACGGCGGCACGCCGGCGGTCACCTGAGCCGGGAGCCGGCTCGGCGGCCGGTTCGGGCTCAGTCGAGCGGCGGTGCCGGCGTCGTGATCCCGGCCGCGGCATCGGCGGCCTCGATCTCCTCGCGGGTGATGCCGAGCAGGTACATGATCGCGTCCAGGTAGGGGACGTTGACCGCTGTGGGCGCCGCCCTCTGGACCATCGGCTTGGCATTGAAGGCGATTCCGAGGCCCGCCGTGTTGAGCATGTCGAGGTCGTTCGCCCCGTCGCCGATCGCGATGGTGGCGGCGAGTGGCAGGCCCAGCTGCTCGGCGAAGCGGCGCAGCGCCGCCGCCTTCCCGGCCCGGTCGACGATGTCACCCACCAACCGGCCGGTGAGCCGCCCGTCGACGACCTCGAGCTCGTTGGCGGCGGCGTAGTGGATGCCGAGGTCCGCAGCGAGTCGGTCCGTGATCCGGGTGAACCCTCCGGAGACGATGGCGAATCGGTAGCCGAGCCGCTTCAGCGTGCGCACGGTGGTGCGCGCGCCCGGGGCCAGCACCAATTCGTCGTACACCTGGTCCAGGGCGGACTCGGGAACGCCCTCGAGCAGTGCAACCCGGGAGCGCAGGCTCTCAGCGAAGTCGAGCTCGCCGTTCATCGCTGCGCTGGTGACCGCGGCGACCTCCGCCTCGCAGCCGGCGTGCGCGGCGATCATCTCGATGACCTCGCCCTGGATCAGGGTGGAGTCGACGTCCATCACGATGAGTCGCATCCCGCGCCGCAGCAGGTTCGCGGGCTGGACAGCGATGTCGACGCCCTGGCGCGCCGCCTCGGCAGCGAGGAGTGGGCGCAGCCGGTCGGTGTCGGTGCCCGAGACGTGCAGGTCGATCGCGGTCACCGGGTAGCGGGCCATCCGCTCGATCCGGTCGATGTTGGCGCCGGTGTCGGCGATCCGGCCGGTGATCGCGGCGACCGCCGCCGACGGCAGCGGGGTGCCCAGCACGGTCACGTGGCTGCGTCCCTGGGGACGCGCGCGGTTGTCGCCCGAGCCGGGCTGCACCTCCAGGCTCATGTCGAGCGCGGTGGCCACCTCCTGGAGAGCATCACGCAGCCGCTGCCAGTCCCGCGGTGCACTGACCAGGAGCCCCAGGACGAGCCGGCGGCGCAGCACGATCTGCTCGATGTCGAGCACATCGACCCCGAACCGCGCGAGGGTGTCGAAGGCGAGCGACGTCACCCCCGGCCGGTCCTTGCCGGTGAGGGTGACCAGCAGCGTGCTGGGGCCTTGGTGGGTGGGGCTCATGACGGAGCGAGGCTATCGGGACGACGGCCCGAGGTGGTCGCCGACCAGGTTTCCGGTCGGGTGGGCGCCGGCCCGGACGCGTCATCGGCAGGCGGCGACCAGTGCCCGGCGTGCCGCCCGGTCCAGGTCGACCAGGGCGGCACGGCGGGCGTCTGCCTCCATGGCGGTCACCGCACCGGGCTCGACCCGTCTGGCCAGGTCGACGATGTCGAGGCAGAGCAGCGCGCGTTCGACAGTCTCGATGCGCCGGCCGTCGTACGTCCTGGGCAGCGGTGGTGGTGGCCGGTGTCTCAGGTTCATGAGGGCATCGGGGATCTCCGGCTGCCAGGTGGCCACGTCCAGGGCGACCAGACAGGCGGTCACGTCGAGGAGTGTCTGTCGCAGGACCAGTGCAGCCTCGTCAAGGTCAACCCACGGAGCGGCCGCAGCAGGGGAGCAGCGCCACTCCACGGCGGAGCCCACCTGGACAGGGACCAGGCCCAGACCGACGGCCTCGACGAGCACCGCCTCACCGGCGTCGACGGCAGCGGCGTTGAAGTGCACCGGTCCGCCGAGGCCGATCGGGTCACCGGGCACCGGCAGTGCTGCGCTGAAGCCGGTGGCACCGGCCCGGCGCAGCGCCCCGAGCGCGAGGCCGAGAGGCTCGGCACCGTCGGTACCGGGCATCGCGACCACCACCTGGTGCTCGGGGCCCAGGCCTGACAACAGGTCGTCGAGCGCGGCCTCGCCCCTGATCCAGGCGCCCGCCCATGCTGCGAGCAGCGGTGCGCGAGGAAGCGTCTGGCTCATCCCGCGAGGGTAGGGCGAGTCGCCGCTGTGTCGCACCTGCGGCCGGTGGCGGGCCGGTAGGTTGGGCGCATGATCGCAGTGCTCGAGCTCGAGGACGTCACCGTCCGCCGTGGCGCCAACACACTGCTCGACCGGGTCAGCTGGGTCGTCGAGGAGGACGAGCGCTGGGTGGTCCTCGGCGCGAACGGGGCCGGCAAGACGACCTTGGTGCAGGTCTGCTCCGCGCAACTGCACCCCAGCGAGGGCCATGCCGCGATCCTCGGCGAGGAACTCGGGGCGGTCGACGTCTTCGAGCTCCGGCCCCGAATCGGCTACACCAGCGCCGCGGTCGCCGAGCGGATCCCGCGCGACGAGCGGGTCGGCGACGTGGTCGTCTCGGCGTCGTACGGCGTCGTGGGGCGCTGGCGCGAGCACTATGACGAGCTGGACCACGATCGTGCCCGCGAGCTGCTCGTGGAGGTGGGCGCAGGGCACCTGACCGACCGCACCTTCGGCACCCTCAGCGAGGGCGAGCGCAAACGTGTGCAGATCGCCCGTGCCCTGATGACCGACCCCGAGCTGCTCATCCTCGACGAGCCGGCGGCCGGACTCGACCTGGGCGGGCGCGAGGACCTGGTGTCCACGTTGTCGGTGCTCGCGAACGATGAGATGTCGCCGGCGACGGTGCTGGTCTCCCATCACGTCGAGGAGATCCCGCCGGGCTTCACGCACGCGCTGATGCTCCGACAGGCAGGCGTCGTTGCCGCGGGTCCGTTGGACGAGGTCATGACCCCGGAGCTGCTCTCGGCGACCTTCGGGATGCCCCTGCAGGTGGCCCACGAGGATGGGCGGTACGCCGCGCGACGCCGGGTCAGCAAGCACCACCCATGACTGGGTAGGCTCACGTCATGGGCTGGGTCGGGGATCATGCGTGGGAGACCTGGCTGATCGCCGCCGGTGTGCTCGCCGTCCTCGAACTGGTCAGCCTGGACCTGATCTTCATCATGCTCGCCGGCGGGGCGCTGGTGGGCGGGGTGGCGGCCGCGCTGCACGCCCCCGGGGCGGTGGCGGTGCTGCTCGCGCTGGCGACCGCGGTCGGGCTGCTGGCCGTGCTTCGGCCCGGGGTGGTGAAGTCCTTGCACCGCGGCCCGAACCTGCGCACCGGCACGGACGCCCTGATCGGCACCCGGGCCACCGTGCTGAGCGGGCTGACCGCTCACGCGCCCGGCCGGGTCAAGATCGGCGGCGAGGAGTGGACCGCGCTGCCGTACGACGAGGGCGACACGATCGCGGCGGGCGAGATCGTCGACGTCGTGCAGATCAAGGGAGCCACGGCGTACGTTCTCCGTGTGCAGAGCATCGGTAACTAGGGAGTCCTCGTGGTTGTAGGCATCGTCTTCGCTGTCCTCGCGCTGGTGGTGATCGTCGTGCTTGCGAAGACGATCAGGATCATCCCCCAGGCACGGGCCGGCATCGTCGAACGGTTCGGCAAGTACCGCGCGACGCTGTCTCCGGGCCTCAACATCGTCACGCCCTTCGTCGACCGGGTGCGCTATGTCATCGACATGCGCGAGCAGGTGGTGTCGTTCCCGCCGCAGCCGGTGATCACCGAGGACAACCTGGTGGTGTCGATCGACACGGTGATCTACTTCCAGGTGACCGACTCGGTGGCGGCGACCTACGAGATCGCCAACTACATCTCCGCAGTGGAGCAGCTCACCATGACCACGCTGCGCAACATTGTCGGTGGGATGGACCTCGAGCAGGCTCTGACCAGCCGGGACGAGATCAACAACCGGCTTCGTGGCGTCCTTGACGAGGCCACGGGGAAGTGGGGCATCCGGGTCAACCGGGTGGAGCTCAAGGGCATCGACCCGCCGCCGTCGATCAAGGACTCGATGGAGAAGCAGATGCGCGCCGACCGTGACAAGCGGGCAGCGATCCTCACCGCGGAGGGCCAGCGGCAGTCCTCGATCCTCACCGCCGAGGGCAACAAGCAGGCCGCGATCCTGACCGCCGAGGGCGACCGTGAGGCGCTGATCCTCCGGGCCCAGGCGGAGCGGGAGTCCGCGATCCTGCGCGCGCAGGGCGAGGGACAGGCCATCCAGACCGTCTTCCAGGCGATCCACGACGGCCAGCCCGACCAGGCCCTTCTCGCCTACCAGTACCTCCAGATGATGCCGAAGATCGCCGAGGGGGACGCCAACAAGGTGTGGGTGGTGCCCTCCGAGATCACCAAGGCACTGGAGGGTCTCGGCTCGGCGGTGCACGAGGTCGCCGGGATCCCGCAGCACACCGGTGGACCGCGGGTCCGGGTGGACATGGGCCCCACGGAGCCCCTGACCGTGCAGGACCCGACGCTGTCGAACGCCAACGAGGCGGTCAAGGAGGCGATCGCCGCGGCCGAGGAGTCGGCCGGGACAGATCCGCACCTGCCTCGTCGTGAGCCTGCCGTCGATGCCCCGGACGAGGCGGCCGGGAGCGACGCCGCCGAATGATCGACACCGCCTGGGAGGCGGTCGCTGTCCTCCTGGCGGGCACAGCAGCCGGCACGATCAACACCGTCGTCGGGTCCGGCACCCTGGTCACGTTCCCGACGCTGCTCGCCGTAGGCCTGCCCCCGGTGGCCGCGAACGTGTCGAACACCGTCGGTCTGGTTCCCGGCTCCGTCTCGGGTGCCTGGGGCTACCGTCGCGAGCTGCGCGGGCAGCTGTCGCGGATGCGATGGCTGATCCCGGCCAGCACGCTGGGCGGGATCCTCGGCGCGGTGCTGTTGCTGGTGCTGCCGTCCTCGGCGTTCAAGGAGATCGTCCCCGTTCTGATCGGGCTCGGCGTGGTTCTCGTGGTCCTGGGCCCCTGGATCGGCCGGCACGTGCACGCGCACGAGGGCCGCAACCACTGGGTGTGGCCGGCGGTGTTCGGGACCGGCGTGTACGGCGGCTACTTCGGGGCCGCCCAGGGCGTGCTGCTCATGGCCGTCTTCGGCATCGGGGTCGCGGACACCATGCAGCGCCACAACGCGCTGAAGAACGTGCTCGCGGCGCTCGTGAACGGCGTCGCCGCGGTCGTGTTCATCGCGGTCGCGCACGTCGACTGGCGCGCCGTCGGGCTGCTCGCGGTGGGCTCGGTCGTCGGGGGACAGATCGGAGCCACCGTCGGGCGGCGGCTCCCACCTGTCGTGCTGCGCGGCGTGATCGTGGTGGTGGGGGTCGTCGCGATCGTCTCGTTCGTGGCCTGAGCGGCCGTGTCCACCCTGGTCAGTCGGTGCTGGAGAGCGCGCGGAACGCAGCGACCAGCCGGGCATCGCGCACCGGCAGTTCCACCCGTCGATAGATCCACAGCAGCAGGTCGGCCGCGTCGGCCCGAACCGTCGGCGCCTCGGAGCCCGGCTCCCAGAGGAGTGCCGCGCCTGGTCCCGCCTGGCGCACCGTCCAGGAGTTGCCGGTGTCCTGGGCTTCGAGGGTGAACGCGCCGGGGAGGGTGGCGCCGATCCGGGCTGCGTCGTCGGCATCGGCCAGCGAGCAGGTCAGGAACTCCTCGACGGCGTCGGCAGCAGCGGCCGGCTCCATGGACCACGCGGCGCCCGTCGCGTGAGCGGCGTCCCAGTGGTGCACGGCCGCCTCCTGCACCTGGTGGCGGGTGATGAAGCCGATGTCCTGGCGTGGCGGATACCAGGTCCAGACATGGGCGGACTGGTCTGCCGAGCGCAGCACGTCGACCAGGTGGGCCACACCGGTGAGGAACGAGGGCACCAGGTGATCGCTGTCGACAGGAGGCGGCTCGGCGAAGTCCGGCGGACGGGTCAACCGGTGCTCGGCGATCGCCCCCCAGAAGCGATGCACCGCGCTGACATGCCGGACCAGATCGGCCACGTCCCAGCTCGGGCAGTGCTCGACAGCTGCGGCGAGGTCGCGCCGGGCCACCCGGGCGAGCCAACGACTGTGCTGCTCGATGGCGGTCAGGCACTGGGAGGTGGACAGAGACATTCGTCCGATCCTGGGGCGGCGGTCAGCCGGCCGCGACGGACCGACCGCCGCGGGAGAGCAGTCCGGCCAGGCCGGCCGCGACCGCCAACACCGCCGGAGCGGTGAGGAACCCGCTCGTCGAGGTGGTCACGCTCCCGGACCGCCCGGCCTCGACACCGGCGTAGGCATCGGCGGCGTCCACGGCGACCCCGAGTGCGGTGAGAGCTCGACGGGAGCGCCCCCGCGCGAGGACCGTCGCCAGACCGAGGGCGACCTCGCGGGAGCCGAACATCCGGCTCATGTACGGCAGTTGCGGGTTGCCCGGGAGGTCGAGGCGGAACAGCTTCGCCGCGAGCTCGGGAGAGGCGAGGGCCGTCGCACCGATGGCGATGCGGCCGAGGGACAGTCCGGTGACGGAGTTCATGACCCGAACCTACGCGAACGGCCGTGGCGGGTGCATCGGGCGATCACCGATCGACGTACGCCGCGCAGAACCGGTCCACCTCGTCGAAGACGACCTTGCGCACCGGCTCGGCGGAGAGCATCACCTCGTGGATGGCTCCCGCGATCATCGCCACGGTGACGTGGCGGCCGATCAGCGGGGCCCGGCGCCGGATCTGCTCGACATCGAGCACGACGTCGGTGGTGCGCAGAGAGGCGTCGTCGATGGAGGTCGGGTGTCCGCTGCGTGACGAGCACAGCACCAGTACCGGAACAGGTACGTCAAGTCCCCGCGCGAGCCGCGCCTGCCCGCGCAGGACCGCGCGCAGCCAGCCGGCGTGGATCGGGAACGACTCGACCGGCTTCATCGCCAGGTCGAACTCCCACTCGCCCTGGTGGTCGCGGTGCAGCGCCCGAGTGTAGAACCCGTCGGCCTTGCGCGGGATCTCGTAGAGCGGCTGGAGCCGTCCGAGCAGCGCGATGGCCGGCGCACCGACTCGACGGAGCAGGGCTCCGCCCTGGAGGTCGAGCCACGGCGCGTTGAGCACCATCCCCTTCAGGGTTCCGGCCATCGCTTCGCGTCGGCGGTCCACCCACAGCGGCACGGTCAGCCCGCCGGTGGAGTGCGCGCTGAGCACCACGTGGTCGTGCTCGCGGGTGATCTCCTCCCAGGCGAGGTCGAGCTCCTCGTCGTACTCCGCCAGGTCGGCGACGTAGCCCTTGCGCTGGTGAGGTCCCATGGACCGTCCGTAGCGGCGCAGGTCGAGAGCATAGAAGTCGTAGCCGAGGCTCACCCAGTGGTCCGCGGCGGCGGTGTTGAAGAAGTAGTCCGAGAACCCGTGCACGGAGAGCACCGCCCTGCGTGTCGCGGTGGCCGCTCGTCGCCGCACCAGGGTGGCAGTCAACTCGCCGTCCGCATCCGGGGCGAGGGTGAAGGTGGTGCTCCGGTAGGGCTCCCCGAGGACGTCGGTCCGGTAGGCCGGCTCAGTGGGCATAGGTGCCGTGGATGATCGCGCGCCCGGCGGTCTTGAACGCCAGGTTGAACGACATCACCGCAGGCGAGGCGTCCGCGTCGATGCCGAGGGTGTCCTCGTTCACGGCGTGCACCACGAAGAAGTATCGGTGGACCTGGTCGCCCGGCGGGGGAGCAGCGCCCATGAACGCGTGCTGGCCGCCGTCGTTGCGGAGCATGAAGGCATTGCCTGGCAGGTCGGCTCCTTGCGCGCCGGCGCCGGAGTCGAGCGAGGTGACATCGGCGGGCAGGTCGACGAGCGCCCAGTGCCAGAACCCGCTCGGTGTGGGCGCATCGGGGTCGAAGCAGGTGACCGTGAAGCTCTTGGTGCCCTCGGGGGCGCCGCTCCAGGACAGCTGCGGCGACGTGTTCCCGGCGTCGGCGACCTGGTCGTCCTTCAGCGGCTGTCCATCGGTCACGTCGGCGCTGGTCACGGTGAACGAGGGCACCGCCGGCAACAGGGTGTAGGGGTCCGGGTGGACCGGGCGATCGAGCGTCATGGGGCCAACCTAGTCCGAGGGGTGAACTCCCGTCACCCGCCGATGGGTCGGGGTCGGCCAAGATGGGCGGGTGACTGACTTCGCGACGTACCCCTCGGGTCTGCGGCTGGCCGGACGCAAGGTCGTGGTGGTGGGCGGAGGCCACGTCGCACAGCGCCGGGTACCCGCGCTGGTCGCCGCCGGCGCCGACGTGTATGTCGTCTCCCCGTCCGTGAGACCGGCACTCGAAGGCCTGGCCCTTGCGGGCGAGGTGACCTGGGTGGAGCGTGCCTTCGAGGAGTCCGACCTCGACGCCGCGTGGTACGTCGTCGCGGCGACCGACGTACCTGAAGTGAACCTTGCCGTCGGCGACGCCGCCGAGGCACGGCACACCTTCTGCGTGCGCAGCGACGACGCTGCAGCGGCCACGGCGTGGACTCCGGCCGTCGGTCGGCACGACGAGGTCACCGTCGCCGTGCTCGGTGACGGAGGCGAGCGGATCGACCCGCGACGCACGGCGGCGCTGCGGGACGCGGTGCTGCACGGCCTGCGCGAGGGAGCGCTGAGCTCGCCCTCGACTCGATCGACGCTGCAACCCGGCGAGGCGGTGCCGGGGGTGATCCTCGTCGGTGGTGGCCCCGGCGACCCCGACCTGATCTCGGTCGCCGGGCGGCGGGCGCTGATGGGTGCCGACGTGGTGGTGGCGGACCGGCTCGCCCCGCGCGAGCTGCTCGGCGACCTGCCCGAGGACGTCGAGCTGATCGACGTGGCCAAGTTGCCGCGGGGTCGGTCCGCACAGCAGGTCGAGATCAACCGGCTGATCGTCGACCGGGCCCGGGAGGGCAAGCGGGTGGTCCGGTTCAAGGGCGGTGACAACTTCGTCTTCGGTCGGGGCTTCGAGGAGGTGATCGCCTGCCGCGAGGCGGGCGTCCCGGTGACGGTCATCCCGGGGATCAGTTCGCCCATCGCGGTGCCCGCGATCGCCGGTATCCCGGTGACGCATCGCGGCATCACCCACGAGTTCACGGTGATCTCCGGCCACCTGCCGCCGGGCGATCCCGGCTCCTTGGTGGCCTGGGACGCGCTGGCCCGGACGCGTGGCACGCTCGTGCTGATGATGGCTGTGCAGAACGCCCCGCAGATCGCCGAGGCGTTGCTGGCAGGGGATCGGGCAGCGAGCACGCCGGTGGCCGTCGTGTGCGACGGCAGCATGCCCACCGAGCGCACGGTGCTGAGCACGCTGGGGGAGCTCGCGGCCGACCTGGTCGCCCATGCCGTCCGGCCCCCCGCGATCATCGTGATCGGCGACGTCGTGGCGGTTGCGCATCCGGAGCGGTACGCCGTCGGTGGCTGAGCTCGTCGAGGTCACGGACCCGGCAGACCCCCGGCTGGCCGACTATCGCGACCTGCGCGACGTACGGCTGCGGCAGAGCCTGGAGGCCGAGCACGGGCTGTTCCTCGCCGAGGGCGAGAAGGTCGTCCGGCGCGCCGTCGAAGCGGGCTTCGCGGCACGGTCCTTCCTGATGGCGCGTCGTTGGCTACACGGACTGGTCGACGTCCTCGACAGCTCCGACGCCCCCTGCTACGTCGTCTCCGAGGAGCTCGCCGAGCAGGTCACCGGGTTCCACGTGCACCGCGGCGCCCTGGCGTCGCTGCATCGCCGGCCGCTGCCGTCCGTCGACGAGGTGCTGGCCCACGCCCGCACCGTCGTGGTGCTCGAGGACGTGGTGGACCACACCAATGTCGGTGCGATCTTCCGCTCGGCGGCCGCTCTGGGTGTGGACGCCGTGCTGCTCGCGCCGCGGTGTGCGGACCCGCTCTACCGACGGGCGGTCAAGGTGGCGATGGGAGCGGTCTTCGCACTTCCCTGGACCCGCGTCGGCGACTGGTACGACGCGCTTCCCGATCTGTCCCGCCGGGGCTTCACCACCGTCGCCCTCACACTGGCCGAGGGGGCCATGCCTGTCGAGCAGGCGCTGGCCGGCGTCGATCGACTCGCGCTCGTTGTGGGGACGGAGGGTCACGGTCTCTCCCCACGCTGGACGGACGCGGCCGACCGCTGCGCGGTCATCCCGATGGGGGCCGGGATCGACTCGCTCAACGTCGCCGCGGCCACGGCGGTGGCCTGCTACGTCGCGCGGACGCGATAGGGCTCGAGATCCTGCTCCTTCAGCTCCAGGCCGAGGCCCGGGCGCGAGCGGTCCGGACGGAGCACGCCGTCCGGCTCCGGTGAGATCACCCCGTCGAAGGCCAGGCCCTCGATCCGGATGTGGTCATGGAAGTACTCCAGGTGGCGCAGGTGCCAGATCGCCGTGCCGACGTGCGCGCTGACCTGGGGCGCGCAGTGCAAGGAGAGGTCGAGCGACCTGGCGTCGCACAGTGCTGCGACACGCAGCACCCCGCTGACCCCGAGCGCGCGGGTCACGTCGGCCTGGAGGCAGTCGACCGCGCCCGCGGCGAGCATCGCCTCGAAGTAGGGCAGGTGGTAGCCGTACTCCCCGGCGGCGACGTCCATGCCGGCCGGGCCCCGGTCGCGGAGCAGCCGCAGCCCCTGGAGGTCGTCGGAGCTCACCGGCTCCTCGAGCCAGCGCACGTCGTGCTCGGCGAAGCGCTCCGCCCAGACGAGCGCCTGTTTGCGACTGTAGGCACCGTTGGCGTCGACGAACAGCTCGACGTCGGGTCCGATCGCATCCCGGGCGACCCCGAGCCGGTGCTCGTCGCGGGACGGGTCGCGACCGACCTTCATCTTCACGCGCGGGATGCCGGCCGTGGCCCAGTTCGAGAGCTGCTCGGCCAGCTGGTCGTCGTCGTACGACGTGAAGCCGCCGCTGCCGTAGACCGGCGTACCGTCGTGCACCGCCCCGAGTGCGACCGGCAACGACACACCCAGCAGTCGGGCGTGCAGATCCCACAGCGCCACGTCGACCGCCGAGATCGCTTCCGCGACCAGGCCGGGCTTGCCGAGGTTGCGCACCTGGTGCTGCATCTCGGCCCAGCGCGCCACCGGCGTGAGCGCGTCCTGCCCCTGCACGACGTCGGCGAGCTTCCCCGCGACGACCTGGGCGGCAGCCGCGCCTGCATAGGTGTAGCCCAGACCTGTCTCGCCACCGGCATGTGCCCGGACCACGACCAGGGTGGTCGAGTCCCACTCGAGGGTGCCGTCGGACTCCGGGGCGTCGGTCGGGATCGTGTACGCCGACGCCTCGAGCGACTCGATGCTCACTTGGTCCGCCACGCGACTGCTCACCCGGACCTCCTTCTCCGACTGCACGGATACGTCGTGTTACGACGCGTTTTGTGGTGGTGCCCTCGGGTACGCCCGTCAAACGCACACTCCTCCATCTCGACATCGGAAGGCGCAGCATGCAAACGGCCGACTTCATCCTTCAGCGACTCGGCGAGTGGGGCATCCACCGGATCTTCGGATATCCCGGCGACGGCATCAACGCGTTCCTCGGTGCGCTGGACCGCGCGGACGGCGATCCGGAGCTGATCCAGCCCCGGCACGAGGAGATGGGCGCGTTCATGGCGACCGCGCACGCGAAGTTCACCGGCGAGATCGGGTGCTGCATCGCCACCTCGGGAGGCGGTGCGATCCACCTGCTCAACGGGCTCTATGACGCAAAGCTCGACCACCAGCCAGTGGTCGCGATCGTCGGCCAGCAGAAGCGGATCGCGATGGGTGCGGCCTTCCAGCAGGAGATCGACCCCAACACCCTGTTCAAGGACGTGGGCGCCGACTTCGTGCAGACGTGCATGGTGCCGGCCCAGGCGCGCCAACTCGTGGACCGGGCGTGCAAGGTGGCGCTCACCAACCGCACGGTCGCGGTCATCATCGTGCCCGACGACGTCGCCGAGTCGCCGGCGGTGCCCTCGCCGCCCCGCGAGCACGGCGCCGTCTACACCAGCGTCGGATGGACCCAGCCACGGGTGCTGCCCGACGACGCCGAGCTGGACAAGGCGGCGGAGATCCTCAACGCCGGCGACAAGGTGGCGATGCTGGTCGGCCAGGGCGCCGCGAAGGCCGCCGACGAGCTCGTGGAAGTCGCCGAGCTGCTCGGCGCAGGCGTCGCGAAGGCATCCCTGGGACGGGCGGTGCTGCCCGACGACCTGCCCTACGTGACCGGGCCGATCGGTCTGCTCGACTCGACGGCGAGCCACCACATGATGATGAACGCCGACACGCTGTTCATGGTCGGCACCAGCTTCCCCTACGCCGAGTGGCTCCCCGAGGAGGGCCAGTGCAAGGGCGTGGAGATCGACATAGACGGCAAGTACATCGGGATCCGCTACCCGATGGACGCCCACGTGGTCGGAGACGCCAAGGAGACCCTGAAGGCGCTGATCCCCAAGCTGAAGCGCAAGCAGGACCGGTCCTGGCGCGAGGACATCGAGGCGGAGGTGCGTGAGTGGTGGGACGTGCTCGACGACCGGGCCCACGACAAGGCCGACCCGATGAACCCCGAGCTCGTCGCCCACGAGCTGTCCGCGCGGCTCCCCGACGACGCGATCATCACCACCGACGCCGGCACGGCCGCGAACTGGTGGGCACGTCACCTGCGGCTGCGCACGGGAATGCAGGCCTCCCTGGCCGGCAACCTGGCGACGATGGGCCCCGGCACGCCGTACGCCATCAGCGCCAAGCTCGCCTATCCGGACCGGCCCGTCATCGCGATGGTGGGCGACGGCGTGTTCCAGATGAACGGGCTGGCCGAGATGATCACCGTCAAGCGCTACCTCGACCGCCTGTCCGGCTCGCCGCTCGTGTTCTGCGTCTTCAACAACCAGGACCTCAACCAGGTCACCTGGGAGCAGCGGGCGATGGCCGGCGACCCGCGCAACCCCGAGACCCAGGCGATCCCGGATGCGCCCTACGCGGAATGGGCACGGCTGCTCGGCCTCACCGGCATCCGATGCGACGACCCGAAGAAGATCGGCAACGCCTGGGACGAGGCGCTCGCCTCGGACAAGCCGGTGGTGCTCGAGGTCGTGGTCGACCGGGAGGTCCCACCGATCCCGCCACACATCAAGAAGATGCAGGCCAAGAAGGTGGCCAAGGCGCTCAAGAAGGGTGACTCTGACATGCCCGGCATGGCGACGAAGGGCGCCAAGCAGAAGATGCACGAGTTCACCGAGTCGGTGAAGCAGTCCCTTCCCGGCGGCAACGACTGATGGGCGCCTCGACGATCGAAGTTCCGGCGCATCCGGATCCCCGGTTCTCGACCGGGATGGTGGCCCTCGACACCGTCAACGTCGCGGGTCTGGAGAAGCACCTGCGTCGCCACGTCAAGGGCGAGGTGCGCTTCGACTCCGCGACCCGCGCGATGTATGCCTCGGATGCCTCGAACTTCCGGCAGGTGCCGATCGGGGTGGTGATCCCCAAGACGCTCGACGACGTCGTCGCCACCACGGTCGCCTGTCACAAGTACGGGGCGCCGCTGCTCAGCCGGGGCGGGGGCACCAGCCTGTCCGGCGAGACCGTCAACGTCGCGGTGGTCATCGACTTCAGCAAGTACCTCACCGGCATCGGCGAGGTCGACACCCGCAACCAACGGGTCACCGCCGAGCCCGGTGTGATCAACGAGCAGCTGAACAAGGTCACGGGTGAGGACAACCTCGTCTTCGGCCCCGACCCGTCGTCACACTCGCGCTGCACGATCGGCGGCAATGTCGGCAACAACTCGTGCGGGGTGCACTCGGTTCAGTCCGCGGCCTACGGCCCCGGGCCACGCACGTCGGACAACGTGCACGCCCTGGAGGTGGTGACCTACGACGGCAGCAGGTTCTGGGTGGGGGTCGACGAGGAGAAGGACCTCGACCGCATCATCGCGGAGGGCGGCCGCAAGGGCGAGATCTACGCGGCGCTGCGCGCCCTGAGGGACAAGTACGCCGACGAGATCCGCGCCGGCTTCCAGCCCGTGGACGTGCTGCCCCGACGCGTGTCCGGCTACAACCTCGACGAGCTGTTGCCCGAGCGCGGCTTCAACGTCGCCCGCGCGCTGACCGGCACCGAGGGCACCTGCGCGACGGTGCTCAACGCGACCCTGCTGCTCACTCCGGCGCTGCTGGAGCGCACCACCGTGGCGGTCGAGTATCCGACGCTCGTCGATGCGACCACCCACGTCGGCGAGATCATGAAGTGGAAGCCGATCGCCCTCGAGGGCCTCGACTGGCAGCTGATCGAGGACCAGAGCGAGCAGGACATGCACACGCAGGGCCTGCACGAGCTGCCCAAGCTGGGTCCGGAGCACGCGTGGCTGCTGGTGCAGTTCGGCGACGACAGCCAGACCGAGTCCGTCGCCCGTGCGGAGGCCTTCGCCAAGCACCTCACCGACGTGCTGGGCTACGACGCCGACCGCGTCAAGGTCACCAAGAGCGTCCAGGAAGGCGGCAGCAGCGACAAGATCTGGGAGATTCGCGAGGGCGGGCTCGGCAGCACCGCGTTCCCACCGGGCGACATCGACCACTGGCCGGGTTGGGAGGACTCGGCGGTGCCGCCGGACAAGCTCGGCCCCTACCTCAGTGACCTGCAGGACCTCTACTCGCGCCACGGACTCAAGGGCGCGATGTACGGCCACTTCGGCGAGGGCTGCATTCACTCCCGGATCAGCTTCGACCTGCGCCGCCCGCGGGGACTGAGCACCTATCGGGCGTTCCTGGAGGACGCGGCCGACCTGGTGACGTCGTACGGCGGCACGCTCTCAGGTGAGCACGGCGACGGCCAGCAGCGCGCAGAGCTGCTGGAGCGCCAGTTCGGCCCGACCCTGGTGCAGGCGATGCGCGAGTTCAAGCAGATCTGGGACCCGGACTGGAAGATGAACCCGGGCAAGGTCGTCGACCCCTACCGGTTCGACGAGAACCTGCGGCTGGGTGTCGACTACAACCCCCCGCGGCCGACGACGAAGATGCACTGGGCCGAGGACGGCGGCGACTTCGCGCACGCCGCGCTGCGCTGTGTGGGCGTGGGCAAGTGTCGCGTGCCGGAGGCACAGACCACGATGTGCCCGAGCTTCCAGGTCACCCACGAGGAGAAGCACTCCACCCGCGGCCGGGCGAGGTTGCTGTTCGAGATGCTCAAGGGCGAGGTGATCACCGACGGCTGGCAGTCCGAGGAGGTCGCCGACGCGCTGGACCTGTGTCTGGCCTGCAAGGGCTGCACGAGCGACTGTCCGGTCAACGTGGACATGCCGTCCTACAAGGCGGAGTTCCGGTACCACCACTACGACTCATGGAAGCGCAGACGCCCGCGTTACGCCTACGCCTTCGGGTTCATCGACCAGGCCTCCAGGCTGGCGTCACTGATGCCGGGCCTGGTCAATCTGGTCACCCAGACGCCGGGCCTGCGCGCCGTTGCGCGGCTCGCCGGCGGCATCGACCGACACCGGGAGCTGCCGACCTTCGCGCCGGTCACGCTGCAGCAGTGGTTCGCGCGGCGTGGGGGGACCCGGAACCCCAACGGCCGGCGGGTGGTGCTGTTCCCCGACACCTTCAACAACCACCTGCACACCGACGTGGGCGTGGCCTGCGTGGAGGCGCTCGAAGCGGCCGGCTGGCAGGTGGTGATGCCGTCGGGGCACCTGTGCTGCGGTCGGCCTCTCTACGACTACGGGTTCCTCGACCAGGCCGAGCGCTACCTGCATCGGGTGCTGGAGGTGCTGCGTGAGGAGATCCGCGCGGGCACGCCCGTGGTGGGCATGGAGCCCAGCTGCCTGGCGGTCTTCAAGGACGAGCTGACCAGGATGCTGCCGCACGACGACGATGCGATCCGGCTGACGAAGAACTGCTACCACTTCGGTGAGTTCTTCGAGACCTTCGACGTCGAGGTGCCGGCGCTGGAGCGCGAGGCGATCCTGTGGGGCCACTGCCACCAGCGTGCGACGGGCGGCGTGGACCCCGATGCGTCGGTGCTGGAGCGGATGGGGGTGAGCAGCGAGTCCGTCGAGGGCGGCTGCTGTGGGCTCGCAGGCGCATGGGGCTTCGAGCGGGGGAAGTACGAGATCTCGGTCGACTGCGGGGAGCAGGCACTTCTGCCCGCGGTGCGCGAGGCCGACGACGACACGCTCGTCGTCGCCGACGGGTTCTCCTGCAAGACCCAGATCGAGGACCGCACCAGGCGCCGCGCCCTGCACCTGGCCCAGGTGATGGCGATGGCCCGCGACCACGGCCGCAACGGGCCCGCGGGGGCGAGGCCGGAGCGTGGCTACTACCTCAAACGACCCTCGGCAGGACCGGGACGGCGGGCACTGCGCGCGCTGGGGTACGCCGGGCTGGCGGCCACGCTCGGCGCGGTCGGTGCCGGGGTGCTCGCCGCGGGCTCGGGGAGTCAGTCGGTCCGAGTGGTGGGCCAGTCCAACGGATAGTCCTCGGCCGCGGCCTCCATCTGCTTGCGCAGCTTCTTCCGTGCCCGGGTGCTGAGCCGGTCGCCGAAGACGGTGCCGGCGGTGTGGTCGGTCTCGTGTTGCAGGCACCGGGCCAGCAGACCGGTGCCCTCGAACACGACATCGTGGCCGTCGAGGTCCTGTCCGGTGACCCGAGCCCGGTCCGGACGGGCGCACGGCACGAACGCGCCCGGGAAGGACAGGCACCCCTCGTCGTCATCATCGAGACGGCGGTCCCTGCCCTCGGGGATCTCCAGGACCGGGTTGCACACCACGCCCTGGTGTCGCTGGCTATCCGCGTCCGGACAGTCGAAGACGAAGACGGCGAGGTCGACACCGATCTGGCATGCGGCCAGGCCGACGCCGTCGGCGGCGTACATCGTCGCGGCCATGTCCGCGACCAGGGCCTTGAGGTCGTCGTCGTACTCCGTCACGGACCGGGCGCGACGGTGCATGACGTCCTCGCCCCAGCGGGTGATCGGACGGATCTCGCCGTCCGGCGGTAGCGCGGGCATGGGAGGGATCCTACGAGGCGCAGCGGCGCCGCCGTGGCTGTGGTGCGGGACACGGCGGTGCTCTGTGGCGCTACGTGTAACTCACAGTTACAGTTATCGCATGTCCGTGATCAAGAACGCGAAGGACGCCCTCTCGCCAGGCGGCAAGCATGGCTTGTCCTCCCGAGAGAGCCGCGACCCGATCGGCTACGCAGTGGCCGCCCTCAACACCCTCGCCCAGAGCGAGCTCATCGACCGGCTGAAGCTCCGCAAGTCCGCCGAGCAGGTCGTGTTCACCACGACCCGCAACGGGTTCCGCGCGATCGGCGCCGCGAACCGGACCTTCGCCCGCCAGGGGAAGAGGTCCGAGGCCGGCGTCCGCGTCCCTGCCGCCAGCGGCAAGGGCGTCTTCGACCTGACCCCCACCGAGGACGAGCAGATGCTCGTCGACGTGGTCTCCGAGTTCGCCTCCGAGATGGTCCGGCCCGCCGCCTCGGACGCCGACGCCGCCTGTGCGGCTCCCGAGGAGCTGCTCAAGGCGAGCCTGGAGATCGGGCTGCCGATCCTGGGCGTGCCCGAGAAGCTCGGTGGCATCTCCGAGGAACGCTCGGCGATGGCCGGCACCCTGGTCGCCGAGGCCCTCGCCAAGGGCGACCTCGGCCTGGCCGTGGCCACTCTGGCGCCCGGGGCCGTCGCCACCGCGATCTCGCTGTGGGGCACCGATGCCCAGCAGCAGACCTACCTCCCGGCGTTCACCGGCGACGACGTCGCCGCCGCCGCGCTTGCACTGAGCGAGCCGGCCGTGCTGTTCGATGCCCTCTCCCCGGCGACCACGGCCACCCGCAATGCCGACGGCTACGTGCTCAACGGCGTGAAGTCCATGGTGCCGCGGGGTGCCGACGCGGAGCTGTTCGTGGTGGGCGCCTCGGTGGACGGCAAGCCCGCCCTCTTCCTGGTGGAGTCCTCGACCAGTGGTCTCACCGTCGAGGCCGACCCGTCGATGGGTGTCCGGGCCGCCGGGCTCACCACACTTCATCTCAAGGACGTCCAGGTGGCGGCCGATGCGCTCCTGGGTGACGCCGACGGGACGACGTACGCCGAGTGCGTGCGGCTGTCCCGCCTTGCGTGGTGCGCGCTCGCGGTCGGTACGGCGCAGGCGGTGCTCGACTACGTGACGCCGTACGTCAACGAGCGTGAGGCGTTCGGCGAGCCGATCAGCCATCGCCAGTCGGTGGCGTTCATGGTCGCCAACATCGCGATCGAGCTGCAGTCGATGCGGCTGCTGACCTACAAGGCGGCCGCGCGCGCCGCCCAGGGCAAGGACTTCAGCCGAGAGGTCGGCCTGGCCCGCAACCTGTGCGCGGCCAAGGGCATGCAGATCGGTCTCGACGGTGTCCAGCTTCTCGGTGGTCACGGATTCGTCAAGGAGCACCCGGTCGAGCGGTGGTACCGCGACCTGCGTGCGATCGGTCTCGCGGAAGGTGCGGTGCTGGTGTGAGGCGAGGAACCCGCGTAGGCACCAACAACCACGAATCCCGACCGAAGACGGCAGGAACCACGGCATGATCAATCTCGAGACCCCCAAGAAGCACCGCGCGCTCATCGACCAGGCCCATCAGGTCGCGATGAACATGCTGCGGCCGATCTCCCGGAAGTACGACCTCGCCGAGCACGAGTATCCCAAGGAGCTCGACATGCTCGCGGCGATGATCGACGGGCTGTCCGACTCCGGAGCATCTGAGGGCGCCGGCGCGACCGGCGTACGCCGCGACAACGGGGACGATGCCGCCTCGAAGGATGCGCCGTCGGTCAAGAACGGCGCCAACCTGGCCTCGGTGCTATCCGTCGCGGAGATGTGCTGGGGAGACACCGGCCTGCTGCTCTCCATGCCTCGGCAGGGCCTGGGCAACTCGGCGATCGCCTCGGTCGCCGACGACGAGCAGCTCGAGCGGTTCAAGGGGACGTGGGCCGCGATGGCCATCACGGAGCCGTCGTTCGGCTCGGACTCCGCGGCGATCAGCACCACCGCCACCAAGGACGGCGACGAGTACGTCCTCAACGGCGAGAAGATCTTCGTCACCTCCGGCGAGCGCGCCGACAGCGTGGTCGTCTGGGCCACGCTGGACAAGGCGGCCGGTCGGGCGGCGATCAAGTCTTTCGTGGTCACCAAGGGCACCCCGGGGATGAAGGTCGAGCGGCTCGAGCACAAGCTCGGCATCCGCGCCTCCGACACGGCGGTGATCACCTTCACCGACTGCCGGGTGCCGGCCGCGAACCTCCTCGGCTCGCCCGAGGTGGACGTCAAGCAAGGGTTCGCCGGGGCGATGGCGACCTTCGACAACACCCGTCCGCTGGTCGCCTCGATGGCAGTCGGCTGCGCCCGTGCATCGCTGGACCTCACCCGCGAGCTGCTCGAGCAGGCCGGCGTCACGATCGACTACGACAGGCCGGCTCAGACCCAGCACGCCGCCGCGGCCAAGTTCATCCAGCTCGAGGCGGACTGGGAGGCGGGCCTGCTGCTCACCCTGCAGGCCGCCTGGATGGCCGACAACCGCAAGCCGAACTCGCTGGAGGCCTCGATGGCCAAGGCGAAGGCGGGCCGGGTCGGCTCCGATGTCACGCTGAGCTGTGTCGAGCTGTGCGGCACCCTGGGCTACAGCGAGGCAGAGCTGCTCGAGAAGTGGGCGCGGGACTCGAAGATCCTCGACATCTTCGAGGGCACTCAGCAGATCCAGCAGCTCATCGTCGCCCGACGCATCCTGGGCCTGTCCTCCAGCGAGCTCAAATAGGCCGAGGCGGCGCTAATTTGCAGCCAAACGACCTCGAGGCGGCGCAAATGAGCGCCGCCCCGAGGTCACGTACGCTCGCGGTGTGCAGTTCCTCAACGACGCTCGGCCGCCGTACGACCTGACCTACGACGACGTCTTCATGGTCCCGCGGCAGTCAGCCGTCACCTCGAGGTACGACGTCGACCTCGAGGTGACGGACGCCACCGGGCTGACCATGCCCCTCGTGGTGGCGAACATGACCGCGGTCTCGGGGCGCCGGATGGCCGAGACGATCGCCCGACGCGGCGGGATGGCGGTGCTGCCGCAGGACATCCCGCTCGACGTGGTGGCGGAGGTCGTCGGCTGGGTCAAGGAGCGGCACCCGCTCTTCGAGACCCCGATCACGCTGTCCCCGCAGCAGACGGTCAGCGACGCGCTGGCGCTGCTCCCGAAGCGGGCGCACCGTGCCGCCGTGGTGGTCGACGCAGGCCGGCCGGTCGGCATCATCACCGAGGCCGACTGCCTGGGCGTCGACCGGTTCACCCAGGTCGGGCACGTGATGACCAGCGAGATGGTCACCCTCACCGCGGACATCGACGCGCGCGGTGCCTTCGACGTCCTGGCGGCGTCGCGGCACCGGCTGGCTCCGGTCGTCGACGCCGGCGGGGCCCTGGTCGGCCTGCTGACCCGGGTCGGTGCACTGCGCTCGACGATCTACCGACCGGCCGTCGACGCGACCGGCAGGCTGCGGGTGGCTGCGGCGCTGGGCGTCAACGGCGACGTGGGTGGCAAGGCGCGTCGGCTGCTCGACCTCGGCGTGGACACCCTGGTGGTGGACACCGCGCACGGGCACCAGGAACGGATGCTCGAGGCGCTGGCCGCCGTACGTGCGCACGATCCCGCGGTGCCCGTGGTGGCCGGCAACGTGGTCTCGGCCGACGGCGTGCACGACCTCGTCGAGGCCGGAGCCGACATCGTCAAGGTGGGCGTCGGGCCGGGTGCGATGTGCACGACCCGGATGATGACCGGAGTCGGCCGACCGCAGTTCAGCGCCGTGCTCGAGTGTGCGCAGGCCGCCCGTGAGCACGGTAAGCACGTCTGGGCGGACGGGGGAGTGCGGCACCCCCGCGACGTCGCCCTGGCGCTCGCCGCCGGCGCGAGCGCGGTGATGGTCGGCTCCTGGTTCGCCGGCACCCACGAGTCGCCAGGCGACCTGCAGCGCAACGCCGACGGTCGTGCCTACAAGGAGAGTTTCGGGATGGCCTCGGCACGGGCGGTGGCGCAGCGCACCTCGGCCGACTCCACGTTCGAGCGGGCCCGCAAGGGCCTCTACGAGGAGGGCATCTCCTCCTCGCGGATGTTTCTCGACCCGGAGCGCCCCGGCATCGAGGACCTCGTCGACGAGATCTGCTCCGGCGTCCGCTCCGCCTGCACGTACGCCGGAGCCCGCGATCTGACCGAGTTCGCGGACCGTGCGGTCGTGGGGATCCAGTCGGCGGCCGGCTACAACGAGGGTCGGCCCCTTCCCGGGGGCTGGTGAGCGGACGAGCCATCGCCGCGGCCTACCCTCTACGTCGTGACCACGCTGATCGTTGCTGCGACGCCTGAGGAAGCGGCCTACATCCCCGACGGACTGCCGGTGCTGATCAGCGGTGTCGGCAAGACCGCGACCGCGGCGCGTCTCGCGGGCGTGCTGACTGAGGGCGGCGTGACAGAGGTCGTGAACGTCGGGACGGCCGGCGCGCTGCGTCCCGGCGTCAGCGGGTTGCATCTACCCGGGTCGGTGTTCAATCACGAGATCTCCGCCGATGCGCTGCGGGTCCTCGGCTACGACCCGGTCGAGTGGATCGACCTCCCGCTGGGGCGCGACACCGTGCTCGCGTCGGGGGACACCTTCGTCACCGACGTCAGGGTCCGTGAGCGGCTTGCCCAGGTGGCCGATCTGGTCGACATGGAGGGATACGCCGTGGCCTGGACATGTCGCGCGTTCAACATCCCGGTACGTCTGGTCAAGCACGTGTCCGACAACGCCGACCACGAGGCGATGGGCTGGCCGGACGTGGTCGACCGGAGCGCTCGGGTGCTCGGCGACTGGCTCGTGGCGAACGTGACCGACTGACCTACCGCGCCGATTCGTTGCCGGGCCTGGTGCTTTGCTAGGGTTGGCCCGCTCGTCCGGGTGGCGGAATAGGCAGACGCGCTAGCTTGAGGTGCTAGTCCCCGTATAGGGGGTGGGGGTTCAAGTCCCCCCTCGGACACTGAACTACGAGACAAGAACCCTTGGCCCAGCCAGGGTTCTTGTTTTTCTCAGACCATTTTCAGGGAAGATCTGCGGCCCGCCGACACGGTGTGCTCCCCAGGGTGCACACCGGGGGTTTTATCCCAGGGGACCAGGCGGGGGACCCGCGTGAATCCGACGTGCAGAGGTCTAGGTGATGGATACGCCCTGGGTCCGATGCCGTCTCCTGTGCGCGACACCGCCGAGCATCGAGCATCGGGCCTTGCCGACTTGCCTATGTCCTTAACTAGGGCAGCGTTACCGCTCGGCAACTTCCGGGACGGCCAGCAACCGATCCGAAGGCGAATCCTGCGAATCGCCTGCGGCGGCCCGGGACCTGTGCCACTGTGGGCCACAGTGGCCACGGCAGGCCTGGCCTCACGAAGCGGGGGAACCCATGAAGCGCTCATGGAAGCTGAGCCTGACCGTCGGTGTGATCGTCCTCGGCTCGGCAGTCACCGGCGCGGCCCTTGCCACCACCGAAGTGACCATCCACCCGATCACCCTGTGTGTCGGGAAACCGGGCGCGCATGTGAACGCACCAGACAGCGACGGCCAATGCGCAAAGTCGCAAACCGCCATCGAGGTGGCCTCTGGAGACGACGCCCGAGCGTTGTCGGACAGGTTAAACAACGCCGAGGACGCGATCGCATCCGATGAGCTGGCACTTCAGAACCAAAGCAAAAGCCTTGGCGCCGTCCAGGCAAAGCTCGACGCGCTGGCCGCCATCCATACGGCTCACTTGAGGCTGACCCTGGCATTCCTGAATCCCGATGCGCCCGAACAATTCACTTGGCAGGTCACCGGCACGAATCTGAAGCCGGGTACGACGGTCAAGGTGGACATATGCCCCCAGAACGATGGCGTGTGCGACCGTCTATTGAATGAATATGTCGTGGATTCAGACGGGCGTGTGTCGGTTAGCGACGGCGGGTTGTATTGCGACGCCAAGGGATATGGACTGCGCGCATTTGGGATCGACATCTTCGGCAACGCGGTCGCATCAGGCATTGCGGATTTGGATGGTTGCTAGGGACGACCGTGGCGGCCGAGGGGCGTCGCTGATGGCTTATGTCGGCGGCGCTCCAAAACTGGTCGATTCCGGCGCCTGAAAAGTGAACGGTTTGGGTGAGTCTAGGACTCGTCTTCTGCTGTGGTGGTGCGGATGCTGGGGAGGCTGTCGATGCCGCGTCCGCGGAGCCTGTAGCTGGCGCCCTTCAATGTGAGGACGTCGGCGTGGTGGACGATGCGGTCGATCATGGCCGCGGCGACGGCTTGGTCTCCGAACACGCCACCCCAGCTGGAGAACGGCAGATTCGAGGTGAGCACGAGCGAGGCGTGTTCGTAGCGGGATGAGACCAGCTGGAAGAAGAGGTTCGCGGCGTCTTGTTCGAAGGGCAGGTAGCCGACCTCGTCGACCACAATCAGCCCGTAACGGCGTAGCCGGGCGAGCTCTTGGGGCAGTCGTCCCTGCCGGTGGGCCTCGGTGAGTCGGGTGACCCAGTCGGTGGCGGTCGCGAACAGGACCCGATGCCCGGTCTGGGCGGCGGTGACGCCCAGGGCGGTGGCCAGGTGGGTCTTCCCGGTGCCGGGCGGTCCCAGCAGAACAACGTTGCGGGCCTCGGCCAGAAAGCCGCCTGAGGCCAGTGCTGCGATCTGTTGCCGGATGCCGGGTTGGGCGTCGAAGTCGAAGTCCTCGATGGTCTTGACGGTCCCGAACCCGGCAGCCCGGATCCGCAGGTGGGCTCCGGAAGCGTTCCTGGCTGCGACTTCGCGTTCCAGGACGGCGGCGAGGTAGTCCTCATGGGTCCAGCCGGCGTCACGGGCTTGGTCGGCAAGCCGTCCTGCTGCTTCGGTGATCCTGGGTGCCTTTAACGCCGAAGCCAGGTAGGTGATCTGCTTGAGTGCTTCGGTGCTCGCGGCAGCCTTGGTGTTCTTCGCGGTGGCCATCAGCTCATCGCTCCCTCGTCGTTGCCGAGCAGACCGAAGGCGCGGTCGTAGTCACTCAGATCGCGCAGAAGGTCATCGCCAGTTGTCGCTGCACTGACTGGGCGTGGTTGCTGGAACCGTTTGCGCAGCCAGGCAGCGGTCTCGACATGGGCGGGGTCGGTGACGGTAGCGCCCCTGGCCCAGATTCGGGTGTGCTCGGTGACCAGCCGTCCCTCGGCGTGGACCCGGACGTGCTCCAGGTCGGCGGACACGTCGACGAGGCGGCCGATCAGGGTCGGGTCCACGGAGTAGTCGTTGGTGTCCAGACGCACGTAGTAGTCGCGGCCCAGTCGGATCCGGTTGCGCCAACCCAGATGCAACGGGATTGGTGGCAGCGGCAGCATCGCGGCCCGGTCGGCCTCGACCAGATCAACCGGGGATGCCTTGATGGTGCGCACCGTCCGCGCGTTCGCCTTCAGCAGCCAGTCGCCGAACTGGTCGTTGAAGTCGACCGGGGAGCCGAAGGTGCGTCCGGGCATGAAGGAGGTCTCGAACCAGCCATTGCGGCGTTCCACCAATCCCTTGGATTCCGGATCCCTGGGCGGCAGCAAGACCAGCTTGGTGGCCAAGGTGCCCATGAACTGCTCGACGCCTTCGGCGCGGCGGTGTCCGCGGCCGATGCCAGGCTCGTTGTCCCAGATCAGGCGTCGTGGCACCCGTCCCAGTTGCTGGATCAACTCCCACGAACCCAGCAGCAGGTCCTCAGTCTTGCGGGTAGGGATCATCTTCGCGGTGATGAACCTCGAGTGCGCGGCGGTGATCACCAGCACCGGCAACAGCTTGGTGGTGCCGTCCTCCAGCGGGATCCGCCTCGGCGGGAACCACAGATCACACTGCGCCGCATCACCCGGCGCCCAGACGAGCCGATCCGCCGGATCCACCGGCCGATGCTCGGGACGCAGCCGCTTCACGTTCTCGGAGAACCAGCGGATCGATCCCGTCCAGCCGACCCGCTCGGCCAACACCGTGGCAGGCATATCCGGCGTCACCTCGAGCAACTCCCGCACCCGCGGCTCGAACACCGCGAACGACGACGCCTTCGGCGTCCGCTCATAGCGGGGCGGCGCCTCAGAGTTCACCGCCTTGATGACCGTGGTCCGCGAGATCCCCAACCGTGCCGCGATCCGTGCCTTCGGCACCCCCTCAGCAGCCAGCCTCCTGATCAGCGCCCAGTCCTCCAAAGTGATCACACTCCAATCGTTGAGTGTTCACTTTTCACCGCCGAAACTGTTCAATTTTCGAGCGCCGCCGACAGCTTAGGCCAAGGATCCAAGACATAGACTCGTCGAACAAGTCGATCGTCGGTGCACCCCTGTGGGGGCACATCACGCGTTTCAACGGTGGCGAACGGGATCCAGCGGGCACGATTTCACGCTCAGAACCCCGGATGTGGCGATTCTGAGCGTGGATTCTTCTGGTTCAAGTCCCCCTCGGACACCAACGCGATGTGGTCCCTGACCTGAAACGCAGCAGGGGCCACAGCGCTTTTCTGCTCATGGGAGCACCAGGGGGGCACGCCGGGGTGCGCCGTTTCAGATCGAGACGTTCAGCGCCGCAGCGACACCCAGGATCTCGCCCGAGCCGAAGGCTTCAAGCAGATGGTCGACGCCGCCGGCCAGCGCTGGCCGAAGGATGGGTGAAGGGGATGGGCTTCGTGCGGCCGGTGGTCGAGGAGCCCGCAGTCCCGCCACGCAGCGACACCGGCGCGCTTGAGCGCCGACCTCCAGATGAACGCACATCTACCGGACCGAGGGCGATCGACTCGCCGAGATCTGGGGCGTCCACGACGAGTACGGCGCCCGCATCCAGCTGGGCACGATCACCGCACCCGACGTGGCAGCCCTCAGGCGATGACCGGGACAAGCCACGTGTCGCCCTCGCGGGGCGCTCCTCGCAGGGTGGTACTCCGACTCCCATGACAAGGCGTCCACTGGTGCCGTGATCGCGCCCGACGCACAGTAGAGGCATGAGTGATTCCACCCAGATGTCCTTCCTCGCGGGCAAGCCCGTCCGCCGCATCGGCTTCGGCGCGATGCAGCTCGCCGGTCCCGGGGTCTTCGGGCCACCCGCTGATCCCGAGGGCGCGCGGTCGGTGTTGCGTCGGGCGGTCGAGCTCGGTGTCGACCACATCGACACCGCCCAGTTCTACGGCCCCGACGTCGTCAACGAGCTGATCCGTGAAGCACTGCACCCCTACCCGGAGGACCTGCGGCTGGTGACCAAGGTGGGCGCCACCCGCGACGCGCAGGGCGGCTGGTTGCCGGGCGCGGAGCCCGCCCAGCTGAAGTCCCAGGTCGAGCAGAACCTCCGTTCACTGTGCGTCGAGCGGATCGACCTGGTGAACCTTCGCCGCTTCGAGGTCGACGATCCCGAGCGTCCATCCCCGCCGCTTGCCGACCAGCTGGGCGCACTCGCCGAGCTCCGCGACGAGGGCAAGATCGGCATGATCGGCGTCTCCAGCGTCACCGCAGCAACGGTGCGGACCGCGATCGAGTCCGTAGGCATCGGGGAGGTGCAGAACTCGTTCAGCATCCTCGACCGCTCGGACTCGGCCGTGCTCGACCTCTGCCGCGAGCACGGCGTGCCCTACGTGCCGTACTTCCCGCTCGGCTCCGCCTTCGGAGGCGGCGGGCCCAACGCGCTGGCCGCCGATCCACATGTCAGCGCGGTCGCGACGAGGCACGGCGCGTCCCCCAGCCAGATCGCGCTGGCCTGGCTGCTCGCGCAGTACGACCAGCTCCTGCTGATCCCCGGCACCAGCTCGATCGCCCACCTCGAGCAGAACATGGCCGTCCTGGACATCACCCTGGACGACGACGACCTGACCGCGCTCGACAAGGTCGAGCCCGTGCACGTCGGCCACTGACTGACTGACCGACTCAGGGCACCGACATGTCCTGGAGCCCGACGACGATGGCCATCGCGAGGGCGTCGGCGTCGGGCGACCCTGGCTCAGCGGTGAACACGACGATCTGCAGGTCGCTGCCGTGCACGGTCAGTACGTCGCAGTCGACGGTCATCCGCCCTACGACTGGATGTTCGAGCGTCTTGCGCTGCGCACCTCGCACCCGCGCGGGCGTGGTGCTCCACAGCTCTGCGAACCGCGGGCTCTGCGCGCGTAGGTCGGCCACAAGTGAGGCAAGGTCGGGGTCCTTCGGGAGCCGGATCAGCGCCGCCTGCAGGTCGGCCACGACGTCGCGCTCGACCATCGACCTGGTCTGCGGCTCGAGGCGGCCCATGCCGGGGACGTCCATGAAGGTTCGCCAGGCACGGTTGCGCCCGCGTCCCGTCTCGGCCGAGACGTCTCCGAAGAGGGCGTCGGCCGCACGGTTCTGTACGACGGTCTGCCACGCGGCATCGATCACCGTCACCGGGATCTCGCCGAGCCGGTCCACGATCCTGGCAATGCTCGGCGAGAGGTGCCGGTCCATCAGGTCCGACCCGGGCGGCGGCTGCCCGGCCATCCGGTAGAGCCGGTCGCGCTCCTCGTCATCGAACCGCAGCGCCCGCGCCAGCGCCTGCACCACCTGGGCGGACGGATGCCGAGCGCGTCCCTGCTCCAACCGCACCAGGTAGTCACCCGAGAGGCCGGCCAGCTGGGCTACCTCCTCGCGCCGCAGCCCCGGCGCGCGACGTCGTGGCTGGGTCGGCAACCCGACCGCGCTCGGTGTGAGGCGGTCGCGCCACATCCGCAACTGGGTCCCGAGCTCGCTGGAGGACATCCCCCGATCCAACTCCCTGCGAGGAGGAGATGCACGGCGTCGCCGTGGCCGGCGCAGCAAGGGCGGACCGGTCCTGGTCGCTGCTCGGGGGCCTGTCTGCTCACTGGACGCCGTACGCCGGCGTCGATGTCGTCGATGAGGGTGGGGCGGCCCAGCGGCTTGGCCTGAGGAGTTGACTGAGCGTCATGACGAACACCTCGGTTTCTCGGACGGTCCTCGGCAACGCCGCGCCGCTCACCGTGTCCGCACTTGGCCTCGGCTGCATGGGCATGTCGGAGTTCTATGGCACGCCCGACGAGCGTGGCGGCATCGAGACCATCCAGCGCGCCCTCGATGTCGGAGTCACCTTCCTCGACACCGCTGACATGTACGGCCCGTTCACCAACGAGCAGCTTGTCGGCAAGGCCATCGCCGGCCGTCGCGACGAGGTCCAGCTCGCAACCAAGTTCGGCAACGAACGGCTGCCGGACGGAACTCGGGTCGGCATCAACGGCAGTCCCGACTACGTGCGCAAGGCCTGCGACGCATCGCTCCAGCGGCTCGGTGTCGACCACATCGACCTGTATTACCAGCATCGCGTCGACAAGACCGTGCCGATCGAGGAGACCGCCGGCGCGATGAAGGAGCTCGTCGAGGCGGGCAAGGTCCGGCACCTGGGTCTCTCCGAGGCATCGGCCGCCACGATTCGTCGTGCCCACGCGGAGCACACGATCACGGCGCTGCAGACCGAGTACTCACTGTTCACCCGCGACCTCGAGGACGAGATCTTGCCGACCATCCGCGAGCTCGGCATCGGCCTGGTCCCGTATTCGCCGCTCGGGCGGGGGATGCTCACCGGCAAGCAGGAGTGGGCCAGCCACGAGCAGGGCGACGGGCGTGCCTCGGCCTCCTTCCCACGGTTCCAAGGCGAGAACCTGGCCACCAACCTCGAGCTCGTCGAGAGGGTGCGCGGACTGGCTGACGAGAAGGGGTGCACGCCCGCCCAGCTGGCGCTCGCGTGGGTTCTCGCCCAGGGCGATGAGGGACTCGGCGTGGTGCCGATCCCCGGTACCCGGCGGGTGCGCTACCTGGAGCAGAATCTCGGAGCACTGGCGGTCGAGCTGACGCCGGACGACCTCGAGGCGGTGGAGCGAGCCGTGCCGCGCGGTGCGGTCGCCGGAAACAGGTACGGCGACATGAGCCACATCGACGCCTGACGTCTGCGGCCCTATCCGGCCGAGCCGAGGCGGGCGGACAATCGGTCCAGGTGGGCAAGCACCGTGGACTCGTCGGCGTCGGGCACGCCCCAGATCAGCTCGGACGCCCCGGCTGCGGCCCAGTCGGCGTGGTCCTCGGCCGTGGGCTTCTTGGCCACCAGGACGCGGATGTCGGGCTGCCCCTCCCGGCCCGCTTCGGCCCACTCCTCGCGCAGCAGCTTTGCTCGTGCGGCGACGTCGGTCTCGATGGGGGTGGTCATCCAGCCGTCGGCGTGCCGGGCGATCCATCTCATCGTCTTCGGCCCGCCTCCCGCGCCGATGATGACCGGGACCCTGCCCTGCGGTGGCTTGGGGTAGGCCCAGCTCGGACCGAAGGACACGAACTCGCCGTGGTAGGCCGCCTCCTCCTCGGTCCACAGCGCGCGCATCGCCTCGAGGTACTCCTTGAGCACGGTACGGCGCCGATCGGCGGGAACGCCGTGGTCACCGAGCTCGTCGGTGTTCCAACCGAATCCCGCGCCGATGGTGACGCGGCCGGCCGAGAGGTGGTCGAGGGTGGCCACCGTCTTTGCGAGCGTGATCGGGTCCGACTCCACCGGCAGGCAGACTGCGGTCGACAGCCCGATCCGCTGGGTCACCGCAGCGCAGGTGGCCAGGGACGTCCATGGATCCAGCGTGCGCAGGTAGCGATCGTCTGGCAGCTGCTCGCCCCCGGTCGGATGCAGCGCGTCACGACGCACCGGGATGTGGGTGTGCTCGGGCACATAGATGGTGTCGAAGCCGCGTTCCTCGGCGGCTCGGGCGAGGTCCGCTGGAGCAATGCCTCGATCAGAGCTGAACAGGACGATTCCGTTGCGCATGGACCGAACGATAGAACGCGTTCTAGAAGATCGGCAGAAGGGCTTGTCGTGGCACACCTGGCCGCTTAACCTGGACAGATGTCCAGTCAGGTGCTCAGCGAATCTCCGCGGCGAGGCTTGAACTCGCGCCAGGCGGAGACGGTCGAGCGGTTGCTCGCTGCCGGGATGGACGAGCTGAGAGCAGTGGGCCACGAGGCCCTGACGGTGCGGACCGTCGCCCAACGAGCAGGCGTGTCACCGGCCACGGCGTACACCTACCTGGCCTCGAAGAACCACCTCTACGCCGAGCTGTTCTGGCGGCACGTCACCCTCGACGTCCCCGCGCCGCGACCCGCACGGGACGAGACCGATCGAGTTCGTGCCGAGGTGCGCGCGCTGGCAAGACAGATCGCCAAGGAGCCCGCCCTCGCGGCCGCGGTGACGCCGGCCCTGCTGGGCAGCGATCCGGACGTCGACCGGCTCCGGCTGCGGATCGGCGCCGAGTTCGTGCGCCGGTTCCAGCGAGCCCTCGGTGATAGCGCGGACCCGGACGTGGTCGACACCCTCGTGCTGGCGTTCTCCGGTGCGCTGCTGCAGGCGGGGATGGGCTTGATGACCTACGACGAGATGACGGATCGCCTCGACGCGGTCGTGGCAGTGATCATGAGGGGCAACTGAGCATGCCGACCGCAGCAACCTCCGCACCGCTGGTCTTCGACCCCTACGACTACCACCTCCATGAGGATCCCTATCCGGTCTATGCGCGACTACGGACCGAGGACCCGTTCCACCACAGCGCGGCGTACGACCTATGGGTGATCTCCCGCCACGAGGACGTCGGAGCCGCTCTGCGAAACGACGAGGTGTTCTCCAACGCGATGGGTGTCTCCATCGACAAGAGCGCCTGGACGCCCGACGCGCACAAGGTGATGTCGTTCCTCGCGATGGATCCGCCCCGGCAGATCCGGCTGCGCAAACTGGTGTCGCGTGCCTTCACCCCACGCCGGGTCCGCGAGCTGGAACCGGAGATCCAGCGGCTCACCGAGACCTACCTCGACGCCGCTCTCGCACAGGACATCGACCTGGAGTGGATCAGCCAGCTTGCCGGTCTCCTCCCGATGGACGTGATCTCGCAGATGATGGGCGTGCCGCCGGCGGACCGTGCCGAGGTGCGCCGGCTCGCCGACCTCGTCGTGCACCGTGAGGACGGCCTCCAGGATGTGCCCCCGGCAGGGATGGCTGCCTCGCTGGAGCTCGTCGGCTACTACGCCGACATGATCGCGCAGCGGCGCAGGCAGCCGACCGACGACCTGACCTCGGCGCTGCTGGCCGCCGAGCTGGACGGCGACCGGCTGGACGATGACGAGATCATTGCGTTCCTGTTCCTCATGGTGGTGGCGGGCAACGAGACGACGACCAAGCTGCTGGGCAACGCGCTCTTCCACCTCGGGTCCCGCCCGGACCAGGTGCGTGACGTCTTCGCGGACCCGACCGCGGGCACCGCAGGAATGGTCGTGCCATGGGTGGAGGAGACGCTGCGTCACGACACCTCCAGCCAGATGCTGGCCCGGCACCTGCGTGCCGACGTGTCGCTGCACGGGCGGGTGGCGCCCCGGGGAGCGAAGGTGCTGCTGCTGGTGGGCTCGGCCAACCGAGACGAGCGCGTGTTCACCGACCCGAACCGCTACGACGTGCGCCGCGACCGCGACGAGCTGTCCCAGATCCTCAGCTTCGGCGCCGGCAAGCACTACTGCCTCGGCGCCAACCTTGCCCGCCTCGAGGCGCGCGTCGTGCTCGCCGAGTTTGTCCGTCGGTTCTCCTCCTTCGATGTCCACGCCGACCGAGCCGTTCGGGTGCACTCGACCAACGTCCGCGGCTTCGCCGAGCTGCCGATCTCGGTGGTGCCGCGATGAGTCGACGGCTCCCACAGCCGGACCGGCGCCCCACCGTGGTCGCGGGCGCGTCCTCGGGCATCGGGTCGGCCACTGCCGTCGCCCTGGCGGCACGCGGATTCCCGGTCGCGCTCGGGGCGCGCCGGACCACCGAGTGCGAGCAGGTCGTCGATCAGATCCGATACGCCGGCGGTACGGCGGTCGCGCATGCGCTCGACGTGACGGACGCCGAGTCCGTCGCGGCGTTCGCCGCCAAGGTGACCGCCGACCTCGGAGACGTGGAGGCGGTGGTCTCGAGCGCTGCGCGACTCGTCCCCGGCCGCGTGCACGAGGTCGACACCGCCGAGTTCGCGGGGGAGATCGACGTCAACGTGCTGGGCGTGCACCGGTTGGTGCGGGCATTCGTGCCGGCAATGGTCGAGCGGCGTCGTGGGGACGTCCTGCTGGTGTCTTCCGACGTCGTCGACACCGTCCGTCCGTTCATGTCGTCCTACGCCACCGGCAAGTGGGCCGTGGAAGGCCTGGCCCGGTCGCTGAGGCTCGAGCTGGAGGGCACCGGCGTACGCGTCTCGGTGGTGCGGCCCGGTCCCACGATGACCGGCATGGGCATGGACTGGAGCACAGCGGACACGGCCATGGTCCTCGACGGCTGGAGCCGCTTCGGGCTCACCCGCAACGGACACTTCATGAAGCCGGGCGCGGTCGCCGACGTGATCGCCTACGTCCTCGACCTGCCGAGGGGGACCACGATCCCGCTCGTCGAGGTCAACCCCGAACCAGATCTCACCCCGACCGAGGAGACGCCATGACAGACGTGAGGGACCGTTCCACCGGCCTCGCCGGGATCCCGGAGGTCTCCAGCCGGTTCCCCGAGCACGAGCACGGCCATCTGGAGGACCTTCGCCACGATCCGATCGGGCTGCTCACCCGGGTCCGGCAGGAGTGCGGCGACGTGGGCAGGTTCCGTCTCGCTGACAAGGACGTCGTGCTGGTCAGCGGCGCAGAGGTGAACGAGGTCTTCTTCCGGGCGCCCGACGAGATCCTCGACCAGGCGGCGGCGTACCCCTTCATGACACCGATCTTCGGCAAGGGCGTCGTCTTCGACACCACGCCGGAGAAGCGTAAGGAGGCGCTGAAGAACCAGGCGCTCCGCGGCGAGATGATGCGCGGTCACGCGACCACGATCGAACGCGAGATCCGCCGGATGGTCGCCGACTGGGGAGACTCCGCCGACGGATGGCGCGAGATCGACCTGCTGGACTTCTTCGCCGAGCTGACCATCTACACCACCTCGGCCTGTCTCATCGGCCAGCGGTTCCGGGAGGAGCTCGACGGCAGCTTCGCCCGGCTCTACCACGACCTCGAGCGGGGCACCGACGCGATCGCGTTCGTCGACCCCTACGCCGACATCGACAGCTTCCACAAGCGCGACGCCGCAAGGCTGGCCCTGGTCGCACTGGTGCAGGGCATCATGGACCGGCGGCTCGCGGAGGGGGCGACGATCGAGGGTGGCCTGCCCAAAGACGAGCGGGACCTGCTCGATGTGTTGATGGCGCTGAGGAATCCGGACGGCAGCCAGCACTTCAGCGCGGACGAGATCACCGGCATGTTCATCTCGATGATGTTCGCGGGACACCACACGAGCTCGGGGACCGCGGCCTGGACGCTGATCGAGCTGCTCCGCCACCCCGACGTGCTGGCCGGCATCACCGCCGAACTCGACGAGCTCTACGCCGATCCCGACGGAACCGGGTCCGTCGAAGTGTCGTTCCAGGCACTCCGCTCGATCCCGCGGCTGGAGGCGGCGCTGAAGGAGACGCTGCGCCTGCACCCGCCGCTGGTGCTGTTGCTGCGGGTGGCCCAGCAGGACATCGAGATCGGCGGCCACACCGTGCCCGCCGGCGCCATGGTCGGTGCCACACCCCGGGTGTCGAACCGGATACCCGAGGACTTCCCCGACCCGGAGCGCTTCGACCCGGCGCGCTACCTCGACCCCCGCCAGGAGGACCTGGCCAACCGATGGACGTGGATCCCGTTCGGTGCCGGCCGACACCGCTGTGTGGGAAACGCCTTCGCGATGATGCAGCTCAAGGCGATCTTCTCGGTGCTGCTGCGCGACTTCGAGTTCGCGATGGTGCAGCCGTCGGAGTCCTACCGTGACGACACCTCCAAGATGGTGATCCAACTGGAGCAGCCCTGCCGGGTCGCCTACCGCCGGCGTACCACTGGCGGGCGAAGCGGACCGCACCCGGCGGCGGGGGAGGCGACCCCGATCGACGCCCCGGCCGGGCTGCGCGTGCGCGCCGACCGGGATCTGTGCCAGGCCCATCAGATGTGCCAGCCCGAGGCGCCGGGTGTGTTCGGCTTCGACGAGGTTGCCGACAACGTCGTCGTCCTCGACGAGCATCCGTCCGACGACCAGCGCGCCCAGGTGGAGCGCGCGGTCAAGTACTGCCCTGCAATGGCCCTGACCATGGAGGACCGATGACAGAAGCCGTGACCCTCGACCGCGCCCGGATGGAGGCGTTCTGGGAGGACTGGCTGAACGCCAACCGTGAGGCGGAGCAGCGCAACGACTGGGCACTGCTCGCCGATCGCTACTCCCTGGACGCGACCTACGGATGGATGTACACCCCCGACGAGCACTTCATGGCCGTGGGCCGTGAGGAGATCCGGGAGCGCGCCCTCGGCACCGAGATGGACGGACTCGACGGCTGGCACTACGACTACGTCGCCACCGTGATGGACGAGAGCAACGGCATGGTCGTCGGCTTCTGGCGGCAGCGTGCCGGCATCGTCGACGACGCCACCGGCCACGAGTACGAGATCCTCGGCATCGGTGGGAGCTGGTTCGGGCTCGTGGACGACCCAGACGCCCGCACCGGCGTCTCGATCGGCTGGCAGCGCGACTGGTTCGACCTCGGCTCGACGGCACACACCTTCCTCGCCCTCGCGGGCTCGGGGAATGCACCCCAGGGCCTACTCGACCGGATGGCGCAGAACGGCATGGACCTGCCCGGCCACTACCGGCTGGCCGACCTGCCCTCGACCGTGTGGCCGCCGCCCGTCGACGCAGGTCTGCACACTGATCAGCCCGCCACGTCCGGTGGTGCACGATGACGCTGGACACCCCGGTGCCGCAGATGCTGGTCGATGGCAAGCTCGTCGGCGCGAGCGACGCTGCGACGTTTCCGATCCACAATCCGGCTGACGGCACCGAGATCGGGCGCGCCCCAGACGCCAGCCGCTCCGACGTCGATACGGCGATCGCGGCGGCACGTCGCGCATTCGACGAATCGTCGTGGTGCACGGACCGCGAGCTGCGGGTCCGCTGCCTGCGCCAGCTCCGCCAGGCGCTGCTCGACCACGCCGAGTCGTTCCGCGCGCTCACCACGGCCGAGGTGGGGATGCCGGCGTTCATGATGGGCGCGGCGGGCTTCGACGTACCCGTCGAGGGCCTGAGATGGGTG
This sequence comes from Nocardioides marmorisolisilvae, assembly GCF_031656915.1. Classification (NCBI taxonomy): domain Bacteria; kingdom Bacillati; phylum Actinomycetota; class Actinomycetes; order Propionibacteriales; family Nocardioidaceae; genus Nocardioides; species Nocardioides terrisoli. The sequence goes on along the minus strand of NZ_CP134227.1, from coordinate 554,893 downwards.
ACCGACCTCGCTGCAGGCTATGCGTTCGAGTCCGACCTGGGGACCGCGTCGCCGATGGGAATCGCCTCGCGTCGCACGGTACGACGCGAGCCGGTGGGCGTCGTCGCTGCCATCACACCGTGGAACGTGCCGACCCAGATCAATCTGGCCAAGGTCGGTCCTGCCCTGGCGGCGGGGTGCACGGTCGTGCTGAAGCCGGCGCCGGACACGCCGTGGGTGGCCTGCGAGCTCGGCCGGCTGGTGGCCGAGCGCACCGACATCCCCGCAGGCGTGTTCAACGTGGTGACGCCGCACAGCAACGACGTCGCCGCGATGCTGACCACGGACCCCCGCGTGGACATGGTCTCCTTCACCGGCTCGACAGCGACCGGCAAGGCGATCATGGCCGCGGCAGCGACCACGCTGAAGCGGGTGTTCCTCGAGCTCGGCGGCAAGTCGGCGGCGATCGTGCTCGACGATGCGGACGTCGCCGCCGCGGCAGCGGCGACCGCGTTCGCGGCGTGCATCCACGCCGGGCAGGGCTGTGCGCTGACCACCAGGCTGGTCGTCCCCCGCGATCGGTACGATGAGGCGGTGCGCTCCGCCGCGGCGACGATGGAGTCGATCGGAGTCAAGGACCCGTCCGATCCCGGCGCTGTCTGTGGCCCGGTGATCTCGCAGGTGCAGCGCGACCGGGTCGCCTCCTATCTGCGCCTGGCGGAGGAGGAGGGCGGCACGTTCGCCACCGGCGGTCACGTGATCGAGCGCGACGGCTGGTGGGTCGAGCCCACGGTGGTCGCGGGGCTGGACAACTCCTCCCGGCTGGCCCAGGAGGAGATCTTCGGGCCGGTGCTCGTGGTGATCCCGCACGACGGGGACGACGATGCCGTCCGGATCGCCAATGACTCCGCCTACGGCCTCTCGGGCTCGGTGGACTCCGCCGATCCCGTGCGCGCGCGGGCGGTGGCAGCACGGATCAGGACCGGGACGATGGCCGTCAACGGCGGGGTGTGGTTCAGCCCCGACGTGCCGTTCGGCGGCTACAAGCACTCCGGTCTCGGCCGCGAGATGGGCGTCGCCGGATTCGAGGAGTACCTCGAGACGAAGACCATCGCCGAGCCCGCCTGACCGGCCGGACCACTCCAACGGACGAGGAGAGAATGCGGATGCGCTTCCAGGACAAGGTCATCATCATCACCGGCGCCGCCCAGGGAATCGGCGAGGTCTATGCCCGGGGGCTGGCCGCCGAAGGGGCGTCGGTCATCGTCGCCGACCTCAACGCCGAGCTCGGGGAGCAGGTCGCCGAGAAGATCCGCGCCGACGGCGGAGAGGCGTCGTTCGTGACCGTCGACGTGTCGTCGCCGGAGTCCACGGCCGCACTGGCCATCGCCGCGGTCTCGACGTACGGCGGCATCGACGGGCTCATCAACAACGCCGCGATCTATGGCGCGATGAAGTTCGACCTGCTGATCAGCGTCGACTGGGACTACTACCAGCAGTTCATGGCGGTGAACCTCAACGGCGCCCTGTTGATGACCCGCGCCGTGTATCCGCACCTCCAGCAGCGGGGCGGCGGCTCGATCGTCAACCAGTCCAGCACCGCGGCCTACCTCTACTCGGGGTTCTACGGCCTGGCGAAGGTGGGCATCAACGGGCTCACCCAGCAGCTGGCCCACGAGCTCGGCGGGATGAACATCCGCGTCAACGCGATCGCACCGGGCCCCACGGACACCGAGGCCACCCGGATCCAGGCCGGCGAGGCCGCCAAGGAGCTGGTGAAGGGGCTCGCTCTCAAGCGCCTCGGGACACCTACCGACATGCTCGGCGCAGCGAAGTTCCTGCTCTCCGACGACGCGTCCTGGGTGACTGGCCAGGTGCTGGCGGTCGACGGCGGGCAGACCTTCCGGTTGTAGCCGCGATACTGGCCACATGGCACCTCTCGTCCCCCCGACGATGGCAGCGGCCTACATCGAGGAGCTCGGCCCTGCCGACCACATCCGGTACGGCGAGCTGCCGGTGCCACGCCCCGGGCCGACGGACGTCCTGGTGGCGGTCGAGGCGGTGTCGGTGAACCACGTCGACACGTTCGTTCGCTCGGGGGCCTACCCAACGCCGACCCCGTTCCCGTTCGTGATCGGACGCGACCTGGTCGGCACCGTCGTCGACCGCGGCGCCGGCGTCGACGCCTTCGCGGTGGGGCAGCGGGTCTGGTCCAACAGCCTGGGTCACGACGGCCGGCAGGGCGCGGCCTCGCAGTACGCGGTGGTCGCCGTGGATCGGCTCTACCGGCTGCCCGACGGGGTGGACCCGGTCACCGCAGTGGCCGTCGTCCATCCGGCGGCGACAGCGCACCTCGGCCTCTTCCGAGAGGCAGCCACCAGGGTGGGGGAGACCGTGCTCGTCGGTGGCGGAGCCGGCAACGTGGGAACCGCCGCGATCGAGCTCGCGGCGGCGGCAGGCGCCCGGGTGCTCGCCAGCGCACGGCCCCGAGACTTCGACCACTGCCGGGCCGCCGGGGCGGACGCGGTAGTGGACTACCGTGCCGCGGACCTGACCGACCAGGTCCGCGCGCTCGCACCGGCCGGCGTCGACGTCCACTGGGACACCTCCGGGCACCACGACCTCGACGCCGCCGTCGCGATGCTCGCGCACGGGGGCCGGATCGTTCTCGCCGCCGGCATGGATGCCCGCCCTGCGCTTCCGGTGGGGGATCTCTACACCCGCGACGGCCGGCTGGTCGGGTTCGCGATCAGCAACGCAGGCGTCGACGACCTCTCGGCGGCGGCCGACGCGATCAACACCCTTCTTCCCGAGGGACGGATCAGTGCCCGCATCGAGGACGTCCTGCCGCTCTCGGCGGCACAGACGGCACATCGACGGATCGAGGCAGGCGATCTGGCGGGACGACGGCTCGTGCTGCTGCCCTGAGCGCCCGGGACCCCTCAGGGGTGCAGGCCGTGGGCCTCGAGCGCGGTGAACGGATCGATGGGCGCGCCGCCGTCCGGACGGACCTCGAGGTGCACATGGGGGCCGGTGGTGTTGCCGGTCGTGCCGATGTATCCGATCAGCTGACCGGGGACGACCTGAGTGCCGGGCTGCACCGCGAACGCACTCTGGTGGGCGTACCAGAGGTCGGTCCCGTCCGGCAGCCGCTCGACGGTCTTGTTGCCGTATGAGCCGTCGTACGCCGTCGACACGATCACGCCGCCCGAGACCGCGCGGATCGGGGTGCCGTAGGGCGCGGCGAAGTCGAGCCCGGTGTGCACGGTGTGCCAGAGGCCGCTGACATCACCGAAGCGGCCGGTCAGGTGGTAGCCCTCGGTGGGGAGCACCCACCGCGCCGGGTTCGGGCGCAGCACGTCGCCGGCGACGGTGCGGAACGGCGGGATAGTGGTGCCCGCGTGGGCCGCGGCGTGGGCCGGCAGCAACAGGCCAAGCCCGACGACGAGCGGCACTCCAGCCACCGTGCGGCCCACGGCGCGCAGGCCGCGATGACGTCTGGACATCGGATGACTCCTTCTGCTCGCAATCTGCTAACTTTTGCAAGCAGACTGCGCACCAGTGAGCCATGCGGTCCCGGCGCGGCTCAAGTCGAGGCCGCGAATTCCGTAACCGCGGTCACGTCGAGCGGCCGGGTCCTCGCGGGGAACGCGACCGGAATCACATGCCGGGAGCAGCCATCAGCGTGCACGGTGCCGGGGGAACTCCACCACCTGCTGGAAGGTCGGCCGGTTCTGCCAGTCGATGTTCGGCTGGCCCACGATGCCGAGCGCACGGAAGGCGATCGAGTCGTGCACCGGCATGCTCTCCTTGGCCGCCGCAGACTCGGAGGACGCGCTCCAGGCGCTCACATCCGTGGTGCCGTTGGCCTTGACCAGCGCCTGGTACGCCTCGTTCAGGGCTCCCTCGACCGCACGCCGACAGGTCGAGGCGCCGCCGTCGCACTCATGCCTGCGCAGCACCGCGCTGAAGCCGTCCCGCGGATGCCTGCCGAGCAGCTGCTGGAGGGTCGACATGACATAGCCCTCGAAGCCGCCGTCGTACGCCGAGCCGAGGTGCGACCCGCCCGAGTTGGGGGTGTTCACCCACTGCATCGGGACCGTGGCGAACCCGTTGACGGTGGCGCCCCCGGTGGAGGCGACCCCACCTGTGCCCTGGCCGCCCAGGATGCGACCGTAGAGCCGCGTGATCAGGTCTGGCATCAGCTCGTCGCTGATCGCGATCGCAGCGTGGTGGGCGTACTCGGCGTCACCGGCGTGTGCCTTGAGCCGATGCGCCCCGGCGGTCGCCCAGGACCTCAGCTGATGGAGCATGCTCGCCACTCCGACCGTGTGGTGGTGTCCGTGCACGTATTTCAGCAGCAACGGCATCACCTCGACCCCGTCGAGATCCTGGCTCGCGGCCGTCTCCATCGCCTTGACGACGTCGGCGCGCGTCACCTTGTCGTGGGTGCGTCGTAGCTGCTTCCTCAGCTGCTTGACCAGCAGCACGGACCGATAGGTCTGACCATAGGCGTAGCCACCATCGTCGGCCTGCCCGGGAGCCGGCTTGTTGTTCCAGCTGACGAAAAAGCCCTGCTTCGGGTCGACCTCGTGAACGTGCTCGCGCGGGCGCAGAAAGCCTCGCCACTCCGCCGCACCCGTGCCCCAGGTGGGCAATGACGTGTCCGCATGGGGATTGCGCCTCGGGTCGGCGCCGCTCACGAAGTAGCCGGTGTCCCGGTTGTCCACGTAGAACCAGTTGAACGTGTAGTTGATGTGGCTCGCGGCCCGCATCCAGGAGTGGACGTCGTGGACGTACCCCGGCTCGCCGTACTGGAGGAAGCCGATCACCGAGTCGATGTCGTGGTTGTACGTCGACCGCTGGTTGACGATCGCGACCGGCTTGCCGCGCACCGTCGTCCAGCCCTGCACGACGCCGTGCCGGGTGCGGTAGATGTCGTGTCGCAGCGTCACCGGGGCACCGATCCCGCCTGGCTTCGGGACCGCGGTCTCGGAGTAGGTCTCGTGGACCATCGCACGGCAACGACCCTTGTAGAGGTAGAACGTGCCCTGGGCCGCCGGCGCGCCGCCCGTCGGGTTGCAGACCTTCTCGACCCGCTGGTCGATGACATCGCTGCCGGCGGACGTGGCCGACCACGCATAGTCTCGGCCGCGACCCAGCTCAACGAGTCCGGTACCAGGGAAGGACGCACCCTCGGCGGAGTAGTGCGGCGACTGGATCTCCTCCAACGACAAGATCTCCGGGGCGAAGTAGGACACCTGTGGTCCGAACACGGCGATCGGGTGGCCGGAGCGGGTGTGGCTGCCGTTGACGACCAGAGCGTTGCTCATGTGCTGGGGCATCGCGTCCAGGGCGTGCACGATGTTGCTCGCCAGCACCTGCGCCTTCTCGGCCCGCGTCGCCTTCGCGCTCAGCGTCGGGGCACTGGGCGCGGCACTGGTGCAGGACGGCGACGTCGAGACAGGTCCGCCGGTCAGCGCCTTGCGGTAGTCCGGCAGGGCGGTCAACGAGCGGTGCACCGCAGCCGTCGGCAGGTCGTAGCGGAACACCCGATCCGTGACGGTCGTCGGAGCGGACGGGTCGTCCTGGTGGTTGATCTCGCGGTACATCCGGGCGCCCCTGTGGTCGCCGTACCGGTGCTGGAGGTACTCCAGCAGGTTGGCGTCGGCCATCTCCGCCCCGCCGCCCCGACCGAAGATGCCGCCGATGAGACCGGCGATCGCGACCACGTCGTACGTCGACCACTTCTGCGGCAGCCCGACGGCAGCACCGTAGTCCGCCGGCAGAAGGCTGGGGTCGAGCGTCGCTTTGGAGATGTAGGCGTTCACCCCGGCGACGTAGTTGTCCAGCATCGTCTTCGCGCGCCGGCCAGTGGTGCCGTGGGAGGCCGCCATGGCCTGGATCTGCTTCTCGGCCCGTGCCTTGGTGTAGGGCGCGAGGAGCAGCTCGTCGTGGTCCATCTGCTCGAACTCGCAGCTGCTGCCGAGGAAGGAGGCAAGGGTGCCCTCTCCATAGTGGCGCAGCACGTCCATGAGGAAGAGTCGATCCTCGGCCTGGGTGTAGCCGGCGCCGAACGCCGCCGCCGCATCGGTGGACCCGTAGATGTGCGGGACGTCGTGCTGATCGCGGTAGACGGTGACGCCCGTCTCGGGCTTCTCCGTGCGCGTCACGTCCCCGGGCCGTACCCCGAACGACTCGTCGTCGTAGTAGCGGCCCAGCGTGCCGTCCGTCAGCGAGTGGTAGCCGTAGAGCAGGTTCGCGTACTTCGACAGCTGGTCGTCGCTGTACGGCGGTCGCTTCTTCATGGTCTCGAAGGTGAGCAGGTCCGTGGCGTTGACCAGACCGTTCTCGCCGGGCGGGAGGATGCTCATCGCCTGGCCGTCGGCGTAGTCGTGCACCCGGTAGCCGGGCCCGTCCTGCTCGGCAGCGGTGGCTTGGGGGAGTGCCGCGACCACCAGTGCTGCGGAGGAGAGCAGGCAGGCAGCCGCGAGCGCGACACGACGTGGGGGCATGACTTCTCCAACGACGCACTCGGTCCTCGGGTGACGGACCGTTACCGTGGACCGATGAGCGCCACCGCCCCCGATGACCGTGCCCACGACCCGGCCGCCGAGGTCGTCGAGATCTGTCGTGACCTGATCCGGATCGACACCAGCAACTACGGCGACGCGGCCGGACCGGGCGAGCGGAAGGCCGCCGAGCACGTCGCGCAGCTCCTCGACGACGTCGGCATCGAGCCGCGCCTGTATGAGTCGGAGCCGGGCCGCACCTCCGTGGTCGCCCACTGGGGTGGTGAGACCGGCGAGCCGATGCTGCTGCACGGGCACCTCGACGTCGTCCCGGCCCAGGCCTCGGACTGGACCCACGACCCGTTCTCCGGCGAGGTCGTCGACGGGCAGATCTGGGGCCGCGGTGCCGTCGACATGAAGGACTTCGACGCGATGCTGCTCTCGACAGTGCGCGCCCGTGCGCGCGCCGGCGCGGTTCCCGCCCGTCCGCTGGTGCTCTGCTTCACCGCCGACGAGGAGGCGGGGGGAGCGAAGGGCGCCGGCTGGCTCGTCGAGCACCAACGCGCGCACTTCGACGGCTGTACGAGTGCGGTGGGGGAGGTCGGCGGCTTCAGCACGACCGTGCGTGGACGACGGCTGTACCTGATCGAGGCGGCCGAGAAGGGGATGGCCTGGATGCGCCTCACGGCCCGTGGTCACGCCGGCCACGGGTCGATGGTGCACCCCGACAACGCCGTCTCGACCCTCGCGGGCGCGGTGGCACGGATCGGACAGCACCAGTGGCCGGTGCGGCTGACCCCGACGATGCAGGTACTGCTCGCCTCGGTCGCCGAGCTCGCCGGCACGGAGGCCACACCTGAGAATGCCGAACGGCTCGTCGAGGAGTTCGGCTCGGCGGCGAGGATGCTCGGAGCCGTCATCCGCAACACGACCAACCCGACCCGCCTCGAAGCGGGGTACAAGGTGAACGTCGTGCCCGGGGAGGCGAACGGCTGGGTCGATGGACGCTTCCTGCCGGGTTACGAAGACGAGTTCTTCGCCACCCTCGCCGAGCTCGCCGGACCTGACGTCACGATCGACCACGAGGTCCGGATGCCCGGTCTGGAGACGTCGTACGACGGCGCCGTGGCCGACGCGATCACCGCGTCGATCCTCGACGAGGACCCTGACGCGCTGGTCGCGCCGTACCTGATGAGCGGCGGCACGGACGCCAAGTACTGGACCGGAATCGGGATGAAGTCGTTCGGGTTCACCCCGCTCCGCCTGCCCGCCGACCTCGACTTCACCGCCCTGTTCCACGGGGTCGACGAGCGGGTGCCGGTGGACGCCCTCGAGTTCGGCGCCCGGGTCTTCGACCGGTTCCTCGGGAAGATCTGAGGGTCACGCGCTCCCCTCGCCGAAGCATTGCTGCGTGAGCCGTGGCTGTCCTGACTAGATCGCGTAGAACAGCTGCCGCTGCCGGATGACCCTACGGCGCAGGACGACCCGTCGGGTGCCGTCGGGGGCCAGCCTCAGGCGGTCGAGCTCCCAGCCGCCGTGCTCGGCCCGGTCCACGAGCAGCCGGGTCACCACGTTGCGGGACAGCTCGGGACCCAGGGTGATCTGGTCGAACTCGTACTCGACGCCGGGCCGCAGGGCCCGACGCTGCAGGTTGCGCTCCTTCGCCGAGCTCATCTGGGCGTCCCCGAGACGTCGTCCAGGGCCGCCACCAGCTCGGTCGGCAGCTCGCACTCCTCCACGAGCAGGGATGCCTTCAACTGTGCTGCGGTGCGCGCACCGACGATCGGGGCGGTGACTCCGGGACGGTCCCTGACCCAGGCGAGCGCTACCTCCAGCGGGGTCCAGTCCAACCCCTCGGCGGCTCGGACGACGGCCTCCACGATCCGCTCGGATCGTTCGCCGAGCACGTTGGTGACGAAGGACGCGAAGTGCGGCGAGGCCGCCCGGGAGTCGGCCGGGACCCCGCCGCGGTACTTGCCGGTCAGCACGCCACGACCCAGCGGCGACCAGGGCAGCACGCCCAGCCCGAGCGCCTGCGCAGCCGGGAGCACCTCGGCCTCGATGCTCCGGTTGAGCAGGGAGTACTCCATCTGGGTAGAGGCGAGCCGCGCACGGCCGGGGACCGCCCGCTGCCAGGTCGCCGCCTGGGCGGTCTGCCAGCCTGTGTAGTTCGAGATCCCGACGTACGCCGCACGCCCGGTGCTCACCGCGTAGTCGAGCGCGCCAAGGGTCTCCTCGAGCGGCGCGTCGTCCACCCAGGTGTGCACCTGCCAGAGGTCGACGTGGTCGACACCCAGGCGGTGCAGGGACTGGTCGAGGCTGCTGATCAGGAATCCCCGAGACGCGTTGGTGACCCGCGTGCCACCGCTGCGCCGGCCGATGCCGGCCTTGGTGGCGATCACGACCTCGTCCCGGTGGACGATGTCGCCGATGAGGCTGCCGATCAGGCGCTCGGAGTCGCCCTCGGTGTAGCCGGCTGCGGTGTCGACCAGGTTGCCGCCGGCCTCGACGAACGCGCGCAACTGGTCGCGTGCCTCGTGCTCGTCGGTGTCGCGTCCCCACGTCATCGTGCCCAGACCCAGCCGGGAGACCTTCAGCCCGGTGTGGCCCAGGAGCCGTTGCTGCATGGGCACACGTTATCCAGTGCCCGTCGGGGCGTCGGGTCCGGCACGCCGCCCACGGGCCCGTAGGCTTCGCGGCCATGAACTACCTGGACGCCGTCATCCTCGGGATCGTGGAGGGACTCACCGAGTTCCTGCCCGTCTCGAGCACCGGCCACCTGACCATCGTCGAGAAGTGGCTCGGCCTCGACGTGGCGGCCAAGGACGTGACCGGCTACACCGCGGTGATCCAGATGGGCGCCATCGCCGCGGTGATCCTGTTCTTCGCCAAGGACATCTGGCGGATCGCGGTGGCGTGGCTGCGGGGACTCGTCCAGGCGGAGTACCGCGGCACTCTCGACCACCGGATGGGCTGGTACGTCATCGTCGGCACCATCCCGATCGGCATCGTTGGACTGGTGTTCAAGGACTTCATCACCAACGACCTGCGCTCGCTGTGGGTGGTGGCCGTCGCACTGATCCTCTGGAGCGCGGTGATGCTGTACGCCGAGCGGATGGGTCGCCAGCGACGCCACGAGCCCGAGCTCAACATGCGCGATGCTCTGGTGGTGGGCGTGGTGCAGTGCATCGCGCTGGTGCCGGGGGTGTCCCGCTCCGGTGCCACCATCTCCGCCGGGCTGCTGCGCGACCTCGATCGTGTGACCGCGACCAGACTCAGTTTCTTCCTGTCCATCCCGGCGTTGATCGCGGCCGGGCTCTTCGAGCTCAAGGACGCCCTCAGTGGCAACATCGTGGCCGGCCAGCTGCTCGTGGGCACGGTGGTCAGCTTCGTCGTGGCCTACGCGTCGATCGCGTGGCTGCTGAGGTTCGTCGCGCACCACAGCATCGGGAAGTTCGTGCCCTACCGGGTGGCGCTGGGCCTCGTCGTGATCGTGCTGCTCGCCACCGGCGTGATGTCCGCGACCTGAGCCCGACTACAGCCAACCGGCGCGCTTGCAGATGATCCACACGGTCAGTGAGCTCGTCGCCATCAGGATCAGGGCGTAGGCATAGCCGAGCGGCCAGTGCAGCTCGGGCATCCTGTCGAAGTTCATGCCGTAGATGCCGGCGATCAGGGTCGGCCCCGCCACCAGTCCCACGGCGGCGGAGATCTTCCGCATGTCGTCGTTCTGCTGGATGGAGATCTGCGCGATGTGGGCGTCGAAGGCCGACGACAGCAGGGAGTCGAGCGACTCGATCGTGTCCGCCACGCGGGCGAGGTGGTCGCCGACATCGCGGAAGTACGGCCCTGCGGCCGGGTCGACGCCACGGACTGTGCCGGAGATGAAGCGGTTGATCGGGTCACGCAGGGGCATCACCGCGCGGCGCATCTCGGCCAGCTCGCGCTTGAGGACGTAGATCCGCTCGGCGTCCTTGGTCCGATCGGTGGAGAAGACCGATGCCTCCACCTCGTCCACGTCCTCGACGAGGGAGGCGGCGACGTCCTCGTAGCGGTCCACGATCGTGTCGCACACGGCGTAGATCACCGCGGAGGGACCGTGCGCGAGGACGTTCTCGGTGCGCTCGAGGGTCACCCTCGCCTCGTGCAGGGCGCTGCCCTCGCCGTGCCGCACCGTGATCACGAAGCGAGGTCCGACGAATATGTTCACCTCGCCGGTCTCGACCTGGTCGTCGGCGTCGACGTACCACAGCGTCTTGACCGTGAGGAAGATCGACTCGTCGTAGCGCTCGAGCTTGGGGCGCTGGTGAGCGCGCAAGGCGTCCTCGACGGCCAACGGATGCAGGTCGTAGAGGTCCGCGACGGCCTCGAGCTCCGCCTCGGTGGGCTCGAACAGCCCCACCCACACGAAGTCGTCGGCTTCGACGGCCTGGGCGCGCACGCCGGCGAGATCCTCCGTCGACAGGCCGGAGTCGACCCGTCGCCCCTGCCGGTAGAGGGCGTTGTCCACGATCATCGGACCCCACGGTAGGAGCCGAACCGCGTCCGCCTGCGTAGGCTCACCGCATGTCGATCGTGATCCTGGCGCGGCACGGACGCACCGAGGCGAACGCGACGGGCCTGCTCGCCGGCCGGACCCCGGGCGTACGGCTCGACGAACGCGGGCGCGATCAGGCGCGCGCGGCCGCCGACCGCCTCGCGGGGCTGCCGCTGGCCACCGTCGTCACCAGCCCGCTGGAGCGCTGCCGGGAGACTGCGCGGCTGCTCGTAGGCGACCGCGGCCTGCGGGTGCGGCCGGACAAGCGGCTCACCGAGTGTGACTACGGCGAGTGGACGGCTCAGAAGCTGTCCGAGCTGGCCCGCAAGCCGCTGTGGAAGGTCGTGCAGGGGCAGCCGTCGGCGGCGCGGTTCCCCGGCGGCGAGTCGCTGCCTGAGGTGTCCGCGCGTGCGATCGCCGCGATCCGGGACCGTGACACTGCCGTCGCCGCCGAGCATGGCGACGGCGCGGTGTGGCTCGCGGTATCCCACGGTGACGTGATCAAGGCGGTGCTGGCCGATGCGCTGGGCATGCACCTCGACCAGTTCCAGCGGATCGTCGTCGACCCCGCGAGCCTGTCGGTGGTCCGCTACACGTCCGGACGCACGTTCGTGCTGACGATGAACTCCACCTCGGGCTCGCTCGAGCACCTCAGGCCCGCACCACGTGGTCACAGTCGCGGCCGGCACCGTCCCCGAGCCGACGCGGCGCTCGGTGGCGGCACGGGAACCGGCGAGCACACCTCGTAGGCTCATCTCCATGCCGCCGGTGATCCACAGCTATGACCCGCCCGACAGGTTCGTGGCGGGCACGGTCGGCCCGCCGGGGCAGCGCACCTTCTTCCTCCAGGCCCGCGCGGGAACCCGGTTGACCAGTGTCGCGCTGGAGAAGCAGCAGGTCGAGATCCTGGGCGAACGGGTCGACGAGCTGCTTGACGAGCTCATGCAGGCCGACCCGGGCGCGGGCGCCCCGGGGGGTGACCCGTCGCGACCTCCCATCATCCCGGCCCTGACGCCCGCGGAGCTGGTCGACTCCGCGCCCCTCGACCAGCCGATCGAGGAGGAGTTCCGGGCCGGCACCATCACCCTGTCCTGGGACCCCGAGGACGCACGGGTCGTCATCGAGGTCTTCCCGGTCACCGATGCCGAGGTTCCCATCGAGACCGATGAGGAGCAGCTCCTCGAGCTCCCCCTCGCCGAGCCCGAGCCCGACGAGGTCTTCCTCGTCCGGCTGCCGGCCCCGATGGCGCGGGCGTTCGCCACCCGGACCGCCTCGGTGGTCGCGGCGGGTCGCGAGCAGTGCCAGTTCTGCGGTGGACCGATCGACCCCGACGGGCACCTATGCCCTCGCGCGAACGGCTTCCGGCGGAGTCGGTGAACGCCGCCGATCTGCTGTCCGGCGCGGACCTGGTCCTCCTCGGCAGAGTGATGCCGGCCTCGAACCACACCTTCCTCTGCGACCTGGGAGCGGGCGGGCCCCGGGCGGTCTACAAGCCGGTCGCGGGGGAGCGACCCCTCTGGGACTTCACCGAGGGCACCCTGGCGGACCGCGAGTACGCCGCCTGGCTGGTCTCGGAGTCGCTCGGCTGGCAGGTCGTGCCCCCGACCGCCCTCCGTGAGGGGCCGCACGGGTGGGGGATGGTCCAACTGTGGCGCGAGCCCGATCCCGACCAGCAGCCGGTGGACGTCGTGCCGGCGGGTGCCGTCCCGGACGGGATGCTGCACGTCCTCGACGCCGTGGGCAGCGACGACGAGCCGGTCTCGCTGGTGCATGAGAACAGCTCGGCGCTACGCAGGATGGCCGTCTTCGACGCGATCGTGAACAACACCGATCGCAAGGGCGGGCACGTGCTCGCGATGCCCGACGGACACCGGTACGGCGTCGACCACGGGGTGTGCTTCCATGTCGACGACAAGTTGCGGACGGTCCTCTGGGGATGGGCCGGCCAGCCGCTCGCACCGGAGGAGACGACAGGCATCGGGGCGGTGCTGGCGGACCGCGACCTCGCGGCGACTCTCGCAGAGCACCTCACCGGCGCCGAGATCCGTGCGATGCGCCGCCGGTGCGACCGGCTGTTGCGTACCGGTCGCCTCCCCGAGCCGGTCGGTGGCTGGCCTGCCATCCCGTGGCCGCCGTTCTGAGCACGCTGGCTACGCTGTCGCGCATGCGTGCCTGGCCCAGCCCCGAGGTTCCGGCTCTTCCGGACGGGATCCGTGGACCCCAGCTGCGGGTGCGCTCGTCGCACACCGCTGACCTTCTCGACGTGGTCCCGACCGGCACTGCGCGGATGTACGTCTGCGGCATCACGCCGTACGACGCGACCCACCTGGGCCATGCCGCCACCTACGTCGCCTTCGACCTGCTCAACCGGGCCTGGCGGAGCGCCGGCCACCCCGTCCGCTATGTCCAGAACGTCACCGATGTCGACGACCCCTTGCTCGAGCGGGCGGCTGCCACGGGCGAGGACTGGGAGGCCCTGGCAGAGCGCGAGACGCAGCTGTTCCGCGACGACATGGTGGCGCTGCGGGTCCTCCCACCCGACGCGTACGTCGGCGCCGTCGAGTCGATCCCGCTGGTGGTCAGCATGGTCCAGGAGCTGGACGCCGCGGGTGCGGCCTATGCCGTGGACCAGGACCTGTACTTCCGGGTCGCGACCGACCCCGACTTCGGCACGGTCTCCGGCTGGAACCGTGACCAGATGCTCGCCGTGTTCGCGGATCGCGGCGGTGACCCCGACCGACCCGGCAAGCAGGACGCGCTGGACTGCCTGCTCTGGCAGGGGGAGCGTCCCGGCGAGCCAGCCTGGGACACCGCCCTCGGACGTGGCCGGCCAGGGTGGCACGTCGAGTGCTCCGCGATCGCACGGGCCCACCTCGGTGGACCGGTCGACGTGCAGGGCGGCGGCAGCGACCTGGTCTTCCCGCACCACGAGATGAGTGCATCAGAGGCCCAGGTCGTCGACGGCAGCCCGTTCGCCCGCGCCTACGTGCACGCCGGGATGGTCGGCCTGGACGGCGAGAAGATGTCGAAGTCCCGTGGCAACCTCGTCCTGGTCTCGACGCTGCGCGGCGAGGGGGTGGACCCGATGGCGATCCGGTTGGCCATCCTCGGACACCACTACCGCTCCGACTGGGAGTGGACGGCTGCCGACCTGACCGACGCCGAGGCCAGACTGGCAACCTGGCGCAAGGCCCTCACCGCGCCAGCCGGGGCGTCGGCCGAGCCGGTGATCACCGACGTGCTGTCCGCGCTCGCCGACGACCTCGACGCCCCGCGTGCGGTCGCCCGTGTGCACGACTGGGTCACCGCCACCCTCGGCGGCGACACGAGTGACGACGGGTCCCCGGCACGGCTGGCGACGGTGCTCGACGCGGCGCTCGGGCTGGCCCTCTGAGAAGCCGCGCGGTCAGCGGTCAGAGCTGCCCGGGCCGCGCTCGCGGCGCTTGAGGTAGCGCTCGAACTCGCGGGCGATCGCCTCGCCGCTGGCCTCCGGCAGGTCGGCGGCGTCGGCCGCCTGCTCCAGGCTGCGGACGTATTCGGCGATGTCCTCGTCCTCCTCGGTGAGCTCGGCGACACCGCGCTCCCACGCCCGGCTGTCCTCGGGCAGGTCGCCGAGCGGGACGTTGACCTGGAGGAGGTCCTCGACCTGGCCGATCAGGGCGAGGGTGGCCTTCGGGCACGGTGGTTGGGGGAGATAGTGCGGCACCGCCGCCCAGAACGAGACCGACGGCAGGTCGAGACGAACGCACGCGTCCTGCACGACGCCGACGATGCCGGTAGGCCCCTCGTAGCTGGACCGCTCGAGCTTGAGCCGGTCCTCGAGATCGAGCTCGGTGGCCGACCCGGACACCTGGATGGGGCGGGTGTGCGGAATCTCGGCCAGCATCGCGCCCAGGGTGCAGACCAGCCCGACGCCAAGATCATCGGCGGCCGCGAGCAGCTCCGCGCAGAACTGTCGCCACCGCATGTTCGGCTCGATGCCCCTGACCAGCACGACGTCACGGTGGGCGTCCGGCGGTCGGGCGACGTACAGCTGGGTGCTCGGCCAGACGATGCTGCGCATCCCGGCGTCATCGGTGGACACCATCGGACGGTTGACCTGGAAGTCGTAGAAGTCGTCGGGATCGATCGCCCCGATCAGTCGAGCGCTCCAGACCTCGAGGAGATGGTCGATGACTCCGGTGGCCGCGCCCGCGGCGTCGTTCCACCCCTCGAAGGCGCACACCAGCGTCGGCTCCACCAGGTCGGGAACGTCCTCGAACTCGATCACACGGTCAAGCCTAGGCTGTGGGCAGGAGCCGTCCAGCCGCCGGAACGGCCTCGCGTCGTCTGGCCGCCCGCGTAGACTGGACGGAGCCGAGAGGCGTTGCAACGGGTCATCGGCCCGCCACGCTCGGCAATGCACAAGGACGCCTTCCGTACTGGAAGGAGAGATCGTGCCGGAATCCAGCTCCCACCGCCCCGACTGCACCGACGAGCTCGCGCGTGCGCTGCGGGAGCGGATCCTTGTCGTGGACGGCGCGATGGGGACCGCCATCCAGCGCGATCGCCCCGACGAGGCCGGCTATCGCGGTGAGCGGTTCGCCGACTGGCCCTCCGACGTGCAGGGCAACAACGACCTGCTGACCCTCACCCAGCCCGACATCATCGCCGGCATCCACCGCGAGTACCTCGACGCCGGCGCGGACATCATCGAGACCAACACCTTCAACGCGAACGCGATCTCGCTATCCGACTACGGCATGCAGGAGCTCGCCTACGAGCTCAACCTGGAGTCCGCACGGCTGGCTCGTCGCGAGTGCGACGCGGTCGCGACCCCTGAAAAGCCCCGGTACGTCGGCGGCGCCCTGGGCCCGACCACGCGGACCGCATCCATCTCGCCGGACGTGAACGACCCGGCCGCGCGCAACGTCTCCTACGACCAGCTCGTCGAGGCCTACGCCACCGCGACCCGCGGTCTCCTCGACGGCGGAGCCGACCTGATCTTCATCGAGACGATCTTCGACACGCTCAACGCGAAGGCCGCGATCTTCGCCGTCGAGACGGTGTTCGAGGAGCTGGGCCGTCGGTGGCCGATCGTGATCTCTGGGACGATCACCGACGCGTCGGGGCGCACCCTCTCGGGGCAGACCACCGAGGCGTTCTGGAACTCCGTCCGGCACGCCCGCCCGCTGCTGGTCGGGCTGAACTGCGCGCTGGGGGCCAAGGAGATGCGGCCCTACCTGGCCGAGCTCGCCCGCATCGCGGACACGTTCGTCTCCTGTTACCCGAACGCCGGCCTGCCCAACGCGTTCGGGGAGTACGACGAGGCCGCCGCCGAGACAGCCACGATCATCTCCGAGTTCGCCGAGAGCGGACTGGTCAACCTGGTCGGCGGCTGCTGCGGAACGACACCGGCGCACATCAACGCCATCGCTCAGGCAGTGGCCGGCAAGAAGCCCCGGGTGCCGAGCGAGCGCGCCGCAGCCGCCAGGCTCGCCGGCCTCGAGCCGCTGACCATCGACGCCGACTCGCTGTTCGTCAACGTCGGTGAGCGCACCAACATCACCGGATCGGCGCGCTTCCGGAACCTGATCAAGGCCGGCGACTACGACACCGCGCTCACGGTCGCGGTCCAGCAGGTCGAGAGCGGCGCCCAGGTGATCGACGTCAACATGGACGAGGGCATGATCGACGGTGTCGCCGCGATGGATCGCTTCCTCAAGCTGGTCGCGAGCGAGCCGGACATCAGCCGGGTGCCGGTGATGGTGGACTCCTCGAAGTGGGAGGTCATCGAGACCGGGTTGAAGTGCCTCCAGGGCAAGCCGATCGTGAACTCCATCTCCATGAAGGAGGGTGTCGACAAGTTCGTCGAGCAGGCCCGCCTGTGCCGCAAGTACGGCACCGCCGTCGTGGTGATGGCGTTCGACGAGGACGGCCAGGCCGACAACCTCGAGCGCCGCAAGCAGATCTGCCAGCGCGCCTACGACATCCTGGTCGACGAGGTGGGATTCCCCGCCGAGGACATCATCTTCGACCCCAACTGCTTCGCCCTCGCGACCGGCATCGAGGAGCACGCCAACTACGGCGTCGACTTCATCGAGGCCACCCGGTGGATCAAGCAGAACCTTCCTGGGGCCATGGTCTCCGGGGGCATCTCCAACGTGTCCTTCTCGTTCCGCGGGAACAACAAGGTGCGCGAGGCGATCCACGCAGTCTTCCTCTACCACGCGATCCGTGCGGGCCTCACGATGGGAATCGTGAACGCCGGTGCGCTCGTCGTCTACGACGAGATCGAGCCCGAGCTGCGGGAGCGGATCGAGGACGTCGTGCTCAATCGCCGTCCGGACGCGGCCGAGCGACTCCTGGAGATCGCCGAGAAGTACCGCACCACCGATGCCGCCGAGGAGAAGGCCGCGGCCGAGTGGCGCAGCCTGCCGATCCGCGAGCGGATCACCCATGCGCTCGTCAAGGGGCTCGACGCCCACGTCCAGGAAGACACCGAGGAGCTGCGCAAGGAGATCTCCGAGGCGGGAGGCCGCCCGATCGAGGTGATCGAGGGTCCGCTGATGGACGGGATGAACGTTGTCGGCGACCTCTTCGGCTCGGGGAAGATGTTCCTTCCCCAGGTCGTCAAGAGCGCCCGGGTGATGAAGAAGGCGGTCGCCTACCTGCTGCCGTTCATCGAGGCCGAGAAGCAGCCCGGCGACGCCGAGACGAAGAACGGCACGATCGTGATGGCCACCGTCAAGGGCGACGTGCACGACATCGGCAAGAACATCGTGGGCGTGGTCCTGCAGTGCAACAACTACGAGGTGATCGACCTCGGCGTGATGGTTCCCGCACAGACGATCATCGACAAGGTGCGCGAGGTGGACGCCGACATGGTCGGGCTCTCCGGGCTGATCACCCCGTCGCTCGACGAGATGGCCGGCTTCGCTGCAGAGCTGGAGCGCCAGGGCCTGGACATCCCGCTGCTGATCGGCGGCGCGACCACGTCCCGGGCGCACACCGCCGTCAAGGTCGCGCCTCGTTACAAGGCAGGGCCGACGGTGTGGGTCAAGGACGCGTCGCGCTCGGTGCCCGTCGCCGCGGCGCTGCTGTCGGACGAGCAGCGGCCGGCGCTGCTCGCGTCGATCGAGGCCGACTACCAGTCCCTGCGGGAGCGGCACGCAGCAAAGCACGACCGGCCGATCCTCTCGCTCGAGCAGGCGCGTCAGAACCGCACCCCGATCGACTGGACCGACTACCAGCCGCCTGCCCCGTCGTTCACCGGGGTTCGGGTGTTCGCGGACTACGACCTCGCCGAGCTGCGGGAGTTCATCGACTGGCAGCCGTTCTTCAACGCGTGGGAGATGAAGGGCAAGTTCCCCGACATCCTGAACAACCCGACCACCGGCGAGACCGCTCGCAAGCTGTACGACGAGGCCAACGACATGCTCGACCGTCTCATCAAGGAGAAGTGGCTGACTGCCAACGCGGTGATCGGATTCTTTCCGGCGAACGCGGTCGACGGCTCCGACGACGTCGAGGTCTACACCGACGACTCGCGCACCGAGGTGCTCACCGTGCTGCACCACCTGCGCCAGCAGGGCGAGCACCGCGAGGGGGTCGCGAACAAGTCCCTCGGCGACTTCGTCGCGCCGCGGTCGACGGGTCTGCCCGACCACGTCGGTGCCTTCGCGGTGACCGCCGGTCTGGGCGCCGTGGAGAAGATCATGGAGTTCAAGGAGGCGCTGGACGACTACTCGGCCATCCTGCTCGAGTCCGTGGCGGACCGCCTGGCAGAGGCCTTCGCCGAGCGGATGCACCAGCGGGTCCGCAGGGAGCTGTGGGGCTACGTGCCAGACGAGGAGCTCGACAACGAAGCCCTGATCGCGGAGAAGTATCGTGGCATCCGCCCCGCACCCGGGTACCCTGCCTGTCCGGAGCACACCGAGAAGCGCACCCTGTGGGAGCTGCTGGACGTGACCGCGAACACCGGGATCGAGTTGACCGACGGGATGGCCATGTGGCCGGGCGCCGCCGTGAGCGGCTGGTACTTCTCTCACCCCCAGTCGCAGTACTTCGTCGTCGGCCGGCTCGGGCGCGACCAGGTGGCGGAGTACGCCGAGCGGAAGGGCTGGAGCCTCGTCGAGGCCGAGCGCTGGCTGTCGTCCAACCTGGCCTATGACCCCGAGGACTGAGCCGGGCCCGCTGACTGCCGCCGCCGACGTACGGCGCGCCCGAGCGGTGCTGTTCGACTTCGACGGCACCTTGGTCGACACGGAGCCCTACTGGATCGAGGAGGAGTACGCCCTCATCGAGTCGTTCGGTGCCCGCTGGAGCCACCAGCAGGCTCTCGAGCTCGTCGGCAACGACCTGCTCGAGTCGGGGCGCAGCATCGTGCAGCAGACCGGCATCCCGCTGAGTCCCGCCCAGGTCGTCGACCGACTCCTGGACGGCGTCGTGGTCCACATGCGCCGCAGCGTGCCCTGGCAGCCCGGCGCCGTCGACCTGCTGGCCGCCCTGCGCCGCGCCGGGGTGCCGTGTGGGCTGGTGACCATGTCCTACCGTCGGTTCGTCGAGCCCGCGCTGACCGCGCTGCCGCCGGGTACCTTCGCGCACGTGATCACCGGTGAGGTGGTCTCGCGTGGCAAGCCGCACCCGGAGCCATACGTCGCCGCGGCCGACGCTCTCGGGGTGGCTCCAGCGGACTGCGTAGCGGTCGAGGACTCCAACACCGGTGCCGCCTCCGCCGCGGCTGCGGGCTGCCGTGTCGTCGTGGTCCCCAACCATGTCGTCGTCGAGCCCCGGCCCGGGTTCCGGTTCCTCGAGTCGCTGGCTGGCCTGGACACCGACGCGCTGCTGGCGCTCGGATAGCGTTGCGACGTGGACCCAGACCTGGACGGCGACCATATGCCGCAGCCCGCGTACCCGCCCGGCACCTTCCGGGTCGGGTCGGTCGGCGGCATCGCCGTACTCGTCCGGTCGTCATGGATCCTGGTGGCCCTCCTGCTCGCCTACCTGCTCGCGCCCCAGGTCGACCGGGTCGAGCCCGGCCTCGGGGCCTGGAAGTACGTCGCCGGCCTGGCCTACGCCGTGCTGCTCTACCTGACCGTGCTGCTGCACGAGATGTCCCACGCGCTGATGGCCAAGCACCACGGTCTCCAGGTCCGCTGGATCACGCTCAGCTTCCTGGGTGGGATGACCGCGATCGACGGAGAGTCGCGGACCCCCGGCGAGGAGTTCCGGGTCGCCGTCGTCGGGCCGGTCACGTCGTTGGTGGTCGGTGCGGTCGCCTTCGCGCTCGCCCAGGTGCTGCCCGGTGGGTTGATTGGGATGGCCGTGGAGGGCGTCGCCTTCGCCAACATCATCATCGGCGCGCTGAACCTGGTGCCCGGGCTCCCGCTCGACGGCGGCCGGGTGCTCCAGTCGGCCGTCTGGAAGAGCACCGGCAGCAGCTACCGCGGCACCGTCGTCGCTGCATGGGGGGGCCGCGTCGTCGCCGTGCTCGCACTCATGTGGCCGTTGTTCTACCTGGTGGCCACCGGTCGCCGGGCCGACTTCCTGGACTACCTGCTGGCTTGGGTCGTGGCCGCCTTCCTGTGGTCAGGTGCGACCGCGTCGCTGGCCAACGTCCGGCTCCGTCGGCGACTGCCGGCGCTCCGGGCCCGCGAGCTGGCACGACGGGCGATCGCCGTGCCAGCGGACCTCTCGGTCGCGGAGGCGGTCCGTCGGGCCCAGGAGGCAGGAGCCGGCGGGATCGTCGTGCACGCCGGCGACGACAGCCTGACCGGCGTGGTGAGCGAGGCCGCGCTGATGGCCACCCCGCCCGAGCGGCGCCCCTGGCAGCCGGTGAGCTCGGTGGCCCGCAGCATCGAGGACGGACTGGTGCTCCCCGCCGACATCGCCGGCGAGGACCTGGTCCGGGCGATCACCCGCACCCCGGCCGCTGAATATGTCCTGGTCGAGCCCGACGGCACCATCTTCGGCTTGCTGAGCACGGCTGACGTCGACCGGGCCTTCGCCGAGGGAGGGCGACGACAATGAGTACGGAGGCGAGTCGCGACGCGGCCGAGTGGTCCGGCGTACGCCGTGGTCCGCTGGGGGCAGGGGAGTGGGTGCGGCTCATCGACGGCAAGGGCCGCAAGCACAACCTCTGCCTCGAGCAGGGCCGGATCTTCCACACCAACAAGGGCGGCATCTCCCACGACGACCTGATCGGTCGGGACGAGGGCTTCACGGTCGGGTCCTCGGGCGGAGGGGAGTACCTCGTCTTCCGTCCGCTGCTCAGCGAGTTCGTGGTGTCGATGCCACGCGGTGCCGCGGTGGTCTACCCCAAGGACGCCGCCCAGATCGTGGCGATGGCGGACATCTTCCCCGGCGCCTCCGTGGTGGAGGCCGGTGCCGGCTCCGGGGCATTGACGTGCTCGCTGCTCCGGGCCGTCGGCCCGACCGGGCGGCTGCTGTCGTTCGAACGCCGCCCCGAGTTCGCGGAGGTCGCCCGGCGCAACGTCACCCAGTTCTTCGGTGCCGAGCACCCCGCATGGACGCTGACCGTGGGTGACCTCGCCACAGAGCTGCCGAAGGTCCCGGCCGGCTCCGTGGACCGCGTCGTCCTCGACATGCTGGCTCCGTGGGCCTGCGTCGACGCCGTCGCGCACGCACTCGCCGCGGGCGGCATGGTGGTCGGGTACGTCGCCACGACGACCCAGCTGGGCAGGTTCGTCGAGACGCTTCGCGCCCACGGCGAGTTCACCGAGCCGCAGCCGTGGGAGACCCTCGTCCGGGACTGGCATGTCGAAGGACTCGCGATCCGGCCCGGCCACAAGATGAACGGCCACACCGGGTTCCTGGTGACCTCTCGCCGGATGGCCCCGGGGAACCCCGCCCCTCGCAAGAAGCGTCGCCCTGCGCCAGGTGCGTACGGCGTCGACTACGTCGGGCCCCGACCCGCCGACCTGCCTCCCGCCGTGCTCGAGGAGCCGCTCGACGAGGAGACCTGACCCGGCGGCAGGGCCGGTCTCTGGGCCGGTCTCTGGGCCCGTCTCTGGGCCGGTCTCTGGGCCCGTCCGGAACACGCTGGGCACAGGTCTTCGACAAACCGTTCCGTTTCGTGTCGGCGCGGGTAGGGTCGAAAACGAGGGGTACGTCCTCGACGGAGGTGGTCAGTGATGCCTGAGCAGGATCCCGCGCAGTTGCGCAGCCAGATCTCGTTCCTGGAGGCCGAGGTCTCCGAGTTGCGCCGTCGGCTGGTCGACCTTCCCGGCTCGGCGCGGTCCATCGACCAGCGGCTGATCGACACCCAGCGCTCGCTCGCCGCGGTGACCTCCCAGAACGAGCGCCTCGCCGAGACGCTGCGCGAGGCGCGCGAGCAGATCATAACCCTCAAGGAAGAGGTCGACCGGCTGGCTCAGCCGCCGACCGGCTTCGGCACCTTCCTCGCGCGCAACGACGACGGCTCGATCGATGTGTTCACCGCGGGCCGCAAGCTCCGCGTGAACGTCAGCCCGTCGGTCGACGTCGACGAGCTGCGCCGCGGCCAAGAGGTGATGCTCAACGAGGCGCTCAACGTGGTGGCCGCCCTCGAGTACGAGACGGTGGGGGAGGTGGTGATGTTCAAGGAGCTGCTGGCCGACGGCGAGCGGGCACTGATCATCGCCAACGCCGACGAGGAGCGCGTCGTACGCCTCGCCGAGCCGCTGCGCGGATCGATGCTCCGCGCCGGCGACTCGCTGCTCCTGGACAGCAAGTCCGGACACGTCTACGAGCGGGTGCCGAAGTCGGAGGTCGAGGAGCTGATCCTCGAGGAGGTCCCCGACATCGCCTACGAGTCGATCGGTGGTCTGACCGGCCAGATCGAGCAGATCCAGGACGCCGTCGAGCTGCCGTACCTCTACCCGGAGCTGTTCCGCGAGCACCAGCTCAAGCCACCCAAGGGCGTGCTGCTCTATGGCCCTCCGGGCTGCGGCAAGACCCTGATCGCCAAGGCCGTGGCCAACTCGCTCGCGAAGAAGGTCGCGGCGCGCGCGGGGCGCACCGGCGCAGGCGCCGAGGTGAAGTCGTACTTCTTGAACATCAAGGGCCCCGAGCTGCTGAACAAGTACGTCGGGGAGACCGAGCGGCACATCCGGCTGGTGTTCCAGCGGGCTCGCGAGAAGGCCAGCAGCGGCACACCGGTGATCGTGTTCTTCGACGAGATGGACTCGCTGTTCCGCACCCGCGGGTCGGGCGTCTCCTCCGACGTCGAGAACACCATCGTTCCGCAGCTGCTCAGCGAGATCGACGGCGTCGAGGCGCTGGAGAACGTGCTCGTCATCGGAGCGTCGAACCGTGAGGACATGATCGACCCGGCCATCCTCCGTCCGGGCCGCCTGGACGTGAAGATCAAGATCGAGCGGCCCGATGCCGAGTCCGCACGCGACATCTTCAGCAAGTACCTCGTGCCCACGCTGCCGCTGCACGCCGACGACCTTGCCGAGTTCAATGGTGACCGGCAGGCATGCGTCGACGCGATGATCCGCGCGACGGTCGAGCGGATGTACACCGAGTCCGAGGAGAACCGGTTCCTCGAGGTCACCTACGCCAACGGGGACAAGGAGGTCCTCTACTTCAAGGACTTCAACTCCGGCGCGATGATCCAGAACATCGTCGACCGCGCGAAGAAGATGGCGATCAAGGAGTTGATCGACCACGACCAGCGCGGCCTGAGGGTCCAGCACATGCTCCAAGCCTGCGTCGACGAGTTCAAGGAGAACGAGGACCTCCCGAACACCACGAACCCCGACGACTGGGCCCGGATCTCCGGGAAGAAGGGCGAGCGGATCGTGTTCATCCGCACGCTCATCACCGGCAAGCAGGGCACCGAGCCGGGACGGTCCATCGACACCGTGGCAAACACCGGCCAGTACCTCTGATAAGGGGTGAACGGCGCCTGGCGGCCCCGTCGGTGATGGGGGTCAGGCGCGGTGGGTATCGGCAGCCACCTTGGCGAAGACGGTGTATGCGTGGCCGCCGCGAGATGGGCCCTCGGCGATGACGTCCAGGCCGTGGAGACGGACCAGGGCACTCATGAAGGTTCCGGAGAACAGCCACCACCAGGGGCCGAAGCGGGTCCGCCCCTGGTCGAAGTAGGCCGCACTGTCGGTGAGCCCTGCCGCCTTGAGATCGTGCGCCCTCAGGTGCCCCAGGACGACGTTGCGGTTCTGTTCAGACAAGACCGGTGCTAGATATGCGTGGTCCGGCCCGAACGACAATGCGCCTGCCGGCCCTTGGATCTCATCGGGCATGACGACGCTGGAGAGCACAAGGTGCTCGCGCGTGACCGAGACGAGATTGCCCACGAACTGGAAGAGATCGGCGACGTGGTACATCACGCCGGCACAGTGCACGACGTCGAACTGTCCCAGCCTCGAGGGGGCATCAGGAGCACAGATGTCGACCTGCAGCTGCTCACAATTGTCGACACCCTTCTCTGCGCAGCGAGCTTCGAACTTCTGCCACCAGGTGTTGCCCGGCGCCTGGATGTCCGCCATCATCAGCCGCTCGGCGCCTCCAGCGGCAGCGGTGGTCACCATCTCGCCCTTGGTGCCCCACAGTCCGCCGATGTCGACGAACGACTTCCCGGCCACGTGGTCCTGGATCAGCCTGCGCTTGTTCACTGGACTCGTCGTGGACATCGCTCTCCTTGGTCGGCTGAGGGTTCGAGAGGAAGTTACCGCAGCAACGGTGATGGCAAACGCCGCGGGGCCGCGGTGCCGGTGGGTTGCACCGGGCATCGCGGCCGCCGATGCATAGACTGTGGCGGCGATGCCGCACCGACGATCGAGGAGATCCGACAAGCCATGAAGAAGGTCCTGATCACCGGAGGAGCCGGGTTCGTCGGGGTGCATCTCGTCGACCACCTGCTGAGCACCGGCAATTACGCGGTGACCGTGCTGGACAACGAATCCCTCGGCGACCGGCGCAACCTCGACCTCGAGAAGGTGAACTTCCTCGCGGGTGACCTGCGTCGCCCGGACGACGTGCGGGGCGCGTTGCAGGGCCAGGACGCCGTGGTGCACCTCGCTGCCGACACGCGCGTGATGGACAGCATCGAGAACCCCGTCCACAACTTCGACAACAACGTGGTCGGCACCTTCAACCTGCTCGAGGCCTGCCGTGATCTGGGCGTGAACCGGATCGTCGCGGCGTCGACCGGCGGGGCCATCGTGGGCGACGTCCCGCCGCCGGTGCACGAGAGGATGGCGGCGCAGCCGACCTCGCCGTACGGCGCCTCGAAGCTGATGCTCGAGGGCTACCTGAGCGCTTACAGCGGTGCCTTCGGGATGAGTGGCTGCGCACTGAGGTTCTCCAACATCTACGGTCCGCGGTCATTCCACAAAGGTTCGGTGGTGGCGCACTTCTTCAAGCGTCTGCTCGCCGACCAGCCCCTCATCGTCTACGGCGACGGCAGCCAGGCGCGGGACTTCCTCTACGTCGGCGACCTCGTCAGCGGCATCCGGTCAGCCATCGAGAGCGACGCCACGGGTGCGTTCCAGCTCGGGAGCGGACGGCCGACGACGGTCAACGAGCTTCTTGACCTGATTCGCACGGCGACGGGCCGCGAGTTGGAGGTCGTCTACGAGGACTTCCGGCCGGGTGAGGTTCGCGAGACGTGGTGCGAGATCGACAAGGCTCGGGAGGGCTTCGGCTTCGAACCCGTGACGCCGCTCTCTGACGGCATCGACCGCACGTGGCAGTGGTTCGCCTCCCAGGACCGGTCGCCGGAGGAAGTTCATGGCGGACGCTGACCCGCAGGCCGGCTCGGTCGTCGACACCGAACCAGCGCCTACGGTGATCGTGGTCAGCGGCATGCACCGATCGGGCACGTCGGCACTCACGCGGGTGCTGTCGCTGATGGGAAGCGAGCTCCCCGAGCACCTGATCCCCGGACGTGCGGAGAAGGGCGACGACGACTACTGGGAGTCGCGCCCCATCGTCGACCTCAACGAGGAGCTCCTCGAGGCATCCGGCACGTGGTGGGGCGGGTGGCAGTCGATCGACGGCTCGGCCATCCCCGAGCGAGAGCAGTGGATCGATCGGATCCGCAGCGTCGTACGCGACGAGCTCGGCGGTGCTCGGCTGGTGGTTGTCAAGGACCCGCGAGTGTCGCGGCTGCTGCCGTTGTGGATCGAGGGCCTCGAGGCCGAGGGCTACCGCTGTGTGCACGTCGTCGCGCTGCGCCATCCCAGCCGGGTGGCGCGTTCCTTGCGCCGCCGCGACAACCTCAGCAGCAGGGCGTCCATGCTGGGCTGGCTGGCCCACAACCTGGATGCAGAGCTCTACACCCGCGACCAGCCGCGGGTCTTCGTGTCGCTGGAGCAGCTCGGGGCCGACTGGCGACACGAGGTCGACCGGATTGGTCGCGCGCTCCAGATCGACTGGCCGAGGGACGCCGATGACGTGGCCGCCGAGGTCGATGCGTTCGTCGACCCTGCCAGGGCCGGTGGTGAGCGCCAGCCGGTCGCCTTGGTGCGACCGATCGTGGAGCTCCTGCATCGCTGGACTGAGGACGACGTGCGCCCTGACGACGAGGCGCTGCTCACCACCTGGCGTAATCGGTTCGCGTTGTGTCGGTCGGTGGTCAGCCCGACCGTGGTGCTCATTCGTGGCCAACGGCAGCTCCTGGGTGCGGATCGGTTGAGGGGTCCGGTGCGCTACGACGCCTTTAACGTCGAGGCGGACCAGGCTTGGATCTGGCTGCGGAGGCAGTTCCGCGAGCGGGGCTCGCGGCCCGAGAACCCCTCCGCTCCGGCCGATCCGGTCAGCGAGCCGACACCCGGGCGGAGTGCCGTGCCGAACCGACCGGTCCTCGAGCGGGTGCGTGCCAGCGTCCGACCCCGTACGCGACTCCGAGATGCCACCGCACGCGTGCGGGGTCGCGTCGGTGGAAGGGCCGTGCCGCCCCCCTCCATCCGGCCCGGGGAATCGGTTCGCGGCACCACGCCGGATGGGGAGGCACCGGCACTGGCTCCGCTGGGCTTCGGGGCTGCGGAGCTCGTCACGGCGCCGACCAACTTGGGTCCGCTGATGGACGCGGTTGTCGCCCGGGCGAAGCGCACCCAGAAGCCGATGGGGCTCGATGCCGACTACGACCTCGTTCGGGACAACTTCGACTACCTGAACTTCCTGCTCAGCGCCACCCGGTTGCACGATGCGCCTGAGGAGGAGGACCCGATCGAGCTGGTCCTGCGGCGCGGCGCGAAACTGAAGCACAGTCCCGACATCAACTTCTCCACGGCTGCCTATCTCGAGCGCCACCCGGAGAGGCGACGGGGAGCCGCGGCCAGCCCCTACCTGGATTGGTTGAAGCGCGGACGCGCAGCGGGTGAGATTGCCGACCCCATCGCGGGTGTCGAGCGGATGGCTCCCATCCTGGGCCTCGGCGAACACGAGCTGATCGACATGCTCGCCGCGAAGCGGCTCGATCTCCAGGACCGGCTGCGGCACGGGAAGCTGGGGGAGATGTTCGCCCGTGCGGCAGAGGTCGAGCCACTCGTTGGTGAGGCGTGGACCGAGACCTGCCGACCCCGGCTGCTGCCGGTCGGCTCGGCACCGGTGGTCGCCCAGACCGTGGCGTTGTACGCCAGTCAGCAGGAGGCCGACTTCCGCAGGGCGCGGGTCGTGCTCGTCACCAATCGGCCCCGTTGGGGCGGTGGCCGTCGCGCCGAGGGAAACATCACGCACGCCCTGTCCAAACACATCGACCCGCGAGAGATCGTCGTCATCCACACCGACGTCAGCGGTCACAGTCCGCGAGGTCGGTTTCCCGACGGCGTTCGAGAGATCGACTTCGCCGGCCACACCGCGGGCATGTCAGAGACGCTTGCCGGGCAGACGCTCGTGGCGTTGCTCCGATCGTTCGAGGCCGACGCCGTGGTCAACATCAACTCTCGCCTGCTGCATCATGCGATGCGTCCCTACGGGCGGGCACTGGCTGCCTCCGAGCGCCTGTTCTTGATGTTCTTCTGCAACGAGCAGCTCGCCATGGGCAACTGGGTCGGCTGGGGACTGCGGCAGTTCTACCGGTCGTTCGACCAGGTCGAGGGCGTGATCACCGATAGCGACAGCATGCGGCGCTGGCTCGTGGACACCTACCAGCTCGGTGGGAATGACGTGGAACGGTTGCACGTGCTGCGCGCCCCGGTCGATCCGGCCATTCCCCTCGCTGCTTGTCCGACGGCCGATGGCGACCGTCGGCCGATGGTGTTCTGGGCTGGCCGGTGGGACCGACAGAAACGGGTCGACCTGGTCTTGGAGGTCGCCCGGCGGATGCCCGACGTCGACTTCCGGCTGTGGGGTGAGCCGGTGCTCTACGCCGGCCCCGTTCCCGACGTACCCGAGAACGTCGAGCTGCGGCCCCCCTATACGCACTTCTCTGAGCTCGACCTCTCGGCAGCGGACGCGTGGCTCTACACCTCCGGCTGGGACGGCGTGCCGAGCCTCCTACTTGAGGTCGCGATGACCGGTCTCCCGCTGGCGGGGAGCCTCGTCGGCGGCACGGAGGAGGTCCTCGATGCCGAGTACGCGTGGCCGGTCGCTGAGATCGAAGATCCAGCCGCCTATGAGGCCGCCCTTCGAGAGATCCTCGCCGATCGTCAGGCCGCACGCAGCAAGGCACGCGGTCTGCGCGACCGGCTTCTCGCGGACCGCACCGAGCGGGCCTTCGGCGACCACGTCGCCCGGATGCTCCTCATCCCCGACGGCCCAGAGGAGACAGCCCGGTGACCACCGACCTGACCCTGATCGTGACGGCCCACGACGAGACCGCGGTGTGTGGCCCGACCATGCGCTCGGCCGACCTCGCGGTTGCCGAGGCCCGCGCTCGTGGGTACGTCGTGCAGCCGATCATCGCGCTGGACGCCGCGACCGAGGCGACCTCCGACTACTTCCACCAGCCTCGCTTCGACCACTGGGAGCGACGGATCATGAACCAGGGCGACCTCGGACGCGTCCGGAACGCACTCCTTCCCGACACCGACGGGCGCTACATCGCCTTCCTCGACGCCGACGACCTGTTCAGCGAGAATTGGCTTGCCGAGGGAGTCGCGGCCCTCGACACAGCTACCGAGGGCGGCGAGAAGGTCATCGTCCATCCTGAGCTGAACGTGCAGTTCGACGGCGCCAAGGTGGTGCTGGTGAACGTCGACCAGGACTCCCCGCTGTTCACGCCGCACTTCCTGTACCTGCGCAACTACTACGACTCGCTCTGCATGGCGCCACGGGAGGCCCACCTCGAGGTGCCCTACGTGCACCGCGACATCCCGAACGGGCTGTCGTTCCAGGACTGGCAGTTCGCCATCGAGACGATGACCCACGGATGGCGGCACGTGGTGGTCCCGGACACCATCATCTTCAAGCGCCGGCGTGACTTCTCCCTCGTCGTCGAGAGCAGCAGTCGCAAGTCGATCGTGCGACGGCTGCCCGAGATGGCGATCGATCGGGTGCGCGACCTGGCCAGGCCCCGCGCCTATCGATGAGATCAGCGACACAAATTTTCGATAACCCGTACAGGTACCCAGCCGTCCCATAAATTTTTCCCTGCGACGTCGCGGGGGCGTTGTGAGGAAGAGGAAGGCTCGGGTTCACCCGATGTCACGTGGGATCCTGACTGGCTTGTCAACTCGCGGCCGCACCAGGCTGCTCCATTGGCGGAGGCCGGCGTCTGCGCTCATCGCTGCGGCTGCTTGTGCCGGCGTGGCGCTGTCGCTGACGCCCGCCGGAGACCCTGCAGCGGCAGGAACGCCAACCCGGATCGTCACCGGCCCGCAGCAGACGGTCCTGGGCCCGTCGGGAAACATCGACTCGCTGTATGCGACCGTGCGCGACTCCAAAGGTCTGCACGCCTACATGTCGAACGCGCAGACGATCTGGTACGACCAGCTCCCCGACGGCACCCTGACCCATCCTCGCGTCATCCTCAGGGTCGGCGCCAAGGGCTCGCCCGACCAGTGCGGCGTGCATCCGGTCGGAGCGGTCTACAAGGCGACGGCCACGCACTGGGTCACCTTCTACCACGGCGAGCAGGCCAACCCGCACCAGTACGGCGGCAACTGCTACCTCGGGCCGGGCAAGCGCAACTACACCCGCTGGTCGATCATCCAGATGCAGACCTTCGACGCGGGTCGGACCTGGCACAAGGGCGGGCGAGTGATCACCCAGGACTCCGAGCTCTCGAGCTGGAACACCAATCCGCCGCCGGCCTCCAACCGGGACGACGTCGGCAGTCCGCGGCTCGTCATCCACGGAGACCACCTCTACCTGTTCTACCGCGCGATGAACCGTCAGTCGCGCAACGTGTGGCAGATGTCGGTCGCCCGCGCCACCATGGCCAGCCTCGGGAAGCCAGGCGCCTGGAAGAAGTACTTCGCCCCCCAACCGACGCTTCTGAACCCCCACCCGAAGGCGTCGTTCAGCCAGCCGGGCCTCGGCGGCCAACAGAGCGCCATCCAGGGCCTTCCCGCAACGGCACGAGGCATCTCGTGGAACAGCTACCTCGGCTCCTACATCTCGGTCCGGGCTTCTCAGGACGGCATCAGGCTCTACCGGTCCGAGGGCACCGACTTCACCCGGTGGAAGCCGCTGAAGCAGATCGTGCCGTCATACGGAACCGCCTCGCCGTTCGGGAAGGCCTGTATCCCCGAGAAGACCCCGAGCTTCCCGGTCGCGGTCGGGTACGGCGCCACCATCGGCTGGACCGGCTCGTCGACCGCCACGGGTCGACGGTTCTGGGTCTACTACATGATCAAGCCGAAGGGAAAGTGCTTCTCCGAGCGCTACCTCGTGCGGCGACAGGTCGCCTTAGACGAGAATCTCGCCACCTATCCGAAGCCAAGGGTCAGCACTGGTGACGTCACCTACAAGGTCAGCTTCTCCGCCCCGCACAAGAAGGTCTCCCGACACCGCTGGACCGTCAAGAGCAAGCTCACCCGGAACGGCAAGCCGTGGTCGCACCGCAAGGTGACGGTGCAGGCCAACCGCCGTTCGCGCTGGGTCGTCGCCGACCAGCTCAGGAGCAGCGCCAGGGGAGTGGTCACGCTCCGTGGCAAGGCCAAGGGGAGATATAGGTTCCACGTGGCGAAGTCCGGGGACTACCCCGCCGCGACCAGCAGGAAGTTCAAGACGCCGCGGCGCTGAGGCGCAACGCTACGAGCCGACGGGCCGCCCCCATGTTCGGTGGCGACCCGTCGGCTCGTTGAGCAGCTCCAGCGCTCGTCAGGCAGGTGACGACGCCGCGGAGTCGGTAGGTGCCTCGACCTTGTGGGCGTCGTTCCAGGCCGAGAGGGCGGGGATCTTCGAGAGGTCGCAGCGGTCCGCGTACTTCTTCGTGATCTCGGTGACCTCCTCCATCAGGCCCTCGCTCAGGGTGATCGGTGTGAGCCCGAGGTGGAGAAATCGGTCGTTGGCCACGTGCAGCTCGTTCTCGTCGGCCTCGTTGCGCGGGTTGGCCTGGTTGTGGATGCGCACGCCGGTGCGGTCGGAGATCATCTTCGCCAGGTCACGCACGCGGTGCGTCTCGGTCATCTGGTTGAAGACGGAGACGCGGTCGTCCTTCGCGGGCGGGTTCTCGAGTGCCAGCTCGATGCACTTGACGGTGTCCTGGATGTGGATGAAGGCACGCGTCTGGCCACCGCTTCCGTGCACGGTGAGCGGGTAGTCGATCGCGGCCTGCATCAAGAACCGGTTCAGCACGGTCCCGTAGTCGCCGTCGTAGTCGAATCGGTTGATCAGCCGCTCGTCGAGCTTCGTCTGCTCGGTCTGGGTGCCCCAGACGATGCCCTGGTGCAGGTCGGTGACCCGGACACGATCGTTCTTGTTGTAGAACGAGAACAGCAGCTGGTCCTGGGTCTTGGTCATGTGGTAGATCGACCCGGGGTTCGCGGGGTAGAGGATCTCCTGCTCGATGACCTTGCCCTCGTCGGTGGTCACCTGGACGGTGAGGTAGCCCTCGGGGATCTTCATCCCGGCGGTGCCGTAGCCGTAGACGCCCATGGTGCCCAGGTGCACGACGTGGATGTCCAGACCGCTCTCGACCACGGCGGAGAGGACGTTGTTGGTCGCGTTGAGGTTGTTGGTGACCGTGTACCGCTTGTGGCGGCTGCTCTTCATGGAGTACGGCGCCGCCCGCTGCTCGGCGAAGTGGACCAGCGCTTGGGGCTGCCAGTCCTCGAGCAGATCCAGCAGCCGCTGGTAGTTGATCGCGACGTCGATGTCGTGGAACGCGATGTCCTTGCCCGAGACCTCCTTCCAGACACGCAGCCGCTCGCCCATCGGGCGGATCGGGGTCAGCGAGGAGACCTCGAGCTCGATGTCGATCTTGCGGCGGGAGAGGTTGTCGACGATCGCGACCTCATGTCCCTGGGCCGACAGGTGCAGCGCGGTGGGCCAGCCACAGAAGCCGTCCCCTCCGAGGATGAGTACCCGCATTGTCTTTCCTTCCCTGTTCGCCGGTCCCGCGCCGAGCGGTCCGGTCTTCTCGAAGTTGCTCTTGGATGCATCGTCGGACGCACCCTCGCCACCGGTCTCCGGTGTCGTGATCGTGGGCTTGGCGCGCTCAAGCCGCCCCGTCGCCGGGTTGACGTGGAGGCCGCACTCCTTGGCCTCGTCGAGCTCCCACCACCAGCGCCCGGCGCGGACGTCCTCGCCGGGGGAGATCGCGCGCGTACACGGCGCGCAACCGATGCTGGTGTAACCGTGGTCGTGGAGCTTGTTGTAAGGCACCCGCTGGTCGCGAATGTAGGCCCAGACCTGATCGGTCGTCCACTCCAACATCGGGTTGAACTTGTGCAGCCCGTAGTTGTCGTCCCATGACTGCTCGCTCAGGTCGCGACGGGTCAGGGCCTGCTCACGGCGCAGGCCGGTCAGCCACGCGCACTTGTCGGCCAGGATCCGGCGCAGCGGCTCGACCTTGCGCACGTTGCAGCATCCGTGTCGCAGCTCGACAGCGTCGTAGAAGCCGTTCTGCCCGTGTTCGGCGGTCCAGGCGCCGACCTGCTCGGGGTCGGGGTTGATCATCGAGATGATCGGGCCATAGCGTTGGTGGACGCTATGCGCCAGAGCGTGGGTCTCGTCGGGCAGCCGGCCGGTGTCGATGCTCACGATCGAGATGTCGAGCTCGTTGACCGCGATGATGTCGGTCATCACCATGCTCTCCGGACCGAATGCGTTGGCCAGGACGGCGGGCCGATAGTCGGTGGCAATCTTCTCGAGCAAGGCCCGCGTCGCCGCAAGGACTTCGCGGTAGTCAGCCACCCGACCTCCTCCCATTACTGCGGTCACCGTGTCGCGCCGCGATGCTAGCATTGGCGCCCGGTCGCGACCGAAGGCGCAGCGCCGACCAGAAGAGGTAATCGACGCCGATGAAGTGGACCAAAAGGTCGACGCACGGCCGCCCGGGCGACCCTTCTGGCCCTGCCCTGACACCGGCACCACCGCTTCCGCGCCCATTCGGCGGCATCCCCGCGGAGGCCGGCGGCGAGCCGGTCCCCGACGAGCTCTTCGACGGTCGCTTCTACCGCAAGCACTATCCCCAGATCGTCGATCTGGGCGTCAGCCCGCGCGAGCACTTCGCCCGGACGGGACGGGCAGCCGGCCACGCCCCGTCCGCCGGGGCGACGTACCTTGCCGACGCGATCCGGTCCCGAGCCAGGACCTCGCAGACCCCGATGGCCGATCTGCTCACCCTCCTGCCGGTCGGTCAGCGCGACCGGGCCCGCGACGCAGGGCTGTGGGAGAGGTTGCGTTCGTGCGTCCATCCGGACCTCTACGCGGCCCAGCTCGACCTCGAGACGCGCGGCACGTTCGGAGGACCCCTCGACGTCGATGCTGCGACGACGCACTTCCTCGCCCACGGCGCGCGCGCGGGCCTTCGGGTGAGTGCGCTGTTCAACCCCGGCTGGTACGCCGCACAGCT
The DNA here is from genome assembly GCF_031656915.1 of Nocardioides marmorisolisilvae. Classification (NCBI taxonomy): domain Bacteria; kingdom Bacillati; phylum Actinomycetota; class Actinomycetes; order Propionibacteriales; family Nocardioidaceae; genus Nocardioides; species Nocardioides terrisoli. The sequence goes on along the minus strand of NZ_CP134227.1, from coordinate 520,950 downwards.
GGCGGTCCGGGGCATCACCATGGACCCCGACGCCGTGCCGATGTTCCATTGGCTCACGGTCGGCTGGAACGAGCAGATCGTGCCGACCCCGTTGTTCGACGAGGCGTACTACCGTGATCGGCACGCCGGAGTGCGGGGCGCGTGGGCGTTTCCCCACTACCTCGCCACCGGCTGCTACCAGGCGCGGTTCCGACCGAGCCCCCTCGGGCCACACCACAGCGGCGAGGAGGACCCCACTGCGCGACAGGAGCAGCGTCCACTGCTGCTCCGGGAGATGCTGCACCGCAGCGACGAGTACGACCTGAGCCGGACGAGCTGGCTCGAGGAAGGCTGCCGGGCGGCGTTGTCGAAGCTCGACCGGCTGGGCTCGCCGACGATGCGGACCATGATCGACAAGGCTGCAGCGCTCGAGCCGCTCGTGACCAGCAGCACCCCGTTGCGGCGCGCCGCGGGTTGGCCTCCCCGGCGGCACCACCGCCTCCACCCGGTCGAGCAGATGGAACGCCTTCGGCACGCGCTCGGCCGGACGCATGTCGACACCCTCTTGCTCGTTCCCGATGCTGCCGACAGCCCCGCCGTTCGCGCCGCCGCTGCGCTCGCCGGGGGCTTCGCCGCTCTCCAACCCGCGGCGAGCCTGATGGTGCTGGCGACCGACAACCCCGGCGTGGAGCCCGCGGCCTTCCTGGAGGGCACGGCTTGTGTGGTCGACGTGGCGTCGTACGCCGCCGGGATCGGTGCTGAGCTGCGCACCGACCTGCTGCTCGACGTGGTCCGCGGGCTGGGCGCGGATCGGGTGGTCACCGTGGAGAGCCGCCTGGGCTGGGAACTGTTCACGTCGTATGCGCGGCAGTTGGCTGCTCGCGCCAGTCTGGGCGCGTACCTCTTCGGCTACGTGCACGACGAGGCAGGCAACCGAACTGGCTTTCCGGCGGGGGCGTTCGAGGACTGCTTCGCCCATCTCGACTGGGTGGTTGTCGACAGCCCGGAGCTGCGCGGCGACCTGGTCGACCGCTATGTGATGTCGGACGCGTCCGCCCGACGATTGGTGCATGCTCCGCTGAGGGTTGGTGAGGCGACGACCGACGGCCGTTGGGCGGCATCCGCGGACACCGTCACCACCCTTCTCGATCTGCCGAGGAGACGCGGATGACTGAGCAGGCGGTCGACGTCACGGCGATCATGCTCGCCCATGCCGAGGGCCCGATGGCCGGTCCGGCCTTCCACAGCCTGCTCGACGCGGTGGCGCACGCCCGCGAGGCCGGGCTCATCGTCGAGACGCTCGTGCTTCTCGACAATCCCGACGCGGCAACGGCCGAGGCCTTCGGGGCGGCCGAGAGGTATGGCGTACGGGTGGAGCAGGTCTCCTACGGGGACCACCCGCTGGTGCGCAACCACGCGGCTGCTCAGGTGTCGCGGGGCTACATCGCATTCCTCGACGGCGACGACCTCTGGGGGGAGAACTGGCTCGTCGAGGCCCACCGCCTGTGCGAGACCGATCCTGGGCGGGTGATCGCCCATCCCGAGGTGAACTGGTACTTCGACCAGAGCACCTATCTCTACTTCCTGCCCGACCAGACCGATCCCGAGTTCGACGTCTACTCCTATATCCGGGTCGCCAACCCGTGGGACGCCCTCTGCATGGCACCGGTCGCCGCGTACCAGGACATCGCCCACATCAAGCGCTCGCTCGCCGAGGGCTTCGCCTTCGATGACTGGCACTGGAACATGGAGACTCTGGTGGCCGGCTACGTTCACCGGGTGGCGCCCGACACGATCCACTTCAAGCGACGCAGGGCGGGCTCCCAGTTCGCCGCCGCGAGTGCCAACAAGTCGCTGCCGCGGGCGACCCCGATCATGGACTACGAATGGCTGCGGCAGCACGAGGACTCCGGACGGCCCCACGCCGTCGGGGACGTCCGGAGCGCGGACTGACGCCGGGCACGGAGGAGAGGTGAGCTTGCACCGTTCGTTGCGTCGCGCCGTCGCCCGGCCGGCCGAGCGGGCTGCCCGTCGGCTTCGGTCGCCGCGGTACACCCAGGGTCTGCTCAGCGTCGTCGTTCCCATCTACAACGTCGAGGCGTTCGTCGACGAGTGTCTGACGTCCCTGCGCGAGCAGGACTACGACGACGTCGAGATCATTGTGGTCGACGACGGCAGTCCGGACGGCAGCAGAGACGTCGCTGAGAGGCACGCACGCGAGGATCGGCGGGTGCGAGTGCTGACTCGGCTCAACGGGGGACTCGGCGCAGCGCGGAACACCGGCATCGATGCGGCCAGGGGGGAGTTCCTGGCGTTCATCGACTCCGACGACGTGGTGACCCGAGACGTGTTCAGCGTCCCGCTCGAGGGGCTGGTTCGGTCCGGCTCCGACTTCTCCGTCACCGGCTATGAGCGACTCGGCCCGGAGGGCACCCGGGACGCCGGCTGGTGGATCCGGGAGGTCCACGCGCAGCGGCGGCTGGGGTGCACCCTCGAGGCGTTCCCGCAGATCCAGGTCAACGCGGTGGCCTGGAGCAAGGTCTACCGGCGCACGTTCTGGGAGGCCGCCGCGCTCCGCTTCCCCGAAGGGCTCGTGTACGAGGACCAGCCGGTCTCCTCCCGCGCCTACGCCAGAGCCCGTGGCTTCGACGTACATCCCGAGATCGGCGTCAGGTGGCGGGTCCGTGAGGATCGCACGTCCCTGTCCCAGCAGACCACCACCGCTGAGAACCTCCGCGACCACAACGAGGCCGTCAGGCTCTCCCTCAGCGAGCTCACCAGTGCCGGTCAGCACCGTGCCGAGGAGGTGCGCGCGCTGCAGCTCGTCACGCACAATCTCTCCTACTTCACGCCCGCGCTCGCGGCAGCGGACGACGACTTCCGCGCGGCGTTCCGTGAGGCCCTGCAGATGCTCCTCGACCGCGTTGCCCGGGCTGACTATGTGCGCACCGTGGGGGTGCGGAGCAAGGTGCTCCATGAGCTCGTCCTGCAGGGGCGGACCGCAGAGCTCGTCCGGTTCCTGGGCGAGGCACCGCGGATCGAACGGCGTACGCCGACCTCGGTCGGTGCCGGCGGGGTGACCGCTCACCTGGACATCCCCGGACTTCCCGACGACTGCCTGCTCCTGTCCGACCGGCAGACGCGACTGCGCGCAGGTCTGCTCTGGGCGTCGTGGGGATCGGGCGGTGAGCTGCGTCTTCGAGGGTATGCATTCGTGCGAAACGTCGATCTGAGTGGGGACGGCGTGCGCATCACCCTGGCCCTCGTCTCGCCGACCGGCGACCGGATCGACCTACCCGTCCGGACCGTCGAGGATCCCGAGGTGGACATCCTGGGCGGCCACGAGTACTGCGACCAGCGCGCAGGCGGCTTCGCCGTGGACCTGCCGGAGCACCTGCTGCCCTCGACCCCGGGCACCCACGTGCTGGAGGCTTCCGTGTCGGTCGCCGGGCTCACCAGGACCGGTGGCGTCGATCTGTCGCGAGACGTCCGAGCAACGCTCGAGCGTACGGTGCCGGCTGAGCGGGGAGTGCTGAGGTCGCTAGGAGAGACCGACACCGGTGAGGCGGCGCTGGAGGTCGATCGCCCCGACGTGTACGCCGTCGCGAACGGCCTCGACGCAGACGGACTGGTGCTCGACCTGCACGCTCCGCCGGGGAGTCGCTTGCGTCTGGGGATCTCCGGGCAAGGAGGGACCGCGCTCGAGCTCGAGCATGATCCGGTCGCGGGAGGCATCGTCCGCGCTCGGCTCCCTCGCGACCGGATCGCACCGCTCCTGGCGTCGGACCGGGCTATCGCCGCGTGCGCGCTGTGGGCCGAGCTCCCCGACGAGCGGGTGGCTCCGGTGGCGGCGGCGCCCGGCACCCCGCTCGGCTCAGACCCGGTCCCGGCCGGGGGAGGGGACGGCCTCGAGCTGGTGGCCAGCAGCTCGGGCCAGGTGTCGGTGCAGAGGCGACGGATGGCCGCCCGGACGCTCGGCTTCGCGGCCGACGACGGGCAGCTCACGGTCGACCTCGAGCTGCTCGGAGTGGACGCAGCCGCCGTCCAGCCCCATCTGAATAGCCGGTCCATGCAGGTGCGGGGCACCTGGGACCGCTCCGAAGGACTCCACCGCGTCCGCTTCCCGCTCCAACGCTCCCGCTGGGGCCGGGACGGACTTGCACTGCCACCCGGCTCCTACAAGCTGCAGCTCGACCTCGCGGACGGCAGTGTCCTGCATCCCTCGCCCGTGACGACCGTGCTCGACGCGCTGCCACACCACATCGAGCTCCGGGACCTCTCCTTCACCGTCGTTGTCACCGGCGGTCGCCGGCCGACGCTTCGTTTCCGGGTCGAGCCACCCGTTCCGCTCGCGCACCGTTCGGCCAGGGCGCAAAGGATGCTCCGCGAGCAGGCGGCGGTGGCCGTCGCTGCGCGACCCGCGGTCGTCTTCCGTGCCTGCGGGGGCGAGCTGGCCGACGGCGACGCGCTGGCCGTGCAGCAGGAGCTGGTCCGGCGCTCGGCCGACCTCGAGTTGTTGTGGTCGGTGCGCGACCGATCGGTGGTGCTCCCACGCGAAGCGCGTGGTCTAGTGGAGGGCACTGCGGAGTGGCACGGTGTCGTCGCGGCATCCCGCTACCTCGTCGTGGACGCCATTCCTCCGGGCTGGCCGGCCAAGCCCGCCGGGCAGGTCGTGGTGCGCGGTGCATGCGGTGCGAGCGGGGATCCGTCCGGCTGCGACTACGTGCTGTCCTGCTCAGGGCCGGGCGGGCGGTCCGGCGCGTCGTACGGCGCTGCTGGCGCGCCTACGGTCCTACGGGTCGGCTGTCCGAGCCACGACCTGCTGCGTTCCGCCGACGCAGCCCGGATCCGCGACCACACCAGGGAGATGCTCGGCATCGACGCCGGACAGCACGTGGTCCTGTGCGCCGATGACGGTCTTCTCGACGTCGCCGAGGCACGTCGGGCACTCGGTGACGAATACGTGTTCCTGCTTCGCCGGCCGGCTGGTCGCGCAGGCGCCGTCAGGAGAGGTGGGCAGGACGGGATCGTCGACGCGTCCGACCATCCCTGCGTCAACGAGCTTCTCCTCGGAGGCGACGCCGCAGTCCTCGCTCACCCGGCCCGCGTCTCCACGCTCGGTCCCGCCTGCGCCGTCGTTGACCTTCCGATGGTGTTCTTCGCACCGGGTGCCGCACTTGTCGCCACGCCGGGCTCGGCCGACTCGACCTCGTCCGAGCCCGGGCCCCGGGCGACGAGTGTGGAGGAGGTCGTCGCACTGCTGGGCGATCTCCCGGCACTGGGCAGCTCACATGCCCGCGCGCGCGCCGACCTGCGTTCAGCCTGCCTGCCTGGAAGCGAGTTCGCTGGGATCTCGGCATCCTCGCGACTGGTTGACGCGGTGTTCGTTCCGCGCGGTGATGCTCCGCAGCGCCGTACCTAGGGTGAACGCCGCCCGGTCTCACCCCACACCATTACGCTGGAGGTGTGAGCGTGCGACGAGTGATGGGGACCGAGACCGAGTTCGGCATCTCGGTCCAGGGCCAGCCGCATGCCAACCCGATGGTGGCGAGCACGCGGCTGGTCAACGCCTACGCCTCGAGCACCCACAAGGCCCGTCGGGCGCGCTGGGACTTCGAGGAGGAGTCCCCGCTGCGTGACGCCCGCGGGTTCGACATGGCGCGCCAGGTCGCCGACCCCACCCAGCTCACCGACGAGGACCTCGGCCTGGCCAACGTCATCCTCACCAACGGCGCCCGGCTGTACGTCGACCATGCGCACCCTGAGTACTCCACCCCCGAGTGCACCAACCCGCTGGACGTCGTCCGGTGGGACAAGGCGGGCGAGCAGATCGCCTTGGACGCGAGCCGGTTCGCCTCGACGCCCGGCGAGGGTGAGCTGCTTCTCTACAAGAACAACACCGACAACAAGGGTGCCTCCTACGGCTCCCATGAGAACTATCTGGTCCGACGGTCGACGCCGTTCGCCGACATCGTGAAGCATCTGGTGCCGTTCTTCGTCAGCCGGCAGGTGATCTGCGGCTCCGGACGCGTAGGGATCGGCCAGGACGGCCGTGGCGAGGGCTTCCAGCTCACCCAGCGGGCCGACTTCTTCGAGGTCGAGGTGGGCCTCGAGACCACCCTGAAGCGACCGATCATCAACACCCGTGACGAGCCGCACGCCGACCCCGAGAAGTACCGCCGGCTGCACGTCATCATCGGCGACGCCAACCTCGCTGAGATCTCGACCTATCTCAAGGTCGGTACGACGGCCCTGGTGCTGGCGATGATCGAGGACCGCGCCTTCGACCCGAGCACGTGGGACCTGGCGCCCGCCACCCCGATCGCCGCGCTGCGCGCGGTCTCGCACGACCCCTCACTGACCCAGCTCGTCGAGCTGCAGAACGGTCGCGCCCTGACCGCCGTACAGATGCAGTGGGAGTTCTACAACGCCGCCGCGAAGTACGTCGCGGACAAGTACGGCGCGGACGCCGATCCGCAGACCCTCGACGTACTGGCCCGGTGGGAGTCCGTGCTCAACCGCCTTGAGCGGGACCCCTTCGAGTGCGCCCGGGAGCTGGACTGGGTCGCCAAGCTCCAGCTGCTGAACTCCTATCGCGACCGCGACGGGTTGACCTGGTCGGACGCCAAGCTGCACCTGATCGACCTGCAGTACTCCGACCTGCGACCGGGCAAGGGCCTGTACAACCGGCTGGTCCAGCTCGGTCGCATCGACCGCCTCGTCGACGACGAGACCGTCACCCACGCCATGCACGAGCCGCCTGAGGACACCCGCGCCTACTTCCGCGGCAGGTGCCTGAGCAAGTTCCCCGACAGCATCGCGGCCGCATCCTGGGATTCGGTCATCTTCGACCTGCCCGGCCGCGAGTCGTTGCAACGGGTCCCGACGATCGACCCACTGCGGGGCAGCCGGGCCCACGTCGGCGATCTGCTGGACCAGCACGACACCGCACTAGGCCTCTTCGAGGCACTGACCCGCTGATCCCAAATCCGAGCAGGCTCGATTCGGCCTCGCTCCATCGCGTAGGTTCTGGGTATGGCCCAGGAACAGAAGCAACCTCGCAAGTCCCAGGAGTCCGAGGAGCCGGCAGACGCCGCCCCGGCAGCCGAGGACACCGTCGCCGAGCGCAAGGAGCAGCTCGACGAGGACATCGACGCGATCCTCGGTGAGATCGACGACGTGCTCGAGACCAACGCCGAGGACTTCGTGAAGTCGTTCATCCAGAAGGGCGGGCAGTAAGTGGCTGACTCGCGCCTGCCCGACGCCTACCTGACGCCGGGCTCGTCGTCGTTCGCGGACTTCCTGGGCCAGGTCGCGCCGGAGATGCTCCCGTCCCGGCGCACGCTGCCGCCCGGCTCCGCCGCCGAGCTCGCCCCGCACGGCACCACCATCGTGGCGGCCACCTTCCCCGGAGGCGTGGTGATGGCGGGGGACCGGCGCGCCACGATGGGCAACGTGATCGCCCAGCGCGACATCGAGAAGGTCTTCCCCGCCGACGAGTTCTCGGTGGTGGGGATCGCCGGCACCGCCGGGCTCGCGGTCGAGATGGTCCGGCTCTTCCAGACCGAGCTCGAGCACTACGAGAAGATCGAGGGCACCACGCTGTCGATGGACGGCAAGGCCAACCGACTCTCGACCCTGATCCGCAGCAACCTGGGGATGGCCATGCAGGGACTCGCGGTCGTGCCGCTGTTCGCCGGCTTCGACCTGAGCGTCGGGCACGGCCGGATCTACAGCTACGACGTCACCGGCGGTCGCTACGAGGAGACTGCATTCCACTCGGTGGGATCGGGTTCGATGTTCGCCCGTGGCGCGCTGAAGAAGCTCTACCGTGACGACCTGGACATGGGGTCGTGCGTCACGGCCGTCGTCCAGGCGCTGTACGACGCCGCAGACGACGACTCCGCAACCGGGGGGCCGGACCTCGCGCGCCGGATCTTCCCGATCGTCAGCGTGATCACCGCCGACGGCCATCGCCGGCTGACCCAGGAGGAGGTCGCCGCCGTGGCCGATCATGTCGTCGCCGGGCGGATGGCGCGACCGGACGGCCCTGCCGCGCCACTGGACCCGCCGGCCTCGGCGAACGGAGGTGACCAGGCATGACGATGCCGTTCTACGTCTCGCCCGAGCAGTTGACCAGAGATCTGCACCGTGACCGGGCCGACGTTGTCGGTCGGGGGGGTGACCACGCATGACGATGCCGTTCTACGTCTCGCCCGAGCAGTTGACCAGAGATCTGCACCGTGACCGGGCCGACGTTGTCGGTCGGGGGGGTGACCACGCATGACGATGCCGTTCTACGTCTCGCCCGAGCAGCTGACCAGAGATCTGCACCGTGACCGGGCCGACGTTGTCGGTCGGGGGGGTGACCACGCATGACGATGCCGTTCTACGTCTCGCCCGAGCAGCTGACCAGAGATCTGCACCGTGACCGGGCCGACGTTGTCGGTCGGGGGGGTGACCACGCATGACGATGCCGTTCTACGTCTCGCCCGAGCAGCTGACCAGAGATCTGCACCGTGACGGGGCCGACGTTGTCGGTCGGGGGGGTGACCACGCATGACGATGCCGTTCTACGTCTCGCCCGAGCAGCTGATGAAGGACCGGGCCGACTTCGCGCGCAAGGGGATCGCTCGTGGCCGCTCGGTCGCGGTGGTGCAGTACGCCGATGGCGTGCTGTTCGTCTCGGAGAACCCCTCACAGGCGCTGCACAAGGTCAGCGAGATCTACGACCGGATCGCGTTCGCAGCGGTGGGCCGCTACAACGAGTTCGAGAACCTGCGCATCGCCGGCGTCCGGCTGGCCGACATGCGCGGCTACGCCTACGACCGGCGTGACGTCACTGGCCGGGGCCTGGCCAACGCGTACGCGCAGACGCTCGGGACGATCTTCTCCAGCGGCGGCGAGAAGCCGTACGAGGTCGAGATCTTCGTCGCCGAGGTCGCAGACGACCCCCAGGACGACCAGGTGTTTCGGCTGACGTTCGACGGCCAGGTGGCCGACGAGCACGGCTTCGCGGTGATGGGCGGCGCAGCGGACTCGGTGACGGCGTACCTGAAGGACCGATACGCCCCGGGCCTGTCCCGCGATGAGGCGATCAAGCTCGCCGTCGCGGCGCTGGGCCACAGCGACAGCGGCGACCGGACCATCTCCGCGCGGGACCTCGAGGTCGCCGCCCTGGACCGCACCCGCACGCTGGCACGCAAGTTCAGACGGATTTCGGCCGCCGATCTTGTCGCCCTGCTCGGCGATGCGCCGTCGTCGCCCGACCCCGCAGGGGTCGAGGCCGATCAGCCGCCGACGGAAAGTGGCGACGAGCCGCCGGTCGCACCTCCCTCGTAGCCGCCCAGGTCCTAGTGTGGGAGGCGTGGACCGGCGGATCTTCGGGATCGAGAACGAGTACGGCGTCACCTGCACCTTCAAGGGTCAGCGGCGACTGTCGCCGGACGAGGTCGCCCGCTACCTGTTCCGCAAGGTGGTCAGCTGGGGACGCAGCAGCAACGTGTTCCTGCGCAACGGGGCACGCCTCTACCTCGACGTCGGCAGTCACCCCGAGTACGCCACTCCGGAGTGCGACGACATCACCGAGCTCGTCACCCACGACAAGGCGGGGGAGCGGATCCTCGAGGGTCTGCTGATCGACGCGGAGCGGCGGCTGCACGACGAGGGCATCTCCGGCGACGTCTACCTGTTCAAGAACAACACCGACTCGGCCGGGAACTCCTACGGCTGCCACGAGAACTACCTGGTCGGCCGCAACGGCGAATTCAGCAAGCTGGCCGACGTCCTCATCCCGTTCCTGGTCACCCGTCAGGTGATCTGCGGCGCTGGCAAGGTGATCCAGACCCCGCGCGGGGCGTCGTACAGCATCAGCCAGCGTGCGGAGCACATCTGGGAGGGCGTCTCCAGCGCGACCACGCGCAGCCGGCCGATCATCAACACCCGTGACGAGCCGCATGCCGACGCCGAGCGGTTCCGCCGGCTGCACGTGATCGTCGGCGACTCGAACATGTCCGAGACCACCACGATGCTCAAGGTGGCCAGCTGCGACCTGGTCCTGCGGATGATCGAGGAGGGCGTGGTGATGCGCGACCTCACGATGGAGAACCCGATCCGGGCCATCCGGGAGATCGCCCACGACCTGACCGGACGGCGGAAGATCCGGCTGGCGAACGGCCGCGAGGCCAGCGTCCTGGAGATCCAGGGCGAGTACCTCACCCGGGTCCGCGACTTCGTCGACCGGCGCGAGCTGCACACCCCCGTGATCGCACGCACCCTCGATCTGTGGGAGCGCAGCCTCAAGGCGGTCGAGTCCGGCGACCTCAGCCTGGTCGAGCGCGAGATCGACTGGGTGATCAAGTGGCGGCTCATCGAGCGGTACCGCCAACAGCACGGACTGCCGCTGGGGCACCCCCGGATCCAGCAGCTGGACCTCGCCTACCACGACATCCACCGTGACCGAGGGCTCTACTACCTGCTTGAGCGTCGCGGCGCGGTAGCGCGAGCGACCAGCGATCTGGCGATCTTCCAAGCCAAGTCGATCCCGCCGCAGTCCACCCGGGCACGGCTGCGCGGCGACTTCATCAAGCGGGCCCAGGAGCGCCGACGCGACTTCACGGTCGACTGGGTGCATCTGAAGCTCAACGACCAGGCCCAGCGCACGGTGCTCTGCAAGGACCCGTTCCGCGCCCACGACGAGCGTGTGGAGCGACTGATCGAGGGCATGTGACGCAGGTAGGGTCACCCGCGTGAGCACCCCACCACGCAACTCGCCGCGCTCGCCGGGCGGGGACCCCGCATGACGGCGACGAAGTCCGAGCGCCTGGTCAACCTCGTCATCCTCCTGCTCGTGTCCAAGAACTACGTGAGCAAGGAGCGCATCCGGGAGAGCATCCCGGAATACCGCGAGGCGACGTCGACCGATGCGTTCGAGAAGAAGTTCGAGCGCGACAAGGACGAGCTACGCGCCCTCGGCATCCCGATCGAGGTCGGGCACCTCGACAAGTTCTTCGACGACGACCAGGGCTACCGGATCGCCCGCGATGCCTTCGAGCTCCCCGAGATCGACTTCGAGCCGGACGAGGTCGCGGTCCTCGGCCTGGCGGCGCGGGTCTGGCAGCACGCCGGGTTGGCGGCGACGACCTCGGACGCGTTGGTCAAGCTCAAGTCGGCCGGCCTCGACGTCGACCGTCGAGCGATCGACGCCGTGCATCCCACCCTCGCCGCCGACGACCCGGCCTTCGAGCCGCTGTGGCAGGCCACCCTGGGCCGCACCCCGGTCGAATTCGACTACCGGCGACCCGGCGACCTCGAGAGCACCCACCGCCACCTGCAGCCCTGGGGCGTGATCACCGCGGACGAGCGGTGGTACGTCGTCGGCATGGACACCGACCGTGGCGAGCCCAGGATGTTCCGGCTCGGCCGGATCGTCGGTCCGGTACAGGTCGCCGGACCCCCGGGCTCCTTCGAGGTGCCCCCTGGTACGGACCTGCGCGAGCTCAGTCACAGCCTGGCGCCGCGCACGGACGCCGACGAGGCCGTCGTGCTGATCCGCAGCGGTCAGGCACACGGGCTGCGGAGGTGGGCCGAGGACGTGCAGCACGACGTACGGCCCGGGTGGGACCGCGCCCGGCTCAGGCACCGCGACGGCGGCTCGCTCGCCGCCGCTCTGCTCCGCTTCGGCGACGCGGTGCTGGTGGAGTCGCCCGAGGACCTGCGCGAGACCGTGCGCACTCGACTGGCCCGCCTGGTGGAGGCGGGACGATGAGTGGCGCCAAGGAGCAGGTCACCCGGATGTTGGCACTGGTGCCCTACCTTCAGCACAACCAGGGCGTACCGCTGCGCAAGGTGGCCGACGACTTCGGGGTGCGGCCCGAGCAGATCGTCAAGGACCTCAAGGTGCTCTGGTACTGCGGCCTGCCGGGGCTCGGGCCGGGGGAGCTCATCGACTTCAACATGGAGAGCTTCGAGGACGACCCCGACGGTCGGGTGCAGATCTGGAACGCGGACTTCCTGACCCGCCCGCTGCGGCTCGGGAGCAGCGAGGCCTCCGCGCTCATGGTCGCCTTGCGCGTGTTGCGCGAGGGAAGCCCGGACGAGTCGCGCGCCGTGATCGACCGGGTCCTGGTCAAGCTCGAGGACGCCACCGCGGACGCCACGCCCACGGTGCCCGCCCACGTGGTCCGGACCAGAGCCGACGACGCCGGCACACGCACGCTGCTGACACGTGCGGTGGGGGAGGACCGACAGGTTCGGTTGGAGTACTACGTGCCCTCGCGCGACGAGACGACCGAACGCGTGGTCGACCCGATCGCAGTGATCGAGCGGGACGGGAACGCCTATCTGGACGCGTGGTGCCACCTTGCCCAGGGCCGCCGTACCTTCCGCCTGGATCGGATCGACGCGGCCGAGGTCCTTGCGCAGTCCCGGGCCCATCCCGACGAGGCTCCGCGCGATCTCGGTGAGGAGCTCTTCCAGGCCTCCGCCGACGATGAGGTGGCGATCCTCCGGCTGCGGCCGCCTGCGCGCTGGCTTGCCGACTACTACCCGGTCGACCGGGTCGAGGAGGCGCCCGACGGCGCCCTCGACGTGACCCTGAGGGTCGGTGACGGGCGCTGGTTGGTCCAGCTCGTCCTGGGGCAGGCCCCGGACGTGCAGGTGCTCAGTCCGGCGTCGTATGCCGAGGAGGTCTCGGCGCGCGCTCGCCGTGCACTCGCCCTGTACACCGACGGCGTAGACTGAGCAGCGTCCCTGCCGCCCGGGGCGCAGCCGCGTCGAGGGTCGGGCGAGGAACTGTCTGGTTCGTTTCCGGTAGAGGAGCTCAGCGTGATTCCGCTCATCGGCAGCCTCGGTACCCCCGAGCTGCTCATCATTCTCGCGGTGCTGGTGCTGCTGTTCGGCGCGAGCAAGCTGCCTGACCTGGCCCGCGGCAGCGGCCGTGCGATCCGCATCTTCAAGGCGGAGACGAAGGGACTGCTCGACGACGACGACAAGCCGTCGGCCCAGAAGCACGAGATCGACCCCGGCACCGAGCAGACCGGCGAGCGCACCGAGGGCGAGCGCCGCAGCCACCCGACCGACTGAGCGGGCGGCGGGTATGTCGCTCGCCGGCGTTCTCGACCTCTTCCGCGGGCCCACCGGTCCCACGGGGGAGGACGGCCGGATGGCCCTGATCGACCATTTCCGGGAGCTTCGCGCGCGGCTGATGCGCGCGTTGCTGGCCCTGCTGGTCGCGGTGATCGCGGCGTTCTTCTTCTACCACCAGCTGCTCGACCTCATCACCGGGCCGTTCACCAACGCCCAGAAGATGCTCAACCCGCAGACCCAGAGCCGGATCTACGTCTCCGGCATCGGCGGCGGCTTGATGCTCCAGCTCAAGCTCTGCGGTGTGGCCGGCCTGGTCGCGAGCAGCCCGATCTGGCTGTACCAGATCTGGGCGTTCATCATGCCCGGGCTACGACCCACCGAGAAGCGCTGGAGCCTGATCTTCGTCGCCGCGGCCGGGCCGCTCTTCGTGGCCGGCGTCGGGATCGGCTACTACGTGCTGCCCAAGGCGCTGTCAGTGCTCATCAACTTCACCCCGCACGGGGTGGAGAACCTGAACGACTTCGACCACTTCTTCTCGTTCACCTCACGGATGCTGCTGGTCTTCGGGATCGCCTTCGAGATCCCCCTGTTCGTGATCATGCTCAACCTGGCCGGAGTGGTCAGCGGCAAGGCGCTCGGCCGGCATCGACCGTGGATCATCATCGGCACCTTCGTGTTCGCCGCGGTGGCCACGCCGTCCACCGACCCCTTCTCGATGCTCTTCCTCGCTATCCCCATGACCGCCCTCTTCTTCGTCTCCGAGATCATCGCGCGGATCGTCGACAGCCGACGGGGTCGGGCCCGGGCGGAGCAGCCCCGGTGGAGCGACGACGAGGCGTCACCGCTGGAGGGCTGAGCGACCACGTCTGGATAGGGTTCTGTCGTGTCCCGTGAGATCGCGCTCCTGACGAACCCGCATGCGGGCAGGGGGCGTGGCCGCCAGGTGGTGTCCCAGGTGCTGCCCGGGCTGCGCTCGGCCGGGCACGTGGTCCGCAACTTGCAGGGAACCGACCCGGATGAGGCGATGCGGCTCGCCCAGCAATGCGTCGCCGACGGTGTCGACACCCTCGTCGTGGTCGGCGGAGACGGCATGGTGCACCTTGCGATCCAGGCGCTGGCGCACAGCAGCACCCGGCTCGCCGTGATCCCCGTGGGCACCGGGAACGACGTGGCGCGCTACCTCGGTGTGTCGCGCACCGATCCGCTGATGGCCGCAGCCGTGGTCGCCGCAGGGCGGGAGCGCACCATCGACCTGGCCCGGGCCGGCCACCGCTACTTCGTGACCGTGCTGGCAGCGGGGTTCGACGCGATCGTCAATGAACGGGCGAACCGGATGACCTGGCCCCGTGGTCAGATGCGCTACAACCTGGCCACCCTCGCCGAGCTACGGGTCTTCCGCCCGATCTCCTACGTGATGGACATCGACGGCACCGAGGAGAGGTTCGAGGCGATGCTGGTCGCGATCGGGAACGGCCCCTCCTTCGGGGGTGGCCTGCGGATCACCGAGGGCGCCCTGCTCGACGACGGCCTGCTCGACGTGGTGGTGATCGGTCCGATGAGGAAGCGCCAGCTGGTGGCGACCTACCCGACCTTGTTCAAAGGGACCCATGTGCAGCGCCCGGAGTACCGGCACTACGCAGGCAAACGGATCACGATCGCTGCGTCGGGCATCACGGCGTACGCCGACGGTGAGCGGATCGCACCCCTTCCACTGACCGTCGAGGTGCAGCCGACTGCGCTGCGGGTGCTGGTGCCATGACCACGTCGCAGCTCGTGGGGTTCACCTCGCTGCTCCCGTTCCCCCTGGACGCCTTCCAGGAACGCGCGTGCCGGGCGCTGGAGGCAGGGCAGTCGGTCCTGGTAGCCGCGCCCACCGGCTCCGGGAAGACGATCGTCGGCGAGTTCGCGGTACACCTCGCGCTCGAGTCCGGCCGCAAGTGCTTCTACACGACGCCGATCAAGGCGTTGTCGAACCAGAAGTTCCATGACCTCGTCGAGCGGTACGGCGCCGACCGGGTCGGCCTGCTGACCGGGGACAACACCATCAACGGCGAGGCACCGGTCGTGGTGATGACCACCGAGGTGCTCCGCAACATGCTGTACGCCGGGTCGCGCACGCTCGTCGACCTCGGGTTCGTGGTGATGGACGAGGTGCACTACCTGGCCGACCGGATGCGGGGTGCGGTCTGGGAGGAGGTGATCATCCACCTGCCGGAGTCGGTCGCACTGGTCTCGCTGTCGGCGACGGTGAGCAACGCCGAGGAGTTCGGCGAGTGGCTCGGCACCGTGCGGGGGGAGACCCGCACGGTCCTCGAGGAGCACCGCCCGGTCCCGCTGTTCCAGCACATGCTGGTCGGCCGCCAGATGTATGACCTCTTCGCCGACGAGGAGGCCACCGACCCGGCCGACCGACGCGAGCAGAAGGTCAACCCGGAGCTGCTCCGGGTGGCACGCGACGACTGGGCGAGCAGTCGGATGCGCGACCGCCGGGCGCCGCGGGGAACCGGCGGCGGCCCCAAGTCGGGGCGACGCGTCGGCAACGGCCGGCGGGTGTGGATCCCCTCGCGGTTCGAGGTCGTCGACCGTCTCGAGCGCAGTGGGCTCCTCCCGGCGATCGTGTTCATCTTCAGCCGACTGGGCTGCGACAGCGCGGTCCAGCAGTGCCTGGACGCCAACCTCCGGCTGACCACCCCCGCCGAGCGCGACCGGATCCACGACTTCGTCGAGGAGCGCTGTGCGCACCTGCCCGACGAGGACCTGGCAGTGCTCGGCTATCACGACTTCCTGGACGCGCTGAGCCGCGGCGTGGCCGCGCACCACGCCGGGATGCTGCCCACCTTCAAGGAGTGCGTCGAGGAGCTGTTCCTGCAGGGCCTGTGCAAGGTCGTCTTCGCCACCGAGACCCTTGCTCTGGGGATCAACATGCCGGCGCGCACCGTCGTCCTGGAGAAGCTGTCCAAGTGGAACGGTGAGACCCACGCCGACATCACCCCGGCCGAGTACACCCAGCTCACCGGGCGGGCCGGCCGGCGTGGCATCGACGTCGAGGGGCACGCCGTCGTCCTCTGGCAGCCCGGCATCGATCCTCGCTCGGTGGCCGGGCTCGCCGGGACCCGGACGTACCCGTTGCGGTCCTCCTTCCGGCCGTCGTACAACATGGCGGTCAACCTGGTCCACCAGGTCGGTCGGGAGCGCGCCCGCGAGCTGCTGGAGTCGTCGTTCGCCCAGTTCCAGGCGGACAAGGCCGTGGTCGGCCTGGCCAGGCAGCTGCGCAAGGCCGACGAGGCCCTGACCGGGTACGCCGATGCGGCCACCTGCGCCCGCGGCGACTTCATGGAGTACGCCGGCTTGCGTCGACGGCTCTCGGACACCGAGAGCACGATGGCGAAGTCGCGGCGCGCCGACCGCCGCCGCGAGGTGCTGGACTCGCTGGAGGCGCTCCGGCCGGGCGACGTCATCGAGGTGCCGACCGGGCGCTTCGCCGGGCTGGCGGTCGTCATCGACCCGGGCACCCGGGCCGATCGGGACGGCCCGCGGCCCTTCGTGCTGACCGCCGACCGGCACGCCCGCCGGCTGAGCCTCGCGGACTTCGCCACCCCTGTCACCGCGTTCACCCGGATGCGGATCCCCAAGGACTTCAACGGCCGCAATCCGCAGTCGCGTCGCGACCTGGCCTCGACGCTGAAGCATCGCACCCACGGGCTGACCCCACCGCCGCCACGGCGCACCGACGGACCGGCGCCCGCGGAGGACGGCCGGATCGCCGACCTCCGCGCACAGCTGCGCGCCCACCCGTGCCACGAGTGCCCCGACCGGGAGGACCACGCCCGCTGGGCGGAGCGCTGGCACAAGCTCGACCGCGACGCCGGCACCCTGCGGCGGCGGATCGAGCAGCGGACGAACACCATCGCCCGTCAGTTCGACCGCGTCTGCGAGGTGCTCACGGCGCTCGAGTACGTCGACGGCGATCAGGTCACCGACCGTGGCCGGACTCTGATGCGGATCTACAACGACATGGACCTGGTGGCTGCCGAGGCCCTCCGCAGCGGGCTCTGGGCCGATCTGGACCCCAGCGAGCTCGCCGCGGCGCTGGCCGCGCTGGTCTTCGAGTCGCGTCGGCCCGACGACGCCGCGGAGCGCCCGCGGCTGCCCGCCGGCCGGGTACGTGACGTGCTCGGCGAGATGGTGTCGCTGTGGGCCGACCTCGACGCCCTCGAGCGTGAGCATGCGGTCGACCAGCTCCGCGAGCCCGATCTCGGCTTCTGCTGGGCCGCGCACCGCTGGGCGGAGGGCGACGACCTCGACAGTGTCCTGGACGCCGTCGGGCTTGCGGCCGGCGACTTCGTGCGCTGGATGAAGCAGCTCCTCGATGTCACCGATCAGGTCGCCGACGCCGCTTCGGGGACGCCGCTGCGTCAGGTTGCGCGGGAGTGCGCCGCCCGGCTGCGCCGCGGCGTGGTCGCCTACTCCTCGGTCTCTGACTGAGCCTCCGAGCGCCGGGCGGACGCGGTGCCCGGCTCAGCCGACGAGGGCGTGCAGGACGCGGGTGGCCGACGAGCCGAGCCCCCACCGCTCGGTCAGCCGGGCAAGCGCGTCCGGATCGGCCGGCGCTCGGGGCAGGGTCAGGTCGGGGCTCCCGAGGTCGAGGTCGCGCACCACCGCGACGACCTTCGGCGCCACCTCCAGGTAGGCGAGCGCAGCGGTGACCTTCGACCGTGGCCCCGGTGCCATGCCTGACGCGTGGTCGGTGGCGGCGTCGATGATCCCACGGAGGTCGCCGTACTTCAGCAGCAGCGACGCGGCTGTCTTCTCGCCGACACCCGCTACGCCGGGCAGCCCGTCGGAGCTGTCTCCGCGCAGGGTCGCGAAGTCGGCGTACTGGCTGGGAAGCACGCCGTACTTTCCGACCACCACCTCGTCGGTCACGCGCTCGTGGCGGCCGACGCCGCGCGCGGTGTAGAGGACCCGCACCTCGTCCACATCCGAGACGAGCTGGAAGAGGTCGCGGTCGCCGGTGACGATGTCGACAGGCATCCCGGCGCCGGTCGCCAGGGTGCCGATCACGTCGTCCGCCTCGTGGTGATCGGCCCCGACCACGGCGATGCCAATCGCGGCCAGCACCTCGGCGATCACCGGCACCTGCGTCTCGAGGGAGTCAGGCACCTCCTCGACATCGGGTCGTTCGGCGGGCGTCACCTCGACCACTCGATGCGCCTTGTACGTCGGGATCAGGTCGACCCGCCACTGTGGCCGCCAGTCGTTGTCCCAGCAGCAGGCGAGGTGGGTCGGGCGGTAGTCCTCGACCAGGCGGCTGATGAAGTCGAGCAGTCCGCGCACCGCGTTGACGGGCGTGCCGTCGGGCGCGCGCACCGAGTCCGGGACGCCGAAGTAGGCGCGGAAGTACAACGACGCCGTGTCGAGGAGCATCAGTCGTTCGGTCACGCGGCGAGTCTGGCAGACCGCCCCGGCGGGTTCGAGGCACTATCGTTCTCGCCGTGGAGAAGAAGGACCGGGAGATTCTGCGGCTGCTGGCGGCTGACGGCCGGATGTCCTACACCGACCTGGGCAAGGCCACCGGGCTGTCCACCTCGGCGGTGCACCAGCGGGTGAAGCGGCTCGAGCAGCGCGGCCTGATCACCGGGTACGGCGCGACCGTCGACCATGCCGCGGCCGGTCGACCGCTGACGGCGTTCATCTCCATCACCCCGTTCGACATGTCCCAACCCGACGACTATCCCGACCGGCTCCGCGGTCTGGCGGAGATCGAGTCGTGCTGGTCGGTCGCGGGGGAGGAGTCCTACATCCTGAAGGTCCGGGTCGGCACGCCCGCCGATCTGGAGGAGACACTGGGCAGGATCAGAGCGCTGGCCAACGTCGCTACCCGGACGACCATCGTGCTGTCCACGCCGTACGAGAACCGACCGGTTCCCTGAGCCGCCATCACCGTCGTCGGACCCGATCGCTCCCGGCGGGGTCGTCGCCGAGCAGGTCGAGCACGCCGAGCTCCCGCTGGTGCTGGCGGCTCTCCGGGGAGCGGCAGCGCGCCCAACGGGCCGGGTCGAGGACGAGCCCGTCGTCGTACCTCTCGAGGACCTGCGGGTCGATGTAGGACCCGCGAGCGACGGCGGGAGTGTTCCCGAGGTAGTCGGCGACCTCGACCACGGCAGCGCGCACCGCACGCTTGCGGGACGCCTTGCTCACGCCGGTCTCGTCGGACTCCGCCAGGGCGACCGCGGCCAGCACCGTTGCGTGCCAGGTGCGGAAGTCCTTGGCGGTGAGGTCGCTGTCGAGGAGCTCGGCGAGGTACTCGTTGACCGCCGACGCATCCAGGTCAAGCCACCGTCGTCCGTGACGGTAGGCGAGCAACCGGTCGGAGCCACCGCGGCGACGCCGCATCTCCTCGAGTACCGGGAGGACGCGCCCATCGTCGATCACCACCTCGTGCTCCTTGCCGGACTTGCCCGGGAAGAGGAAGACCATCTCCTCACCCCGACGGCGCACGTGCTGCCTTTGAAGCGTGGTGAGGCCGAAGGAGCCGTTCGCATCGGCATAGACGTCACTGCCGATCCGGAAGCAGCCCAGGTCCAGCAGCCGCACCGCAGCCGCGCCGGCCCGTTCGCGGGGCATGCCCTCCAGCGCAAGGTGTCGGTCGAGCGCGCGGCGCACCCGAGGCAGGGAGGGCGCAGCATCCTTGACCCGATCGAACTTCATCCGGTCCCTCCGAGCCCGCCACGCCGGGTGGTAGAGGTACTGGCGCCGGCCGGCGTCGTCGGTGCCGACGACCTGGATGTGCCCATGGGGCAGGGGACAGATCCAGACCTCCTCCCAGGCGGGTGGGATGACCAGCTCCTTGATCCTGCGCACGGCATCCGCTCCGAGGCGCTCCCCGTCCTCGTCCAGATAGACGAAGCCGGCACCGGCGCGCCTGCGGGTCCAGCCGGGCGAGTCGGGCGATACCCTGCGCAGGCGTGGCATGTCCCGGTGGTGCCCCGCGGACGTGCGGTCGATGCATGGCCGTGGCCCACGTCACCCTCGGGCGGCGACCCACCCCGCCGCCGTCGGATCAGACGGTGGCGCCCGCCGTCCGCTCGGCCCACCAGCGCCGTCCTGCCTCGGGCAGCGTGTGGATCGGGTCGTAGTACTCGTAGCGACGGCTCAGCGCCTCCGGGTCGTCGGCCTCGATGGACGTGCGGTAGTTCTTGGTCCAGTACGAGATCCCGCGCTCGGTGTCGTAGTCCGCGACCTGGTGCACCCACCGCTTGCCGACGAACGGGACGTCGCAGACGATGCGCGGGGTGGCGAAGCCGGGGAGGTAGCCCATGATGTGGTGCTGCAGCCGTTGTGCATCGGCCACCGAGATCCGCCAGTGTTCCGAGGCGGGGATCATGTCGCACATGTAGAAGTAGTAGGGCATGATCTGGGCGCCGTCGAGCAGCCTGAAGCAGAGGTCGAGCAACGCGTGCGGGTCCGCGTTCACGCCGTTCATCAGCACGCCCTGGTTGCGCACATCCCGGACGCCGGCGTCGAACATGGCTCGCGCAGCGTCGGCCACCAGGGGAGTCACGGAGTTCGCGTGGTTGACGTGGGTGTGCACCGCGATCGAGACGCCTCGCGCCCGCGCGATCCGGCAGACCCGCTCGATCCCGGCGCGGACATCGTCCTGCAGCCAGTGCTGGGGCAGGCCCATCAGAGCCTTGGTCGCCAGCCGGATGTCGCGGATGTTCTCGATCTCGAGCAGCCGGGTCAGGAAGTCCTCGAGCCGGGCGATCGGCAGGTTCGCGACGTCACCGCCGGAGACGACCACGTCGCGCACCTGTGGGGTGCGGCGCAGGTAGTCGAGCATGGCGTCGAGTCGGTCCACGGGCTTGAGGTCGAACCGAAGCTTGTCGACCGAGGGCGTCGAGTTGCCGACCAGGTCCATCCGGGTGCAGTGGCCGCAGTACTGCGGGCAGGTCGACAGCAGCTCGGCGAGCACCTTCGTGGGGTAGCGGTGGGTCAGGCCCTCGACCTGCCACATGTCGTGCTCGTGCAGGGAGTCCCGACTGGCGAAGGGGTGCGAGGCCCAGTCGGTACGCCGGTCGGAGAACACCGGCAGCATGTAGTGGCGCACCGGGTCGGCGTAGAACGCCTCGGTGAGCGAGCCGGGCCCGGTCGGCAGGTCTCGGGGCGCGATCGTGTTGAGCATCTGCGGGGGAAGCAGCATCGACATGGTGGCCCGCTCGCGCTGGTCGCGCTCGAGATCCGCGTAGAACGCATCGGCCACGAGATCGCCAACGACCTCGCGCAGCTGCGCGACGTTCTTGACGCAGTGCGCCCGCTGCCACTGGGCCGAGGACCACTGCGCGGCGGTCACCTCGCGCCATCCCGGGAACCGGGTCCAGTCCGGCTCCACCAGCTCGACCCGACGGTAGGGGTAGGGCTGGCCGGTCTCGGCCTCGATCAGGCCGCCGATCGACGTCTCGATGCTCATCAGTGCTCCCAGGTCGTGGGGACGTGGTCCGGGGCGCGCCGCATTGTGTGACGTAACCCTCTTCTGACTAGAGTAGGAGCATCTTGTCCGGCAAGTCCAACCACATGCCGGAAGATGTCCTGTTCGATTACGCTTCTAACGGAGATCATACGTGGCACCTGAGTCTGCACTACGCGATGTTGCTGCCGACCCGGTCGGTCTGCACCGTGTCCTGGAGCCTGCCGGGGTGCTGCCTCAGCAGGCCCTGCGCCTCGACACCCGCGCAGAGCTGTGGCCCGACGAGGTGCGGATCAGGGTCGAGCGGCTCAATCTCGATGCCGCCTCCTACCGCCAGCTGCACCGCAAGCACGGCGGGGACGGCGACGCGATCCGCGCCGAGGTCCTGGAGATCGTCCGCACCCGCGGGAAGATGCAGAACCCCGAGACCGGATCCGGCGGGATGCTCGTCGGCACCGTCGAGGAGGTCGGGGACCGCTCGCCACTCGGTCTGGACGTCGGCGACCACGTCGCCACGCTGGTCTCGCTGACGTTGACCCCGCTGGTGATCGAGGACGCGCTGGCGCACTGGGACGGGTCGAGCGAGCAGGTCCCCACGGACGGCTACGCCGTACTCTTCGGGCGCAGCATCGCCGCCCGGCTACCCGACGACATCCCGACCCAGCTCGCGCTCTCGGTGATGGACGTCTGCGGCGCACCTGCCCTGACCGCCCGCCATGTCGCGCGATACAGGGAGTCGGGACACGCCCCGGTCGTCGCCGTGATCGGAGCGGCGGGGAAGTCGGGCTCGCTCTGCCTCGCGGCCGCGCGCCGCAGCGGCGCCGCCCGGACCATCGGCGTGGTCCCGCACGAGCAGGAGGCAGCGCTGCTGCGCGCGGCCGGGCTCGCCGACTGCGTGACGATCGCGGACGCCCGAGACCCGCTCGCGCTGCGCGATGCGGTCACCGAGGCCGGGGGACCCGCGGACATCACCGTGGTCTGCGTGGACGTTCCCGGCTGTGAAGGGGGAGCGGTCCTGGCCACCGCCGCGAGCGGCACAGTGATCTTCTTCTCCATGGCGACGTCGTTCAGCGCCGCCGCTCTCGGGGCCGAGGGGCTGGCCGCCGACGTGACCATGCTGATCGGCAACGGCTTCGTGCCCGGCCACGCCGAGACCGCGCTCGACCTGCTGCGCGCGGAGCCTGGGGTCCGCACGCTGTTCGAGGCGCGAGGCTGAGCAGATGACATCGCACCGCATCGTGTTCCGCAACGGCGTCGTACACACGGGCGATGCCGTCGAGGCGAGCTTCGTGGCGGTCCAGGACGGCATCATCGTTCACGTCGGCGCCGACACGGCCGCGTACGACGACGCCGATGAGCTGGTCGACCTGCGTGGCGCGCTGCTGGCGCCCGCGTTCGTCGACGCCCACGTGCACTCGGTGCTCACCGGGTTCGGTCTGACCCGGCTCGACCTGAGGGCAACCAGATCGCTGGCGGAGGCCCTCGACGCGGTCGCCACGCTCGCCCGGATGCAGCCCACCGGCGTCCTGGTCGGGACCGGCTGGGAGGAGCATGCCTGGCCGGAGGGCCGGCCCCCGACCGCAGCCGAGCTCGACCGCGCGGCCCCGGGGCGTCTCGTGCTGCTCGAACGACGCGACTGCCACTCGTGCATCGTCTCCCCGTCGTTGCTCGACGTGGTGCCGGTGCTGGCGGGCACCGACGGCTTCGACGCCTCCGGCCGGCTCGAGCGCGACGCACGTCAGGCCGCCAGCGAGGCGCTGGGCACGCTGGTCGGCCCCGAGCAGCGACTCGTCGCGGCCCGTGCCGCCGTGCAGGCGATGGCTGCCGCCGGCATCGCCGGATTCCACGAGGCCGCCGCGCCGCACATCGGTCCTGCCTACGAGCTGGACCTGGTGCGGCACGCCGCCGAGCTCACCGGCCTGCTGCCGACGTTCTACTGGGGTCAGCGAGACGCGTTCGACCGGCTTGCCGAGCTGGGCGCGGCGGGCCTGGCCGGCGACCTCAACGTGGACGGCGCGATCGGCTCCCGCACGGCAGCGCTGCACCACGGGTACGACGACGACCCGGACAACCACGGCCACACCTTCCTCAGCCCGGAGGAGATCGCCGAGCATCTGGAGGCGTG
Organism: Nocardioides marmorisolisilvae; assembly: GCF_031656915.1. Lineage (NCBI taxonomy): Bacteria > Bacillati > Actinomycetota > Actinomycetes > Propionibacteriales > Nocardioidaceae > Nocardioides > Nocardioides terrisoli. The sequence continues at coordinate 497,293 of NZ_CP134227.1, read as the reverse complement.
CACCCGGGCGGGCGTCCAAGGCGGGTTCCACTGCATCGGCGAGGCCGGCCTGGACGCGGTCGTCGTCGGTCTGACGCTCCTCGTCGAGAGGGTCGGCGCTGATGCCGTCCGTGCGGCCCGGCACCGTCTCGAGCACGTCGAGATGCCCTCGCCCGAGCTGATCGCACGCCTGGCCGAGCTCGGGATCGTGGCCAGCATGCAGCCCGCGTTCGACGCGCTGTGGGGCGGCCCCGACCAGATGTATGCGACGCGCCTGGGCGAACGCTGGCACGACATGAACCCGCTCGGATCCATGCACCGGGCGGGGGTGGCGATGGCCTTCGGGTCCGATACCCCGGTCACTCCGATCGACCCGTGGGGTGCGGTGCGGTCCGCCATCGAGCACCGCGACGTGACCCAGCGGATCACCCCCACGGCCGCGTTCGAGGCGCACACCGCCGGGGGCTGGCACGCCGCGCGCCAGGACGGCGTCGGCAGGGTCCGGACCGGAGCGCCGGCCCACCTGGCTGTCTGGGACTGCGCCGGCGGGCTGGAGGGCACCCTCCCTCTGCTCGCCGAGGACGTCCCGGCTCCCGCGCTCCGCACGCTCTACGTCCACGGCCGTGCCGTGGGGAGGGAGGCCTGATGAAGCCGGTGCTGCAGTTGGACGCCGCCGACGTACGCCGTGCCCGGACGCTGGCCCGCAGGGTCGGCCGGCCGATCGTCCGGCTTGCCCAGTCACACACGACCGTGTCAGTCGAGCGCGCCACGCTGCGCCTGGCCGGCCTGTCCGGGGCCGACACCGACGGCATCCCGTGGGCGAACCGCCTCGCCGACGTGGTGCGCGCCGACGTCGGTCTCGAGCACGGCGTGGCGCTCCCGGTGTGGGACGCGCTGGTGCGCGGTGAGGCAGAGGACCTGCTCACCCTGGCCCAGAAGGCCGCCGCGGGCTCGGTGACGATGCGCGTCCCGACCGGACGCGACCTGCAGCGGGCCAGCAGCCTGGCGCGGCGTCAGGTGGGAGCGGGCCTGCGGCAGATCGACCGCCGTCGGCGCGAGCGGGAGCGGCTCGTGCAGCGCGTGGGAGACGCCCCGAGCAAGCCGTGGATCTACCTGATCGTCGCGACCGGCGACATCTACGAGGACATCCCTCAGGCACAGCTGGCCGCGCGGGAGGGCGCCGACGTGATCGCGGTGATCCGCTCGACCGGTCAGTCGCTGCTCGACTACGTCCCCGAGGGCGCCACCCGTGAGGGGTTCGCCGGCACCTACGCCACCCAGGAGAACTTCCGGCTGATGCGGGCCGCGCTCGACGAGACCAGCCGGGAGCTCGGCCGCTACGTCCGGCTCACCAACTACGCGAGCGGGCTGTGCATGCCCGAGATCGCCGTGATGGCCGGACTGGAGCGTCTGGACATGATGCTGAACGACTCGATGTACGGGATCCTGTTCCGCGACATCAACCCGGTCCGCACCTTCGTCGACCAGCGGTTCAGCCGGCAGGTGCACGCGCGCGCCGGGATCATCATCAACACCGGCGAGGACAACTACCTCACCACCGCGGACGCGGTCGACGCGGCACACACGGTCACCACGAGCCAGCTGCTCAACGAGTACTTCGCCAAGGAGGCGGGCCTCGAGGACTGGCAGCTCGGCCTGGGTCATGCGTTCGAGATCGACCCGACCCTGCCCGACTCCTTCCGTCTCGAGCTGGCGCACGCGCTGCTGGCCCGGGCACTGTTCCCGAAGGCCCCACTGAAGTGGATGCCGCCGACCCGGCACATGACCGGAGACGTCTTCCGCGGCTACCTGCTCGACGGGTTCTTCAACCTGGCCGGCGCGCTCACCGGGCAGGGGATCCTGCTGGTCGGGATGATGACCGAGGCCGTGGTGACGCCGTGGCTATCGGACCGCGACCTCGCGCTGCAGAACGTCCGGTACGTGCTCAACGCCGCCGGCAACCTGCACGAGGACTTCCACCCCGCCCCGGACGGGTTCATCGCCCAGCGAGCGACCCGGGTGCTGCGCGAGAGCCTCGATCTGATGGAGCAGATCCTCGCCCATCCTCCGTCGTCCACCGGGGGCGGCCTGCTCGACGCCATCGCCGACGGCACCTTCGGCCTCATGAGACGACCGGCCGACGGCGGCCGCGGACTGGACGGAGTGGCGGAGAAGGCCGACGACTACTTCAACCCGGCGAGCGAGGCGATGGAACGATGAGCACCCGAACGGGCCCGATCAGGCCGTACGGCGACACCACCGGCGACGGCATGGTGCAGCTGTCGTTCACGCTGCCCCTGGCGCACGACAAGCTTGCGGAGGGGGCCGCGGTCCAGCTCGCCAACAAGATGGGCATGGATCCTGCCCTGGTGGTGCACGCGCGGGCGATCGGGGAGGGCTTCACGTTCTTCGTCGTCTACGGCCGGGTCAACCACCTCGTCGATCCCACGGCCGTCCGGGTCATCGAGCGCGACTACCCCCTGCTCACCCCCAAGGAGGTGAACGCCGCCGTCAAGGCGGGTCTGCGACGGCGGCTGGTGGTCGTCGGCGGCTGCATCGGCACCGACGCCCACACGGTGGGCATCGACGCCATCTTGAACATCAAGGGCTTCGCCGGCGAGAAGGGCCTGGAGTACTACCGCGAGCTGAAGGTGGTGAATCTCGGAGCGCAGGTGTCGGTCCCGGAGCTGGTCAACCGAGCCGTCGAGGAGGCGGCCGACGCCGTTCTGGTCTCCCAGGTCGTCACCCAGCGAGACGCACACGTGCTGAACACCAAGGAGATGTCGGCCGCGTTCCGCGAGGCCTTCGACGAAGCACACCGGCCGCTGCTCGTGGTCGGCGGTCCGCGGTTCGAAGAGACGATGGCCGCCGAGCTCGGGGTCGACCGGATCTTCACCCGCGGCGCCACGCCGGGCGACGTGGCCAGCTACCTGGTCCATCGGCTGGTCACCGAGAGGATGGCGTCATGACTCAGCCCACCGTTCCGCCCGAGCCGGGCCTCAGCGTGACCCACCGTCGGTACGTGCCCTACTCCCACGCGCACTACGCCGGGAGCCTCGTCGACGGCGCCTACAGCCTCGGCCTGTTCGGGGACGTCGCCACCGAGATGTGCATCCGCACCGACGGTGACGAGGGCCTGTTCGCGTCGTACGACGACGTGCAGTTCCGCGCCCCGGTGCGGGCCGGGGACGTGCTCGAGGTCACCGCCGAGCTGGTGCGGGTCGGGACGCGTTCCCGGGTGATCGACTTCACCGTCGTCGTGGTCGGACGGGGCCGGCCGGACCTCTCCACATCCGCAGCGGAGATGCTCGCCGAACCGGTGGTGGCGACCACCGCGAGAGGCACAGTCGTTGTCCCCGGGCCGCCACGCTGAGCCGGTCCTGCGACACGCCGAGGAACCTGAAATCCCTTGGTTTTTTGAGGGTTCGTGCCTAGCGCGCTGACCTGCAGCGTTGCAGTGTCACCGCAGGTCAGCGGAGGGTTGACAGAGGCGCCTCTCAGGTCGCAGGGTGTGCTGCGTTCCTCCAGGCAGATCATCGCGGTGCGCATCGTGTGGCGAACCATCGTGCCCCGCCGGCGACCACGGCGTCGGGCGGACGGTGGCGGATTGCACGGTGTCTGCGCGATGGGAGAACACGGGGGGAGAGCGGCACCCAGTAGACAACGTCGACGTCACGAGCAGCCAGCCCGTGCCGCGGCGGTCCGAAGGGCGTCGACGCTCCCCCCGCCCTGCCATGTACACGGGTCGCGCCGTAGCGTGACGCCATGACCGTGCCGTCGCCCGACCAGGTCACGCGGCCCGGCTCGGGCACCGGCCCACGGACCGTGATGGTGGTGCCGACGTACAACGAGGCGGAGAACCTCGAAGCCCTGCTGAGCAGGCTGCACCGTGCCGAGCCGGACGTGCACGTGCTGGTCGTCGACGATGCGTCGCCGGACGGCACCGGAGCGTTGGCCGACGCGCTCGCGACGGCGGACGAGCGCGTGTCGGTGCTGCACCGCGGCGCCAAGCAGGGCCTCGGCGCGGCCTACCTCGCCGGGTTCGCCCGGGCGCTGGAGCAGGAGTACGACGTGATCGGCGAGATGGACGCCGACGGGTCCCACCAGCCGGAGCAGCTGGCCCTGCTGCGTGCGGCGTTGGCCGATGCGGACGTGGCGATCGGCTCCCGCTGGGTCCCCGGCGGCTCGATCGTGAACTGGCCACGTCGCCGGGAGTGGCTCTCGCGCGCCGGGAACGCCTACACCCGGGCGATGCTCGGCTTGGACATCCGCGACGTCACTGCCGGATTCCGGCTCTACCGCCGCACCGCCCTCGAGGAGCTCGCCTTGGAGGGGGTCGCCTCGCTGGGCTATGTGTTCCAGGCGGACCTGGCCTACCGCGCGGTCCGGGCGGGCCTGCGTGTCGTCGAGGTGCCGATCGAGTTCGTCGAGCGGGTGCGCGGCGAGTCGAAGATGACGCCGACCGTGGCCGCGGAGTCACTGCGCAGGATCACAGCGTGGGGAGTCGCCGAGCGCGGTCGCCGGTGGAAACAACGCGTCGCTCCCGGGCGTTGAACCAGTCATGAGACGTCGTCTGCCCTGGTGGCTGCTGGTCGCCGCCTTCATCGCCGTACCCGTGCTGGAGATCTGGGTGATCATCCAGGTCGGCGAGGTGATCGGCGCCTGGTGGACGATCCTGTTGCTGATCGCCGATGGCGTGTTCGGCTCCTGGCTGGTCAAGCACGAGGGCCGGCGGGCCTGGACGGCGCTGCGCATGACGCTCCAGGCGGGCCGGATGCCGGCGCGCGAGCTGGCCGACGGCATCCTGATCCTGATCGGCGGGACGCTGATGATCAGTCCCGGATTCGTCAGCGACGTCTTCGGGATGCTGTGCATCCTGCCGTTCACCCGGCCCGTGGGCCGACGTCTGCTGGCAGGTTTCGTCAGCCGGCGGCTGGTCATGCGAGGGCCGCAGTCTCCCGGGCCCCGTCAGCCGGGCGAGGACGTCGTCCGGGGGACCGTCGTCGACTGACTGCACAGTCGTCGATCACACCCGGCAGTCAGCCGACGCCCGCATCAGACCTTGGACTTCTTCTTGCGGGCCCTGTGCAGGTGCGCCGGCCCGATCTCGCCGCCCCGGAGCAGCTCCAGCCGCTCGGAGAGGATGTCCTCCAGCTCGCTGATCGATCGACGCTCCAGGAGCATGTCCCAGTGCGTGCGTACGGGCTTCTCCGCCTTCTGCTCCGGCTCGATCCCGGAGGTGGCCCGCGCCTCAGCGCCACAGCGGGGACACTCCCACAGCGCGGGTACGTCGGCCTCGACCGACATCGTGATCTCGAACGTGTGACCCTGGGGGCAGGCGTAGCCCACCTGCTGACGAGCCGCGAACTCTATCCCGCGCTCGTCCTCGAAGCTCTGACCTCCCAGTCGGGCCCCGCGCAGCGTCCGGTCTCCCATTGAGCACCTCCATGGCTCGTGCGTCGTCATTCTGCGGAACTCACCGGCCCGACAGCCGACGTCGTTCACCTCATGCGTACAACCGTAGGGACGCGTGGGCAAGTGCATCGTGACGCGAAAACGACGGTTGACTGCACAACGATCCAGCAGCCCCGAGGATTCCCGATGTGACTCACGCCGCTCCGGGTACGGCGTTGCCCGCCTCGCGGATGCCCTGCTCGGGGTCCAGCCGCCGGAGGAACACCGCGCCGAGCACGAAGAATACGACCAGCGCCGCGACCGCGGGCCGATAGGATCCGCTGAACTGGAAGACCAGCCCGAACAGCAGCATCCCGAACCAGGACGTGCCCCGTTCGGCGGCGTTGTAGAGCGCGAAGTACTCGCCCTCGCGGCCACGCGGGATCAGCAAGCTGAAGAAGGACCGGGACAGAGCCTGGGTCCCTCCCATCACCACGCCGATGACGATGGCCAGGATCGCGAACAACACCGCGTTCCGGGCCGGCAGGAACATCGCCGCGATCACCACCACCATCCAGATGAGCACCCCGGTCAGGATCAGCCGGTAGGCGCCGTGCCGGGCGGCCATCCGGCCGAAGAACAGCGCCCCGCCGAAGGCGACGAACTGGATCATCAGGATCGTCGCGATCAGCACCGTCTGGGACAGGTGCAGCTGCTTGTCGCCGTAGATGGCGGCCGCGTACAGGACCGTCTGGATGCCGTCGTTGTAGAAGAGGTAGGCGACCAGGAACGTCAGGGTCATCGGGAAGGCGCGCAGCTCGCGCAGCGTGGTGATCAGCTGCCCGAAGCTGCGCTCGACCAGCGTGCCCCGCGCGGGCACCACGCCGCGCGGCGCGTAGTTGCGCAGCCGCAGCACCGGGATGATGGTGAAGCCCGCCCACCACAGGCCGGCCGACAGCAGCGACACCCGCACCGCCATCCCCTCGGAGACCCCGAAGCTGCGGTGCCCCAGGAAGAGGACCAGGTTCAGGGCGAGCAGGATGCCGCCGCCCAGGTAGCCCCACGCCCAGCCGCGGGAGGAGGCACCGTCGCGCTCCTCCTCGGTGGAGATGTCCACCAGGATCGCGTAGTAGCTGACCAGCGAGCAGCCGGCAAGAACACTGCTCAGCACCACGGTCACCACGCCGAGCTGCCAGTCGTCGCCCTTGACGAAGAACAGCAACGCACAGAAGAACGCCCCGGCCCAGGCGGTCCAGGCCATGTGCATCTTCTTGCGTGGCGAGCGGTCGACGAATGCCCCGACCACCGGCAGCAGGAACGCGCTCACGATGGTGGCGAACGTCGTCACGTAGAGCGGCAGCGAGCCCGCGGCGAGCGGTATGCCGAGCACCGACACGGTCCGGCTGCACGGGTCCTCACCGCTCGCACACCCGGCCGCCCGACCGGCGACGGTCGCCAGGTACGGCCCGAACATGACCGACAGCACCGTCGTGTAGTAGGCGGAGTTCGCCCAGTCGTACCAGTTCCACGCCCGCTGCTGGCGTCGTCGGTCGACCGCCGTCAGATCGGCGAACCCGTCAGCCGGTCCGGCTCCCCCAGGAATCGTTCCCGCGCTCATCCATGCTCCCTCCACAGTCCCCGCTCCCGGAGCACATCCTTCAGCAAATCGGTCCGGTCGGTGAAGATTCCGTCGACTCCGCGGTCGATCATCGTCCGCATGTGCCGGGGTCGGTCGACGGTCCAGGCGTGCACCTGGACGCCCGACCCGTGTGCACGGCGTACGACGGAGTCGGTGACCACGGGGATCGGACCGCGCACCCGGGGCAGCTGGAGCACGGCGAACCTGCCCCGGGCATACGCCCTGGCCCGCTCGCGGTCCCGCATCGACAGGAACCGGATCGCCTCGGTCTTCGAGGCCGACGTCGCCACCCGACCCCCGGTGAGCCTGCGGAACCACTCGATGCGGCTCAGGTCGAAGGCGCCCACGCACACCCGCTCGTGGGCGCCGGTCGCCGCGACGAGGGCGGCCAGCGGCTCGACGGCGGCGGGAGCCTTGATGTCGATGTTGAACCTGCAGTCGGGGAACTCCTCGAGCAGGTCGGCCATGGTCGGCACCAGCTCGCGGCCCGCGATCTTGGCGCCGGCGACCTCTTTCGCCGTCATCTCCACGATCCGCCCCGGGAGCTTGGCCACCCGGTTGAGACTCGCGTCGTGGTTGACGACCAGAACCCCGTCGGAGGTGGCGTGCACGTCGGTCTCCAGGTAGCGGTAGCCCAGCCCGACGGCGTGCCGGAAGGCCGCCATCGTGTTCTCCAGCCCGACCACATCGGGGTGCTTGCCCCCGCCGCGGTGCGCCATCGCCAGGGGCGGTCCGGGCGGGGTCAGTGCCTCGTCGAGGTACGCGAAGCCGGTGCTGGGGGTCTCGCTTCGGGTGTCGTGCATCCCTGCAGTCAACCACTGGAGTAACGTCGGATCGTGGACGAGATGACGTGCCCGAAGTGCCAGGGCGCGATGACGCGCCGCCCCTACGCCGACGTCACCGTGGCGCAGTGTGAGTCCTGTCAGGGGCTGTTCCTCGACCGAGCCGATCTCGGCGCACTGGTCGAGGCCGAGAACGACTGGCACGCCCACCGCTCGAGCCACACCCAGCCGATGCCGCGGATCACCGCGGACATGACCGAGCCGCCGCCCGCGCGTCCGTCCAGCCGGTCCTTCCTGGACAGCCTGTTCAAGCAGGCCCGCTGACCCAGACGGCTCGAGGGCCGGGGTCAGACCCCGTGGTCGTAGAAGGTCTCGATGCTCGCGCCGAGCTCGTTGAGGCGCTCGGCAAGGCCCTCGTAACCGCGGTGGATGACGTAGGTCGAGCGAAGCACCGAGGTGCCCTTCGAGGCCAGCATCGCGAGCAGCACGACGACCGCGGGCCGCAGCGCCGGCGGGCAGATCACCTCGGCGCCGGACCAGTGCGTGGGACCCTCGATCATCACCCGGTGCGGGTCCATCAGGGTGACCCGGCCACCGAGCTTGTTCAACTCGGTCAGGTAGATGGCGCGGTTCTCGTAGACCCAGTCGTGCAGCATCGTCTTGCCCTGAGCGGCGGCGGCGATCACCGCGAAGAACGGCAGGTTGTCGATGTTCAGACCAGGGAAGGGCATCGGGTGGATCTTGTCGATCGGGGAGTGCAGCACCGATCGCTGGGTGCTGAGGTCGACCAGCCGGGTGTGACCGTTCTGGGCGAGGTACTCCTCGGACAGCTCGTAGCGGAACCCCATCTCCTCCAGCACGGCGAGCTCGATCTCAAGGAACTCGATCGGCACCTTGCGGATCGTGATCTCGGAGTCGGTCACGATCGCCGCGGCAAGCAGCGACATCGCCTCGATCGGGTCCTCGCTGGGGGCGTAGTCGACGTCGACGTCGATGCTGTCCCTGCCGGTGACCCGGAGGGTCGTGGTGCCGATGCCCTCGACCCCCACGCCGAGACGCTGCAGGAAGAAGCAGAGGTCCTGGACCATGTAGTTCGAGCTCGCGTTGCGGATCACGGTCGTCCCGGGGGAGAGGGCCGCCGCCATCAGGGCGTTCTCGGTGACGGTGTCCCCGCGCTCGGTCAGCACGATCGGCCGGGTCGGCGAGACGCCGGAGTGGACCTCTGCCTGGTAGCTGCCCTCGGTCGCCTTGACCTCGAGTCCGAACCGGCGCAGTGCCGTCATGTGCGGCTCGACGGTGCGGGTGCCGAGGTCGCAGCCACCGGCGTACGGGAGGGCGAAGGCCGGCAGCCGGTGCATCAGGGGGCCGAGGAACATGATGATCGAACGGGTACGACGTGCGGCATCGGCGTCGATCGAGTCGAGGTCGAAGTTCTCGGGCGGGATGATCTCGAGGTCGTTGTCGTCGTTGAGCCAGCGGGTGACGACCCCGATGCTGTCGAGGACCTCGAGCAGTCGGTTCACCTCCTCGATCCGGGCGACCCGGCGCAGCGTCGTTCGCCCGCGGTTGAGCAGCGCGGCGCAGAGCAGGGCGACACCGGCGTTCTTGGAGGTCTTGACCTCGATGCTCCCGTGCAGCGTGGTCGGACCATGCACGCGCAGGTGGGCGGGCCCTGAACCGATGCTGACGATCTGGGAGTCCAGCGCCTCGCCGATCCGGGCGAGCATGTCCAAGGAGAGGTTCTGGTGCCCCCGCTCGATGCGGTTGACGGCGCTCTGGCTGGTGCTGAGCACTTCCGCCAGTTGCGCCTGCGTCCAACCACGGTGCTTGCGTGCATCGCGGATGAGGTGACCGATCCGACCGAGGTAGTCCATGGGTGACACGGTATCTCACATATGAGATAGCCGGCGATCCGCGATGGAGGAGGTGCGCCGGGGGGGCGGAGTAGCGTCGAGGTGTACGACGATGCGACCCGGGTATGCACCCCGGACGCGATCGCGAAGGCGAAGGAGTGAGACCGATGAGCTCGGACCAGTTGCAGCCGGAGGACACGCTCGATGACCGCGGCGTCGAGGATGTCCTCGACGAGGGGTACTCGCCGCCGGACCGGGAGCCCAGGATCAGCGACGGGCCCGAGACCCTCGATGAGCGGCTCGCCGACGAGGAGCCCGAGGTCTGGGACCAGCAGCCCGACGAGGGTGCCGAGGACCTGGACGACAACGAGGTGGGCGACCGCCGCGCGGGCCGGCTGATGGCACCCGACGAGGGCAGGCACGAGGACATCGACTCCGAGATGTACGCCGAGGACGAGGGCATCGACGGCGCGGGGGCCAGCGCCGAGGAGGCCGCGGTGCATGTGATCGACGAGGAGTCCTGACCTTGCATCTCGTCTGCCTGCGCCGTCGGGCAGACGCCGGGCATTAGTCTCGGAGCATGCCGGAGATCGCCCCGCGTCGAACGCGGATGATGCGGTGGGATCCGCTGACCGTGGGCATCGACATCGGTGGCACCAAAGTGCTCGCCGGGGTGGTCGACTCGACCGGTCAGGTGCTCCATGTCGAGCGCCGACCGACCATCGGTCACGACGTACGCCTCGTCGAGGACACCATTGTCGAGCTCGTCAACGACCTCGCGCGGCGACACGACATCGCGGCCGTGGGGATCGGCGCCGCCGGCTTCGTGGACTCGTCCCGCTCAGTGGTGATGTTCTCCCCGCACCTGGACTGGCGGCGCGAGCCGCTTCGGGCGCGGGTCGCGGACCGGGTCCGGATCCCGGTGGTCGTCGACAACGACGCCAACACAGCGGCGCTGGCCGAGTGCCGGTTCGGCGCCGGGGTCGGGCAGCGCTTCGTGCTCTGCGCCACGCTGGGGACCGGCATTGGGGGAGCGCTGGTCATCGACAACCGCGTCTATCGCGGGGCCAACGGGATGGCCGGCGAGTTCGGCCATATCCAGGTGGTCCGTGATGGGCACCGCTGCGAGTGTGGAAACCGTGGCTGCTGGGAGCAGTACGCCTCGGGCAACGCGCTGGTTCGCGAGGCCCGCGAGCTCGTCCGTGCCAACTCACCGGTCGCCCACCACCTGCGTGACCTCGTCGGCGGGGACCCCGGCCTGCTGACCGGTCCGCAGATCACCCAGGCGGCGCGTGACGGCGACCCGCTGTCGATCGAGCTGATCGGCGACGTGGGGGAGTGGCTCGGGGTGGGCCTCGCCGGCATGGCCGCCGCCTTCGACCCGAGCTGCGTCATCGTGGGCGGTGGGGTCTCCGCCGCAGGGGACCTGCTGCTCGAGCCGACGCGGAGGGCCTTCGCGCGCACCTTGACCGGCCGAGGTCACCGTCCCGAGCCTCCGGTGCTGTTGGCCCGGCTCGGACCGGACGCGGGCTTCATCGGTGCTGCCGACATGGCTCGCTCCGCCGCGCGGCGGTCCCGGCGGACCCGGCGACGTCGTCCCGACCGACCGGTACGCCGGTTCCGCGCCTCGCCGTGACGCTTCGAGCTCACCTCGCGGGCGTCGACCGCTCCGAGGCGACCGCGGCTGCGACATCCGCGGGGTAGCTGCGACGGGCGCGCAGGCACAGCAGCAGCCCGGAGGCGAGCAGCGGGACCAGCATCACCAGGAAGGTCTGCTGGAGGCCGACGCCGTTGCTGGAGGTCACGCCGCCGGAACTGCCAAGGCTCGCCGTACTGCTGCCGAAGAGCGTGGACACGTAGCCGAACAGCAGCGGCGCGACTGCTTCGAGCAACGAGCGGAACACACTCCGGACCGCCTCGGCCCGCCCCCAGAGCGCGAAGTGGACGACGTCCAGCCGAGCGGCGTCGAGCGGCGGGTTCGAACCGCCGACCCCCGCGGCGGCGAAGAAGAAGAGGGCACCGGTGAGCAGCAGGCTGCCGGCGAGCAGGCCCGGGACGAACATCACCACGGCGAGCAGGTAGGCCGCGCCGGCGAGCACCGGCCGAGCGGTCAGGTGGTGCCGTGCCACCAGCCGGTCGGCCAGCCGTCCGGTGAGCAGGACCCCGACGATCGCCCCGCAGCCGATCAGCACGAGCAGGCTGCTCGCGACGCCCTGGTCGAGCCCGAACTTGCCTCGCATGAAGACCACGGCGAAGGTTCGCACGCCGGAGAAGAAGAAGTAGCCGAGCGCCGAGGACAAGATCAGCACCCGGTTGGTCCGGATGGACAGCACGTACCGCACGGCCCACCACAGCGAACGGCCGGTCGGGTCCCGGGTCAGTACGTCGGTGCCCCGCGGCTCGACGTCGCTCTCGTCGACGGCCTCCCGGATCCGGTCCTCGGTCGGCTCGGGCTCGGCATCGGCACCGTCGGGCGCCTCGATCGGCAGCGGCTCCTGGCCGCCGCGTGCCGGCTCCGGCAGGCCACGCCACACCGCCGCAGCGAGGGCCATCCCCGGCACGGCCAGCACCCAGAACGACCATCGCCACGACAGCACCGCCGCGACGTCGCCCGAAACGAGGAAGCCGACCCCCGCCCCGATCAGCTCGCCCGAGAGCACGAAGCCGTAGATCCGACCCCGTTCGCCCGCCGGGAAGAGGTCACCGGTCAAGGACGCGATCGTGGGCCCGGCCGCTGCCGCGATGCCGCCCATCGCCACCTGGCACAGCAGCAGCATCAGGTAGGACGTCGAGACGCCGGCGACCGCCATCGCCGCGGACCAGACCAGGACCGCAACGGCGAGCAGCCGGGACCGGTTGCCCCGGTCCGCGACGATGCCGAGGGGCAGGGTGCAGATCATCGCGATCGCCGTGGAGACCGAGGCGAGCAGGCCGATCTCGGTGTTACCGATGTGCAGGCTGGCCTCTAGCTCCCCGGCGACCGCGCCGACGGTCGCCTTGTCGGCGCTGTCCAGGGCGAGCACCGCGGCCAGCAGGGCGATCACGCGCAACCGGGCCCGCCCACCCACGGTCTCCGTGAGCCGGGTGCGTACGGTCTGCCACGGCGCGATCACACCTGCCCGTGCCCGACCATGTGTGCCCGCTAACGTCCGGCACTGCTCCCGGGGGCGTGGTGCCCCGTGGCACGATGCCCCCGTGGGCAGTGCCGAGAGGAGTGCGGGGAGCAACGCGGTGCGCAGCGGGTCGGCCGATCCGCAGCGCCTCGCGGACCTTGCCCGACTGCGTCGGGTGCGCGACCGGATAGACCGCGAGTACGCGCAGCCACTCGACGTGGAGGCGCTGGCACGTCACGTGCACATGTCCGCGGGCCACCTCAGTCGCCAGTTCCGAATCGCGTACGGCGAGGCGCCGTACTCCTACCTGATGACGCGACGGGTCGAGCGTGCGATGGCCCTGCTCCGGCGCGGCGACCGATCCGTGACGGAGGTCTGCTTCGCGGTCGGCTACGGCTCGCTCGGCACCTTCAGCACCCGCTTCTCCGAACTGGTCGGGATGTCGCCGAGCGCCTACCGGGACCTGGCGGCCAGCGGTGCCGCAGGGCTGCCCAGCTGTGTCGTCAAGCAGGTGACCAGACCGGTCAGGAATCGAGAAGCGGCCGTCCCGGTCGGCCAGCTAGCGTGACCGCCATGGACCTGCGCATTCACTCCAGCTTCCTGCCCCACGAGGACCCCGAGGCGTCTCTGGCGTTCTATCGGGACGCGCTCGGCTTCGACATCCGCCTCGATGTGGGACAGGGGACGATGCGGTGGATCACCGTAGGCCCGCCGGGCCAGCCGGACACCTCGATCGTGCTGCACCCGCCGGCCGTCGACCCGGGGATCACCGACGAGGAGCGCCGCACCGTGCAGGAGATGATGGCGAAGGGCACCTACGCGATGCTCGTGCTCACCACTGCCGACCTCGATGCGACCTTCGACGCCCTGCAGGCCCGCGATGTCGAGGTCGTCCAAGAGCCGACCGACCAGCCCTACGGGCTGCGTGACTGCGCCGTCCGCGACCCGGCCGGCAACATGATCCGCATCAACCAGGCGCAGTGAGTTGGTCGCCCCAGCACGCGACCCGCACCGACGCAAGGCGGACGCGCTCGCGATGCTCGCCACACCGGGGATCGACGTCTGGGTCGCCACCGCGTCAGCGGCGGGGGAGGCGCACCTGGTGCCGCTCTCGCTGGCGTGGGTGGCGCAGCGGGCCGTGATCGCTGTGCCGGCAGCCTCGGTCACTGCCCGCCACCTCTCCGGGTCGGGCCGCGCCCGGCTCGCGGTGGGGCCCACCCGTGACGTGGTGATGATCGATGCGCGGCTCGAGCGCGTGGTTCCGGTGGAGGACGACGACGAGCTGGGGTCGGCGTACGCCGCCCAGGCCGACTGGGACCCGCGCGAGGACACCGGCTACCTCTTCCACGTCCTGCGTCCGACACGCGTGCAGGCGTGGCGCGAGGCCAACGAGCTCGCCGGACGCACTCTGATGCGGGACGGAACGTGGCTGGTCTAGCGTCGAGCGTGCCCGTGGAAGCCGCCGTGAGGAGAAGCCCGATGTCCAGCCCGACGACACACGTCGCCGACGCCCACGATCTGATCCGTGTCCGCGGAGCCCGGGAGAACAACCTCAAGAACGTCGACGTCGACCTTCCGAAGCGTCGGCTGACGGTGTTCACCGGCGTGTCCGGCTCGGGGAAGAGCTCCTTGGTCTTCAGCACCATCGCAGCGGAGTCGCAGCGGATGATCAACGAGACCTACAGCGCCTTCGTGCAGGGGTTCATGCCCACGCTGGCGCGCCCCGAGGTCGATGTGCTCGCGGGGCTGACGACCGCGATCATCGTCGACCAGGAGCGGATGGGCGCCAACCCGCGGTCGACCGTCGGCACGGTGACCGATGCGAACGCGATGCTGCGGATCCTGTTCAGCCGGCTGGGGGAGCCCCATGTCGGTCCGCCGACGGCGTACTCCTTCAACGTGCCGACCCGCAGAGCCGGCGGTGTGATGACCACGGAGAAGGGCGGCCGGGTCGAGAAGAAGGTGGTCAAGGACGCTGTCTACCTGGGCGGGATGTGCCCGCGCTGCGAGGGGATGGGCAGCGTGAGCGACATCGACCGGAGTGCGTTGTACGACGACTCCAAGTCCCTCTCGGAGGGCGCGCTCACGGTCCCGGGCTACTCCATGGACGGCTGGTACGGCCGGCTCTTCGCCGGGATGGGGCTGCCGATGGACAGGCCGATCGCCTCGTTCACGAAGAAGCAGCTCGACACGATGCTCTACGCCGAGCCGACCCGGATCAAGGTCGAGGGCGTCAACCTCACCTTCGAGGGAGTCATCCCCAAGATCCAGAAGTCGATGCTGTCGAAGGATCCGGAGGCGATGCAGCCGCACGTGCGCCGCTTCGTCGAGCGGGCCGTCACCTTCCAGACCTGCCCGGACTGCGAAGGCACCCGGCTGACCGCGGAGGCGCGGTCGTCGCGGATCGCCGGCAAGAACATCGCCGACCTGTGCGCGATGCAGATCAGTGACCTGGCCGACTGGCTCCGCGCGCTCGACGAGCCGGCGGTCGGCCCGCTGCTCGGCGGACTGCAGCACCTGATGGACTCCTTCACCGAGATCGGCCTCGGCTACCTGTCGCTCGACCGGCCCTCCGGCACGCTGTCGGGCGGCGAGGCACAGCGGGCCAAGATGATCCGGCACCTCGGGTCGTCGCTGACCGACGTCACCTACGTCTTCGACGAGCCGACCATCGGGCTGCACCCGCACGACATCGAGCGGATGAACGGGCTGCTGCGCCAGCTGCGGGACAAGGGCAACACGGTGCTCGTGGTCGAGCACAAGCCGGAGACGATCGCGATCGCCGACCATGTCGTGGATCTCGGGCCGGGCGCGGGGACCGCCGGGGGAGAGGTCTGCTTCGAGGGCACGATCGAGGGCCTGCGGGCCAGCGACACGGTGACCGGCCGCCACCTCGACGACCGGGCCCGGCTCAAGGACTCGGTGCGTCCCTCGTCGGGCGTGCTCGAGATTCGCGGCGCCTCGGCCCACAACCTGCGTGACGTCGACGTCGACATTCCGCTGGGCGTGCTCTGCGTGCTGACGGGCGTGGCCGGGTCGGGCAAGAGCTCACTGGTCAACGGAGCCCACCGGGACGCCTCGTCCGCGGTCCCGACGAAGCAGGCGCTCGCCGGGAGGGAGGGCGTCGTGCTGGTCGACCAAGGGGCGATCAAGGGCTCCCGGCGGAGCAACCCGGCGACGTACACCGGACTGCTGGAGCCGATCCGGAAGGCCTTCGCGAAGGCCAACGGGGTGAAGCCGGCGCTGTTCAGCTCCAACTCGGAGGGCGCCTGCCCGACCTGCCGTGGCGCGGGCGTGGTCTACACCGACCTCGGGATCATGGACACCGTCGAGACGCCGTGCGAGGAGTGCGAGGGGCGTCGCTTTCAGGCCGCCGTGCTGGAGTTCACGCTGGCCGGGCGCACCATTGCCGAGGTCCTCGAGATGCCGGCCTCGGAGGCACTCGCGATGTTCGGAGAGGGCGCGGCCCGGATCCCGGCGGCCCAGCGGATCCTGGAGCACCTCGTCGATGTAGGCGTCGGTTATGTCAAGCTGGGCCAGCCGCTGACCACCCTCTCCGGCGGGGAGCGGCAGCGGCTCAAGCTGGCCACTCGCCTTGGAGAGAAGGGCTCTGCTGATCCTGCTGTCTACGTCCTCGATGAGCCGACGACCGGACTGCACCTGGCCGACGTGGACAACCTGCTGGGGTTGCTGGACCGCCTCGTCGACGGCGGGAAGTCGGTGATCGTGATCGAGCACCACCAAGCCGTGATGGCCCACGCCGACTGGATCATCGACCTCGGCCCCGGCGCCGGCCACGACGGCGGCCGGGTCGTCTTCGAGGGCACCCCCGCCGCCCTGGTGGAGGCCCGCTCGACCCTGACCGGCGAGCACCTGGCGGCGTACGTCGGGGGGTAGTTTCCCAGGTTCAGCACCCAAGGGTCACGTTCACACAGGAGAGTCGGTGTGTGAAGGAGTCCGTTGCTGTGTGAAGGCCTCGGGCAGTACGCCGACCAGTACGCCGACATCCGACCGCGTGCGGGTCAGCCTGCATCGGGACGCACCCACGGCCAGTCGGCGGGCTTGCCCTTGGTGAAGACGAGCTGGGTCAGGCCGAGACTGCCGTAGTCGAACCCCGCCTTGGACCCGGCCAACCAGAGATCACGGATGCGGTAGAAGCGCTCGTCGTACATCGCCACGATCTCGGCGCGGTGCGCACGATGTCGCTCCCGCCACAGCCCGACGGTCCGCCCGTAGTGGCGCCACAGGTTCTCCCGGTCCACCGACCACAGGCCCGACGCGGCGAGCAACCGCTCGATCCTGGCCACGGTAGGCAGGTGGCCGCCGGGGAAGACGTACCGGTCCACCCACGCGTCGACCTGCTGGTCACGCTGGTCGGTGATCGTGTTCATCACCGCGATGCCGTGGGTGACGAGCAGGTCCCGCACCGCCGCGAAGAACACCGGATGGAGCCGGCGGCCCACGTGCTCGAACATGCCGACGCTGACGACCCGGTCGAAGGGCCCCCGCAGTGCCGGGTCGCTGCACGTCGCCAGGTCCTGGAAGTTCATCAGCTCGAAGCGGACCCGGTCGGCCACCCCTTCGCGCTCGGCGAGCGTCCTGGCCTCGGCGAGTTGCTCGCTGCTCAGGGTGATCCCGACGCCGGTGACCTCGTGCGCCTTGGCGGCGCCGACCAGGAGATGGCCCCACCCACAGCCGATGTCCAGGATGCGATGACCAGGGAGGGGCCGCAGCTTGGCCAGTGTGTGGTCGATCTTCTGCCGTTGGGCCGTCTCGAGGGTGTCGTCGTCGGAGGTGAAGTAGGCACAGAAGTAGCTGAGCGTGTCGTCGAGGAACAGTCGGTAGTAGGCGTTGCCGACGTCATAGTGCCGACTGATCTGGCCGCGCTGGGTCGAGCGCCGGTTCGGCTCGGTGCGGTGCAGCAGCCGCAGCGGCCGCAGAGCGCGGAACCGGGCGCGGTTGCTCGCCAGGATCCAGAAGAGTGTGTCCAGGTCGTCCTCGGGGATCTGGATGTCGCCGTCGACGTAGGCCTCACCGACCGCGAGGCTGGCGCTGCGCAGGGCACGCCGTACGACGGCAGGGTCGGTCAGCCTGAGGTGGGCCTCGGGGCCACCGCGGCCGTAGCGGCGGGTCTCGCCGTCCCAGAACGTGAGCTCGACGCGTCCGAACTCCAACCGGCTCAGCAGCCGGTCGACCACCATCTTGTCCACTCCTTGCCTCCGTCAACCAGTCTAGGAACCCGCGTGCCCGCCCGACCAGACCCTGGAAAGACCGCCACGTAGGCTCGATCGGTGCACGAGCCCCACCAGACCCGGGTACCCCGCCGCGACGACGTCAAGGAACCAGAGCTCATCGGCGGGGTCGAGAAGCGCACGCTGGTGCTGGTGGAGCACGATCCAGCCTGGGCGACCCGGTACCGCGAGCACGAGCGCCGCATCCGCGCGGCGCTCGGGAGCGCTGCGATCGGGAGCGCTGCGATCGGCGTGGAGCATATCGGCTCCACCGCCGTTCCCGGCCTCGCTGCCAAGCCGATCATCGACATCCTCGTCACGGTCCCCGACATCACAGCCGAGGAAGACCATCTGGACCCGTTGGTCCGGGCCGGCTACGTGCTGCGGGTGCGCGAACCCGGCCATCGGATGGTCCGTACGGCGGAGCGTGACGTGCATGTCCATGTCCTGGGGACCGACGATCCCGCTGCGGCGGACTATCTGCTCCTACGGGACTACCTACGGGGCAACGCTGCGGACCGTGAGCGCTACGAGGCGACCAAGCGGGACCTGGTCGCACGGGACTGGCCGGACATGAACGCCTACGCCGACGCCAAGACAGAGGTGATCGAGGACATCAAGCGGCGCGCACGGGCTCGGCTGGCACGCCGAGAGGCGAGCACCCAAGGCTGCGGGGAGCGTTGCTCTCGCGGGGTGGTGAAAGGGTCGAAAGGGTCTAGCCTCGCATCATGCAGATCCCGCGCGCGGTGGCTGTCTTCAACAAGCTGATCAACAACCGCGTCCAGCGCCTGTGGGCGTGGGTCCTGCCGCCGTGGGCCATCCTGCGCCACACGGGTCGCAGGAGCGGCACCGTTTTCCGGACGCCTGTCGTGGGATTCGTCTGTGCGGACGGGTTCGTCGTCCCGCTGCTCTACGGCGAGCGGTCCGACTGGGCCCGCAACATCCTCGCCGCCGACGGTGGGATCATCGAGCGGCGGGGCCGCACGTACGAGCTGCAGGACCCGCGAGTCGTGGACAGCGCGCTCATCGCCATCACCGGGATCGGCGCGCGATACGTCCGCGCCGCGCCGAAGGCGCTGGTGGCGACCATCGGTCCGCGGGTGTAGCCCGGGGCAGGCGGTTTCCGTGGAAAGCCCCGCCTCTCGGTTAACCGCCGATAACATACATTATGTCAATCACCGGACGCTTCCCATCGCCACCTGACCCCTGACGCAGTCACGGGACCCCGCTCTCAACGGCGGCGATGAGGCCTGAGCTTGAAGATCAGGATGCCGAGATACTTGTTCATCCATTCCTGCTTGTGCGGGTAGCGACGTCGGGCGTCTTCGGACAACTGTGGCTCGATCGCGGTCTCCACCCACAGCCCGGCGGCGGTGAACACGTTCAGCAGGTCCGAGATGGTGTAGGTCCGCTTCGTGAGGGCGATCTCCTCGTTCCAACTGGTGCGGTAGGTGTACGACGCCCTGGAGAAGTACTCCTCGCCCAACGAAGTGCCGTTGCGCTCGGCCCGTTCGACGGCGTACCGGATCGGCTGGGTCCGGGTCAGCAGGATGAACCCGTCGTCGGCGAGCATCGCGCGTGCCGCTTGCAGGACTCGGACCGGATCCCTCGCGTAGCCGAACGACTGCAGGAACAAGATCCGGTCGAACGCGCGGCCCGCAAGCCCGGGCATGGCGTCCACCTCGTTCAGATCGCCTTGGATCAGCTCCAACCCGGCGGGCCGAGCGCCGAGGAAGTTGCCGCTGACGTCCACGCCCACGGCGCCGGTCGCACCCGCATCCACAAGTTCGGCGATCTTGCTTCCGTTGCCGCAACCGAGGTCCAGCACGGTCAGTCCGGCGACATCACCCAGGAGGTCGCGCTGCGCGGGCCACTCGACGAGCCGGTCCAGCGAGTCCTCCCTGCCTCGGGCGCGCTCGTAGTCCGAGGCGAGCTCCGGCCACGCAGCGCTCGGATCGGCAGAGCTGCTCGCGTGGGAACTCGTCGTCTTCTGCACGTCGGCCGCCACGAGACAGAACCTAGCCGTCCATCAGCCGACCGCGGCCTCCTCGTACGTCGGCGTGAGGGCGATCCAGCGTGCATGCCATGCGGTCGACGGTGTCGACTCCGACCAGCCCTCAGGGTGCGCGTCACCGACGAACGAGCGCGCGAGGTCCTCGAGGTGCACCTGCCAGCCGGCGCCGTAGAAGTGGAGCCGCTCCACGGGCAGTCCCCGCTCCTCCACCACCAGCCTGGTGCCGGAGGCCCCCTCGGTGAGCCACGCCTCGAGCACGGTCTCGTCGTCGGTCTCCGGACCCATCGTCAGAAGCAGATGGGTCGGCGCGTCGCACGCCTCCACGCGCACCGGTCCGGACCAGGTGCTGGTGAACACGGCCTCGACGGTGTCACCCACCCGCGGCTCCCCCGCCACCTGCGCAATCCAGCGTGCCAGCCGCTCCGGCCGGGTACACGCATCCCACAGGTCCTCGATGTCGGTGTCGTAGATGTCCTCGACGCGGACCGCACCGCGGGTCTCGTCGAGCGCTCTCATGTCTCCGATGACATTCATCTGGGTGCCTTCCTTCCTCGGGCGATCTCGGTGTGCAAGGCGTCGAGACGGTTGCGCCACAACGCGCGGTACTCCCCCAGCCACTCGTCCAGCTCGATGAGCGACTCCGGGCGGAGGCTGTAGATCCGACGCTGAGCCTCCTGCCGTACGTCGACCAGCCCGGCCTCGCGCAGCACCCTGAGGTGCCGCGACACTCCGGGTCGAGCGATCGGCAACGCCGCCGCGAGCTCTCCCGCCGTGGCCGGGTGGTCACGGAGGATCTCGAGCACGGTGCGGCGGCTCGGGTCGGCCAACGCTTGGAGTACGGCGTCCACAAGACCTCAATGTACCCACACGGGTACGTATCCGCAAGGGTACGCACAGGGGCGACCCTCTATGCATCCCCTCGTAGCGCCCGGGTACGTCGCCCGCATGACTCACGAGGACACCAGCGAGACGCTGCAGGCCGTTGTCGACCGAGTGACGTCGTACCAGGACGGCGCCACCGAGGGAACCGTCGCCGACGAGTTGCGGCGTGGGCTGACCGAGGCGGACCTCACCCTGTCGGACGCCGACATCGCGCGCCTGGCCGACGCCATCGAGGACGCCCATGGCCGGGTGTTCGCCGAGGACGTCCTCAGCGACTCGCGCTGAGCAGCGGGTGACAGCGCGTCGGAAAGCGGGTATGCATCCGAACATGAGCGAGAACCCAGGCACCGACGCAACGACCGACGCGCCCGATCACGGCGTGCGCCACGACCCACTTCGCCACTCACGCACCAGCCGCACCTGGGCCGCGCTCTTCGCGTTCGGCGTGATCCTGGTGCTGCTGATCATCTTCATCGCCCAGAACACCCAGACCGTCCAGGTCTCCTTCCTCGGCTGGTCCGGGCACGCTCCCCTGGCGGTGGCCCTCCTGATCGCGGCCGCAGCCGCCATCCTGATCACCGCTGTGGCCGGGACGCTGCGCATCCTCCAGCTGCGTCGGAGGGTGACCCGGGACAATCGCCGCCGACGCTGACGCGCGGCGTACGACGAGGGATCATCCGCGACTGGCTATCCTCGGCCGGGTGAAGAGGTCCTTCGTCGCCGCCATCGCCCTGATCCCGCTCCTGGTCCTCGCTGCGGCCTGCGGAAGCAGCAACCCCACCACGAAGCCCTCGGGCTCGTCGTCACCGACCCAGGCGGCAAGCGGACCGTGCGCCTATCCGAGCTCCGACCAACCGGCCGCGCGCAAGGACATCAAGACGCCGCCCGCCACCCCGACCACGACGAAGCCGACACCGGTCACGATCACCACCAACAAGGGCGCCATCAACGTGACCCTGGAGGCGGACAAGGCGCCGTGCACGGTCAACTCGTTCCAGTCGCTGGCCAGCCAGGGCTACTTCAACGACACGCCGTGCCACCGGTTGACGACTGCCGGGATCTTCGTCCTCCAGTGCGGCGACCCCTCGGGCACCGGGACCGGCACGCCGGGCTACACCTTCGCCGACGAGCTGATCAAGGACGACCCCCGCGTGCAGCCGTGCAAGAAGGTCAAGACCGCCACCGGCAAACAGCAGATCTGCACCTACGCCGCCGGCACGGTGGCGATGGCGAACAGCGGGCCGGACACGAACGGCTCGCAGTTCTTCCTGGTCTACAAGGACTCTCCCCTGCCGAACGCCTACACCGTGTTCGGCCGGATGGATGCCAGCGGCCTGAAGACCGTACGCTCGATCGCCGCAGCAGGACTGGCGAACGGCGCCCAGGGCGACGGAGCACCCAAGAGCCCGGTGACCATCACCTCGGTGAAGTAGTCATCGCCACCGGAGCGCCCAGCGCGACCGTGCGACTGACTGTGCACAGCCGGTCGCGGGACTGCTCGATGGCGCGCTGGAGCACCGCGCGCGCAGCGTCGCCGGACTCCCCCTCCGGGAACCGGACGTCGAAGACGAGCTTGAGGTTGGTCATGTGGTTGCCGCCCTCGTCGCGGACCTTGTCGCCCTCGACGTGTACGTCGAAGGCCTCCGGCTGCGCCCGCTTGCCGGTGATCAGGTCGACGTCGATCGCCGAGCATCCGGCGATGGCGGCGAGAAGCAGCTCGACCGGGGTGAAATCCGGATCGTCACCGCTGCCGATCGGGAGCACTCCCCCACGGACGTTGGTCGCCTTGTAGCGGGTGCGGCCGATGCGGGTGAGCTCGACGGAGCGGAAGGTCTCGCTGATGGTCATGGCACCACTGTCGCAGAGCGCGGCGACGGGCAGTCTCAGGGCTTGGCGCAGGAGGCGAGCATCCGGCCGCGGTCCAGCACCGGGAACTCGCGCACGAGGCTCTTGTCCGGCAGGCTGCTGCGCAGCTTCTGGTGGCGCAGCGGAACGGCCTGGCCGGCATCGAGGCGGTAGCTGGTGCGGTAGACGTCCCAGCCGAACATCACTCCGGACGGCTTCGTCGGCTCGGCCTCGGTGACCTCGAATCCGCCGTCGGTGCAGTCGACGCTGACCCGCGTCGTGGGCCGGGTGTCCGTCGCGATGAACGGCACCACCGGGTTGTGCTCGGCGTCGGTCAGCTCGACGTCGCCGGAGCCGGTGACGGCGTACAGGTGGTACTGCAGCCCGCCGCGTGGGTGCCGCTGCCGGGTGAGCAGTAGCCGCTCGCCTCCCCCGGGGACAGCCGCGCGCGCCACCGGGTGCCCGTGCACGGCGCTGGATCGCGCCGCGTGTCCCGCGGAAGCCTGGCCGCGCGCGCCGCGGTCACCGCAACCGGCGACGACTACGCCGAGCACGAGCAGGAGGGTCACGCCGAGAACGGTGCGCATACCGCTTCGACGTACGCCGTGGGCCTGTGGTTCCCGCACCTCGCGAGGATACGGTGGCACGGTGACCACCTCGCTGCCGCGCCGTCCCGGCGTGTCCGTCCGCGGGCGGGTCACCGAGCTTCGCGACGGACGGATGCTCGAGCACGAGGACCGCCTGGCCGTCGAGGAGCCGCTGGAGATCCGGCTCGCCGCCCCGGCGCTGGCTGCACAGCGGCTGTCGGTCACGATGCGCACGCCGGGCCACGACTTCGAGCTCGCCGCGGGGTGGCTCGTGCATGAGGGGATCTGCGCCCCTGACACGATCCGGACGGTGCGCTACTGCACCGACGCCGACCTGACGCCCGAGCAGGAGTTCAACGTCGTGACGGTCGAGCTGGCGGCCCCGCCGCTGCGGCTGCCCGCGGCCCGGATGGTCAGCTCCGCCTGCGGGGTGTGTGGGGCGGAGAGCGTGTCGGAGGCGCTGGAGGGTCACACCACGGATGTCGAGGTGAGCATCGCCCGCAACCTCGTCCATGAGCTGCCCGAGCGGCTCCGTGCCCAGCAGCGCGGCTTCGACCGGACCGGCGGGCTGCATGCAGCGGGCCTGTTCGAGGCCGACGGCACCACGGTCGTGGTCCGCGAGGACGTCGGCCGGCACAACGCGGTCGACAAGGTCGTCGGGTCCCGGATCCTCGCCTCCGCACCGGTCCCGCCGGTGCTGGTGCTGAGCGGGCGGATCGGCTTCGAGCTGGTGCAGAAGGCGACCGTCTCGGGGGTGTCGGTGCTAGTGGCCGTCGGCGCGCCCACCTCGCTCGCCGTACGCCTGGGACGCGAGGCGGGCCTGACCGTGATCGGCTTCACCCGCCCCGACAGGTGTGTGGTGTACGCCGGCGCCGAACGGCTCATCGACTGACGGCGTGTGCCGGGAGGTTGTGTCGGCGCGCTCTCATACGTTGTCGTCATGCGCATCCTGCACACGTCCGACTGGCACCTGGGACGTGCCTTCCACGGGGTCGGGATGCTCACCCACCAGGCTGCCTGGCTCGACCACCTGCTCGAGGTGGTCGAGCAGGAGTCGGTCGACCTGGTGGTCGTCGCCGGCGACGTGTACGACCGCGGGCTGCCGCCCGTCGACGCGGTCGCGCTGGCCAACGAGGCTCTCGGTCGGTTGGCCGCATCGCGCGCCCGGGTGGTGGTGACCAGCGGCAACCACGACTCCGCGCGCAGACTCGGCTTCGCCGCCGGGCTGATCGACCACGCGGGCGTGCACCTGCGCACCGATGCCGGCGACGTCGGCCGGCCGGTGCTGCTGGAGGACGCGCACGGCGCTGTCGCCGTCTACGGCATCCCCTACCTCGACCCGGACCTGGCCCGGCGCGCCTGGGACCTTCCCACCCGCTCGCATCATGCCGCGCTCTCAGCCGCCCTCCAGCGGGTCGAGGCCGACCTCGCCACCCGGCCGGGCACCCGCTCGGTGCTGCTGGCCCACGCCTTCGTCGCCGGTGGCGCGCCCAGCGACAGTGAGCGGGACATCGCCGTCGGCGGCATCTCGGTGGTGCCCACCGCGCTGTTCGACCGGATCGACTACACCGCACTCGGCCACCTGCACGGCGCCCAGACCCTCAGCGAGTCGGTCCGCTACTCGGGATCTCCGCTGGCCTACTCGTTCTCCGAGGCGAGCCACACCAAGGGCTCCTGGCTGGTGGAGCTCGGCGCGACCGGATGCACCGCACAGTTCGTGGCGGCCCCGGTGCCGCGGCCGCTCGCGCGGCTCAACGGCAGCCTCGAGACCCTGCTGACCGACGCCGCACTCGCCGTGCACGAGCACAGCTGGGTACAGGCCACCCTGACCGACACCGTCCGGCCCCTCCAGGCGATGGACCGGCTCCGTGCGCGGTTCCCGCATGCCCTCGCGCTGAGCTACTCCCCCGCCGACCGCCCGACCGCCGCGGTCCGTGGGAGCAGCTCGGGCCGCAGCGACCATGACCTCGCCCTCGAGTTCCTCGCGGCCGTCCGGGGCACGCCTGCCGACGCCGCAGAGGCCGCGCTGCTCCAGCGTGCGGTCGACTCCTGCTGCCACGACGTCGAGGCCGACACCCTGACGAGCGTGCGATGAGACTGCACCGCCTGACGATCACCGCCTTCGGCCCCTTCGCGGGATCGGTCGAGGTCGACTTCGACGCCCTCAGCGAGACCGGGCTGTTCCTGCTGACCGGCGTCACGGGAGCAGGCAAGTCCAGCGTGCTCGACGCCGTCTGCTTCGGCCTCTTCGGCGAGGTGCCGGGCGACCGCAACGACGCTCGACACCTGCGCAGCGACCACGCCGACCCGCAGGCTGCGCCCGAGATCGTGCTCACCTTCAGTGTGGCCGGACGCACCCTGCGGCTGACCCGATCCCCGGCCTGGGAGCGGCCCAAGAGACGGGGCACCGGAACCACCCGCCAGCCCGCGCGGGTGGTCGTCGAGGAACGCGTCGACGGCCAGTGGATCGGCCTGACCACCCGACTTGACGACGCCGGCCTGCTGATCAGCCGCCTGCTCGGGATGACCTGCACGCAGTTCACCCAGGTCGCTCTGCTCCCCCAGGGTCGGTTCCAGGCATTCCTCCGGGCAAGCTCGGCGGAGCGGCACGCCGTACTCCAGAGGTTGTTCTGCACCGACCGTTTCGAACGCGTCGAACGCTGGTTGGTCGACCATCGGCTCACCCTGCGCCGAGACAGCCAGGTCCGCCAGGAGCGCATCGCCGGGCTCGTGCACCGCATCCAGGAGGCAGCGACGTGCCAGGTCCCGGCCGACTGGGACCTGCACGACCTCAGCGGCCCTGCAGGCGACGGAGCACTCGCCGCCTGGGCGGCCACGCTGACCGTATCGGCCGGGTCCGATGCCGCCGAGGCAGCTGCCGCCCTGGCTGACGCCGAGGCGGCGCTCGCGACCGCGAAGACGTCGGCCGAGAGCGATCGACGTCGTGACGAGCACCGCCTCCGTGGCCACGACGCCGCCCAGCGGCTGGCCGCGCTGGCGGACTCCGAGGACCTGGGTCGGGCGATGGGCGAGAGGATCGCCGGTCACCATCGCGCCGCGCCCGTGCTGGTGCGCGTCGAGCGTGCCGTCGCGGCACGGGCCCGGCTCGAAGAGGCCACACAGTCGTTGGCGCGAGCGCGGCAGGCGGCGGACATCGGACCCGAGGTGTCGTCGAGCGAGGTCGAACGACGTTGCCGCGAGGCGGCGGACGCCGTCGCGCGCGCGGAGGCCGCCCGTCCCCGGCAGGATGTGCTCGAGCAGGCCCGGCGCGCCCTGCACGATGCCCAGGGATGCATCGCGAAGCTGGAGCAGGACCTCGCCCGGGCGAGCGGCCGGCTGGCCGACGTCCCCGAGCGACACAGCCGCCTTCTCGAGCGGCAACACCGGGCCAGCGAGGCGGCCCGGCGGCTCCCCGAGCTCGAGGTCGAGATGCAGCGGGCCACCGCCGGCAAGCGAGCGGCCGGCGAGCTCGTCGTGCTGCGCTCGCGAGTCGAGGCGGCCCGGACGGCGCTGGGCACGTCCATCGACGAGGCACAGCTTCTGCGCGATCGCTACCAGGACGCACGGGAGGCCAGGATCGGCGCGATGGCTGCCGAGCTCGCCGGCGGGCTGGCCAGTGGCTGCTCCTGCCCGGTGTGCGGCAGCCTCGACCACCCCGCACCCGCACACCCGAGCGGGACCGGCAGTCGCGAGCAGGAGGAGCTGGCTCGCAGGGCCTACGAGGACGCAGAGACGGTCAGGATGGTTCGCGCGGAGGCCCTGGCTGCGCTCGAGGCCCGGCTCCCGTCGCTGACGGAGCTGGTCGCGGATGAGCCTGTCGCGGCATGGACCGCTCGGCTGGAGGACGTGTCCACCGCGCTGGCGGCGGCACGCGCGGAGGCCCAGCTGACCGACGATCTGGCCGAGGAGGTGCGCGCCCTCGACGACGAGACCGCGGAGCTCCGCGACGTCGAGTCCGCCGCGCGGCTCGAGCTGGTCCGTGCCGAGTCAACCGCCCGCTCCGCGGCCGACCGGGTCGGCAGGCTCGAGACCGAGCTCGCCGAGCTCCTCGGCGACTTCGACTCGATCGACGCGCTCGTGGCAGCACACGAGGCCGAGATCTCGCGGCTGACCACGCTCGTCCACGCCCTCGGCGAGCACCATCACGCGTCTCAGGCTGCGCAGGCGGATCTGGCCGATGCCCGGTCGGCCGCCGCCGATGCCGGCTTCGAGAGCCTCCACGCGGTGCGCGACGCGGTGCTGGCCCCCGAGGAGCTCGCCGCCACCGAGCACGACCTGGCGGAGCGTGCCCGGGTCGAGGCCGCCGTGACCGCGACCCTGGCCGAGCCGGAGGTCGTCTCGGCCCTCGACGGCGACGCTCCCGACCTGGAGGCTGCGACAGCCGCCCTCCAGGCAGCCGAGGCAGCCCGACGGGAGGCGCTGGTGGCCGCGCGATCCGCCGCCCGGTGCCACGAGCGACTCGACCGTCTTGCGGTCGAGCTCGACGCCGAGCTCGCCGCGTGGGCCCCGCTGCGCGAGGCAGTGACACTGGCGAGCTCATTGTCCGCCTTCGTCGAGGGCAAGGGCGCCGACAACCCGCTGCGGATGCGACTGTCCGCCTATGTGCTCGGCGAACGCCTGCGCCAGGTCGTCGCGGCCGCCAATGCCCGACTCGAGCGGATGAGCGCAGCGCGGTACGCCCTCGAGCACTCCGACGCACGCGGGGTCGGCGACCGCCGCGGCGGTCTGAGCCTGATGGTGCGTGACGACTGGAGCGGAGTGCTCCGCGATCCGGCCACCCTGTCCGGGGGCGAGACGTTCGTGGTCTCGCTCGCGCTCGCCCTCGGGCTGGCCGACACGGTCAGCGACGAGGCCGGCGGCACGGACATCGATACGTTGTTCATCGACGAGGGGTTCGGGTCCCTCGACGCCGACACCCTCGAGGACGTGATGGACACCCTGGACACCCTCCGTGAGGGCGGGCGCGTGGTCGGCGTGGTCAGCCACGTCGCGGAGCTGCGCGATCGGATCACCACCCGGCTCGACGTACACAAGGGCAGGGCGGGCTCGCAGCTGCAGCTCGTCTCCGGGGCGGGATAGTCGCCGCTCCTCCGTCCGGCGACCGGTCGGGCGATTTCGCTGGACTCCGCTCGCTACTGTCCTGTCCATGGGATCTCACGAGATCGATCCGGCGTTCGCCGCGCTCCCCTACCGTCGGCTGGCCGATGTGGCCCTCGCCCGCTGTCAGGACTTCGGCGTCGATCATGCGGACTTCCGGTTCGAGCGGGTGCGCTACCAGCACGTCTCCGTCCGTGACGGCCAGCTCCAGGGCGCCGAGGACACCGACGACCTCGGTTTCGCGGTGCGGGTCCTCCTCGACGGTGCCTGGGGGTTCGCTGCCGGCGTGGTGCTGACCACCGACGAGGCGGTTCGCGTGGCCGAGTCCGCGATCAACGTCGCGCGGGTCGCCGCGCCGATGACCCGCCGACCGGTCCAGCTCGCACCCGAACCGGTGTACGACGACGTGACCTGGTGCTCGTCGTACGACGTCAACCCGTTCGACGTGGCGCTCGCAGACAAGGTCGAGCTCCTCGCAGGCTGGACATCCCGGCTGATCGGCGCCCCGGGGGTCGACCACGCTGCCGGATCGCTCCAGCAGGTGCAGGAGAACAAGTTCTACGCGGACCTGGCGGGGACCCGCGCGACCCAGCAGCGAGTCCGCCTCGAGCCGTACGTCGAGGCCTTCGGCACACACCCGACCTCCGGCGCCTTCGACTCGATGCGCACCCTCGCGCCCCCGGCCGGACGTGGCTGGGAGTACCTCACCGGCGCTCACTTCGACTTCGACGCCGAGCTGGCGACCATCCCCGAGCTGCTCGCGGAGAAGCTCGCCGCGCCCAGCGTCGAAGCCGGCAGCTACGACCTGGTCATTCACCCCTCGAACCTCTGGCTGACGATCCACGAGTCGATCGGCCACGCCACCGAGCTCGACCGGGCGCTCGGCTATGAGGCCAACTACGCCGGCACGTCCTTCGCCACCCCGGACCAGCTGGGGACGCTGCAGTACGGCTCCGAGCTGATGCACGTCACCGGCGATCGGACCGTCGAGCACGGCTTGGCCACGGTCGGCTACGACGACGAAGGCGTCCAGGCCCAGTCGTGGGATCTCATCCGAGACGGCGTCCTGGTCGGCTACCAACTGGACCGGTCGATGGCGCACAGCTACGGTGCCCAGCTCAACGACGGGCGCTCCAACGGCTGCGCCTATGCCGACAGCCCCAGCCACGTTCCGATCCAGCGGATGGCGAACGTGTCGTTGCAGCCCGCACCCGACGGCCCGGACACCGATGGCCTCATCGACCAGGTGGAGCGCGGCATCTACGTCGTGGGCGATCGGTCGTGGTCGATCGACATGCAGCGATACAACTTCCAGTTCACCGGCCAACGCTTCTATCGGATCGAGCACGGGCGGCTCACCGGCCAGTTGCGCGATGTCGCCTACCAGGCCACCACGACCGACTTCTGGCGCTCGATGTCCGCCGTCGGGGGCCCGCAGACCTACGAGCTGGGTGGTGCCTTCAACTGCGGAAAGGCACAACCGGGCCAGGTGGCGTCGGTCAGTCACGGATGCCCGTCCGCAGTCTTCCGTGGCGTGCGCATTCTCAACACACGCGAGGAGATCTGAGTCGATGGCACAGACGACGCCCCAGGACCTGGCCGAGCAGGCGCTCGCCGTCCCCACCTCCGAGCAGTGCATCGTGATCGTGCACGACACCCACGCTGCCAACCTGCGCTGGGCCAACAACACGCTCACCACCAACGGCGTGATGCACGGCATGCAGGTCTCGGTCATCGCGTTGGACGGGCCACGCAGCGCCTCCGTCAGCGGCAGTGCATGGAATCCGGACCAGGTCGCGGACCTGGTGGGTGCAGCCGATGCCGCCGTACGGGACGCGAGCCCGGCCGAGGACGTCGCTCCCCTGGTCGAAGGGGCCGCCGCGGAGGACTGGACCGATGCACCGGGTGAGACCGGCATCGCCGTCTTCGAGAGGTTCGCCACCGAGCTCGGTCAGGCATTCGAGTCCGCCGAGGCCCAGCGCCGGATCCTCTATGGATTCGTCAGCCACGACGTCACCACGACCTACCTCGCCTCGTCCACGGGTCTCCGGTTGCGCCACGAGCAGCCGACGGGCCACTACGGCTGCACCGGCAAGCCAGCGGATCTCAGCGCCAGCGCCTGGGTCGGCGGCGCGACCCGCGACTTCGGCGACGTCTCTGCGCTCGACATGTTCGACCGGCTCACTACCCGCCTCGGCTGGGCGGGTCGCTCGGTCGACCTGCCGGCAGGTCGCTATGACACAGTGCTGCCGCCGACCGCGGTGGCCGACCTGATGATCGACGCCTACTGGGGTGCCGGAGCTCGGGTGGCTCACGAGGGGCAGTCGGTCTACTCCCGGCCAGGCGGGGGCACCCGGATCGGTGAGCTGATGGTCGACGAGCACGTCCGGCTCTACTCCGACCCGTCGTACGCCGGGCTGCAGGCTGCCCCGTTTGTCGTGGACGCAACCTCCTCGAACACCAGCAGTGTCTACGACAACGGCCTGCCACTCTCCAAGACCGACTGGATCGCGGACGGGCGGCTGGCTGCACTGCTGCAAACTCGGCATACCGCGGCGATGACCGGCCAGCCGATCACTCCGGCGATCGACAACCTGGTACTCGAGATCGCCGGCGCGACCGATGACGAGTCCGAGTTGGTCGCAGGCGTCGACGACGGCCTGCTGCTGACCTGCCTGTGGTACATCCGCGAGGTCGACCCGCAGACGATGCTGCTGACCGGGCTGACCCGCGACGGGGTCTACCGTGTCGAGGGTGGCGAGGTCACCGGGGTGGTCAACAACTTCCGCTTCAACGAGAGCCCCGTCGACCTGCTGCGTCGCTTCACCGCCGCATCGACCACCGTGCCCAGCTTCTCCCGCGAGTGGGGCGACGACTACTTCTCCCGGACCGCCACCCCCGCGCTGCGCGTCCCCGACTTCAACATGAGCTCGGTCTCCCAGGCCCTCTGACCCGCCGAGTGGTCCCTTTTGACGCGCGACTGGTCACATATGGGCCGCGAGTGGTCTCTTCTGACGCGCGAGTGGTCGCATATGGGGCGCGAGTGGTCGCAGATGGCGCCTCCCGCACCGCTATGAGGCACCACTCGGCGCCCATTTGCGACCACTCGCGCGCAGGATGGGACCACTCGGCGGCCATTTGTGACCACTCGGCGGGGTCAGTCAGGGATGGGGGTCAGGGGTGGGGGTGGCCGCCGGGGATCGGGGCGGCGGGGTCGTACGGCGTGCGGGTGTAGATGAAGGTGGCGCACTCGAGGTGGCTGACGGAGTCGGCGCCATCGCCCGGCCCCGGACGGCGTACGACGTGCAGGGGCTCGCCGGCGTGATAGCCCGCGACCCCGACCAACCGACCGTCGCGACGGGTGAACTGCTCGGCCAGCCGCCCCCGGGCGAGGTCGATGAACTCGAGCAGCCCGTTGTGCCAGCGCACCTCGAAGGCCGAGTTGCCCCAGTGCCAGTAGCCGAGCAGCTCCTCGGCCCATTCCGGCACCACCGCGGTCGGCACCCACGCCGGCCCCGGCCGGGGCGTCACGGACCCGAGGAGCCGATGGGTGAGGTCGACCCCATCGAGGCCCGTCGTCGCATTGGTCAGGGCCACGACGCCATCGCCCGACCGCGGGTCGACGAGCATCGAGCCCTGGAAGCCGGGCATCGAGCCGAGGTGGCCGACCAGCTGGCCGCCGGGGTGTGCTGCCACCATCGTGGCCAGGCCGTAGCCGTCCCGCACCGGCCGGCGCATCTCCGCCAGGGACGGCGACGACAGCACGGCAGGGTTCCCCGACCGCAGGAAGCCGGCAAGGATCGCGAGGTCGTCGATCGTGCTCCACAGCTGGCCCGCGGGCGCCATCGCCCCCGTGTCCCGGGCCGGCTCGGCCGTCAGGGTGCCGCGAAGGTGATGGACGCTCCAGCCCTCGGCGTAGGGCGGCGCCGGCAGGTACGTCGTCCGCGCCATCCCCAGCGGCCCGAGCAGCCGTTCAGCGAGCACCTGCTGCCAGGGTCGGCCACGCAGCCGTGCCACGACCTCGCCGAGAAGCGCGAACCCCAGGTTGCTGTAGTGGTACGTCGTGCCGGGCGCGAACACCGACCTGTCCACGTCGTTCGCGGCGCTGAGCTGCTCGAAGTCGACGCCGGGTGACCGCTCCCACCACGACCCGACCGGCTCGCTCTGCATCCCCGAGGTGTGCGAGAGCAGCTGCCGCAGCGAAGCTGCGCGATACGCCGACTCCGGCACCACGTCACCCAACGGGTCCTCGAGGGTCAGCAGTCCATCGTCGCGGCACTGCATGACCAGCACCCCGGTCATGGTCTTGGTGATCGACCCGATCCGGTACTGCGTGGCCGGGTCGGCGGCGGCCCCCGCCTGTCCGCGCCAGACCAGGGTCCCCTCCGCCAGCACCCCGACGACCAAGGTCGGCAGCCGCCGTACCGCCTGGTAGGCGTCCGCCACCGCCTGGAAATGTGACTCGCGCCCAGTCATGAGCCGAGCGTAGCCAGGGCTCAGTCGAGGAACTCCGCGATCGCGCGGCCCAGCTCCGGTCGGGCCACCGCGGCCATGTGGCTGCCGGGCACCTGCCGGTAGCTGCCGGCCTGCAGCAGCTCGGCGAGCTCCTGGCCGGACCCGTGGTCGTCGTCGCGGTCGCCCATCAACACCAGCACCGGCGTCGGCACGCCGGCAACATCGGAGCGCGACATCGGCACGCTGGCGCCGATCACGAGCGAGAGCGCCGCCGGGTCGCCGTCCACCGTCTTCACGAAGGCCTGGGTCATGAACTCCGGATCGCCGTGCCGATAGCTGCCGAGGTGGTCGAGCACCCGCTGGTACCAGGCGCTGGCCCCGGAGATGTCCAGCATCCGGGAGAGCCCCATCCCGGCCAGCACGGCCCGGTCCGGTCGGACGCCGCGGACCAGCATCCGCAGGGTGGTCCGCGAGCCGAGCGAGTAGCCGCCGAGGTCGAACCCCCCGGCCGCCAGGTCCAGGCCGAGGTGAGCCAGGAGTGCGAGGCCGTCGTCGGCGAGCACGTCGGGCGGGTAGGCGCCCGGATCGTGGGAGCGGTCCGAGGCGCCGTGCCCACGCAGGTCGGGCATCACCACGCGATAGCCCGCTTCCGCGAGCCGGCGCGCGTGGCCGTACTTGATCCAGTTCACGTAGCCGGTGGAGACGAACCCGTGCAGCAGCACCAGGGGCCGGCCCTCACCGATCTCGCGGTAGGCCAGCACGGCGCCGTCATCGCCGCGGAAATGCTGGATGGGGAGGTCGGGCTCGCTCACGAGACCGTCTCGAACGACTCGGGGGGCGGGCAGGCGCAGACCAGGTTGCGGTCGCCGTACGCCTGGTCGACCCGGCGCACCGGCGGCCAGTACCTGTCCGGGTCGAAACCTGTCGGAAAGACAGCGGCGGTGCGCATCTCGGCGCTGCCGTAGTCCGCGGAGGCGAGGACCTCGGCCGTGTGCGGCGCTCCACGGAGCGGGCACTCCTCCGCCTTCCACTCCCCCGTCGTGACCTTGTCGATCTCGGCCCGGATGGCGATCATCGCGTCGCAGAAGCGGTCCAGCTCGCCGAGGTCCTCGGACTCGGTGGGCTCCACCATCAATGTCCCCGCGACCGGGAAGCTCATCGTCGGGGCGTGGAACCCGTAGTCGATGAGCCGCTTGGCGACGTCGTCGACGGTGACGCCGCTGCTCTTGGTGAGCTCGCGCAGGTCGAGGATGCACTCGTGCGCGACCAGTCCGTTGTGGCCGCGGTAGAGGACCGGGAAGTGTTGGTCGAGCCGGGACGCGACGTAGTTGGCGGCCAGTACGGCGACGCTGGTTGCAGCGGTGAGCCCCTCGGCGCCCATCATCCGGACATAGGCCCAGGAGATCGGCAGGATCCCCGCCGAGCCGTAGGGCGCGGCGCTGATCGGCCCGATCCCGACCCGCCGGCTCGGGTCCGGGTGGAAGGCATGGCTCGGCAGGTACGGCGCCAGGTGCGATCGCACCGCGACCGGACCCACTCCGGGACCACCACCGCCATGCGGGATGCAGAACGTCTTGTGCAGATTGAGGTGCGAGACGTCGCCACCGAACTGGCCGGGCCTGGCGTGGCCGAGCAACGCGTTCAGGTTGGCGCCATCGACGTACACCTGGCCGCCGGCCGCGTGCACGATCTCGCACAGGTCCGTGATCGTGTCCTCGTAGGCCCCGTGGGTCGACGGGTAGGTGACCATGATCGCGGCCAGCCGATCACCGTGTTCGGTGCACTTCGCCCGCAGGTCGTCCAGGTCGACGGCGCCATGGTCGGTGGACCGGACCACCACCACCTTCATCCCGGCCATCACCGCTGAGGCTGCGTTGGTGCCGTGGGCCGACGAAGGGATCAGGCACACGTCGCGCTGCTCGTCGCCCTGCGCTCGGTGGTAGCCACGGATCGCGAGGAGCCCGGCCAGCTCACCCTGGGAGCCGGCGTTCGGCTGGATGGACACCTCGTCGTAGCCGGTCACGGTCGCCAGCCAGCCCTCGAGGTCGGCGACCAGCCGGGCGTAGCCGACGGCGTCCTCTGCGGGAGCGAACGGGTGCAGGTCGGCGAAGCCGGGCAGGCTGATCGGCTCCATCTCGGTGGTGGCGTTCAGCTTCATCGTGCACGAGCCGAGCGGGATCATCCCGCGGTCGAGGGCGTAGTCGCGCGCGGCCAGCCTGCGCAGGTAGCGCAGCATCGCCGTCTCGGAGTGGTGCGAGTTGAACACCTCGTGCGTGAGGAAGGAGGTACGTCGTGCCAGCGCCGGCGGGATCGTCTGGCTCGCGAGCCAGCCAGTCTCTGGCAGATCGAAGGCCTTCCCCACTGCCCCGATGGTGGCGTTCGTCGCGGTCTCGCCCACGCTGACGCCGACGTGGTCCGAGTCGACCAGCCGCAGATGCACGCCCGCCTCGTGCGCCCGGGCAACGGTCTCCGCGGCACGCCCCGGCACCCGCGCGAGCACAGTGTCGAAGAAAGCGTCATGCACCACGTCGACGCCACCGGCGCGCAGCCACGCGGCCAACCCGGCGGCCCGCTTGTTGATGCCCTCCGCGATCGCTCGCAGGCCCGCGGGGCCGTGGTAGACGGCGTACATCGAGGCGGTGACCGCGAGCAGGACCTGGGCGGTGCAGATGTTCGACGTCGCCTTGTCGCGGCGGATGTGCTGCTCGCGGGTCTGCAGCGCCAGCCGGTAGGCCGGCCTCCCCGCGGCGTCCTTCGAGACGCCGACCAGGCGCCCCGGAAGGTGCCGCTCGAGGCCGCTGCGCACCGACATGTAGCCCGCATGCGGGCCCCCGTAGAAGAGCGGGACGCCGAGCCGCTGGGAGGAGCCCACAGCGACGTCGGCCCCGAGCGTCCCGGGCGACTCCAGCAGGGTCAGCGCAAGCAGGTCGGCGGCCACCACAGCGAGTGCGCCACGTTGATGCGCCTCGTCGATCACCGCGCGCGGGTCCCAGACCCGTCCGGACGCGCCGGGGTACTGGATGAGCACACCACAGAGATCTCCCTCCGGCAGCCCACTGTCGAGGTCGGCGACGAGGACCTCGATGCCCATCGCCGCTGCCCGGGTGCGCACCACGTCGATGGTCTGCGGCAGCGCGTCGGCGTCCACCACGAAGGCCCCGCTCGCGCCGCGCTGTGCCCGGCGCACCAGCGTCATCGCCTCGGCGGCCGCGGTGCCCTCATCGAGCAGTGACGCGTTCGCCGTCGGCAGGCCGGTCAGATCACCGATCATCGTCTGGAAGTTCAGCAGCGCCTCGAGCCGGCCCTGGCTGATCTCCGGCTGGTACGGCGTGTACGCGGTGTACCAGGACGGGTCCTCGAGCACGTTGCGTCGGATCACCGGCGGAGTGATCGTCGCGTGGTAGCCCAGACCGATCATCGGCTCGAGGGGATGGTTGTCGGCCGCCAGCGTCCGCAGTTCGGCGGCCGCATGCCGCTCCCCCGCCGCAGCGGGCAGCGCATCGGTGGGCAGTGCACACCCGATCCGGTCCGGCACCGCGGCGGCCATCAGTGCATCGAGGCTCTCGAAGCCGACCTGCTGGAGCATCCGCTGGATCTCGTCGGACGACGGGCCGATGTGACGGTCGACGAAGGCCGTCCGGGCAGCGCTGCGGGCATCGGGCTGGTCGGTCATCACGCATCCTGGGGCTAGGCGTCACAAGGTCGCCTCCCCCTCAGTCGGACGCGGGGGCCCTCCAGAGTTGCCTCACCTGCACGGTCCGGGCGCCTGAGAGCTTGTCGGGGAGGAGTTGCCCCTTCGGCGCTCCGTCGCGGTCGTCGCACCGGTGCGGTACGGCGGCAGCGCGGAGACTCTCCCGTGCAGGGTTGTCAGCAAGCAGAATCTATCAGCCCGTGGCGCGGGAGCGCCGGCGCGCCGCCAGCTCGTCACCGCTGACCGGTGCGTCCGCCTCGGCGGTGCGCTCGGAGGGAAGCGCAGCCAGCGAGCCCTCGATCTCGCGCCACACTCCCCCGATGGCGATGCCGAAGACGCCCTGCCCGCCCTGGAGCAGGTCGATGACCTCGTCGTTGCTGGTGCACTCGTAGACCGATGCGCCGTCGCTCATCAGGGTCACCCGGGTGAGGTCGTCCGTGCCGCGGGCGTGCAGGTGTGCTACCGCGGTGCGAATCTGCTGGAGCGAGATGCCCGCGTCCAGGAGTCGCTTGATGACCTTGAGCAGCAGGATGTCGCGGAAGCTGTAGAGCCGCTGGGTGCCCGAACCGGTCGCTCCCCTGACGGTCGGCTCGACCAGGCCGGTGCGGGCCCAGTAGTCCAGCTGCCGGTAGGTGATGCCGGCCGCGTTGCAGGCGGTGGGTCCGCGGTAGCCCAGATCGTTGGGCAGCGGCGAGACGTCGTCATCGAACAGCAGGCCCTGCTCGTCGGCGGCCATGCCGGCCTCAACCTCGCGGGGGTCGGGTCCGGCGGCTGTCACGCCGTCGATCTTCTTGTCTGCCACTGCGACCTCCGTTGTCTCCTTCGCTCAGCGTAACCCTCGGGGAGTGGCCCTGACAGGCCAGAGTTACAGCGAAGACATTTGGAACGGTAAACCTCGGCTTGAGGGTTGGTCAAAGACGCCAGCGGCGTGTCGCAACCTTAAACTTCCACTTCAAGGTTACTTCTCTCCCCCGAGGTGGCTCAGCCGGTGCTGCCCGGCTCGTCCTCAAAGTCCTCGGGCGTCACGTGGTCAAGGAACTCGCGGAACTGCTCCACGGTCTCCTCCTGCTCGTCCGGTACGGCGATGCCAGCCTCGGCAAGCACCTCTTCGGCGCAGACGATGCGGGAGCCGGTGCGCAGCGCCAGCGCGATCGAGTCCGACGGCCGGGCCGACACCTCGACTCCCGAGGACAGCACCAAGGTGGCGTAGAAGACGCCCTCGCGCATCTCGGTGATCCGGATCTCCGCGACCGCGTTGCCGGTGGCCTCCACCACGTCCTTGAGCAGGTCGTGGGTCAGCGGCCGCGGCGGCACCACGCCCTGCTGCGCGAACGCGATCGCGGTGGCCTCCACCGCGCCGATCCAGATCGGCAGGTAGCGCTCGCCCCCCGACTCGCGCAGCAGCACGATCGGGCTGTTGGACGGCATCTCGACCCGGACCCCGACGACCTCGACCTCACGCACGGCACCAGCCTACGCCCCGGGACCCACCGCAGGACGGGCCTGTCGTCGGGTCAGCGCAGCGACCGCAGACCGGCCCGGACCAGGGTCGCGTGCAGGTGGACCGACAGCGCGGCGATCTCGTCCATCGCCTGGTTCGCTCGGCCTGCCGCACCATCCTCACGGCTCCTGCGGATCGGCGAGACCACCTGCTCGACGAGGCCGATCTCACGGTCGGCGGCCGTGCGGAAGGCCCGCAGGTGACGGGGCTCCATCCCGAACCGGGCCAGCTCCCCGGCGGCCCGGGCGACCTGGAGCGCGTCGGAGTCGTAGTGCTTGGCGCCGCTGCGCATCCGGACCAGCCCGTAGGTCTCGAGCTGGTCGAGGACGTCCTCGGTGATCTCCGCGGTCTTCAGCAG
This sequence comes from Nocardioides marmorisolisilvae, assembly GCF_031656915.1. NCBI lineage: Bacteria > Bacillati > Actinomycetota > Actinomycetes > Propionibacteriales > Nocardioidaceae > Nocardioides > Nocardioides terrisoli. The sequence goes on along the minus strand of NZ_CP134227.1, from coordinate 458,872 downwards.
CTCCTTGCGGGAGATCCGCACGTCGGCGGGCGGCGCGCGGAAGGTCTCGGCGCCGGGCGTGGTCGCCCCGTCGGAGCGGGGCACCGTCGGGCCGTCGTACACCGGCGGCGGCTCGAGGCCGCGCTCCATCGCGTCGAGGTGCTCCTGGATCACCTTCAGCGGCAGGTGGAACTGGCGCTGCATGGTGATGATGTAGCGCAGCCGATCCATGTCCTCGGTGGAGAACTTCCGGTAGCCGGACGGTGTGCGCTCGGGCTTGATCAGTCCCTCCGCCTCGAGGAACCGCAACCGGGACTGCCGGATGTCCTCGTCGGGGAACTCTCCCTTCAGGCCGGCGATGGCCTGCCCGATGGTCAGCTTCGGGGTCGTCGCGGACTGCCGCACCGTCAGTTGCCCGCGCTGTTGTCGAAGTAGTTCAGCCGGAACTTGCCGATGCGCACCTCGTCACCGTTGGTGAGTCGAGCATCGTCGATCCGATCGCGGTTGAGATAGGTCCCGTTGAGGCTGCCGACGTCGTGGACCGTGTAGCCGCTCTCGTCACGGCGGAACTCGACATGTCGGCGGGAGACGGTGATGTCGTCGAGGAAGATGTCGCTGTCTGGATGCCGACCGGTGGTCACGACATCGGTGTCGAGCAGGTACCGACCGCCCGCACCGGGACCGCGCAGGACCACCAACAGGGCGCTGCCGGCCGGAAGCGCCTCGACCGCAGCGGCATCGCTGTCGTTGAGGGTGGTCAGCTCCTCCCCGTCGGCCCGCGCCGGCGACCCGAACTGGATCGTGGCCGTGGTCTCGGCGGCGTTCGCCTCACCGAGTCGGTTGCCGCACTGGGAGCAGAACTTGGCCGTCTCGGGATTCTGACTTCCGCACTGGGAACACTGCGACATCTGTTCCGGCCTCCCCAACGTTTTCGCTGTCCGTGCCACCGCCGATCCCGGGTGCCGAGGCGACCTCAGAAACCTTCAAGCACCAGTGGAGGTTGACGGTTGTCGCCAACCTACCAGAGCCGTCCGCACATCTCGCCGGGAAACGAACGAGCCTCGGAAGGGCTCGGGAACCGCCCGGCAACCGGTCAGGAACCGATCGCCTCGCCGTATGCCTCGGCGTCCAAGAGCGCGTCGACCTCCGTCCTGTCCGAGGGCACCATCTCGAACAGCCAGCCGGCGCCGTAGGGGTCGGAGTTCACCAGCTCGGGGGTCGCGTCGAGCGCCTCGTTGCGGGCGACCACCTCGCCACCCACCGGGGCGTAGACGTCGCTGACCGACTTCGTCGACTCCAGTTCGCCGAGGGCATCGCCCGCGGCTGCCGTCAGGCCGACCTCCGGCAGCTGCACGTAGACGATGTCGCCGAGGGCGTCCTGGGCGAAGTCGGTGATCCCGATGCGGACCGAGCCCTCGGCCTCACCGGGCTGACGCACCCATTCGTGCTCGGCGGTGTACTGCAGGTCGTCGGGGATCATGGTCGTCTCCTAGCGCGCTCCGGTCGGGAATGGTGGCAGGCTACTGCGTGCGGTCACTGGTTCACCTGGGGTGTGGCGTAGTGCGGGTTCGTCGGCGTGCGGGTCACGTTGATCTCGACGTCCTTCTTGCGGGTCACCTTGGTTGTCCCCTCGTCGAGCGCGACGTCGTCCTTGAAGCCGCCGGGGAAGTTCAGCGCGGTCGCGAGCGTGGTCGGGTCGCCGATCACATCGATGGTGTACGGCGGTGTGAGCAGCCGTCCGTCCACGTCGATTCCTCCCTCGGCATCCTCGAAGGAGGTCTGGGCGACGATGCGCACCTGTCCGTTCATCTGCATCGCCTCCGCACCAGCGTCACGCAGCGCCTCGATGCCGTCGAGGAGGTGGTTCACGCGGTACTGGCCCTTCGGGTCGGAGACCACGATCTCCAGCCCGGGCCCGTGCGCGGGCAGCGTGCCGGCCAGGATGCCCAGTGTGGTCAGCTCCTTCTGCGCCTGGGCGAGCGCGGCGGTGCGCTGCTCACTGTTGTTCCGCAGGGCGTCACGGGTCCGCTCCAGCTGGCTGATCTCGGCGTCCGAGCGCGCCGACGCGGCTGAGAGTCCGTTCAGCGCCTGGACGAGGTCCGACTGGCGCAGTCCCGAGTAGGCGTTGCTCTGTCCGTAGAGCCGGACCTGGGTGACCGCGGCGAACATCAGCACGCCGAGTAGTGCGGCGACCCCGAGCTGGGCACGCGAGGGGTGCAGCAGTGACCTCCGGAGCCTCGTGAGCGGGCTCGCGGCCGGTGTCGGGTCGGTGTCGGTGTCGGTCATGCGTGGAAGAGGTGTCGGCGGATGGCGGCGACGTTGGAGAAAATCCGGATGCCGAGCACCACGATCACGCCGGTGGACAGTTGCGCCCCGACCCCGAGCTTGTCGCCGAGAAAGACGATCAGTGCCGCGATGAGGACGTTGCTGACGAACGACACGGCGAAGACCTTGTCGGAGAAGATCCCATCGAGGAAGGCACGCAGCGCACCGAAGACGGCGTCCATCGCAGCCACGACCGCGATCGGGAGGTAGGGCTCCATCCACAGCGGTACGTCGGGGTTGAGGACGAGGCCCAGTACGACGCCGACGACCAGGCCGATGATCGCGATCATGAGGCTCTCCCCTCCGCACTCCTGGCGAAGTGCAGCGCCGGCTGCTCGGCCGCCGGCAGCGTCATCGATGTCTGGGCCCGGATGTTGAACTGCAGGCCCAGCTGCTGGTGCAGATCCAACCACGTCGCTCCACCCGCGGTCTCGGCGAAGCGCGCGGGCAGGGCCGCGGGATCGCCGACGGCGCGGACGACGTACGGCCGGTCGAGCGATTGGAAGTTCACCGTGATGGCGCTGCCGGCCTCCATGATCGCGCTGAGGTTGGTCAGCCGCTGTCCGTTGATGGCGATGGCCTCCGCCCCGGCCTGCCACAGCCCGTTGACCAACTGCTGGAGGTCGGTGTCGAGCACCTTGTCGCGCTCGGTCGGCGCATCCGGCGCATCGTCGACCCTGACCTCGACTCCCGGTCCCCGCACCGGGACCGTGCCCGACAGGACCGAGAGGCGCTGCAGCTGGTCACGGGTTCCGCTGGAGAGCTTGCCGTTGTCGACCGCCCGCGCCCGGAGCTGGTTGACCTGGGTGCGGAGCCTGTCGAGCAGCCGACCCTGGCTGGCCACGGCGGCCTTGCGCGCCTGGATCTGGTGGATCAGATCGCTGCGCTCGCGCTGGTCGGTAGCGGCGTTGCTCGAGGTCTGGCTCGCCGCCATGAGCAGCAGCACCACGAAGGCGGCGAGCGCGAGGATCGTCCACACCGCTGTCGACCGTCGGGGTGGGGTGCCGCGAGTCCGGGCACTCACCTCGGCGTACCCGTCGTCGAGGGCGTGCGCGGTGAGGTATGGAAGCAGCCCCATCGTCGCGGGGCTGTCGTGCAGCCGTACGGCGCCCTCGCCGGTCTCGCCGGGTCGCACGTCGGCCCGCTGACTCGTCGGGTCGGTCATCGCTCGGGCGCCCTGGCGTCCGGGTCGGCCAGCAGCTTGCGTACCTGCCATGCGTAGAGGAGGCCCGCCCACCAATACAGTCCGATGCCCCAGATTGCGATCGCCCAGCCGAACACCTTCGCGAGGTGGGCGATCACGCTGTCGCCGTCGCCGACGAACAGCAGCGGGAACGCGTAGAGCAGGTTGAAGGTCGCGGCCTTGCCGAGATAGTGGACCGGGAGTGCGCTGTAGCCGCGGCGGCGCAGGAACGGCACCAGGCACCACAGGAAGGCGTCGCGCAGCGGAAGCACGATCGCGACCCACCAGGGGATGATGTCGCGGAAGGCCAGTCCGATGACCACGGCCAGGATGTAGAGGCGGTCGGCGACCGGATCGAGCACCTCCCCCAACTTCGAGGCCTGGTCGAGGCGCCGGGCCAGGTAGCCGTCGAGCCAGTCGGTGACCCCCGACGCCATCAGCACGATCAGGGCCCAGACGTCGGCCTCGGGACCGAGCACGAGCCAGAGGAACAGCGGCACTCCGAGCAGCCGGAGCATGCTGACGACGTTCGGGATCGTCCAGATCGCCGCCTGGCGCCGGACCCCTGCCGCTGTGCTCACAGAGCGCACCCTATCCGCCGCCCACAGCGGTCATCGCCCCCGCCGAGGGCGACTCGAACGAGCCGGTGCGACCGTCCTCAGCGTCCCGATCCGGGGTGGCACAAACGGCACGCGGTGAGCCCGGGAGCGTGCGGACCGGCCGGCTGCAAGTCGTCCCTCCCGGCCACCAGGTCACAGTCGGCGCGGTGCACGGTGGTGCCCGATCCGGCCACCACCAGGATCGAGCCCGGGTCCCGCTGCGCAGCGGGTACGGCGCCCTGTGCCCACGGCTGGACCGGACCGCCGAGGGACCCACCGTTCTGGGCGACCACCGCGGTCGCCGCATTGTGCGACACCGCGTCGGCGAGCACGAGCAGCGTGTCGGCCAGACGCTTGGACGCGTCCTTCTGGTCCGCCGCGATGCGGGCCAGCCAGGCACCGAAGTAGAGGAAGCCCCCGCAGAAGGTGATCCCGAGGCCGAGGATGCCGCCGGACACGAGGTAGGAGAGCTGGTCGTACTCGTAGGGCGTGTGCGAGACGCCGTACCAGCCGAGTCCGATCACGATGAGCCCGAGCGGGAGCAGCACTGCGCCGGCGACGAAGAGCACCAGATGCAGCAGCTGGGCGCGGTTGTCGAGCAGCGGTGCGACGCCGTTGCCCCGGCTCGCGGCCCTGGGCATCATCGGCCGCGGCGCTGCGGCCGGACGGGCCGGTGGTGGTGGCGCGGCGGGACGCGCTGGTGGGGTCGATTCGGTGGTCATCTCACACCTTCCGGAGATCGGGTAGGCCGGACTGGAGGCCGTGGGCGCAGGGGCCCGAGCCGCCGAAGAGGATCGCCAGTGCGCGTCGCAGCCACCATCCGGTCAGGGCGGCGAGGGCGAGGCCCCCCAGGGTCAGCATTCCCGGCACACTGCCCAGCGGAGGCAGGCCCGGGGTGGCGCTGGTCGGGGCGATCGCGGTGGTGGAGACCGGGCCGGCGGCCGTCGGGCTGCCTGCACCGGTGCCGGGCGTCCCGCCCGAGGCGCCGCCGCCCGAGGCGACGGGGGCCGTAGGGGCGGGTGTGCTCGACGAGGATGCCGGTGGGCTCGACGGGGTGCCGGTCGAGCCGATCGGCGGAGCGCCGATCGCCTTGACCGTCTGCGCGTCCGCGCTGGCCTGGCCGAGCACCAGGACGATCTTCGGGTGAGCCTGGGACGCCGCCAGCAGCAGGCTCTTCAACTGTCCGGCCGAGTCAGGCAGGGAGTTGGCCACCTTGTCCAGCGGCAGTGCCGGAAGCCTGCTCTTCAGTGGCTCGGTGTCGATCGTGATCACCGGCCCGCGGGCGGACACCGACGCCACGGTGCCCTTGGCCGAGTGGGTGGGCTGGGGCAGGTCGATGCTGATGCCGAGCTGCGCGAGCGCCTTGGTGGGGTTGTCGGACAGGCCCGGGATCGCCGTCGTCTTCCCCGACGCCTCGATCCCGCCGGAGGTGAGCGCGAACGAGGTGCCCATGATCGACAACCGGCCGTAGTCCACCTTGTGCACGGTCTTGGCCACGGTGGCGTCGCTGGTCGCGACCACCTGGCTGCTGATCCCGGAGAGCTGGACGATTCCGCCCAACAGGTCCAGTCGGCCGATCGCCGTGGTCGACTGGGCACTCACCGTGCTGGTGCCGTAGTCGGTCCTGCTGACGCTGCTCATCCCGCTCGGGTCGACCAACAGGCTCAGTGCGCCCAGCGGACTCGACGTCGGCTCGGCCCCGTCGGTGCCCTGCTGAGTGCCGGTCAGCGCTCCCCCGATGGCTCCGAGGTCGCCGCTCTTCAACGCATCGAGGAGCCCACCGGCGCCCGAGCCGTCCCCTGAGCCGTCCCCTGAACCGGCACTGCCGGCCTGCTGGTCACCGGCCAGGTTGCCCGAGGCGGAGTAGCCGGACCTCGCCACGCTGCTGGTCTCGCCGGCCCGCACCCGGTCGACCTGTCCGGGGAGCACTTCCTGCTTCTGCGACTGCGGGCCTCCCGGCGACTGGGCGTTGACCTGGACCGGGTAGCCCTGGGCACCGAGCTGGGGCGGGAGGCCAGCCTGGTCGACGATGGTCTTCAGGCCCTCCCCGACCGGGTCTCCCGGCCAGAGTGCCGAGGCGCGCGCCGTACCGGTGGGACCGGAGGACGCGGCGACCTTGGTGTAGGACAGGTTCAACTCGGCCTGCGGGCTGGCCGGGATCGGGATCGCGGGCTCAAAGAGCTCCAGGCGCAGCGGAGTGCCGCTCGCGGTCGTGGCGAATCCACCGAAGTCGGCAGCACGCGCCATCGTGGACGAGGGCGCCGCGACCGCCGGTGGGCAGAACAGCGCGACCGTGAGCGCGCCGAACGCGGCCACTCCGGCAGGCATCGTCCTCGTGCGCCTCATGCTGCACCTCCGAGCATCACATCGGTCATGATCTCGCGGATCTCCTCAGGTTCGCCGGACGCCACGATCCGGCCGCCGGTCATCACCGCGGCGTGATCGGCGATCCGGAGCGCGGTGCGGGCGAACTGCTCGACCACGAGGATCGACACCCCGCTGCGCGCGATCTCCGCGACAGTGTCGTAGAGGTCGTCGACGATCAGCGGTGCCAGGCCCATCGAGAGCTCGTCGAGCAGCAGCAGCGCGGGATCGGAGGTGAGCGCCCGGGCCAGGGCGACCATCTGCTGCTCGCCCCCCGACAGGGTGCCGGCCAGCTGATCGCGACGCTCGTAGAGCCGCGGGAAGTAGGCGTACGACGTCTCGAGCACCTGAGCGGCCGGGACCCCGGCGTACGACATCAGCAGCAGGTTCTCGCGGACGCTGAGGTTGGGGAAGACGCTGCGGCCCTCCGGCACGGTGGTCAGGCCAAGCCGCGCCAGCTCCTCGGGCTGGCCACCACGGACGCTGACGCCCGCCATGTGGACGTCGCCCGAGGTCTGCTCCATCTGTCCGCTGATCACCTTGAGCAGGGTCGACTTCCCGGCGCCGTTCGGACCGAGCAACGCGACCACGGCGCCTCGTGGCACCCGAAGGTCCACGCCGCGCAGGACCTCGATGCGTCCGTAGGCCGCGTGCAGGTCGATGACCTCCAGAATCGGTACGCCCATCAGTCCCTCACCGCCCCGCCGCAGGGATCTCGGCCGTGACCGGCTCGTCGAACTCCCGCGTCGTCTCGCCCGCGTGCTCGGTCTCGCTGTAGCCAAGGTAGGCCTTCTGCACCTTCGCGTCCCCCCTGATCGCGTTCGGCGTCCCGGAGGCGATCACCGATCCGAAGTCCAACACGTGCAGCATCCCGCACACCGACATCACCAGGTCCATGTCGTGCTCGACCATCAGGATCGTGCGGCCCTCGGCGGCCAGCTCGATGAGCAGCTGCCCGAACGCCTCGGTCTCCGCCTCGTCGAGACCGGAGGACGGCTCATCGAGCAGCAGCAGCCGTGGCTCGCAGGCCAGCGCCCGCGCCACCTCGAGGAGGCGGGCGGTTCCGGTGGGGACGGCGTCCGCGCGCTCGTCGGCGTACTCGGCGATCCCGACCCGCTCCAGCAACGCATCGGCGCGGTGGGCCGGCGCACGCAGCAGCCCGCGTACGCCGTCGTGGATGTCGAAGGCGACCTGGACGTTGCCGCGCACGGTCAGCGACCCGAAGGCCTCGAGCCGCTGGAAGGTGCGTCCGATCCCACGGTGCGCCCTGCTGTGCACGGACATCCGGGTGATGTCCTTGCCCTGCAGGTGGACCCGTCCGCCGGTCGGCTTCTGCAGCCCGGTGATCACATTGAAACAGGTGGTCTTGCCGGCTCCGTTCGGTCCGATCAAGCCGGTCACGGTGCCCGCCTCCACCTCGAACGAAGCGTGGTCCACAGCGGTGATCCCGCCGAACTGCACGGTCACGTCGTCAATGCGCAGCAGCGACATCGCCGGCCACCTCCTCGCCCTCCACGTCCGGGTACGGCGGCGGCGGTCCATCTCCGTCATCGCGGTCCAGGGCCATGCCCGGGAACCGCTCGGCGAGCAGCGGGTAGAGCCGCGTGTTCAGCCACCTGCCCGAGGCGAAGATCCTGCTGGCCAGCCCGTTGGGGTCGCGGCCCAGCGCGACCGCGCCGAAGCCGAGGACCACGAATGCGACGCCCGCGACGGCGGGGTGGTCGGACTGGGCCACGGGCAAGTACATCAAGAACAGTCCGCCGATCGCGGCGCCGGTGACCGAGGTGACACCCCACACCACGGCCATCAGCAGGAGCAGCAGGCTGGAGAAGAACTGGAAGTCCTGCGCGCCGACCGTGCCCCGCAGCCCGGCGAACAGCGCCCCCGCGAGCCCGGCGATGCCGGCTGAGATGGCGAAGAGCGCGATCCTGGCCCAGCGCAGGTCCAGACCCAGCGTGCCGCACGCCACCTCGCTGTCGCGCATCGCGATCAGGATCCGGCCCAGCCGGCCTCGACGGATCGCCAGCACGCCGATCGCTGCCAGCGCGAAGAAGACGATCATCATCAACGTGTACGCGCCGGTGTCCGACACCTGCAGCCCGAACAGGGAGAGCCGCGCGGCCGGCAGGGTGCCGTTGAACTTGAACGCGAACGAGGCCTGGAAGATCAGCTTGTCCATCAGCTCGGCGAACGCGAGCGTGCTCAGCGCAAGGTAAAGACCGGTGAGGCGGATGGTCGGCAGCGCCACCAGCGCGCCGCAGACCGCCGAGATCGCGATGGCAAGGAACAGCCCGAGCAGGTTCGGCTGGTCGAGCTTGCAATAGGCAAGCGCGCCCACGCCGGCGAAAGTGAACTGGGCCAGCGAGACGTGGCCGCCGTACCCGGTGAGCAGCACTAGCGACAGCATCACGATCGCGTAGGTGGCGGCCGTGCCCAGCAACAGCAGGTTGCTGCCCGACAACGTCGCGGTGAAGGCCAGTGCGACGACGACCAGGACGAGGCCCATCACCGTGGACCGCCGGAAGGACGGGACGTTCACGGCCACGAGGCCCTTGACCTGCCCGACCCGGAGCGGCGCCTGGGGCATCAGCACGATCACGACGTAGAGGAACAGCGTCGGTACCACCGCACGGAGGCCGGCGATGTCCCCGCCGGTCGGCAGGTAGCCGACGGCGTAGGACTGGACCAGGCCCAGCCCCATCGCCCCCGCGTAGGTCAGCGGCAAGCTGGTGAGCCGGCCCAGCATCGCAGCGGCATACGCGCTGATCACCAGCAGCGTCAGGTCGTAGTACTGCAGACCGATCACCGGCGTGAGGAGGATCCCGGCGAGCGCGGCCAAGGACACGCCGATCGCCCAGGACATCGCCGCGACGACCTGTGGACGGCCGCCGTACAGCTGCAGGAGCCCGGGGTTGTCGACGCTCGCCCGCATCGCCGTACCCACCCTGGTCCGGTTGAGCAACAGGTAGAGGGCCCCGGCCACCACGCCGGAGAGCACCATCGTGAGGAGCTGGTGGTAGGTCACGATCACCGATCCCATGGTGATCATGTGGCCGGCGAAGAACAGCGGAACGCTGCGGGCGGCCGGCGGCCAGATCTGCGTGGCGACGCCGATCAGGCCGACCAGGATTCCGACTGTCACCACGAGAGAGACGCCGACGGGGGCCGAGCCCAGGCCCTTGGTGAACACGCGCTGCACGAAGACCCCGACGAGCGGCGCGACCACGAGGAGGACCAGCACCAGCGACAGCCATGCGGGCAGCCCCTGGCGCTGGCTGAAGTCCCAGTACACGAACGCGAACAGCATCCCGAACGCGCCGTGGGCGATGTTGAACACCCGGGTGGTGCTGTAGGTGAGCACCAGGCCGCTCGCCGCGATGGCGTACGCCGCGCCGGTGAACAGCCCGATCAGCGTGTAGGACAGGAAGGAGCCCACGTCATCCCCTCGTCACGCCGTCGCACTGGTAGCCGCCGCTCACGGGGACCCACTTCCCGCCCCGCAGCTGCACGAACCGCCAGCACGACCCGTTGATCTTGCCGCCGACGTCCTGCGGCGCGGTCATCTTGTGGTTGGTCCACCCGTGCACACCCTTGAGGGCGGAGACCATCGAGGCGCGGGTGAGCTTGCCTCCGAGCTTGATCGCCTCCTGGGTGAACAGCGCCGCCGCGGACCAGGCGAACACCCCGTAGAAGCTGGGCGAGGCTCCCGGTGCGACCTGTTGCAGCCACCGGATGTACGTCGACATCTGCGTGTTGCTCGAGGCCTGCTCGAAGGGGACGAAGTTCATGTAGACGTAGGTGCCCTCCCCCGCGCTACCGGCCTGCTTGACGTAGCCGGGGTCGTAGACCGTCGGGTCCTGGAGGAACACGTCGGGCTTGAACTTCGCCTGCTGCATCGTCTGGACCAGACGCACCGTGTCCTGGTAGGGACCGAGGAAGATGATGTAGCGGATGCCCTTGCTCTTCATCGCCTGGACGTAGGGACCGTAGTTGAACTCGGTGGTGTCGATGCCGGCGAAGTAGTCGATCTTCATCCCGCGCTTGGCGAATGCGGAGTGCATGGTTGCCGCGTTCTGGGCTGCGCCACCGGCGTTGATGTAGAGGATCGCGGCGTGCTGGGTGGCCGCCTTGTCGTGCTTGATGAAGTAGTCGGCGGGGGCGTTCTCGTAGTAGTTGGCGTTGCTTCCCTGCGCGGCGAAGCAGGTCGTGCAGGCGTTGCGCTGGGTCGTGGTCGACGCGGTGCGGATGTCCGGCAGGCCGCACTGCTGCGCGGTCGGGGCGCCGCCGGAGTCGAAGGCGGACATCGACCCGACCGCCGCAAAGCTGGAGGCGCACAGCTGGGTGTAGGCCTGCTGGTCCGCACCGGCGTCGGTCCGGCTGTCCTCGGTGGTGAGGGCGAGCTTGCGTCCGCAGATGCTGGAGGTGGAGTTGAAGTAGGCGACGTACGCCTTGACGGCCTGCTGGGCCGAGGTGAACAGGCCCGGCACCGGGCCGCTGATGTCGGATGCGTTGCCGATCGTGATCGTGCTGTTGGTGACGCCCGTCTGGTTCTTGAAGCCGGCGCACGAGCCCTTCGGCACACCGGCGGCCGCGCTGCCACCGGTCGGGGCCGTCGAGCCACCGGTCGAGCCCGTGCTCCCGGGACCGCCACCGCCACCACTGCCGCCTGACGAGCCTGTCGTCCCGGCCGTGCCAGCGGATCCGGTGCCTCCCGTGCCACCCGTGCCACCCGTCGAACCGGTGCTCTCGGAACTGCCGGTCCCGGTCGTACCCGTCGTGGTCCCGGAAGCGGAAGCCGCCTGTCCGGCCACGGCGTCGTTGGCCGCGCGGACCTCCGCAGGGCTCAGCTGTGAGCCTCCGCACGCGGCCGCGGTCATCATGGCCACCAGGGCGGCCGCCGCCGCTGCCGTGCTATGAAGTCGACGCACTCCGATCCTCCTGGAATCCGTCCGGACACTCCTCGTGACCGGGCTAGGGGGAGTCCGGCTCTCCCGCAAGGAGAACCCCGAGCAAATCTGTAACGTGTTTCACCTGCCCGAGGTCACGGGCCCGAGGACATCTGTTTCACCGGATCGCCGGTCACCCGCCTGGCACGGCACCGACCGTCAGGGCCGGAGGACCACCTTGCAGGCCTCGTCCTGCTTCTTCTGGAAGATCTCGTAGCCGTGCGGGGCCTCGTCGAGGGGCAGCCGGTGGGTGGCGAAATCGTCGACACCCAGTGGGTCGTCGTCGCCGAGCAACGGAAGGATGTCGTCGACCCAGCGCCGGACGTTGGCCTGTCCCATCCGCAGCTGGACCTGCTTGTCGAACAGGGTCAGCATCGGCATCGGGTCCGCCGCTCCGCCGTACACGCCGATCACGGAGATGGTGCCCCCTCTGCGCACGACGTCGACCGCGGCGTGCAGCGAAGCGAGCCGGTCCACGCCTGCGATGTCCATCAGCCTCTCGGCGATCTTGCCCGGCAGCAGGCCGGTCAGCTTCTGGACCGCACTGGCCGCGGGCGACCCGTGCGCCTCCATCCCGACCGCGTCGATGACCGCGTCGGGGCCCCGGCCATCCGTGGTCTCGCGGATCATCGCACCCAGGTCGGAGAGGTCGACCTCGCGCAGGTCGATCGTCTCCGCACCGAAGGCCCGCACTCGGTTGAGCCGCTCGGTGATCAGGTCGACGGCGATCACCCGATGACCCCGATGGGCTGCGATCCGGCAGGCCATGTCGCCGATTGGGCCGACGCCCATCACCGCGACGGTGCCGCCGTCGGGGATGCCGGCGTATTCGACCGCCTGCCAGGCCGTCGGCAGCACGTCCGAGAGGTAGACGAACCGGTCGTCGGCTGGTCCCTCGGGCACCTTGATCGGGTTGTAGTCCGCCCGGGGCACTCGCAGGTATTCCGCTTGCCCGCCGGGCACCGCCCCGTAGAGCTTCGTATAGCCGTAGAGCGCGGCCCCCATCCCCTGCTCGGTGACCTGCGTGGTCTCGCATTGGGTCTGTAGTCCCTGGTTGCACATGAAGCAGGAGCCGCAGCTGATCTGGAACGGCATCACCACCCGGTCACCGGGGGCGATCCCGGTGATACCGCTGCCGACCTCCTCAACGATGCCCATCGGCTCGTGGCCGAGGATGTCGCCCGGCGTCATGAACGGGCCGAGCACCTCGTAGAGATGCAGGTCGGAACCGCAGATTCCGCTGGTGGTGATCCGCACGATCGCGTCGGTGGGCTCCTCGATCATGGGATCCGGCACCGTCTCCACCCGGACGTCCCGGGGTCCGTGCCACGTCACTGCCCTCATCGGCCTCTCCTCCTGTACTCAGTCCGGTCCCTCTCGGCCCGGTCGCATCGCGAGTCACATCCGGGGTGCCCCGTACACGGCGGTTCACGCCGGCCGCCCTCGGCGCCCTCGTCCTCGTCCTCGGGATTGGGTAGGAGCCTCCCGCTCAGTCCTCCTGGAGCCGTGCGTAGGCCTGCTGCAACGCGTCCGAGGCACCGACGATCGAGAACACCGCTGCCCACGCGCGGGCGACCCGCGGGGCGAACAGCAGTCCGGTCTCGTAGGCTCCGGCCACCCACGGCGCCAGGCAGAAGGGGCACGACAACAGCTCGCCCACGGTGTGCCGGGCATGGCCGGGCTTCGGGCTCTCGGCCAGCTCCGCCGGCCCCGACACACCTTCGAAGTCAGTGAACGGGGCCCGGATCGGCACGGTCACCGGATCCTTGGCGATCAAGCGGGTGAACTTCTGGGTCGCCAGCGCTCCGAGGAGCAGGTCCTGGGTCCGATAGTGGTCGGGCATGCCCTTGCGGCGGGCCGCCAGCAGCACCCCGATCGACGTCGTACCGAAGACGGCGAGCGCGGCGGCGAAGCTCGCCACCCGGACTGGTGCGTGCGGATTGTCGTCACTCATCCGCCGCGGGTACCCGACGCGCCCGGGGGCAATCGGCCTGCGAACGGCTCCGCCGATCGGTCAGTCGGACCAGCGCAGCAGCGCCGCGACCGGGCCCGCCGGCATCATTTCCGCCGGGAGCAGGGCGACCTGAGCGCCAGACAGCGCGGCGCCCGCCACCAGCGCCCGGTCCGCAGGCAGCTCGTCGGCCTCCAGCGCACGGGGCGGGAGCACCAGGCCCGGGTGCTCCTGCGGGCGCACCGTCATATCCTCCAGCCCGGCGAGGTCGACCAGCAGCGTGTCCACGCGCTGCTGGACAAGGGCGTCGAGCACCGGGGCCAGCCCGGAGACCGCGACGCCGTTGCTCACCCCCTCGGCCAGCCGGTCGACAAGTACCCGGTCCCGCTCCGCCTCCACTGCCGCGAGCGCCGACTCCACCTCCGACCACATCGCGTCGTCGGACACCCCGGAGGCACGGCCACCCGACTTCAACGCGACGACTGGCGTGTCGCGTTCGCTCCAGGCGTTGACCAGGTCGGCACGGGCACGGACATCGCCGCACACGAGCATCACCAGGGGCCGGTGCCGGCGAGCCATCGAACGGGCTGCCTCCGCGACCTCCTCGGCGTTGTGCTGCCAGCGGTTCTCGGCGGTCTGCTGGAACTGCTTCTGTGCCCAGTCCCCCGGCTGCACCTTGGTGATGTAGTAGTCCAGGCCGTGCACGGACCGCTCTGCGGTGGGTGGACGGCTCGCCGCGGCGTACATCTCGAGGTCGGCGCCCACCCTGTCTATCCGCACCAGCAGGAACGGGAGCGCCGCGTCCTCGGCGCGCAGCCACCCGCGCAGGTCGGGCAGCACGCCCACATCGACGGTCTCCGGCCAGGACGCGTGCAGCGCGTGCACGTCGTCCAGTGCGACCCGGTCCCCGACCGCGACGATGGTCCGACGCTGCTCCCCCGGCAGATGGGTCGGCTCGGTGAGCCGGCTGCCGATCTCCTCGAGGAGCCCCGCACCAACCCCCGCCTCCTCGAGCTGGTGACGCAGGGTCGTCCAGCGCGACTCGATCTGCCGAGCGCCGTCCTCGCCCGTGCGCCCGACCTCCGCGTCCACCGTCAGGAACTCCCCGTCGTGGCCGAGGATCTCCTGGACCGTCTCCAGCCGCATGCTGTCTCCGTTCAGCTCTTGTTGCTCGACGCCTTGCCGCCCTTGCGGCCCGCCTTCTTCTTCTGGGCGGTGGTGCCGCCCTGGGAGCTGTTGCCTCCCGAGCCGCTGCTCTTCCCGCCGCGCGACGACGAGCCCTCGGAGTTGGCGATCTTGGCGGCACGCTGCTTCGACATGCCCTTGTCCTTGAGGGCCTCGTACTGCTTCTCGTTCTTCACGTTCGCGGACTTGCTGGGCATCTCTGGCTCCTGTTCCCCGGCCGTCGCGGCCGGTCCGATGCTGACGCCAGAAGTACCCGTCGCCGTGACGCCCATGCGGTGTGCGACCTCATCGCACACGTACGACGGCGTGCATCGGCCGCAGCTGCCCGGGCATCCGGGAGGAGAGGTCGATCGACCCTGCGACCGGCAGCGTGAGCGCGCGCTGGCGACCCGGCGCGATCGGCGCGAGGTGCACGCGCCGGTGCCCGGTCACGATGACCAGGTCGTGCTCGGTGGCGCCCGCGTTGGTGACGACCAGGTGCAGTCGTCCGGGCTTCACCTCGGCGGACGAGACATTGATCTCCCACTCGGTGAGGCCGACCCTGAGCCGGTGCGTCGGGGCTGGTGCTCCCACGTCACCGCCCGAGGGCGACGGACCGACCTCCCCGCAGGCGGCCAGCAGCACGATGGCGCAGAGGGCAGCCGTCGCCCACCGGGTCGCCCGTCTCATCGATCCTCCCGGAGCAGTCGTCGCACCTGGTCGGCGGCTGGGTGATGCGGGAACTGCCTCAGGAAGGACCGCAGCTCCGTCCGCGCGGCCTCGCGGTGCAGGGCTCGCTCGGCCAGCCCGAGCACCAGCATCGCCATGGCGCGCTGGGGGCCGGCCGAGGCCGCCGTACGGCGCACCAGCGGGATCGCCGCTCGCGGGTGCCCCTCCTCGAGCAGGTCGAGAGCCGTGCGCGTGCGCTGCGCCGCACTCAGCGGTGCAGTCGCCTCATCGGGGGCGCTCGTCGCCGACACACGGGGGGTCGCCGCGCTGCCGTTGACCAGGACCGGGACCGCGACGGCGACCACCACGCAAGCACAGCCCGCCACCGCGAGCCGGACGGGAGCGATGCCCGCGGTGGACGGCCGTGGTCCTGCGACGCCACGCACCGGACGCCGTCGTCGCGCGACCAGCAGCCATACGACGACACCACCGAGCAGGACCGCAGCCGGGACCACCCACAGGACCAGGCCGGGTCCCCCCGAGTCCGGGATCAGCAGCACCCGCTCGCCGTACCGTTGCCGAAACCAGGACCGGATCTGGTCGGGGCTGCGCCCGGCGGACAGCTGGGCGCGGATCTCGCTGCGCATGCTGCGGGCGATCGGCGCATTGGAGGCCGCTACCGACTCCGCCTCGCAGGTCGGGCAGCGCAACGTGGCTGCGACCTGGTCGACCTGCTCCCCCAGCGAGGGTCGCGGAGCACCGTGCTGCACTCCGAGGATCACGGCAGCAACGAGGGCGACGAGGGAGACGACCAGGCCAAGCCCGGGTGCGAATCGGCGGACGACACCCCTCACGATCCCTCACCCGCCACTGCCTTGAGCTTCCCGTCGAGCCACTCCCTGCTGATCGCGCCGAGCCAGCGAGCGCGGACGACGCCCCGGGCGTCCAGCACGACCGTCTCGGGCACTCCCGTGGCTCCCCAGTCCACCGCGAGCCGTCCGTGCGGATCGCGCACGGCGAGGATCCCGCGGGCGTGCACCTCGGCCAGCAGGGAGCGGGCTGCCGCCGGCCCGTCGCGGGTGTCGATCGTCACCAGCCGCACCCCACGCGAGCGCCAGCTGCGGGCGAGGGCAGCCAGCGTCGGGAGCTCCTGCCGGCAGGGAGCGCACCACGACGCCCAGACGTTCACGATCGTCACGTGGCCCGGTCGTAGCCGGAACGCCTTTCCGTCGAGGGTCGTCCCACGCAGCTCGGGCGCCGGACGGCCCTGCATCGACGCACCGGCGGCCTCGCTGGGGTGCCGGTCCATCGCCACGCCCAGCCCGACCACGAGCGCGACCACCAACATCAGCACCCCGACGATCCCCCAGCGCTGCGCGCTCACTGCTGCTCCATCAGGACGGCGACGGGCTCGCGGGCAGGGTCGGGCTCGGTCCCCGGCACCGCGTCGTGGGCCGACGCCGGTACCGTCGTACGCCGACGCCGCGGCCAGAGCGCCGTAAGCCCGCCCAGCACTGCGATCGCGCCGCCGGCCCAGATCCAGTCGACCATCGCGTTCACCGCGAGCCGCAGCTCGGCGGTCCGGCCGCCGTCGGTGGACAGCAGCGTGACGTAGACGTCGGCGAACGGACCGACGACGACCGCCGGACTGGTCACCGTCATCTGACGCGCGGTGAAGTTCCGCAGCTGCGGACGCAGCACGGTCACACTGCCGTCGGGGCGGGTAAGGAGCAGCCTGGCCGTGACGGTCCGCCCCGCTCCCGTCGTACTGCTGCTGACGGACTGCAGCCGGAAGTCACGGCCGGCGACGGTCGTGACGGACCCCTTCGACACGCTGTGGTCGACCACGTGCGTGTACGACGACGAGGCCGCGATCCCGACCGCCGCGACTACGACGCCGACGTGAACGACGAGCCCGGCCAACCGATGCCGGGTGACCCGCTCCTGCCCGCGGCCCCGGCTCCGCAGTCGCAGTGCGGTGTCGACCAGGGTGGTGGTGACCACGTAGGCCGCCAGCCCGAAGGTGGCCAGTGCCATCCCCCCCGTGGGTGCGGCAAGCAGCACCACGCAGACGGTGAGGGCACCGACCACGATCCCGGGCAGCACCCGCGGCGCGAGCGCATGCAGGGCCGCGCTGCTCGACCGGACCCGCCAGTCGAGCATCGGCCCGATGCCCATCAGCACGAGCAGCAGCAGCGCCACCGGCAGCGCCGCCCTGTTGAAGTACGGCGGCCCGACGGAGAGCTGGGCGCCCGTGGTGACCTGCGCGACGATCGGGAAGAGCGTGCCGATCAACACCGTGGTGGCCAGCGCCACCAGGAGCAGGTTCTCCAGGGTGATCGCCGTGCCCCGACCGAGCGGCGCGCCGACCCCTGCTCGTGGGCGTCCTCGGGCTGTGGGAGCCGTGCGCAGCAGGGCCAGCACCAGGGCACCGACCACGAGGGCGGCCAGGAAGCCCAGCAGGACGGGTCCGACGCCGGACTCGGCGAACGAGTGCACGCTGGTCACCAGCCCCGACCGGGTCAGGAAGCTGGCCAGGCAGGCCAGCACGAAGGTGGTCACCGCCAGGGTGAGGTTCCACATCGACAACGCGCGTCGGTTCCGCTGCACCATGCAGGAGTGCAGCAGCGCGGTCGCGGTCAACCACGGCAGCAGCGAGGCGTTCTCGACCGGGTCCCAGGCCCAGTAGCCACCCCAGCCGAGGACGGCGTAGGACCACCACGCGCCCATCACGATCCCCGCCGTCAGCAGGATCCAGGCGGTCAGGGTGCTGGACCTCAGCACCGCCACCCAGCGCGAGCCGGTCCGTGCGGTCACCAGTCCGGCCACCGCGTAGGAGAACGGCACGGCCATGCCGAGCAGGCCCAGGTAGAGCAGCGGCGGGTGGATGCCCATCGCGGCATGGTCCTGGAGCAACGGCGTCGGACCCGGACCGTCCGCAGGCACCGGCGACACCCGGTCGAACACGTCGCCGGAGAACAGTGCGAGGCCGCAGAAGAAGGCCGTCGCGGCGGACAGCACCGCCAGCGCCCAGGCGCGGACGTCGGGCGCCACCGCGCGAATCCTCAGCCCCTCCACCGCCAGGTAGCCGGCCAGGATCAGCACCCACAGGAGCATCGACCCGTCGTGCGCCGCCCACAGACTGGTCACCGTGTAGTACGTCGGCGTCGACAGGCTGCCGTTCTCCGCGACGAAGCGGACCGCGAAGTCGTGGGTGAGCAGCGCCCACTCCAGGGTGGCCACCGTCGCGGCAGCGCCGAGCAGGGGGACCACCGCCACCCACCGCGCGGGCGCACGCCCTCTCAGCGCGGCGCTCCCGCAGAGTCCCGCCGAGGCGACCGCACCGCTCAGCGCGACCGCCAGCGAGAAGGTGCCGATCCAGCCGATCACGTCGCGCCCGCCGTCAGCCGGAGTCGCCCGCTGCGCGGTACTGGTTGGAGTGCCGGACCTCGACCGAGTCGGCTCGGAAGACCTTGCCGTCGATGTAGTGCCCGATCACCACCGCGCCCTGGCCGCCGCGGAAGGTGCTGGGCGGGGTCCCGTGCGACACGACCACCACGTCGTGGGCGCCGTCGGTGAGGACGAAGCGCACCTCGGCCCCGTGGTGGTGCACGCTGCCCGGCTCGACCATCCCGCCCAGGCGCACCGACTGCTGGGAGCTGACTGCGTTGGCGTCCAGCTCCGACGGGGTGCGGTAGTAGTCGAAGGTGCCCTGCATCGCGGCCGCACTGAGCAGGCCCGCCGCGGCCAGGACCGCGATCACCACCACCAGCAGCGGCAGGCGCCGCCGACGCCTCACCGCCGGCCCGCCCGACGCAGGCTCACGACCCACATCGCGAGCCACACGAGAGCACACAGTCCGTAGCCCAGGCCGACGGTCGCCCAGCCACCCATCAGCGCTCGCCCCCGGATGCAGCGACGTCGTTGCGGACGGCGTCCTCGGTCGCCGAACCTGCAGGGATGCACCGTTGCGCGAGGACACGCAGCCGTGCGACTCCGGTGGCGACCTGCTCCTGACGCACGGTCAGCTGGTGGTAGCGACGGCGCAGCCACCAGATGCCCGCGAGCGTGAACGTCAGCATGCTGACGGCGAGCGCAAGCAGCATGGTGTGGTCGATCGGATCCGACAGGGACGGCCGCAGCAGGGTCGGCGGCTGGTGGATGCTGCGCCACCAGAGCACGGAGAGATGCACCACGGGCACCTCCAGGGAGATCACCAGCCCCAGGACCGCCGTACGACGGCGGGCGCGCTGGTCGTTCCCGGAGAAGCCGCGGAACGCGAGCAGGCCGATCAGGCTGACCACGAGGACCGCGGTGGTCACCAGTCGTGGATCCCAGGTCCACCAGACACCCCAGGCACGCTGTCCCCAGACGCTGCCCTCGACGAACGCCAGCGCCATCGCGACCGTGCCCAGCTCCGCGGCGGCCCGTGCCACCCGGTCCCATCGGGCACTGCCGACCAGGACCACCATCAGGCTCGCCAGCGCCATCAGCCCGACCGCGAGGAAGCCGGTCCAGGCACTCGGCACGTGCACGTACATCAGCCGTTGGGCGTTCCCCTGGACGGAGTCGGGAGGCGCGACCACCAGGCCGAGCACGAGAGCTGCCGCACCGCAGAGCAGCACGGCAGCGCCGAGAAGCATGTCGGGCCGGACCCCTCGATGAACGGCGCCGTCCCCTCCGGTGCTGCTACCTCCCGCGCGGGACGGAACGGAGTCGGGGTCGAGGGATCGCATGGGTGCCTCCTCGGGGTGCGGGCCACAGGAACTCCGGTCGCCGTACCCACTTCGTCGGTGCGCAATCGGAAGGCGTAATCGGAGGGCGCAATCGGAAGGAGTGTTCGTCCAATCTCCCCCTCCGTTTGCCCGCCGGACCCCCGGGTACGCCTCCCGCACCCGACGAGCGGCGGAGGTTGCCCCGGGCCCGATTCGGGGTTGGTCACGACTTCGACGAGGAGGACGCATGCGCCAGCGCGGCCACCGCAGCGGTGGACGCCGTGCTGCCGTACTCATCGGGCTGACTGTTGCGGTGTCTGCTCTCTCCGGCTGTGAGCACCGCTCCCCCTCGACGCTGCAGCCCGAAGGCCCCAAGGCCTCGATCGCGGCCGAGTCGTGGTGGCTGCTCTTCGCCGTCGCCGCGTTCGTCTGCCTCGTGGTGATCGCGATGACGCTGCTCGCCGTGGTGTTCCGGCGCCGCGGCCGCAACCCAGAGGTGAAGCAGGGCGACGGGAAGCGGTACGTCCTGGTGCTCGGAGTGATCATCCCGGGCATCGTCTTCGCCGCGACCTTCGCGCTGAGCGTCACCGATCTGGTGAAGACGTCGAGCCCCGCGGAGCACCCGGCCATGACCGTCGATGTGATCGGCCACCGCTGGTGGTGGGAGTTCCGGTACGACGGCACCCGCGCCGTGACCGCCAACGAGCTGCACGTGCCGGTCGGAACACCGATCGAGCTGCGGCTGCGCAGTGACGACGTGATCCACAGCTTCTGGGTCCCGAAGATCATGCCGAAGATGGATGTCTTCCCGCACCGCATCAACCAGACCTGGGTGACCGTCGACCGCGTCGGCCGCTTCCAAGGCGAGTGCGCGGAGTACTGCGGGCTCCAGCATGCGCACATGGGCTTCGAGGTGGTCGCCCAGCCTCGGGACTCGTTCCGCAGCTGGCTGGCCGACCAGAGCAACGACGCCACCGCGCCCGCTACCGCCGAGGAGCACCGCGGGATGGAGGTCTTCACCACCGGCAGCTGCGCGACCTGTCACACCATCCGGGGAACGTCGGCCGCGGGAACGATCGGACCGGACCTCACGCACCTGGCCACCCGCGACCGACTCGCGGGCGGCGCCATTCCCAACGACATCGGCCACCTCTCCGGCTGGGTCGCCGACTCCCAAGCGGTGAAGCCCGGCAACCGGATGCCGCCCCAGCGCCTGTCCCCCGCCGATCTGCACGCAGTCGTCACCTATCTCGAGAGCCTGGAGTAGCCCGATGACGACCATCGACGCGAGCGACGTCCCCCCGGCCACGGCCCGGCGGGTGCGCGAGGGTGTCCGCCCCGAGCGCGCCGTCGCCGAGGCTGCGGTCGGCGCGGCCCTTGATGCGCAGTGGGAGGAGGAGCCTGGACTCAAGGGCTTCCTGACCACCGTCAACCACAAGCGCATCGGCAGGCGCTACCTGGTCACGGCCACCGTCTTCTTCATGCTGGCCGGGGCCGAGGCGCTGGTGATGCGCACCCAGCTCGGTCAGCCGGACAACGGCGTGGTCAGCCCCGGACTCTACGACGAGCTCTTCAGCCTGCACGGCACCGCGATGATCTTCTTCTTCGCGACGCCGATGAACGCCGGCTTCGGCAACTTCGTCCTGCCACTGATGATCGGCACGCGCGACATGGCCTTCCCGCGGCTGAATGCGCTGAGCTACTGGATCTTCCTGTTCTCGGGGATCTTCATGTTCACCAGCCTGCCGCTCGGCATGGCTCCGAATGCGGGCTGGTTCGCCTATGTGCCGTTGAGCAACGAGTACTCCCCCGAGCTCAACCTCGACTTCTACTCGCTCGGGCTGCTCTTCCTGGCCGTCTCCACCACCATCGGGTCGATCAACCTGATCGTCACCACCTTGAAGATGCGTGCGCCGGGCATGTCGCTGAACCGGATGCCGCTGTTCGTGTGGGCGATCCTGACGCAGTCGGTGATGCTGGTGTTTGCGCTGCCGCCCCTGGACACCGCGAACCTGATGCTGTTCTTGGACCGTCGCTTCGGCGCGCGGTTCTTCGACCCGAACCATGGTGGCGACGCGGTGCTCTGGCAGCACCTGTTCTGGCTCTTCGGTCACCCCGATGTCTACATCATCGTGCTGCCGGCGATGGGGATCGTCTCGACGATCATCCCGGTGTTCGCCCGGCGACCGATCCTCGCCTATCCGTACGTCGTCCTGGCGACCGTGGGCACCGGCATCATCTCCTTCGGCGTCTGGGTGCACCACATGTTCGCCGTCGGGCTGTCCGACGTCTCCCTGACGTTCTTCTCGGCGGCAACCCTGACGATCAGCATCCCGGCGGGCATCCAGATGTTCGCCTGGATCGGCACGATGTGGCGAGGGCGGGTGAGCGTCACGCCCGCGATGCTCTACGCCATCGGCTTCATCGTGGCATTCGTGATGGGCGGCGTGACCGGGGTGATGTTCGCCGTGGTCACCTTCGACCAGCAGGTGACCGACTCCTACTTCGTGGTCGCCCACTTCCACTATGTGCTGTTCGGCGGCGCCGTGCTGCCCATGCTGGGCGGCCTCTTCTACTGGTGGCCGAAGATGACCGGCCGGATGGTCAGCAACGTGGGTGGGATCTGGAGCTTCGTGCTGGTCTTCGCCGGTCTCAACCTCACCTTCTTCCCGATGCACATCTCCGGTCTGCTGGGCATGCCGCGACGCATCTACACCTACAGTCCCGACGACGGGTGGACGCTGTGGAATCTGCTGTCCACGCTGGGGTCCTACCTGCTCGGTGCCGGCTTCGTGGTCACCCTCCTGGTGTTCGCGCAGAGCCTGCTGCACGGACGTCGGGCGCCGGACGACCCATGGGAGGCGAACACCCTCGAGTGGAGCACCGGCTCGCCGCCCAAGCCGTACAACTTCCCGGTGGTTCCCACCGTGCACAGCCTGAATCCGCTCTGGGACGGCGATTCGACGCAGTCGATCATCGACCACCGTGACGATCCGGAACGCACGATGACCGACCACCACCAGGCGCTGCGCACCAGCGAGCTCGACGGCCGCATCGAGCGGATCATGGCGATGCCGGGCGAGACCATGCAGCCCCTGATCGTGGCGATCTTCCTCACCGGCAGCGTAGTGCTGCTGTTGGTCGGCTGGTACGTCGCGGCCGGCGTCTCCTTCGCCCTGATGGCCGCGACCATCGGCTGGTGGATGTGGCAGCGGCCCGAGATCGACGAGCCCGAGTCGATCCACGACCTCCCGCGACCTCGCCGGGAAGCCACGAGGACGGTCGCGCCATGACGAGCCTTGACAGCCTGGACAGCCTGGACAGCACCGAGGCCAGTGCCCGCCGGACACCGACCGTGGTGCCGGAGGCCCCTGTCGGCCGGACGACGGGCTGGTGGGCGATGGCGCTGTTCATCGCGACGGAGGCCGCCATGTTCGCCGCCTTCCTGGCGAGCTACTTCTACCTGCGGTTCGGCCACCAGGGTCCGTGGCCGCCCACCGGGGACAAGCCGCCGCACCTGCTGGTCTCGTCCATCGGCACCGGCATCCTGCTGCTCAGCTGCGTGCCGATGTTCCTCTCCGTGCGCAGCGCGCGCCGCCGACCCCGTGGCACCGCCCTGCTGACCCTCGTGGCAGCGCTGGGCGGGATCGCCTTCGTCGTCCTGCAGTGGATCGACTGGACCGAGGAGTGGCCGGCGTCGACGATGAGCAAGGACGCCTACGGCTCGATGCTGTACACCATCACCGGTCTGCACGCCGTACACGTGATCCTCGGCGTCCTGATGCTCGGCCTGCTGGCGCTGGGCTCCCTGCTCCGCGGCCCGCGGAGGGCGCAGGGTGGGGCCGGTGCCGTCGTGGCGATGTACTGGTACTTCCTGTCGGTGCTCGCCGTCGCGGTCTACCTCACCGTCTACATCTCTCCGCACGTGTGAGGCGATCGGGATGAAGGCGTGGATGATCTGGTTCGCCACTGGGGGCGGCGTGCTCGCGTGGGCCCTGCACCTGGGCATCGCCTGGAGCGTCGCCGAGGTGTCCTGCTACGGCTCGCTGGACGGCAACATCCTCCAGCGAGCGGGCCGCGGTGCCACCGCGGGCTGGGTGGAGGCCGGAGCGACGGTGCTGCCGTGGCTGCTCGCGCTCGCCGCGGTGATCACCAACCTCGCCGTACGGCGCCGGCTGCGGGCCCTCGACCCTGACGTCCTCGCCGCCGGCCGGACCGGGCTGATGCTGGTCATGGGGCTCTTCCTCGACGTGATGGCGCTGGTCGCGATCACGGCCGGCGCGATCGGGCTGCTGGTGGTGGAGCCGTGCTGATGCGGATCGTCGAGGTCGTGCTGCTGGCCGGGTCGCTCGTGCTGTGGGTCTGCTACCTGCGCGGCCTCGTCCGGTTCCGCCGGCATGCCCAGGGCCGGCGAGCCCAGCGCGGCAGGCCGTGGGCGCTGGCCACCGCGGTGGCCGTGCTGGTGCTGGTGGCAGGCTCACCACTCGGCGAGCTCCTCGAGGAGCGGCTGTGGACCCACATGCTCCAGCACGTCGTCCTGATCATGGTCTGCGGCCCGCTGCTGGCCTGGTCCTCTCCGGGCCGGGTACTGCTCGCCGGGCTGCCGGCCGGGGTCCGTCGTCCGGTGGTGAAGGTCGCGCACCACCTTCCGTCCGGGCTGCTGCTGGCGGCCCCACTGGCCTGGCTGCTGCACATCGGCTCGATGTGGGCCTGGCACCTGCCGGCCGCCTACGACCTCGCGGTGCGCAACGAGCTGGTGCATCTGAGCGAGCACGCCACCTTCCTGCTCACCGCGTGGTGGTTCTGGTGGCACCTGCTGGGCGACTCTCCGCGGCGCCTGACCGGGCTGCAAGCCGTCCTCTACCTCGTCGTGGCGGTCCCGCCAGGTGCCGCGCTCGGAGCCGTGCTCACGTTTCCGCAGCACCCGATCTACCCGGCCCAGGCGGCCGCTGCACGCGCAGTGGGCCTCGACCCGATGCTCGACCAGCACCTCGGCGCGCTGGTGATGTGGGCCCCCATGGACTTCGGGTACGTGCTGGGAGCGATCGTGCTGTTCGCCTCCTGGCTGCGCGGCCTCGACCGCGACCATCCTGCACGGGCGCTGTTCTTGGACACGACCGACGTCCGTCCCGACTTGGGGAGGATCCGATGAGGCGAAACGTCCTCGTCCTGCTCGTCACGCTGGTGGCCGCGGCCGCCGTCGCGGCCGGGTGCGCTGGACCCGAGAGCAGTCAGGCCCCTCCGCAGCAGATGCGGACCGGCGATCCGGGCCGCGGTGCCGCGCTGATCAGCCACTACGGGTGCGGTAGCTGCCACGAGGTCCCGGGCGTCGCCGGCGCGGACGGGCTCGTCGGGCCGCCGCTGACCCACTTCTCCCGGCGCGGGTACGTCGCCGGCGTGCTGCCCAACTCCGAGCAGAACCTCGAGCACTGGATCGAGGACCCCCAGTCGGTGGTGCCCGGGAACGCCATGCCCGACCTCGGCGTGACGCACCGCGACGCCATCGACATCACCGCCTACCTCTACACCCTGAGGTGAGATGACCCGGACGACCACGACGACCAGTCCCCGCAGCGCCCGCGCGCTGCGGGCCGGGGGCGTGCTCGCCGTCATCGCACTCGTGGCCCTCGTCCTGACCAGCACCCGGGCGCCCGACGGCCCGGCACGCACCGATGGCGCCGTCGCTCCTGCCACCGCCCGGACGACCTCGTCGCCGTCGATGTCTGGGCGGGAGGTCTACCTGCGGGACTGCGCGTGGTGCCACGGCCAGCAGGCGCAGGGCACCTCGGTGGCACCCCGACTCTCCGACAAGGGGCCCGCTGCCCTCGACTTCTACCTACGCACGGGCCGGATGCCGCTCAGCTCGCCCGACGAGACGGTGCGCCGGCACAAGCCGGCGTACGACGCGGCGACGATCGGCCGGATCGTCGGCTTCGTCGACTCGCTCGGCAGCGGAGGCGAGCCGATCCCCGAGGTGCGGCCGGGCGACGTCGCGGAGGGCCAGTCGCTGTTCATCAGCAACTGCGCCGCCTGCCACTCCTCCTCGGGGACCGGAGTCGTGCTCACCGACGGCACGATCGTCCCGTCACTGTTCGCCGACGACCCACGCGAGGTGGCGGAGGCGATGCGGCTCGGCCCCGGACCGATGCCGCCGTTCACTCGCGGACAGCTCAGCGACGACCAGCTCGACGACGTGGTCAGCTACGTCTCCATGCTCGGCAACCGGCAGATCCGGGGCGGCGGCGGCCTCGACCAATACGGCCCGATCCTCGAGGGCAGTTTCGCCTGGGCGGTCCCGGTGCCGATCCTGATCATCGTCCTGCTGCTGCTCGGCCGACGGAGGAAGCAATGACCGACCGGGACGCACACGCACCTCGCAGCGTGCTGATCTGCTTCGCCCTCTCCGTGCTCGGGGCGGCCGCCTTCGCGACGTCGTACGTCATGGACTGGGGGAACCGGGCCTACGGCGCGTCCCTGGGCTGGGCGCTGCTGTTCCTCGGCATCGGCCTGGGCATCTGGGCGCAGCTGATCGACGAGGACGAGCCCGACTACGTCGAGGAGCGCGCGGTCGGGCCGACCGACGACACCGGCTTCGAGCGGTTCCGCACCGCGCTCACCGAGCAGAAGGTGCCGCGCTCCGGAGTGCTCTGGTCGATGCTCGGCGTTGCGGCGGGCTCGATCGGCCTGGCGGCGCTGTTCCCGTTGCGCTCGCTCTTCCCCACCCGGAACCTCGGGCCGGGGGCGCACGCGCTGCTGTCGGACAGCCCGTGGAGGGCCGGCGACGCCGTGGTGACCGAGGGTGGCGAGCAGGTCCGACCCGACGACCTCGCCGTGGGGTCGGTGCTCACCGTCTTCCCGGCGACCTGGGACCCTCGCCAGTCCGCTGGTGCCACCCTCCTGATCCGGGTCGACCCGGAGCAGCTCGAGCTGCCCGCCTCGCGCCGGGACTGGGTGGCGGACGGGGTGATCGCCTACTCCAAGCTGTGCACCCACGCCGGATGCCCGGTGGGCCTCTACTCCGACGAGTCCGCCCAACTGCTCTGTCCCTGCCACCACTCGGTCTTCGACGTCCTCGACGGCGGCAAGCCCGTGGAGGGCCCCGCCGCGCACCCGCTCCCCCAGCTCCCCCTCGCCCTGGACAGCGAGGGCTACCTGATCGCCACCGGCGAGTTCACTCGCGCGCCCGGCGCCGCCTGGTGGGGGTGGTGATGCGCGGACCAGTGGACGCCGCCCGCGACCGAACCCTGCGGCGGCTCGACGAACGGCTCGGGTACGCCGACATGGCGCGCACCGCGCTCGGGAAGGTCTTTCCCGACCACTGGTCCTTCATGCTCGGCGAGATCGCGCTCTACTGCTTCGTGGTGCTGGTCGCCACCGGCACCTTCCTTGCCATCTTCTTCGACCCGAGCAGCTCGCTGAAGGTGTACGACGGTAGCTACCAACCCCTGCACGGTGAGGACGTCTCGTCGGCGTTCGCCTCCACCGTGCAGCTCAGCTGGGACGTCCGAGGCGGCCTGCTGATGCGGCAGGTGCACCACTGGGCCGCGCTGATCTTCATCGCGGCCATCACGCTCCACCTCTGCCGGATCTTCTTCACCGGCATGTTCCGCAAGCCGCGCGAGCTGAACTGGACGGTCGGCCTGACCCTGTTCGTCGCGGCCATCTTCACCTCGTTCGCCGGCTACTCCCTGCCCGACGACCTGCTCTCCGGCACGGGGCTGCACATCTTCTACTCCACGCTGGAGGCGGTGCCGTTCGTCGGGGGCTGGCTCGCCTACCTGGTCTTCGGCGCGGGCTTCCCCGGGCCGTACATCATCGGCCGGCTCTACATCCTGCACGTCTTCGTGGTGCCGGTGGCGATCGCCGGGCTCATCGGGATCCACCTCGCCGTGCTGATTCGGCAGAAGCACAGCCACTTCGCGGGGCCCGGGCACCGCGACTCCAACGTCGTCGGGTCGCGGATGTGGCCGTCGTACGCCCTGCGGTCTCTGTCGTTGTTCTCCGTCGTCGCCGCGGTGTGCTTCCTGATGGGCGGCCTGGTGCAGATCAACCCGGTCTGGGTCTGGGGCGAGTTCAAGAGCTCGACGATCATGTCGCCGTCGGTGGCGGACTGGTACATCGCCTGGGTCGAGGGAGCGCTGCGGATGTTCCCGCCCGTCGAGCTGCATTTCTGGGGCTTCACGATCCCAGACCAGTTCTGGCCCGCGGTCCTGCTGCCCGGGCTCACCTTCGCAGTGCTCTATCTCTGGCCGTTCATCGACCGACGCCTCACCGGCGACCGGGGCACCCACCACATTGCCGCAGGGCCGATGTCGAGCCCGCGCCGCTTCGCGATCGGCGTCTGGGCGATCGGCTTCTACTCGATCCTGCTGCTCGCCGCGGGCGAGGAGCTCATCGTCCAGCTCAGCGGCGCCACCATCGAGACGGTCCGCGACACCCTGCGCGTGTGCGTGCTCGTGCTGCCGGTGGTGGCGGCGCTGCTGGCCCACCGCGCCGCGAGCAACCACGTGCGCCGCGAGGCGGCCGAGCAGCAGGAGGAGTCCGACGAGACCGAGCGGGAGCTCACCGAGAGTCCGCTGTGGATCCGCTGGGGCCCGCAGGACGAGGACGAGGAACACGACGAGGACGACGTCGGCGACGCGGAGTCGCAGCAGGACGAGGAGCCCAGCACCGACCAGTCCGTGAGGGGATGACGATGAGCACACCGGGACGCATCGAGGTGGCGCGCCAGCCGGACGGGACGTGGCGGTGGCGGTGGCTGCCCGACGACTTCTCCGTCGAGCCGCTGGTCGCCTCGCACGGGTTCGACGATCGGGAGTCGGCGGAGGAGAGCGCACGCGAGGCCTACCCGACGAGCCCGGTCGTGACGGTGGGTGACACGCTGCACGGCGTACGACGGTCCGGGCACCGCGCGTTCTGGTGGGCGCTGACCGGAGTCGCGATCGTGGTGACGACGATCGTGATGGCCCGTCAGGCGGTGGACCGGGCGAACAACCGCACGCTCACCGTCACCGTCACCCCCACCACGCAGAGACCGACGCCGACCAGATAGGCGATGGTGAAGCCCGACGGCCGTAGTGTCGAGCCGGCAGCGAACGCGGTCAGCACCAGAACGCTCACCTGTCCTCCGACGCCACCGGCGAGTCGTCGGGTGGTGCTGTTCACCGAGGCTGAGATGCCGGCTACGTCCGGGGCCACTGCCTCGGTCGCCACCGCGCTGCCCGACTGGAGGCCGGATCCGGCTCCCAGGCCGAGCAGGAGGGTGCCCAGCAGTGTCAGCGGGACACTGGTCCGGTCCACGGCAAGGACCGCGCCCGCCGCGGCCAGGACGAGCAGCGCAGTGCCCAGCACGACCGTCGCGCCCACCCGTCCGATCAACCGGCCGGCGGCGAGTGACGCCACGATCTGGCCGACGGCGATCGGCAGCAGGATCAGCCCCACCATGGCGCTGTCCGCCCCGAGCCCGTAGGCGGAGTGCTCCGGAGTGAGACGGGCGAACCGCGGCACCAGGAGGAACGCGCTGAACATCGACCACCCGATCGCCACCGTGGCGAGGTTGGCCGCAGCCACCGACCGGTTCGACAGCACGTGCAGGTCGATGAGCGGGTCCACCGCCCGACGTTGCATCGCGATCCAGCCGCCGGCGGACCCGGCCGAGAGCACCAGCAGGCCGACCACCTCGGGGGAACTCCAACCGGCCCCGGCTGCGAGCGTCAGCGCGGCGAGCAGCCCGACTGTGCTCAGCGCGAGGACCGCCGTGCCGATCAGGTCGAATCGGCCGGTGGCACGACCCTCGGTCTCCTCCAATCCCCGCCAGAGCATCAACACGCCCGCACCAACGAGCACGGCTCCGAGCACAAAGATCCAACGCCAGGACGCGTAGCTGGAGAGCAGGCCGCCGGCCACGAAGCCCACCGCCGTACCGACCCCGAACGCAGCGGTGAGCAGGGCGATCGCGGTCGTCGCCGCGCCCTCGGGTGCGTGTGCGCGGGCGATCGACAGCGCCAGCGGGTAAACCGCGCCGCCGATCCCCTGCAGCGCCCGGCAGAGCAGCAGCACGAGGATGCTCGGGGCGACCGCTGCGCCGACCGACGCCACCGCGAAGACCACCATTCCGACCAGCAGCATCCGGCGCCGACCGTGGAGATCTGCCAATCGGCCCAGTGCCAACGTCGCGACAGTGGCGACCACCAGGTAGAGCGTGACCAGCCACGCCGACCACTCCGGTGGTGCATGCAGCGACCTCTCGATGTCCTGGATCGCGGGCACCACCGCGGTCTGCTGGACCGCGAAGCCGAGCACCGCGACCGAGAGCAGCGCCGTCGTCCGGCGCAACCCGTCCGCGGTCGGCTGCTCCATCGACGCTCAGCCGATCGACAGCAGCTCGTGGATCAGCGGCCGGCCCGGGCCTTCGGCCCGGCAGGTCAGCTGGCGGGCAGGGCCGGGCGCGCTGCGCACCCGCACCAGGTGCCGGCCCTCGGAGGTCTCGAGATCCACGTCGGTCACCTCGCCATCGCGGTGGTGGCCGACGAACCGGACGGCGTCCCGACCGAGGAGGCCCAGCGCACGACGCAGGTAGATCTCGGCCGCCTGCACCGGGAAGGGCTGCGCAGTTCGACCGCGCAGCCGGTCGAGCAGCAGCTCGCCCTGCGCATGGGCAGCCACCAGATCGGCCGCGTCGGCCGGCTGCATCCGCCCGTAGTAGAGCCCGTCGGGAAGCACCAGCACATTGCCGGCGAACCGGTCCCCACCGATGTGGGAGACCTGCCAGGTGTGCTCCGGTGCCACCGCTCGCAGAGCCTCCCAGACCGGCCGGCCGCGCTCGGCGCAGCAGGCGTCGTGACGACCATGGGTGCACACGCAGAACAGCGGCTCGTCGTACGCCGGGAGGCCGGGACGGTGCCCGTCGACCATGCCGGCGAGGTCGAGCCCGAGAAGGTCCTGGTGGCCGTCCATCCGAGCGTGCTCGACCCAGCGGCGGCCGGGCACCGTGCAGGCGGCGAACACGTGCACGCCGCCACCTTCGGTACGCCGGCCCTGGCGGCGGATCATCAACGGGCGGACCCGGTGCTCGGGCTCCAGTCGTCGCAGCATTCGCCGTACCGATGCGGGAAGCCGGGCAGCAGCCAGCGCATCGGTCCCCCAGGCTCCCTCGAGCTCCACGAGGAGGAACGCACGCACCGTCGAAGCGCTGCCGGCGGGATCGGCGCCGGTGTCCTCCTCCGAGCGGGTGCAACGGAAGGCCGGATCGGCGCCGCTCACCGCGGGAACCGCAGCAAGCCCTCGCGCACCAGCCGTCGGCAGAGCACCAGGCGGCTCTGCGGGTCGAGGCACGCGGACAGGTCGCCGACCACGAACGAGGCCTGGTCGCGCACCATCTCCATGGCCGGTCTGAGCCTGATCGGCATCCGCAGCTCCCGATCGCCGAGCAGCACCCGGAGCCGGTCGCCGTCGTCGCGCAGCAGGCAGGCCGCGGTCGGACGGCGCTCCAGCCGGGTCAGGTCGTCGAGCTGGGGAAGCCGGACCCGGTCGCCCAGTGCGCCGAGCATCGCCGGGGCGCGGTCCCGCAGGAACCGCTCGGCCGTCAGGGTCGCCACATCGTCGGCGGCAAGGGCCGCGAGTCGGTCGACCAGTCCGGCGAGCTCAGCCTCCAGCGGTCCGGCGAGGCGGTCGGGGTCCTCGATGAAGCCGGCGGGAAGCGGTGTGTCGTATCGGTCGTCGGCGAGCACGGCATCGACGCGTCGACGCAGGAGGTCGCGCCACGTCGTCCGGTTGACCCCGATGGTCACGTGAAGGGACGACTCGGCCTGGCTGCGCGCGGAGTGCGGCGTGCCGGTGGGCAGGTACATGCTCAGGCCGGGCTCCATGACGATGTCGCGCGCGGTGTCGTCCTCGACGATCTCCCACTGCTTGTGTCCGTGGGTCTGGAAGACGAAGACGTCGTGGGTGTCGCTGTGCCGGGCGAAGCCCTGCGAACCCGGCGGGGTCAGGTAGGCGTTGGCCTGGCAGGGGTGTCCCAGGGCGAGCTCGAGCTCACGGACCAGCTGCGTCAGGGGTGGCCAGTAGCGGTGCAGACCCTGCAGCACGAGGGTCGCTCCGTCGTCGTACATCGCCAGTGCCTTGCGGCCGTCGACCAGTCCGGTCAGCGGCGAGCCAGCGATGGTGGCCTGTCGGGTGAATTCCGACGACGAGCAGACCTGGCCGTCCCGGACCACCCGCAGCGCCGGCGTGCGCAGCCCGGATGCGGTGACAAGACGGTCGACGTCGTCCAGCGCGAGGATGTCGACCAGGGCGGACCGATCGACCTGGTGCAGGTGCACCCGCGACGCCCAGACCTTGTCGATGAAGGTCTGGGCGTCGCCGGTGAGCAGGTCGAGCGCGGTGCCGTTCAGTGCGGGCACTGCGCCCGCGCCTCAGGCGTCCGTGCCGTCGGCGTCGCCGCCATCGGTGCCGTCACCGTCGACGGTGTCGGTGCTGTCGCCGTCGGTGCTGTCGCCGTCGACGGTGTCGGTGCTGTCACCGTCGACGCCGTCAGCGTCCTGGGTCCCGGTCGTCGACCCGGCCGTTGCGTCGGTGGCCTCGATGTCCTGGTCGGACAACGGCTCTTCAGGGGTGGTGGTCATCTGAGCTCCTCTCGACGGGTTTCCTCCGTCGTACCCCTGTGATCGTGGGCTGACACCTGTGCCGCGGTCAAGGCGCTGACCGGGGCCGACCTTCAGGGGCCACGATGTCCATCCGCTGGACCGGGGCCGAACCGCCTCAACTGGCACCTGCGGCGTCCGAGCGGGGTGGAAACGGGTGGCGCTGGCGCCGATCGCACGCCACGTCGCCCGCCCGGGCCGCCGCGGCCGACCGACAGCTGGTGATGGCGGAGCGGAGCAGGTCGACCAGGCGCGCGCTGCCGCCGGGGACGGCCGCCAACCCGGTTACCGCGGCGCCCACGATCACCGAGGCCGAGTGATGGTCCAGAGGGGACTCAAGCGGTGCGAGATACCCGGCCCCGGAGGCTGCGGCGACGAACCGTTCGGCCCAGGCACGTTCGACGGGCCGGGCCGCGAGCGCCGCCTCGGCATCCGAGGACAACATCGGCTCACCAGCGACCGTGACTCCGTTGAACACGGCCTCGCAGCGGAGCAACCCCACAGCCTGCGCCCGAGTGCCCGTGACCCCCGCGTCCAGGCCCGCCAAAGCGCATGCGCGGGCGACCGTGGTCGGGGCTAGCGGATCCGTCGTCCCGATCCCGACCACGTCAGGCACCATCGGTGCGAGCAGCCGCCGATGATCGTCGTCGACGCGGTCATTGACCTCACGGGCCAGCAGCGCCAGCGTGGGATTCGTGCACCGCGGATGGTCGGACCAGGTCTCGCCAGCGAGGTAGGACGCCATCTCCATGAAGCATCCGCCGGTGGCGGGGCTCCGATGTCTGCCCGGGGACAGGATCGGCATTCCGTCGGGCACTCCGCCCGTGGACAGACCTCGCGGTTCCGGCCAGAACATCCTCATCGATCGCTCCCGCACCCCGGCCCCGCCGCTCGGAGCCTCGGCAGGGGCGACGTACCCAAACTCGACAGAACCTCACCATCGAGAAGCCGGATCGGTGGCACTCCGGGGCCCTCGGTGAACGGCGTCGACGTCGTGGGCCGCCGCCGCTAGCGCCCCCGGGTCATCGTCGCCGCCCTCCCCCTGCACGCTCCCTCGACAACGCCCCGGTCCTCGGGCATCGATGACGCCCCTCAGGAAGGGTCTCGGTGGTCATTCCCTCGTGCCGGCCATGCCACCCGAGAGGATCCAGACCCTGGGCCGGTGTCGCGTCGCGACAGCTCGGTCCCGTCACTCTCCGATGGAGGTAGACGAGTTCTCACCGGTCAGGGTGTGCGGCGGGCGACGATCTCTGCGGACGTTCCCGAGAGGACGACGTTGTTGCCGGCGTGGCCGGCTGTCGTCTCCGAGTCATCGCGGAGTGCGTGTCATGGGCGCTCAGCGCGTCGACCGGCAACCTCGTGAGCACGGACCGGTCCGCTCGAATGCCGTCGAGGAAGATCGCCAAGTAGCGTCGATACAGCTCGGGTTCGATCGATCGGCTGCTCTCCATGATCGCCGAGAGTCCAAGCTGCGCGAAGATCAGATCGGACTGATCCAGGTCCGGCCGCACGACGCCTTGAGCTTGCGCACGTTCAACCAGCTCGTGGATGAGCGGCGCGATGCGCTCCCGTGCATCGGCGACACGTACGTCCCCGAGGGCCGGGTTGTTGATGATCTCGTTGAGTCCACGATCTCCGAACTGCATGTGCAGTGAGCGTTCCAGGAAGCCGACCAGGCCCGACCAGGCGTCGGGGTCCGCGAGCGCATCCTTGGCTGCGGCCGCGATGTCCTGCAGGCCTTCCTCGAAGAGCGCGTCGATGACCTCCTCCTTGTTGGCGAAGCGCCGGTACGCCGTGCCGACGCCGACGCCGGCGTGATGGGCGATCTCGTTCAGAGTGACGTTGAGACCCCGCTCGGCAAACAGCTCGCGAGCAGCAGCAAGGAGGCGCTCGCGGTTGATCGCGGCGTCCTTGCGTAGTGCTCGGGGAGTCGCCTCTGACATGTGATCAGCGTAGCACGTAACCGGATTGACAGTATCCGCTTACGTGCTACCTTAGAGGTAAGTGGATGAGAGATATCCGGATCGTCCGCGCAGATCACATCGGGTCCTGAAACGCTTGCGCACGGATCCTCTTGGACAAGCCCGCTGTGCCTGATCGCCTCAGCCGTGGCTGGAGGAGTAGCACCATGGCCGTCACGACAGCCGATATGACGACGGTGAAGGCTCGCAGCGCGAGTCCTGGCTTCGCGTTGGCGGCCGCCGTGCTCGGGTTCTTCGTCGTTACCCTGGACGCGGTGGTGGTGAACGTGGCGCTGCCCTCGATCCGCAGCGGTCTGGGCGGCGGCATCACCGGGCTGCAGTGGGTCGTGGACGGCTACACCTTGATGTTCGCAGCACTGCTCTTGTCCGCTGGCTCCCTCGCGGACCGGATCGGTGCGCGGAGCGCGTTCGGTCTCGGCATCGGGCTCTTCGGTGCGGCATCGATCGCCTGCGGGGCTGCGCCAACGATCGGGCTCCTCGTTGCAGCTCGGTTCGTCCAAGGCACCGCGGCGGCCATCATCATGCCGGCCTCGCTGACGCTGATCAGCCAGGCTTACGAGGACAGGGTTCAGCGTGGGCGGGCGGTTGCAATCTGGGCACTCGGTGGCTCGGTGGCGTCGACGGCGGGGCCGCTGCTGGGTGGCGTACTGACGCTGGTCGATTGGCGGCTGATCTTCTTCATCAACGTGCCGGTCGGAGCGCTGGCACTGGTGCTGCTTCGGTGCACCGCACGCTCGCCGCAGCGCTCAGTGCCCTTCGATTGGATCGGACAGATCACCGCCGTGGTCGCTATGACGGCGCTTGTCTTCGGCGCGATCGAGGCGGGTTCAGGCGGTCTGACTGATCCGAGGGTGCTCCTAGCGTTCCTGGTGGCCGTGCTGAGCGTGCTGGCATTCGTCGTGGCGCAGGGCCGCGTCCAGCACCCGATGATGCCGCTCGACCTCTTCGGCTCCCGCACGTTCCGAATCGCATTGGGTACCGGGTTCGCGTTCATGGTCGGCTACTACGGCCTGCCGTTCGTCGCGAGTCTCTACCTGCAGGGTCAGCGCGGCCTGACGTCGTTGGAGACAGGCATCGTGTTTCTGCCGATGATGTTGATCGGACTGGCGCTGACGCCGTTCTCAGCCCGCATCGTCGAGCGCTTTGGTGCCCGGATCCCGATCTGCGCCGGACTGCTCGCCATGACTATCGGCCTGACGACGTTTGCGGTGCTGCCGGAGGCGGCCTCGCTGTGGGGGCTGTCGCTTGTGATGGTGCTGGTCGGCCTCGGTGGGCCGCTCGCGATGCCGCCGATGACCGCGGTGCTGCTCAATCACGTGCCGGCCCAGTCAACCGGCGTGGCCACCGGCGTGTTCAACACCAGCCGTCAACTGGGCGGCGCCATGGCAGTTGCGGTGTTCGGTGCGCTGCTGGCCGACAGCTCCACCTTCATCAACGGCGTGCGCGACAGCCTGCTGCTCGCAGCAGCAGTGCTGCTCATCACCGCCATCGCCGGCTTGCGGCTGCCGCAGCAATAGGACCGTAAGGCGGACTCCATGAGCAACAACAAGGGCCCACGGTACTCGGCATTCACTGACTGCCGGGCCACAACGACTTCATCAGCAACCAGCAATCAAGGAGCAACGATCATGAAGACAGCAATCTTCAAGGGCAAGGGCAACATCGCTATCGAGGATCGCCCGAAGCCGACCATCAGTGAGCCGACCGATGCGATCGTGCGTGTCGTCCTGGCCTGCGTCTGCGGCTCGGATCTCTGGTTCTACCGCGGCATCTCCGATTTGCCGCACGGCGGCGTTGGTCACGAGTTCATCGGCGTGGTCGACGAGATTGGAAGCGACGTGACCGACGTGGCTACCGGCGACTTCGTCATCGCACCGTTCTCGTTCAGTGACGGCACCTGCAAGAACTGCGAGGCCGGCTTCCAGACCGCCTGCGTCCACGGGGGGTTCTTCGGCCAGGGCGGCGACGGCGACGGTGGCCAGGCTGAGTTCGTCCGGGTCCCCCAGGCCAACGGCACCCTGCTCAAGGTCCCCGGCACCGACTTCTCTGAGGAGACCATGGCCTCGCTACTGGCACTGACCGACGTCATGGCCACCGGCTACCACGCCGCAGTCAGCGCCGAGGTCAACGCTGGTGACACTGTCGCCGTCGTGGGTGACGGGGCCGTCGGCCTGTCCGGCGTCTTGTCGGCAAAGATGCTGGGCGCCGAGCGGACCATCGTGCTGGGCAGCAAGACCGAGTCCCGGCACGCGCTGGCACGCCAGTGGGGCGCCACCGATATCATCACCGACCGCGGTGATGCCGCCGTCAAGCAGCTGCAGGACCTCACCGACGGCTACGGCGCGGACGCTGTCCTGGAGTGCGTCGGCACCAAGGACTCGACCGCGACGGCGTTCGCGATCGCCAAGGCCGGCGCCATCGTTGGCCGAGTCGGCGTACCGCACGACGCCGAGGTCGACGCCGCGGGCACGTTCTATCGCAACGTTGGCATGCGCGGTGGTCCCGCCCCGGCCCGGCACTACCAGCCGGAGCTGCTCAAGGCCGTCCTGAACGGCGAGATCAATCCCGGCAAGGTCTTCGACCAGAGCTTCGACCTCGACAACATCGCCGAGGCCTACGCAGCCATGGACGAGCGCCGCGTCATCAAGTCGTTGGTGAAGGTGAGTGTGCTGGCATGAGCGACACCCAGAACGAGAACGCCGGCTGGACTGGCGGACGGAACGCCTTCGGGGACTTCGCGCCCGGAATGGTGCACTACACCGACAGGGTCCTCTTCGATGAGGTCTGGGAGCGCAAGGAACTGTCCAAGCGCGATCGCAGCCTGGTGACGATCGCCGCACTGACAGCCCTCGGGAAGATGGATCAGCTGCAATTCCACCTGGCGTTTGCCCGGCGCAATGGCGTCACCGACGAAGAGCTGAAGGAAGCGCTCCTGCAGCTCGCCTTCTACGCCGGCTGGCCCAATGGAATGGGCGCGACAACGGTGCTCAAGAACATCATCGAAGGCGAGCCTGACGCCTAACCCAACCCTCCCAGCTCACATGCAACCAATCCTCAGAAAGGACTTGAACATGAACGACTTCAACCAGATCTTCCCGATCGGCGAGAAGAACGACGCCTACGCCCAGTACTTCATCGGCCAGAGCTACAACGCCTCGCTCGCCGCAGGCAGCGTTCCCGTCAACAACATCTCCTTCGAGCCGGGCTGCCGCAACAACTGGCACATCCACCACGGCACCGAAGGCGGGGGTGACCAGATCCTGATGTGCACGGCGGGCAGCGGCTGGTACCAGGCCGACGGCGAGGACCCGATCAGCATGGAGCCCGGCACCGTGGTCCGCGTCCCCGCCGGGACCAAGCACTGGCACGGCGCAAAGGCGGACTCCTGGTTCTCCCACATTGCCTTCATCACACCCGGCACGGATGTCAGCAACGAATGGCTGGAGCCGGTCACCGACGAGGCGTACGGCACCTTGACGAAGAGCGCCGACCACGTCACCGAGGAGCACAGCGCCTGAGAGCGCCAACAAGCTATGCCGATGAAGCTCACCACCAGCGGCAGACAACAGAAGGCGAGCCGAAAGCCGACGTCCTGGCAGGCTTGCCCGATGCGACCAACGCCGCCATTGCCGTTCTCGCCGACAACAAGCGTTACTGAGAAAGGGACCACGTGACCAGCGTGCGATTGAAGGACTTCCTCGATCATGTGAACCGTGGCATGCCGATCACGGCTGGCTCAGACCACCACCGCTTCATGCACGACAGTGCCCAAGAAGCGCTCAGGGTCGTTGCCCAGCTCAACTCGAGCTATCACCCGCCCGAGGAAGTTCGGGCGCTCTTGGGTGACCTGACCGGTAAGCCCATCGACGAGTCGGTCGAAGTCTTCCCGCCGTTCCACAGTGAGTTCGGCACGAACCTGACCCTGGGCAAGGACATCTTCATCAACATGGGATGTCGGTTCCAGGACACGGGAGGCATCACCATCGGCGACGGCTCGCTCATCGGACACGGCAGCACGCTCACGACCATTGACCACGGAATCGACCCCGACCGGCGAGGCGACATGATTCCGGCGCCGATCAACATCGGGCGCAAGGTCTGGCTGGGCGCCTCGGTCACAGTCGTTCCAGGAGTGAGAATCGGTGACGGCGCAATCGTCGGCGCTGGCGCGGTCGTCACGAAGGACGTGCCTGCCCATGCGATCGTCGCCGGGGTGCCGGCCAAACTCATCCGCATGACCGGCTTTGAGGCTGGGGACAGCCGTCCGGTTGATAACCACCTGCGCGCAGAGCCCTGACGAACGCCCACTCACCGAACCCTACGAGGAACCCACGTCACCCTGCTCGTCCAAGACCTGCACCTCAGAGTCGTCAACACCATCACCGGCGAACTCCTCCGCGAGCTCACCATCGACCCCAGCAAGGACTACCAGCCACGAACCCCCAGATGAAGAACACCCGAACCCACGTTTCCATGGGTCCGGGTGTCTCCGATGTCCTGAGACATCACATGGTCGGGCTGACAGGATTTGAACCTGCGACCCTTGACCCCCAGTTTGAGGGGTTGGCGATTTGAGCGTGGAACGACGTCCGCATGGGTTCGATCGATGGCCGCGGTCACGCTCAGTCCCGCATTCTTCGCGCTGTTTTGGTCCGTGTTTTGGTCCGCACTTTTCACGGCAGGTCGGGGTCTGGGTTTTCGTCGAAGAACTGCGCCGCAACGTCCTTGTCGATGAGCTTCTCCCCCGCCAGCCACTCAACGGCTCGACGCTGTGCCCTCGTGTCGCGGAATGCATGCCACGAGGCAACAAGCCCGGGGTACTCCTCATAGAGCTCGCGTTTGAATCGACGAAACGCTCCCTTGCCGTCCAGAGCCCTCGCCAAACGCCGGGCCGCGCCTTCGTTACCGATCCCGTCAGCGAAATCGGCCATGTCCTGGTACCAGATGTACGACGGCAGCGCCTCGATCGGCACCAGGTCCAAGTCGTCGATGTCGACAGGGTTCTCTCCATCGATGCCGGTGTCCGAAGTCCAGAACGCGAGCTCTCCCGTTTCCGGATCGATCAGCCACTGGTGGTCGTAATCGGTCTGATCCGCCAGCGCATTCGCGATCTCATCAACGTCCAGCCTGCTGAGCTCGAGCACGGAATCAGCGTAGGTGCGGCTCCTGAGGGCGACAACCGGGACGGCGCGAATCGCGGCATGAGCGTGCGCTTTCTACGGCGACTCTCGGTCGCGTTCCTTGGTGGATTCCAGCCACTTGCGGTTCATCCTCAACGCGTCGCTCACGCCGGACCTCACCGCTAGCCGAATCAGCCAGAAAACGGCCCACACGCACAGCAGCACGAACACGCCGATGGTGAGCAGCTCGGCCAGGGAACCAACAGGGAAGACCACGTGAGCAGCCTACGGCTATCCGGGCCGCACATCGGCACTTCCGGGCGGATCTGGCGAGCCTGGCGACGCTGGTCGCCACCTTGGTGCAAGAGGTGTGACAACTCCCATCTCGTAGGTGAACAACCTTCAGTGACTCAGGTCCTACCCATCTCACATCAAGGTCTTGGTTAACGTGGCTGAGGTTCAGTCGAGGGTTGGCAGGGATCCATTTGGGACTCCTACTCGGACTGGCGGCCACCGCTGGTGAGCGCGCCGAACTCAAGGGCTGCCGCCAGATCGTCGCATTCCAGGTCCGGTAGTCCGTCAGTAGGTCATCCATCGTGATGTCGGACGACAGGAGCTCGAGGAGCACCTGCACCGGATGGCGCAGGCCTCGGACGGCCGGCTGCCCATGGCAGACGTCCGGCAGGGACGCGATCCGCTCAAGCCTTGGACATGACGTCAACTACGCGCCGAAGGCTTCCTACCCGGCCGGGCTTGCCTCCCGCGCTCGTCCTCGAGCGTCGAACGATTCGTTTGTTGCGTTTATTGCGTTAAGATTCGACCATGTCTGCAACACTCTCTTCCCTTATCCCCGAGGCGAACGACGCCGATCTGGCCAGGGTCGCGCTCGACCACATGCGGGCAACGCTCGAGGTCGGGAAGGGCCATGGACCTCACGACCCAGTGCGGCTGACCGTTCCAGACTCTGAGGACGAGATCGTCGTACCGAGGTCGGTTCTCGATTTGCTGAGCCAAGTGCTCGCACACATGGCCAATGGCCAAGGGGTGACGCTGGTGCCAGCCAACGCCGAACTGACGACGCAGCAGGCTGCGGACATGCTCAACGTCTCCCGACCGTTCCTGATCAGGCTCCTCGAAACCGGCGAGATCGAGCACCGACTGGTTGGCACCCACCGTCGAGTGCTCGCTGACTCGTTGGTTCGCTATATGCGCCTCGACGATGCGAAGCGGGCCAAGGTCGCGGACGAACTGGCGGCACTCACGCACGATCTCGGCGTCGCCTGATGCCCTTCGTCGTCCTGTACGACGCGAACGTGCTCTACCCCGCAACCCTGCGTGACGTGCTCATCCGCGTTGCCACCAGCGGACTGGCGCAGGCCAAGTGGACCGACCGGATCCTCGACGAGGTCTTTCGCAACTTGGGTGCAAACCGGCCTGACCTCAAAGCCACCCTCCTCGCCAGGACACGAACCTTGATGAGCGAATCGATCCGTGACGTCAGCGTGAGCGGCTACGAAGGGCTGATCGAGAATCTAACCCTTCCGGATCCTGACGATCGCCACGTCCTGGCCGCGGCGATCAAGGCCAAGGCACAGGTCATCGTCACGGCGAATCTCAAGGACTTCCCCTCGGAGGTGCTCGCCAGTTGGGACATCGAGGCCAGGCACCCCGACGACTTCCTCGTCGACCAGTTCCACCTCGATGCCCTGACGCTGCACCGGGTCGTCGACGACATCGCTGCTGCGTGGCGCGACAAGGGCGCCAGCGCCTCCGACGTGTTGGACAGCCTCGAACGGGATGCGCCACGAGCCGCTGCGATCTTGCGCCGATAGACCGGCCAGGCGCCCATCGGTAACGTTTCGATCACACTCCCCCGAGTCGTCACGGGACGCGATGGAACGGTCGTCACCAGCACGACACACAACGCCACAAGCGACCCTGTCGGCTTGTCGCATCGTCGTGGCATCGTGGATCCCATGGCACCTCGGGAGCCGAAACTTCCTCCCCTCGGTGTACGGCTCAAGGTCGACATCGAAGTGCTCGATGGCGCCCGCGGGACGCGGTACTGGGCACGCGTGCGGTGGAGCGATCCACTCACACACCGCCGCGTTGGTGTGAAGCGAAGCCACACCTCGATGGATGCCGCCGAGGCGTGGATCGATCGGATGCAAAGCGCGGCCAGGACCGGCTTCGACGAGGGCCAGACGCTGGCGACGTATCTCACCAACATCGGCGACCGCTGGACTCGTGGGATTGACCCGACGTCGACGTACGACCCGTACGCCGCCGGCCTCAAGCGCCGCGTCCTACCAGCCCTCGGCCACCTCCCGGTCGTGATGATCACCGCCGGCCTCGTCGACCGGGCCATCGACGACTGGGAGCAGCACTACGGGCGATCGACGGTGAAGAACTCCGTGGCCGCTCTGGTGCTGGTCCTCGACGAGGCCGTGCGCGACGGGCTCATCGTTCGCAATCCGGCCAAGGACCGCGCCCGGCGAAGGTCCGTGGGGCGCTCCCCCGTCGATGAGGGCCCCACGAGTCCACGTGACCTCGCGCTGCCCGATGTGGCCACCCTCGAGCGTCTGGTGGCCCGGGTGATCGAGGCCGGCGGCCACGCGTCGTACGGCGACGTGGTGACGATCCTGGCGACCACGGCCCTCCGCATCAGCGAAGTCTCCGGACTCCTCGTCGGCGACGTCGACCTGGACCGCGGACTCTTGCACGTGAGCCGTCAGACCTACCCGGGACGTGGCGGCCTGGGCACCAAGGCGACCAAGGGCCGGCGTCGCCGCACCGTGCCGATCATCGAGCCGCTGAGGCCCACACTGGCACGGCTCACGGTCGGCCGCGCGGACGGTGAACTTCTGGTCACCGGCCCCCGTGGCGGCGTCATCACGACCGCCACGCTGCGCGACGCGACCGGCTGGGACGAGCTCGTGGACCAGCTCGGCATCCCCGGCCTTGTCCGTCACGGACTGCGGCACACGGCGCTGACATGGATGGCTGACGCAGGCGTCGAACTGCACCTACTCCAACGGGTTGCAGGCCATCAGGATCCGGCCGTCACGAGTCGCTATTTGCACCCGGACACGAAGGCCGTGATCGATGCAGGGACCGCATTCTCGACGTGGTGGTCCGGGAATGGTCCGGAACAGCCGGCCCTGGGCGTGATCGAGGGCGGCCGAGCCGGGGCATTAAAACGGCTCTGACCTGCAGAAACAGGTCAGAGCCGATTTGTCGGGCTGACAGGATTTGAACCTGCGACCCCTTGACCCCCAGTCAAGTGCGCTACCAAGCTGCGCCACAGCCCGAACGGTGCCCGCCGCGGCGGGTGAACCGGATGGAACCCTACCGCAGCCCTACGACGGGGGCAGAATCGGCCCGCCGACTCACTCTGGCCCGGCGCCGGCCTCGATCTGCTGCGCCAGGTAGCCCTGGATCCCCACCTGAGCGATGGCGTCGAGCTGGCTCTCGAACCAGTCGGCGTGCCCCTCCTCGTCGAGCACCATCTGCTCGAAGACCGCAGCGGTCCCGGAGTCACCGAGGTTGCGGCACTCCAGCGCGCTCGCGGTGAACTGGGCAACGGCAGCCTGCTCGCTCTCGAAGGCCAGCCGGAGCATCTCCCCCGGAGTCTCCCCCGTGGTGATCGAGCCGAGCCGCTGCAGGTTCGGGTGCCCGTCGTACATCAGGATCCGGTTGATCAGGGAATCGGCATCACGCATCTCTCCGATCGAGATGTCGTAGAAGACCTTGCCCAACTTCGTGAAGCCCCAGTTATCAAGCATCCGGGCATGCAGGAAGTAGCTGTTGGTGACGGTCAGTTCGAGCGTGAGCGCGTCGTTGAGGAGCTCGACGACGCGTGGGTCAGCTGGCTGCACCTTCAACCTCCGGAAGCGGGACGGACATCGAGTCCTGATGCTCGCACAGCACCCGCTTCAAGGCGAACACGCACGCTCCGCAGTCCCGGCCGGCGCCCGTCGCACCGCACACCTGGGCCACCGTGGACGCTCCCCTGTCGGCTGCCTCGCGCACGTCGCCGCAACGCACCACGGCGCAGTGACAGACGATC
Source organism: Nocardioides marmorisolisilvae (assembly GCF_031656915.1). Lineage (NCBI taxonomy): Bacteria > Bacillati > Actinomycetota > Actinomycetes > Propionibacteriales > Nocardioidaceae > Nocardioides > Nocardioides terrisoli. The sequence continues at coordinate 415,165 of NZ_CP134227.1, read as the reverse complement.
ATCGGGGGCTCCTGTCCTCAGCAGATTCCACTGATCATAAGGCAAGCCTTACCTCATTGCGAGCATGACCTGCATCACGACCGCGAGCACCGCCTCAGCGCTTGCGCTTCTCCCGGGGGCGCACCTGCAACGAGATCGGGGTGCCGACGAAGCCGAACTCCTCGCGCAGCCGGCGCTCGACGTACCGCTCGTAGCCGGCGTCGAGCTTGCCGGTGGTGAAGAGGATGAACGTCGGCGGGGCCGTGGCGGCCTGGGTGCCGAAGAGAATCCGGGGCTGCTTCCCGCCCCGCACCGGGTGCGGGTGCTCGGCCACCAGCCGGCCCAGGAACGCGTTGAACGCACCAGTGCCGATCCGGGTCTCCCAACCTTCGAGCGCAGCGTCGAGCGCCGGCACCAGCCGGTCGACGTGCCAGCCGGTCCGGGCGGTGACGTTGATCCGCGGCGCCCACTGCACCTGCACCAGGTCGCGCTCGACCTCACGGTCGAGGTAGTAGCGGCGCTCCTCGTCGACCAGGTCCCACTTGTTGAAGGCCACCACCAGCGCGCGCCCGGAGTCCCGGACCGTCTGGATGATCCGCATGTCCTGCTCGGAGATCGACTGGGACCCGTCGATGACCAGCACCGCGACCTCGGCCCGCTCGATGGCGGTCGCGGTACGCAGCGACGCGTAGTACTCGTGGCCGGATGCGGTCTTCACCCGTTTGCGGATCCCGGCGGTGTCGATGAACCGCCAGGTACGACCGCCGAGCTCGACCAGCTCGTCGACCGGGTCGACGGTCGTCCCGGAGGCGTCGTCGACCACCACTCGGTCCGCGCCGGCGAGCTTGTTCAGCAGCGAGGACTTGCCGACGTTGGGACGCCCGATGATCGCCACCCGGCGCGGGCCGCCGGCGGCCTCGAACGACTGGGCGGGCAGTTCGGGCAGCGCCTCCAGTACGGCGTCCAGCAGGTCACCCGAACCGCGCCCGTGCAGCGCCGAGACCGGATAGGGCTCCCCCAAGCCGAGGTTCCACAAAGCGTGCGACTCGGCCTCGGAACGGGCGTCGTCCACCTTGTTCGCGGCCAGCACTACCGGCTTGCCGGCCTTGCGCAGGATCCGCACCACGGCCTCGTCGGAGTCGGTGATCCCGACCGTCGCGTCGACCACGAACAGCACCGCGTCGGCGACGTTCACGGCGATCTCGGCCTGGGCGGCGATGCGCTCGGCGAGGCCGCGCGCATCGGGGTCCCAGCCTCCGGTGTCGACCACGGTGAACGCCCGCCCGTTCCAGGTGGCGTCATAGGACACCCGGTCGCGGGTCACGCCCGGCACGTCCTGGACCACAGCCTCACGGCGACCGATCAGCCTGTTCACCAGGGTCGACTTGCCCACGTTGGGGCGGCCGATCACCGCGAGGATCGGGGTGGGCACCGCCTCGGGGTGCGTTCCGGTGCTCATTCCTCGACCTCTCCATCGGGAGCCGGGCCGGGCAGCGACATCCCGGTGGCATCCTCGGCACAACGTCTGGTGTCCAACAGGGCATTCCGGATCTGCTCGGTGATCTCCCGCACCTCGCCCCGCCGGCGCGGCCAGCCGTGGGCAGGGAAGATCAGCGGCTCGCCGTACGTCATCGCGACCCGCGACCCGCGGGGCGGGATCGAGCTGAGCCTCGACCCGGGAAGCCGGGTGCCGAGGTAGATCACCGGAACCACCGGGGCGCCGCTGGCGATGGCCAGGTAGGCGGCCCCCGGCTCCGCGCGCTTGCACTCGCCACCGCCGCGAGAGCCCTCCGGGAACACCCCGACAACGCCGCCGGCGCGGAGCACCTTCAGCGACACACGCACTGCGCGGATGTCGGGCTCGTGACGGCGCACCGGGATCTGGCCGGAGGCGCGCAGGAACCGTCCCATCGGGCCGCTGAACATCTCGACCTTCGTCAGGGAGTGCACCGGACGCGGCGCCAGGATCGCCATCAGCGGCCCGTCGATGAACCCCACGTGGTTGGCGACCATGATCACCGGGCCGTCCATGGGCACGCGCTCCCGACCCCGCTCCTCGACTCGGAAGTGCCGGCGTACCAGGCGCGCAGCGGTCGGCCGGCCTCGGTACAGCAGCGACGTCGCCGGGTGCTGTACGCCGTCGGTACGCGGCAGATCCGTCGCGCTGCCCGGAAACATCTCGCCCGGGAGGCTGACGCTCATGATTCGCGAACCAGGGCGACGACCTGGTCGATCACCTCGGCGAGGGTGTACGGCGTGGTGTCGATGTGCACGGCGTCGTCGGGGATCGTCAGTGGGGCCGCCGCCCGGGTGGAGTCGATCCGGTCGCGACGCTGCAGGTCAGCCTCGGTGGCGGCGACGTCGGCGCCTCGTTGCTCGGCGGTACGGCGAGCGGCCCGCGCCGCCGAGTCGGCCGTCAGGTAGATCTTGACGTCGGCATCAGGCGCGACCACGGAGCCGATGTCGCGGCCCTCCACGACGATTCCGCCGGCGCCGATGATCGAGCGCTGCAGCTCCAGCAGCCGCTTGCGCACCGCCGGCACCGACGCGACGGCACTCACCGACCGGGTGGTCTCGTCGCTCCGGATCGACTCGGCGACGTCCTCGCCATCGACGCAGATCGTGGGGTGCCGGGGGTCGGTGCCCGACGCCAGCTCCGGTCGGTCCGCGGCAGCGGCCACCGCCTCCGGGTCGGACAGGTCGACGTGGTGCCGCAGCATCCACACCGTCATCGCCCGGAACTGGGCACCGGTGTCGAGGTAGCGCAGTCCCAGCCGCGCGGCAACGCCGCGGGCCGTGCTGGACTTGCCGGATCCGGAGGGCCCGTCCATCGCCACGACCACGGACCCGCTCTCTGCTGACACCCGGCGGATCCTACCGGTGGGTGGTCCAATTCCTTGCCTCGAGCGCTTCACGCAGGTCCTCGGCAGCAGCGGCCCCGACGGCGAGCTCCACATGACCGACCGGACGGGCCGGGTCGTGGTCGATGTGCAGGTCCTCGATGTTGACCCCGATCTCTCCCACGTCCGACAGCAGCCGGGCCAGCTCGCCGGGTGTGTCGGGCACGGCGACGAACACCGCGGCCGTGTCCAGGCTGGGGCCACCGTGCTTGCCGGGGATCGCCCGGGTTCCTGCGACCCCGCGCGCGAGGATCAGCCCGAGGGCCTCGGTGGCCTCCTCCTCACCGGACTCGGCCATCGCCTCGATGACCCGGTCCAGGTCCCGTCGTACGTCGGCGAGGAGCTCGGCGACCGCCTCACGGTTGGCACGGATGATCTGGCCGTAGAGGTCGGGATCCCCCGCGGCCACCCGGGTGACGTCGCGGACCCCCTGCCCGGTCAGCAGCAGCTGCTCGGGCAGCGCCTCGGCGAGCTGGCTGGCCGCGAGCACCGCGAGCAGATGCGGCAGGTGGGAGGTACGGGCCACGGAGCGGTCGTGCTCCACCGGCGACAGTCGGACCGGCTCGGCGCGACACAGCCGGGCCAGCTCCTCGACAAGGGCGACCGCCTCAGGGGCCGCATGGACGTGGGGCGTGATCGCCCACGGCCGGCCGTCGAACATCGCGGCGCTCGCCGCCAGTGGGCCCGACCGCTCGCTGCCGGCCATCGGGTGGCTGCCCACGTAGTTCGCGAGCCGGGACTCCCCGACCCGGTCGGTGATCTCGGCCAGAGGCCGGCCCTTGACCGAGCCGACGTCGGTGACCACCGCGCCGGAGTCGAGCGCCTCCACGACGGCGTCGGCGATGTGGTCGGGGGGCACGGCCACGACGACCAGCTGCGCCACGCCCCCGGCTGGCGTAGGCGCACCGGCGCCGAGCCCGCTGGCGGTCCGGACGTGCTCGTGGTTCATGTCGCTGAGCCACACCGGGATCCCGGCTCCGGTCAGGGCCATCCCGATCGACGTCCCGAGGAGGCCGGCACCGACCACGTGGACCGGCCCGGTGAGCTCAGCCATCGGCGGGCTCGTCCGGGACGGCGTGCACCCTGGTGAGGTCGCGGCGCAGGGCTGCGGCGCCGTGCAGGTAGACGTGCGTGACGTCAGCTCGGGACAGGCCGGTCTCGACGTGCGCCATCATCCTGATGACCCGCGGCATCGACCCCTCGATCTCCAGCTCGCGAGCGCAGATCAGCGGAACGTCGTGGAACCCCAGCTGACGGGCGGCGTACGCCGGGAACTCCGCGTGCACATCCGACGTGGCGGTGAAGATGATGCTTACGAAGTCGTCGACCGCCAGGTCGTTGGACGTCATCACGTCACGGACCATCTCGGCCACCCTGGCGAGCAGATGATCGCGTTCGTCGACCTCGAGCTGGGTGGCCCCTCGCACCGCGCGCATCGCCACGACACGCCTCCTTCCGTCCCGAACGACCCTAGTCCTCGGCTGCTGTCGGTCCGAGCCAACCACATCGCCGCGAGATGGAACGCTCAGAGTCCGGCGATGTCCAAGAGGGCGCCGACCTCGTCTGCAGTGAGCTCGCGCAGCGAGCCGGTGCGCAGCTGACCGACCGTGACCGGGCCGATCCGGGTGCGGGTGAGCCGGCGTACCGGGTGGCCGACGTGGTCCAGCAGCCGGCGGACGATCCGGTTGCGGCCCTCGTGGATGACCAGCTCGATGATGGCGCGCTGGTGGCCGGGGGCGCCGTGTCGCGAGAGCACCTTGACCTTCGAGACCGGCACCGGTCCGTCCTCGAGCGTGACGGTGTCGCGCAGTCTCTTCAAGGTCGCCGTGGTCGGCAGTCCCTCGACCTCGGCCACGTAGGTCTTGTCCACCTCATACGACGGGTGCGCAAGCTTCTGTGCGAAGTCGCCATCATTGGTGAGGATGATCAGCCCGTCGGTGTCGGTGTCCAGCCGCCCCACGTGGAAGAGCCTCTCGCCCCGGTCCGCGACGAACTCGGCCAGCGTCGGGCGCCCCTGCGGGTCCGACATGGTGGAGACGACGCCGCGAGGCTTGTTCAGCACCAGGTAGACGTGCGAGCTGACCGGCGGCAGCCGCTTGCCGTCGACCCGGATCACCGCGGTCCGCGGGTCGACCTTGGTGCCCAACCGAGTGACCACTTCACCGTCCACCTCCACCAGGCCGGCGAGCATCAGCTCCTCGCACTTGCGGCGGCTGGCCACCCCCGACTGGGCCAGCAGCTTCTGCAGCCGGACCAGCCCGTCGTCGTCGGTCACTCCGCCGGGCCCGGTCCCGTCTCACCGTGCGGCGCCTCGGCGACCGCGCCGGTGAGAGCCTCGTCGAGATCGAGATCGTCCATCTCGGGCATGAACGGTGCCAGCTCGGGCAGCTCGTCCAGCGACGTGACCCCGATCCGCTCCAGGAAGTAGCTGGTCGTCCGGTAGAGGTGGGCGCCGGTCTCCTGGTCGGTGCCCGCGTCCTCGACCAAGCCGCGGTTGACCAGGGTGCGGACCACGCCATCGACGTTGACGCCGCGGATCGCTGAGATCCGGGCGCGGCTCACCGGCTGCCTGTAGGCCACCACCGCGAGGGTCTCCAGGGCCGCCTGGGTGAGCCGGGCCTGTTGACCGTCGAGCACGAACCTCTCGACCACGGCGGCGAACTCCTCACGGGTGTAGAACCGCCAGCCACCGGCCACGTTGCGCAGCTCGAAGCCGCGCCCCTGCTCGTCGTACTCCGCTGCCAGGCCGGTCAGCGCCTCGACGACCTGGGGCACGGGATAGCCGAGCACCGAGGCGAGCGAGACCTGGTCGAGCGGCTGGTCGGCCACCATCAGCACCGCCTCGAGGGCCGGGCGCAGCTCGGCCACCGGTACGGCGAGGGTGTCGGCAACCGACTCGGCATCCGTGTCTGCGCCAGCCGCTGACGTCTCTTGTGCGGCGGCCTCCTCGGCGGCCTCCTCGGCGGTCTCGTCGGTGGTGTCAGGCAGTGTCTCGGTCACGATGCGGTGTCCCTCTCCTCGGCCTCGGCCGCCGCCTGCGGCAGCGGGGTCTCCCCGTCGAACTCGTCGGTGATCTCCACGTCGGCATCCTCGTCGCCGGTCCAGCGGATGGTGAGCTCGCCGAGCGGCGTCACCTGATCGAACGCCACCACGCCCTCGCGGAACAGCTCGAGCAGCGCCAGGAATCGGGCCACCCGGGTCATCGTGTCCGGTGCGTCGGCGGCCAGCGTCCGGAACGTCATCGTGCCCCGGTCCTTCAGCGAGCTGATCACGATCGCAGCCTGCTCGCGCACGCTGACCGTGGGAGCGTGGATGTGGTTCAAGTTGAGCTGCAGCTCAGGCTTGGGTTCCAGCGCTGTCGCCGCCAAGTGGGCGAACTCCTCCAGCCCGAGCCCGATCAGCACCTCGGGGAGCAGCGTGGAGAACCGCTCCTCGAGGCCGACCGAGCGCGGATACCGCCGGGTCTCGGACTCCAGGCGCCGCTCGAGGACGCCGGCGACCTGCTTGTAGGCCCGGTACTGCAGCAGCCGTGCGAAGAGCAGGTCGCGCGCCTCCAGCAGGGCGAGGTCCTCCTCGTCCTCGATGTCGCCCTGGGGCAGCAGCCGCGCTGCCTTGAGGTCGAGCAGGGTCGCCGCGACGAGCAGGAACGAGGTGGTCTGCTCCAGGTCCCACACGTCGTCGACGCTGGCGGCCTTGATGTGCGCGACGAACTCGTCGGTGACCCGCGACAGTGCGATCTCGGTGATGTCGAGCTTGTGCTTGCCGATCAGGCTCAGCAGCAGGTCGAAGGGTCCCTCGAAGTTGTCCAGCCGTACCGCGAAGGCCGGGGCCTCCGTCGGCCGGTCGGAGGCGTCGGCTCGGGCCTCGGTGGGACCGCCGGCGGGACCCTCAGTCGTGCCGACGCCGGACGCAGCGGTGCTCAAGACGTCATGAGCCTCTGCACGATGGCGCTCTCGTCGCCGTGCTCGTCGAGGTCGGCGAGCGCGAGCGCGATCGCCTCGCGGACCAGCCGGCCACGATCCACAGCGAGGCCCTGGTCGCGCCGCAGCGCAAGGCGGGCGTGCTCGATGTCGAGCAGCTCATCGGCGGTGACGTAGACGGTCATCTTCTCGTCGTGCCGCACGCGCCCGCTCGGCCGGCGCGGCGACGTCTCGTCGGCACGGTTCCCACCGCGCCGCTCGCCCGGCTCGGGTGCGGGCGCCAGCCGGGCGCGGTCCGTGGTCTCACCCGAGGCTTCCTCAGCGGTACGGCGGAACAGGTCGTCCGCGGTCGGCATGCTCACCCGTCGAGACAACGCGACAGCACCTCCCTGGCGAGCTGGCGGTAGGACTCCGCACCGGCGGAGGTGGACGCGTAGTTCGTGATCGGCTCCCCGGCCACCGTGGAGTCGGAGAACTTGACCGTCCGGCGGATCACAGTGTGGAACACCGTGTCTCCCCAGGCCTCGACGAGCCGTTGCATGACCTCGCGGCCGTGCAACGTGCGGCCGTCGTACATGGTGCCGAGGACGCCGTCGATCTGCAGCTTGGGATTGAGCCGCTCGCGGACCTTGTCGATGGTGGTCTTGAGCAGCGCCACCCCACGCAGGGCGAAGTACTCACACTCCAGGGGCACGATCACGCCGTCGGAGGCGGTCAGCGCGTTCACGGTCAGCAGTCCCAACGAAGGCTGGCAGTCGATCAGGATGACGTCGTACTTCTCGATGGCCGGGGCGAGGAGCCGCTGCAGGGTCTGTTCGCGGGCGACCTCGTGGACCAGCTGCACCTCGGCGGCCGAGAGGTCGATGTTGGACGGCAGCAGGTCCATGCCGGGGACGCCGGAGGGGACGACGACCTCGTCGAGCGTCACGTCGCGCTGCATCAGCAGGTTGTAGACCGTCAGGTCCATCTGATGTGGGTTGAGGCCGAGCCCGACCGACAGCGAGCCCTGCGGGTCGAAGTCGACCAGCAGCACCTTGCGGCCGTACTCCGCGAGGGCCGCACCGAGGTTGATCGTGGTGGTGGTCTTCCCGACGCCACCCTTCTGGTTGCACATCGACACCACACGGGCGTTGCCGTGCACGGTGATCGGCGTCGGCTCGGGCAGCTCCGGCATCGGCCGACCCGTCGGTCCCAGCGCGACCTCGGGCTCCTCCACCGGCTCGTCGACGAGCGTGTCGATGCTGTTGTCCGTTCCGAGGTCGAGTTCGGCCGGGCCGGCCTCGGACGCGCCGTCGGTGCCGGCAGCGTCCTGTGTCTGCACGGGGGCCCCGGCCGGGGGCACCAGCGGGGAGACCGTGCTCGTCACCACGTCCGTGGCTCGATCACGAGGAACGTAGCCCAGCGGCGGCACCTCCGGTGCGCTGCTGCCGTAGTGACCGAAGGATCCGTCGGCACCGCTCATCGTTTTGTGACCTCCCAGAAAGGTTGTCGGGCAGCCCTACCGCTTCCGGGGGCCGCTTCGGGTCCACCTCGAGCCGTCCTGCTGCCGACGCTACGCCGCGCGCGCTTTGTCGACATACCGCCACGCCGGGCCGACTCTATGTGTCGCCGAAGGACGACCACAATCCGGGAGGCGCACATTCCATGAAGTCCATCAGATCTGGGGAAACCGTGTGTCTCATTGCAGGCTCGGCGTGCACAGGACCCCGACTGGCTGGGGACAAACCTGTGCACGGACGGTCCACATCCGCACCTCAGCCCAGGGCCCGCGGGTGGGCTGCAGCGAACACTTCACGCAGGTTGTCGACCGTGACCAGGGTGTAGACCTGCGTGGTCGTCACCGAGGCGTGCCCGAGCAGCTCCTGGACCACCCGGACGTCGGCGCCGCCCTCGAGGAGGTGGGTCGCGAACGAGTGCCGCAGGGTGTGGGGCGACACCTCGGCGCGGACGCCGGCGCGCTCGGCGGCCCGGACCATCACCGCCCACGCACTCTGCCGGGAGAGCCGGCCGCCGCGCGCGTTGAGGAACATCGCGCCCCGCGGGCCGGCGGCGCCCGTCGAGGCCGCGACCAGCTGAGGTCGGCCCCGCACGAGGTACGCCGCCAAGGCCTCGCGTGCGTAGCTGCCCACCGGGACGATCCGCTCCTTGGAGCCCTTGCCGCGCAGGAGGACGGTGGTCTCCGGCGGCGCGACGTCCGCGTCGACGGCGCCGGGACCGAGGTCGACGTCGTCGACGTCCAGGCCGACGACCTCCGAGATCCGGGCGCCGGTGCCGTAGAGCAGCTCGAGCAGGGCCCGGTCGCGTAGTGCAAGCACGGTCCCCGGCGCACCGGCGGCTTCGAGGATCGCCTCGACCTGGCTGATGCTCAGCGCCTTGGGCAGCCGCTTCGCGGGCGCCGGAGGGCGCACTGCTGACGATGGGTCGGTGCCGATGAGCCCGTCGCGGACAGCGAACTTGTGGAACCCCCGCACCGCAACCACGGCGCGGGCGGCCGAGGAGGCGCCGAGCGGCGGGTGCTCGGTCGTGCCCTCGCGCAGCGCCATCAGAAACCCGGTGACGGTCTGCTCGGTGATCTGGTCGAGGTCCTCGATGCCTTCGGCACGCAGGTGCTCGAGGTAGCGGCGCAGGTCGCGTCGGTAGGACTTCAAGGTGTTGTCGGCGAGGCCGCGCTCGACGCCGAGGTGGTCGAGATAGGTCCGGATCGCCCGGACCAGGTCGTCCGGACCGGTGCCGGTCGCCTCCGGGGTCGCGGCACTCAGGACGGCACCTCCCCGCTCTCCCTCAGGGCCTGCTCCACCGGCACCGACGCCAGCTGATGGGCCTCGGCGACCGCCGCGTTCGTCAGCGTCCCGGCATGGGCGTTGAGCCCCAGCCCCAAGGACCGGTCGACCCGGCAGGCCTCCCTCCAGCCGCGGTTCGAGAGCGCCACGGCGTAGGGCAGGGTGGCGTTGGTGAGCGCATAGGTGGAGGTGTTCGGCACCGCGCCGGGCATGTTCGCCACGCAGTAGAAGACCGAGTCGTGGACGGTGAAGGTCGGGTCCTCGTGGGTGGTCGGGCGCGTGTCGTCGAAGCAGCCACCCTGGTCGACCGCGATGTCGACCAGCACGGACCCGGGCTTCATCTCCGCGACCAGGTCGTTGGACACCAGCTTCGGCGCTCGCGCCCCGGGGATCAGGACAGCGCCGATGACGAGGTCGGCTTCGAGCACCTGCTGCCGGATCGCGAGTTGGGACGAAGCCAGACCATGCACCCGGTTGTTGTAGCGCCAGAACGACATCCGCAGCTTGTCCAGGTCAGTGTCGAGCAGGGTCACGTCGGCACCCATGCCCAGCGCGATGTTCGCGGCATTCTGACCGGCGACCCCGGCGCCGATCACCACGACCTTGGCGTTCGCCACTCCTCCGACCCCGCCGAGCAGCGTGCCCCGGCCGCCCTGGGCCTTGAGCAATGCGTGCGCCCCGACCTGCGGCGCCAGACAGCCGGCCACCTCGGACATGGGGTAGAGCAACGGCAGCGAGCCCGACGGCAGCTGCACCGTCTCGTAGGCGATCGCGGTCACCCGGCGCCTGAGCAGCTCCTCGGTGAGCGCGCGGTCGGCGGCCAGGTGAAGGTAGGTGAACAGCACCAGGCCCTCGCGCAGCCGGTGGTACTCCTCCGGCACTGGCTCCTTGACCTTGAGCAGCAGCTCGGAGCGATCCCACACCTCGTCGGCACCGTCGATGATCTGGGCGCCTGCGTCGGCGTACTCCTGGTCCGAGATCGACGAGCCGATCCCCGCGCCACGTTCGACGGCCACCTCGTGGCCGTGCGCGACCAGCTCGTGAACGCCGATCGGCGTGATCGCCACGCGGTACTCGCTGTTCTTGACTTCCTTCGGTACGCCGACCCTCACCCGGGCTCCCTCTCGGACCTGCTCGCGGCGCACCCGACCGTGACCGCACTGCCGAGTCTAGGCCCGCTCGTCGACGCAGCGCGGTTACGCGGGGGTAACTTCATCCGCGCCCGAATCGTTGATCCGGCAAGGACCCACTCCCCGTGCCCGGGAGGCACCATGCGCCGCGCCACCGCCCTCATCACCGCCCTGCTGCTCGGCACCCCGCTCACCGTGGCGGCGGCGACCACCACGGCCGGCGCCACTCCTGCGCCGTACACCGTGACGACGCTGCACTTCGCGGTCCACCTCGGCCCCAACTCGATGGGCGATCCGCAGAACTGCGACATCATCGGCGACCTCTACACACCGGCGGTGGCGAGCCCGACGCACCGGGTCCCCGCGATCCTGACCACCAACGGGTTCGGTGGCTCCAAGGACGACCAGGCCGGCATCGGCAAGGCGTTCGCTACCCGGGGATTCGAGGTGCTCTCCTACTCCGGGCTGGGCTTCGGCGGCTCCGGGTGCAAGATCACCCTGGACGACCCGTCGACCGATGGCCGGGCGGCGAGCCAGCTGGTCAGCTACCTCGGCGGCGCGAGCGGCATCGCCTTCACCGACGCCAAGCACACCACCCCCGCTCCGGTCCTCAACGTGGTCCGCCTCGACGGGGTCGACCATGCGGGCAGGCACGTCGCACACGACCCTCGCGTCGGGATGGTCGGTGGCTCGTACGGCGGCGAGATCCAGTTCGCGACTGCGGCCATCGACCCGCGGGTGGACACCATCGTGCCGATCATCACTTGGAACGACCTGTCCTACTCTCTGGCACCCAACAACACCTCGCTCGACGCAGGCGTCACGCCGTCCACGCCCGGTGCGACCAAACTGGTCTGGGGCCTGGGCTTCAGCGCCGAGGGTGTGGCCGACGGCATCGAAGGCATGCAGACGGACCCCAGCCGGATCCCGGGTTGCCCGAACTTCGCAACCTTCGTCTGCCCCGCGCTGGTCACCGCGGGCTCGACCGGCTTCTTCCAGCCGAGCGCGATCGCCGCGCTGCGGCACGCCTCGGTGGTGACCTACATGCCGAGGATTCGGATCCCGGTGCTGCTGATGCAAGGAGAGAACGACACGCTGTTCAACCTCAACGAGGCGGCGGCGACCTACCGCGCGCTGCGCGCCCAGGGGACCCCGGTGAAGATGATCTGGCAGTCGTGGGGACACTCCTCGTTGACCGCGGCACCCGGCGAGATCGACCTGGACAACCCCGACCCGACCACGCAGTACGAGACCAAGCGGGTGCTCGACTGGTTCACCCACTACCTCCTCGATCGGCCCACGGTCTCCACCGGCCCGGCGTTCAGCTACTTCCGCCCCTGGGTGGACTACACCGGCATCGCCACTCCGGCGTACGCCGCGTCCTCGGCGTACCCCGTCGGGCAGAACCGGACGTGGTTCCTCTCCGCCTCCTCGCTGGTGACCTCGACGAAGCAGGTCGTGGCGGGCTCCCAGCGGGTGACGACGCCGCCGGCCGGCCTGCCCACGTCGATCGACCCGACCGATGCGGCGGCGCTGTTCTTTTCCGGCGCCAACCAGCTGCCGAACACCTCCCTGCCTGGTACGACGGCAACGTGGACCACGGCACCGCTCTCCAGCCCGCTCGACGTGGTGGGCGCGCCGACCGTGCGTCTGAAGGTGGACGCCCCGACCGCGGTGCTGAGCCAGGCCGCGGGCGCTGCCGGGAAGGTGGTCCTCTTCCTCAAGGTCGTCGACGTCGACGCCGGCGGCAAGGCGAGCATGCTCAACGGCGAGATCGCGCCGGTCCGGATCCCTGACGTGCGCGAGCCCTTCACCGTGCGGATGCCGGCGATCGTGCACCGGTTCGCGCCGGGTCACCGACTCGCGCTCGTGGTGGCGGCGGGCAGCCAGAACTACCGCGGCGGCCTGCCCGCCACACCGGTGACGATCGCAGCCGGGAGCGGGCAGCGGCTCACCCTGCCGGTCACGAACTGACCGGCTGACGACGCGGCAGCGTGCCGTGAGGGTCAGATCTCGCCGCGCCGCTTGAGCACGTCGTAGGCCAGCACGCCTGCAGCCAGGGGCCCCTGCTGCACCCGGCCTTCGAGGACGGCGTCGAGCAGGTCCTGCATCGGCGCCCAGAACACCACGATCTCGGCCTCCTCGTGCGCCATCTCGAAGTCGCCACGATCAAGGGTGCTGAGCCGGCGCGCGAGGTAGAGGTGGTGCACCTCGTTGGTGAGCCCGACCGTCGGCCACAGCGTCAACAGGTGGCGCCACTCATCGGCTTGGAGCTCCGCCTCCTCCTTCAGCTCGCGCTTGGCGGTCTCGACCGGGTCCTCGCCCTCGTGGTCGCAGATCCCCGCCGGGAGCTCGACGAAGTTGCGACCGGCGACGTGGCGGTACTGCCGCAGGCAGCAGACCCGCTCCTGCTCGTCGACCGCCAGCACCATCACCGCGCCAGGGTGGGTGATGACCAGACGGTCGAAGGGCTCGTCGTCGTGACCGGGCCGGTGCAGGGTGTCCTCATGGACCTCGACGACCCAGTCGTCGCGATGGATCTCGCGGGTGCTGGTGACCGGCCACTGCTCTGGGACGTCCTGCAGCGCGGGAGTCTCCGGCGGCTGACGCTCGGCGGGAGTCACTCGTCCTCGTCAGCGAGCGGCCGACGCAGGCCACTCTCGTCGATCGGAATGCGCAGCTCGCGCTGACGGTCGAGCGCGGCTCCGACCAGACCGGCGAACAGCGGGTGCGGTCGGGTCGGCCGCGAGCGCAGCTCCGGGTGGGCCTGGGTGGCCACGTAGTAGGGATGGGTGTCCCGAGGCAGCTCGACGTACTCGACCAGATCGAGGTCGGGGTTGGTCCCGGAGAAGACCAGCCCGGCCTCGCTGAGCTGGTCGCGGTAGGCGTTGTTCACCTCGTAGCGGTGCCGGTGGCGCTCCTGCACTCGTGCCTCGCCGTATGCCTCGGCGACGATGCTTCCCGGTGCCAGGTCGGCCGGGTAGAGGCCCAGCCGCATGGTGCCACCGAGGTCGCCGGCGCCCTCGACGAAGCGCTTCTGCTCCTCCATGGTGGCGATCACCGGCTCCACCACGTCCGGGTCGAACTCGGTGGACGCCGCCTTCTCAAGGCCGGCAACCGAGCGGGCGTACTCGATCACCATGCACTGCAGACCCAGGCACAGCCCCAGCGTCGGGATGCCATGGGTGCGGGCGTAGGTGAGCGCACCGAGCTTGCCCTCGATGCCGCGGATCCCGAAGCCGCCCGGGACGCAGACCGCATCGGCGTCGCTGAGCAGGCGGGCGGCGCCCTCGGCGGTGCGGCACTCGTCCGAGGCGACCCAGTCCACATTGACCTTGGCGGAGTGGGCGAACCCACCGGCGCGCAGGGCCTCAACCACCGACAGGTAGGCATCGGGCAGGTCGATGTACTTGCCGACCAGCGCGACGGTCACCTCCTCGTCTGGGTGGTGCACCTTGCGCAGCAGGTCGTCCCACAGCTCCCACTCGACGTCGTGGAACGGCAGGCTCAGCCGCCGTACGACGTACGCGTCGAGCCCCTCCTTGTGCAGCACCTTCGGGATGTCGTAGATCGACGGAGCGTCCGCAGCCGTGACGACCGCGTCCTGGTCCACGTCGCACATCAGCGAGATCTTCCGCTTGACCGAGTCCGGGACGGGCCGGTCGGCGCGGCAGACGATGGCGTCGGGCTGGATGCCGATCGACCGCAGCGCCGCCACCGAGTGCTGGGTCGGCTTCGTCTTCAGCTCACCCGACGGACCGATGAACGGGATCAGGGAGACGTGCAGGAAGAAGACGTCGTCGCGGCCGAGGTCGTGGCGCACCTGCCGGGCCGCCTCCAGGAACGGCAGCGACTCGATATCACCGACGGTGCCGCCGATCTCGGTGATGACCAGGTCGATGTCCGGCCCGCCCATGGCCAGGATCCGCTCTTTGATCTCGTTGGTGATGTGCGGGATCACCTGGACGGTGTCGCCGAGGTAGTCGCCGCGGCGCTCCTTGGCGATCACACTGGAGTAGACCTGCCCGGTGGTGACGTTGGCGATCTGATTGAGGTCGGTGTCCAGGAACCGCTCGTAGTGACCGATGTCCAGGTCGGTCTCGGCGCCGTCGTTGGTGACGAACACCTCGCCGTGCTGGAACGGGTTCATGGTGCCGGGGTCGACGTTGAGGTACGGGTCGAGCTTCTGCATCGTCACCCGGAGCCCGCGCGACTTCAGCAGCCGTCCGAGGCTCGAGGCGGTCAGGCCCTTGCCGAGCGAGGAGGCGACGCCACCGGTGACGAAGATGTGTTTGGTCTGACGGTCCCTGCGCGGCATCTCCACGGGGTTCGATCCTAGCAAGCGGTCGACCGGGCCGTCACACGGACGCGCGTGCCAGGTCGAGGAGTTCCTTCGCGTGCGCCATCGCCGTGTCGGACTCCTCGAGACCGGCGAGCATCCGGGACAGCTCCTGGACCCGACCGGCGTCATCGAGCACGGTCAGGCCGGACGTCGTGACGCTGCCGTCACCGGACTTGCGCACGACGACGTGCTGCTCGGCGAAGGCGGCCACCTGCGGAAGATGGGTGACCACCAGGACCTGGGCGTGCCGGGCGAGCGCGGCCAGTCGGCGACCGACCTCGACCGCCGCCTTTCCGCCGATCCCCGCATCGACCTCGTCGAAGACGAACGTCGGCGCGGTGCGGGTGCCGGCGAGCACCACCTCGAGACCGAGCATGACCCGGGAGAGCTCACCACCCGACGCTCCCTTGCCGAGGGGCCTCGCCGCCATGCCGGTGTTCGCGGCGAGGAGGAAGTCGACCTCGTCGACGCCGGTCGGGGTGAACCGCCCAGCGTCGCCGACGACGACCTCGAGGAGGGCGTGCGGCATCGAGAGGGAGTGCAGCTCGCGGGTCACCGCCCCGGCCAGCCGCGATGCGGCCACCTTGCGCGCGCTGCTCAGCCGACCGGCCAGGTCGGTCAGCTCCGCGCGCAGCCGGGTGCTCTCCTCGCGCAACCGTTCGAGGTGCTCGTCGGAGTCGTCCAGCTCGGTGAGCCTGGTGACCGCCTGCGCAGCCCAGGCGAGCACCTCGTCGATGCTGTCGCCGTACTTGCGGGTCAGTGCGGTCAGGGCGGCACGCCGTTCCGAGACCGCCGCGAGCCGTGCCGGATCGGTCTCGACCGCGGCCGAGTACGACGCGACGTCGGTGGCCAGGTCGGCCAGCAGGTAGCCCATCTCGGCCACCCGGTCGGACAGGGCGGCGGCGTCGCCGTCATGCTCACGCACGGACTCCAGCGCACGCCGAGCGGCGGCGAGGGCACCGGTGGCGTCGGGTCCCTCATCCGCGGAGAGCGCCGCCCGGGCCGACTCCGCCGCGGTACGCAGCGTGTCGGCGTGACCCAGGCGTGCCTCCTCGGCCGCCAGGGCGGCGTCCTCGCCCGGCTGCGGCGCGACCGCCTCGATCTCGCTCAGGCCCAGGCGGAGCAGGTCGGCCTCGCGGGCGCGCTCCCTGGCATGGGTGGTCACCTCGTGGAGCTCGCTCTCGACCTCCTTGAGCCGGCTGAACCTCGCCGTGTAGTCGCGCAGCGGCGTGGTGACGGACTTCCCGGCGAACTCGTCGAGCGCCTCACGCTGGGCCTCCGGTCGCAGCAGCCGGTGCTGGTCGGACTGCCCGTGCACCGCGACCAGCCCGTCGGCGAGCCCGGAGAGCGCCGAGACGGGCACCGAGGCTCCCCCGACGAATGCACGCGAGCGCCCTTCCGCGGTGATCTGTCGGGCCAGCAGCACGACGCCGTCCTCCACCTCGCCGCCGAGCTCCTCGACCGCCTGGACGACGGCCGCGTCGACCCGGACAACACCGTCGACGCGGGCGGCGCGGGCGCCGGTGCGGACCGCGCCGGAGTCGGCGCGGTTGCCGAGGAGCAGGCCGAGGGCGGTGACCAGCATGGTCTTGCCGGCGCCCGTCTCGCCGGTGATCACGCTGAGCCCCGGGCCGAGCTCGAGGACCGACTCGTCGATCACGCCGAGCGAGCTGATCCTGATCTCCTCGATCACGCGCTGCTCCCGTTGCGACGGCGGCGCTGCTGGGCGCCGCGCCAGCCCTCGACGGGAAGGTCGAACTTCGCGACCAGTCGGTCGGTGAAGGGCGCCTGATGGAGCCTGATGAGCCTCACCGGGCTGCGGCCGCGGCGCACCTCGATATGCGCCCCCGGAGGCAGGTCCACCGGACGCCGCCCGTCGCACCAGAGCACGCCGGACCCGTCGTTGTCCTCGAGGACCTCGACGGCGAGCACCGAGGTGGGCGCCACCACGAGCGGTCGGGCGAACAGGGCATGCGCGCTGATCGGGACCATCAGCAGGGCCTCCACGCTCGGCCAGACGACCGGACCACCTGCGGAGAAGTTGTACGCCGTCGAGCCGGTCGGCGTGGCGCAGACCACGCCGTCGCAGCCGAACCGGCTCAGCGGGCGGCCGTCCACACCGATCACGACCTGCAGCATCCGCTCCCGAGCGGCCTTCTCGACGCTTGCCTCGTTGAGCGCCCAGGTCGCCTTGACCAGCTCCTTGCCGCGGTAGACCATCACGTCGAGGGACAGCCGCTCCTCGATCGTGTAGCGACGGGACACCACCGCGTCGATCATCGAGTCGACGTCCTCGCTCTCCGCCTCGGCGAGGAAGCCGACGTGCCCGAGGTTGACGCCGAGCAGCGGGATCCCGGAGTCGTGGGTGAGCTCCGCAGCGCGCAGGATGGTGCCGTCGCCTCCCAGCACGATGACCAGCTCGCAGTCGCGATCGGCGTCGGTGTCGACGAGCTCCAGCCCGTCACCCTCGGCGAGGCCGAGGTCCGCCGCCTCGTCGGCCAGAAGCCGTACCGACAGACCGTGCTGCCGGAGGGCGTCGACGACCTGGCGCGCGATGCCTCGGGCCTCGTCCCGGCCGGTGTGGGCAAGGACCAGGATGCGGCGGGTCGGACGGGTGCTGGTCACCGATCCAGCCTCTCATCCGGCACCCCCGCCGCGGTGGCCGCCTCGGCGAGGATGTCCGCCGACGTCACCCTCGAGGGCCCGCGGCGCAGCCAGAGGAAGAACTCGACGTTGCCCGAGGGGCCGGGCAGCGGGCTGGTCGTCACCGCACGGGCGCCCCAGCCCCGGTCGTCGGCCGCCTCCGCTACGGAGGTGACCGCCTCCGCGCGAAGACCGGGGTCGCGCACCACCCCGCCCTTGCCGAGCCGATCCTTGCCGACCTCGAACTGCGGCTTGACCATCAGCGCCAGGTCGCCCTCCGGGTCCGTGACCCCGATGAGCGCGTCCAGCACCAGCCGGAGGGAGATGAACGACAGGTCCCCCACCACGACATCGACGGGCAGGCCGATCTGCTCCAGGGTGAGGCTGCGGATGTTGGTGCGGTCGTGCACCTCGACACGAGGGTCGTTGCGCAGCGGCCACGCGAGCTGGCCGTATCCCACGTCGACCGCGACGACCTCGGCTGCCCCGGCCCGCAGCAGCACGTCGGTGAACCCACCCGTGGACGCGCCGGCGTCGAGGCAGCGGCGACCGCGCACGCTCAGCCCTCGCGCGCCGAACACCTCGAGCGCGCCCGCCAGCTTGTGACCACCCCTGCTCGCATACTCGGTCGTGTCCCGGGGGTCGGCCCGGACGACCAGGTCGGCGTCGGTGCCGACCGCGGTCGCCGGCTTGGTCGCCTGTCGGCCGTTCACGCTCACCCGGCCCTCGGCGATGAGCCGCGAGGCGTGCTCGCGGGAACGTGCCATCGACCGGCGGACCAGCTCGGCGTCGAGGCGAAGGCGCCGGGGCGACAAGTCAGGCTCCGGGGCCCGGGCCCGGCAGGTCGTTCCGAGCCTCTGAGAGCGCCTTGCGCAGCGCCTCGTGGCTCTCCTCGAACACGGTGACGTGCTCGTCGACGGGCAGGCCGGCAAGCCTGTCCAGGGAGCTGAGCACCGCGGTCACCGCGGGGTGCTCGGCAGGGTCAACCTCGTCGACCGGCGTGCGGACCTCGACCCCGCCGTCGGGCGGAGACACCTGGCTGCCGGGTCGTGCTGCCACGTCCGACTCCGGATCCGCCGGCTCGGCCGCCGGGTCCACCGGTGGCGTGTCGTCCTGGACGTCGCTCATGGCCAGCAACCTACCGGGATGCCGACCCCGGTGGACGGAGGTCCCCGGTCTCGACTGGCCCGGTGCCGCGATCGAGCTGCTCCCACGCGGCAACGGCGACTACGCGCCACCAGTCGTCGACCTCGCCGGCTCCGCTCACGGTCAGCTTCCGGTCCGCCACCGAGGCGCTCCAACCGCCGAGCCGCCACGCGCCCTCGGCGTGCTCCGGCACACCGTGCGCACGCTCCAGGGACCGCAGGTCGCTGCCCAGGAAGGTCGGCCGCCCGTCCGTGCCGGCCCCGACCAGCTCGGGAAGCCCGGTCACACCGGTCAGGACCAGCAGGCTGTCCCAGCCGACCCGGGTGGCACCTGCGATGTCGGTGTCGAGCCGGTCACCGACCACCAATGGGTGCTCGCCGCCGACGCGCTCGACGGTCTCCTCGAACAGCGCCGGCTCGGGCTTGCCGGCGACCTGCGGCGACCGTCCGGCATACGTCGCGACGAGCTCCACGAGGGTTCCATTGCCCGGCCCCGGTCCGCGGGGAGTGGGAAGGGTCAGATCCATGTTGGTCGCCACCCACGGCAGCCCGGCTCGGACCAGCAGCGCGCCGTCGACCACTCGGCGCCACGGCATCTGTGGCCCGTAGCCCTGGACGACCGCGGCGATGTGCTCCGCGGCCTCTGTCACCGGGACCAGTCCGCGTTCGCGCACCGCCCAGCTGAGCCCGTCGTCGCCGATCACGAACACCGATGCGCCCGGGTCGAGCTGGCGAGCGAGCAATCCCGCTGCCGCCTGGGCGCTGGTCACCACGTCGCCGGGCTCCGCCCTGATCCCCAGCTCGGCCAGGTGCTCGGCCACAGACATCGGCGTACGGGCCGCGTTGTTGGTCACGAAGGCCACCTGCAACCCTGCCGACCGGGTGCGGTCCAGCACATCCGCTGCGTGGTCGACCGCCGTGCCACCGACGTAGACGACACCGTCGAGGTCGAGGACGGCCAAGTCGTACGCCGAGGAAAGCGGCTGTTCACTGGGGCGAAGCACGCACCGATTGTGCCCGATCGGGCCGCCGGCCCCGTGTGAGCCTGCGGGCCGCGAGCACCTCGACCTCGACCGTGGTCCGTGGCACTCCCCCAGCCACCCGGAAGTGCCGGCGCCGCAGCGCACCGCTCACGGTCACCTCATCGCCTGGAAGCCACCGGGACGTGCTCGTCCTCAGTCGTCCGGTCCACACCGCACAGTCGAACCAGTCCGCGGCACGTCGCCCGGTGCGCGTCGGCGCGGACCGCGGCACGCTCAGCCGGAAGGTCACCAGGCTGTCCCCGCTGGGCAGTTCGCGCAGCTCCGGCGCACGGGTCAACCGCCCGGTGAGCACCACCTGGTTCGGTGCGGGCTCCTCGGCGCGCTCGTCTTCATCGATCTGCTGTCCTTGTCGGGTCACGGCGACCACCTCCTGCACGGCAGGGTTGCGTCGACCGGCCCCGGCCGAGCGGCGGAGCGAGCGAGCCTGTGGAACGCCGTCCCGGGGGGCGGCCTGTGGACGACTACGGGTCGGTCGTACGCGCCTCGCGCGACCCTCGCGTCACTCGCCCTCGGGAGCGGTCTGTGCCTCGATCTCGGCGGCCCGGTCGGCGGCGTCCGTCAGGCCCTCCCCGTCCACGGCTTCAGCGCGGTGGAACCACTCCAGCGCGTCCGCGGTCCGGCCGGCCTCGACGAGCGTGTCGGCGTACACGTACCGGAGCCGAGCGACCCAGGGGGCCCGCGACCGGGAGTCGATGGGTGCCTGCTCGAGCAGGCGGAGAGCGGCATCGGTCTCGCCACGGTCCCGCCGCGCACCGGCCTCGACGATGGTCAGCTCAGCCTGTTGGTCGGAGGAGAGCCGGGCGCGCGGCGCGTCCTTGAGCAGTCGGAGGGCACGGTCGGGCCGCTTCAGGGCGCGTTCGCAGTCGGCCATGATCGCCAGGTAGTCCGGAGAGCCGTTCATCCGGCGTGCCGCACGCAGCTCCTGGAGCGCCTCGGCGTACTCCCCCGCCGCATACGCTGCCTCGCCGACAGCCTCACGGACCACCGCGAGCCGGCCCGCCCGTGCCCGCGCCGCCAGCGTGTGCTGGTAGGCCGTCGTCGGGTCGGATTCCAGGGTCAGGCCGGCAGCCACCAGGTGCCGGGCCACCCGAAGGCCCAGCTTCTCCGGCAGCGACTTCAGCTGGGTGGCCACCCCCCGGTCCAGCTCCTTGCCGGTGATGTGCTCCGGGATCGGCGGGCCGTCGTAGCGTTGCTGGTCCGCGGAACGCTCCGCCTCGTCCCGTCGCGGCGCCCTGGCAGGGCGACCGGCATCACGACCCCCGCCGCGGGTGTCGCGGCCAGAGCCGCCGCGGGTGTCGCGGCCAGGACGCCCGACCGCACCGCGGCCGCGGTCCCGCGATGCCCCGGGCACGGATGAGCCACTGCTCCGGGCGCCGCCGCGACTCGACCCTCCGGCCGGCCGCGACCCACCACCACGCTGATCCGCCACGTCCTGCTCCTCACCCGGCGCATGCCGCGCCGCTTCGTCGTACCCGTTCGTCGATGCAGCCAAGAATGCAACAAGGGCCGCTCCACACGGGAGCGGCCCTTGTCATCAAAGTTATGTCCGGCGGCGTCCTACTCTCCCACAACCTCCCGGTTGCAGTACCATCGGCGCTGAAGGGCTTGACTTCCGGGTTCGGAATGGAGCCGGGTATTTCCCCTTCGCTATGGCCGCCGAAACTCTATGGAGTTATCAAATCAAAGCCATCAGGCTCCCGACCGTAACTCGGGAACCACACAGTGGACGCGCAACATCTTTGAGGGACAAGCCCTCGGCCTATTAGTACCGGTCGGCTAGGCATTACTGCTGTACACCTCCGGCCTATCAACCCAGTCGTCTACTGGGGGCCTTACCCGGTTAACCCGGTGGGAAACCTCATCTTGAAACGTGCTTCCCGCTTAGATGCTTTCAGCGGTTATCACTTCCGAACGTAGCTAACCAGCCGTGCTCTTGGCAGAACAACTGGCACACCAGAGGTTCGTCCATCCCGGTCCTCTCGTACTAGGGACAGCCTTTCTCAAGTTTCCTGCGCGCGCGGCGGATAGGGACCGAACTGTCTCACGACGTTCTAAACCCAGCTCGCGTGCCGCTTTAATGGGCGAACAGCCCAACCCTTGGGACCTACTCCAGCCCCAGGATGCGACGAGCCGACATCGAGGTGCCAAACCATCCCGTCGATATGGACTCTTGGGGAAGATCAGCCTGTTATCCCCGGGGTACCTTTTATCCGTTGAGCGACGCCGCTTCCACATGCCAGCGCCGGATCACTAGTTCCGACTTTCGTCCCTGCTCGAGTTGTCACTCTCACAGTCAAGCTCCCTTGTGCACTTACACTCGAAACCTGATTGCCAACCAGGCTGAGGGAACCTTTGAGCGCCTCCGTTACATTTTAGGAGGCAACCGGCCCCAGTTAAACTACCCACCAGGCACTGTCCCTGATCCGGATAACGGACCTAGGTTAGATATCTAATACGACCAGAGTGGTATTTCAACGTTGACTCCACCCGAACTGGCGTCCGAGTTTCACAGTCTCCCACCTATCCTACACAAGTCGAACCAAACACCAATACCAAGTTGTAGTAAAGGTCCCGGGGTCTTTCCGTCCTGCCGCGCGTAACGAGCATCTTTACTCGTACTGCAATTTCGCCGAGTCCACGGTTGAGACAGCGCCCAAGTCGTTACTCCATTCGTGCAGGTCGGAACTTACCCGACAAGGAATTTCGCTACCTTAGGATGGTTATAGTTACCACCGCCGTTTACTGGGGCTTAAGTTCTGCGCTTCGCTCCGAAGAGCTAACACGTCCCCTTAACCTTCCAGCACCGGGCAGGAGTCAGTCCGTATACATCGTCTTACGACTTCGCACGGACCTGTGTTTTTAGTAAACAGTCGCTTGGGCCTGGTCTCTGCGGCCATCACCGCTTTGCTGGGCAAGCCAGCTCACGGATCCGGCCCCCCTTCTCCCGAAGTTACGGGGGCATTTTGCCGAGTTCCTTAACCATGGTTCACTCGATCGCCTTGGTATTCTCTACCTGATCACCTGAGTCGGTTTGGGGTACGGGCGGCGCACAGCTCGCTAGAGGTTTTTCTCGACAGCATAGGATCATCGACTTCGTCCATAAGGACTCCCCGTCCCGTCTCAGACATATGCAACGCGGATTTGCCTACGTTGCGTCCTACACGGTTAGCCGTGGACAACCATCGCCACGGTTCGACTACCTTCCTGCGTCACCCCATCGCTTGACTACTACCGGTTCGGGTCGTGCGCTCCGCCTGGATCGTTCCCCGAAGGGACTCCACCAGGTTTTGGGCACTTAGCATCACCGGGTTCGTCATGGGCGCTGTTTTGCCGGTACGGGAATATCAACCCGTTGTCCATCGACTACGCCTGTCGGCCTCGCCTTAGGTCCCGACTTACCCAGGGCAGATTAGCTTGACCCTGGAACCCTTGATCATTCGGCGGAAGAGTTTCTCACTCTTCATTCGCTACTCATGCCTGCATTCTCACTCGTGTGGCGTCCACGGCTGGATCACTCCGCCGCTTCACTCGCCACACGACGCTCCCCTACCCATCCGCGCACCTGGACCACGAAGGCCTGGTACATACGCGAATGCCATAGCTTCGGTGGATAACTTGAGCCCCGCTACATTGTCGGCGCGAAATCACTTGACCAGTGAGCTATTACGCACTCTTTCAAGGGTGGCTGCTTCTAAGCCAACCTCCTGGTTGTCTCTGCGACTTCACATCCTTTTCCACTTAGTTATCGCTTAGGGACCTTAGCTGATGGTCTGGGCTGTTTCCCTTTCGACTACGGAGCTTATCCCCCGCAGTCTCACTGCTGCGCTCTCACTTACCGGCATTCGGAGTTTGGTTGATTTCGGTAAGCTTGTGGGCCCCCTAGACCATCCAGTGCTCTACCTCCGGCAAGAAACACGCAACGCTGCACCTAAATGCATTTCGGGGAGAACCAGCTATCACGAAGTTTGATTGGCCTTTCACCCCTATCCACAGGTCATCCCCTCAGTTTTCAACCTAAGTGGGTTCGGTCCTCCACGCGGTCTTACCCGCGCTTCAACCTGCCCATGGATAGATCACTTCGCTTCGGGTCTTGATCGTGCCACTCAGTCGCCCTATTCGGACTCGCTTTCGCTACGGCTACCCCACACGGGTTAACCTTGCGACACAACGCAAACTCGCAGGCTCATTCTTCAAAAGGCACGCTGTCACCCCGACAAGTCGAGGCTCCAACGGTTTGTAGGCACATGGTTTCAGGTACTATTTCACTCCCCGCCAGGGGTACTTTTCACCTTTCCCTCACGGTACTTGTCCGCTATCGGTCACCAAGGAGTATTTAGGCTTAACGGGTGGTCCCGCCAGATTCACACGGAATTTCAGGGGTTCCGTGTTACTTGGGGTGACGCTTCAGAGCCATCGTCTTACGTGTACGGGGGTATCACCCTCTATGCCGGGACTTTCCAGTCCGCTTCGACTTCAACGATGGTTTCTTACTCTGTGTTGGATCGGCAGACCCAACAAAGCGGCCCCACAACCCCACATACGCAACGCCTGCCGGCTATCACACGTACGTGGTTTGGCCTCTTCCGATTTCGCTCGCCACTACTCTCGGAATCACTTTTGTTTTCTCTTCCTGTGGGTACTGAGATGTTTCACTTCCCCACGTTCCCTCCAACTGCCCTATGTGTTCAGGCAGAGGTAACTGGACATGACTCCAGCTGGGTTTCCCCATTCGGAAATCCCCGGATCAACGCTCGGTTGCCAACTTCCCGGGGCTTATCGCAGGCTCCTACGTCCTTCATCGGCTCTTGGTGCCAAGGCATCCACCATGTGCCCTTAGTAGCTTGTCTTGCTACAAAGATGCTCGCGTCCACTGTGTAGTTCTCAAGATACGGGCGGTCCCCCATCCTGGTCCCGCTTACCAGCCGCCTGGCTGGCAGTTCGAGGGGATGAAGGCCCTACGTCCGAGGTTCGATCTCTCGATCCCTCAGGACCCAACAGTGTGCCTGACGCGTCTCCGGTTTCAACCCTCGAGGTTCCACTCCGTGATCCACCCTTGCGGGTAGCGATTGTACTGACGAGAGAATCGCGGCGGACGCGCGCCAAATAGTCGACGTTCCACTAGTGAGCATTCCCTGCCGCCGGACATTCGCCGGCTGATACAGAGAAAGCCTGGACAGCGTGATTCCCATTGCTGGGGCTGCCAGTCATGCTCCTTAGAAAGGAGGTGATCCAGCCGCACCTTCCGGTACGGCTACCTTGTTACGACTTCGTCCCAATCGCTCGCCCCACCTTCGACAGCTCCCTCCGTAAACGGTTGGGCCACTGGCTTCGGGTGTTGCCAACTTTCGTGACGTGACGGGCGGTGTGTACAAGGCCCGGGAACGTATTCACCGCAGCGTTGCTGATCTGCGATTACTAGCGACTCCGACTTCATGGGGTCGAGTTGCAGACCCCAATCCGAACTGAGACCGGCTTTTTGGGATTCGCTCCATCTTGCGATATCGCAGCCCTTTGTACCGGCCATTGTAGCATGCGTGAAGCCCTAGGCATAAGGGGCATGATGACTTGACGTCATCCCCACCTTCCTCCGAGTTGACCCCGGCAGTCTCCTATGAGTCCCCGGCATTACCCGCTGGCAACATAGGACGAGGGTTGCGCTCGTTGCGGGACTTAACCCAACATCTCACGACACGAGCTGACGACAGCCATGCACCACCTGTATACGAGTGTCCAAAGAGACCTCCATCTCTGGAGGCTTCTCGCATATGTCAAACCTAGGTAAGGTTCTTCGCGTTGCATCGAATTAATCCGCATGCTCCGCCGCTTGTGCGGGCCCCCGTCAATTCCTTTGAGTTTTAGCCTTGCGGCCGTACTCCCCAGGCGGGGCGCTTAATGCGTTAGCTGCGGCACGGAACTCGTGGAATGAGCCCCACACCTAGCGCCCAACGTTTACGGTGTGGACTACCAGGGTATCTAATCCTGTTCGCTCCCCACACTTTCGCTCCTCAGCGTCAGGTAATGCCCAGAGAACCGCCTTCGCCACCGGTGTTCCTCCTGATATCTGCGCATTTCACCGCTACACCAGGAATTCCGTTCTCCCCTGCATACCTCTAGTCTGCCCGTATCGGAAGCAGGCTCAGGGTTAAGCCCTGAGTTTTCACTCCCGACGTAACAGACCGCCTACGAGCCCTTTACGCCCAATAATTCCGGACAACGCTCGCACCCTACGTATTACCGCGGCTGCTGGCACGTAGTTGGCCGGTGCTTCTTCTGCGGGTACCGTCACTTGCGCTTCGTCCCCGCTGAAAGAGGTTTACAACCCGAAGGCCGTCATCCCTCACGCGGCGTTGCTGGATCAGGCTTTCGCCCATTGTCCAATATTCCCCACTGCTGCCTCCCGTAGGAGTCTGGGCCGTGTCTCAGTCCCAGTGTGGCCGGTCACCCTCTCAGGCCGGCTACCCGTCGAAGCCTTGGTGGGCCGTTACCCCACCAACAAGCTGATAGGCCGCGAGCTCATCCTCCACCGCCGGAGCTTTCCACCACCATCGGATGTCCGAGGTGGTCGTATCCGGTATTAGCTCCCGTTTCCGGGGGTTATCCCAGTGTGAAGGGCAGATTGCTCACGTGTTACTCACCCGTTCGCCGCTCGTGTACTCCCGAAGGAGCCTTACCGCTCGACTTGCATGTGTTAAGCACGCCGCCAGCGTTCGTCCTGAGCCAGGATCAAACTCTCCGTTGAAATCTAGCGACGCACGACTCGAGAGCCACGCGCCAATTCTTGGAGTGTCCTGGCAAGAGGAAGACACTGACATAGTTGTCAGAATCATCGTTTCTTACCAAAGGAACCGTCGACTCTTCTCTCACCGCCGAGGCGGATCGAGGGGCTGAGTCGGACGGGTCAAACTAATTCGTCGACTTTTGGCACACTGTTGAGTTCTCAAGGATCAAGCGCGCACCAGAGTCAGGCCTCTCGGCCTTCCCGCTGGGGCAACCTGAGCAAACTTACCGGGCCACCCAACCCGAGTCAAATCGGGGCTTCCTGCCCAGCTCCCCGCACATGACCAAGCTCCGAGCCGATCCGAGGCCGACAGAGCGCGCACTCGAACCACCTCGGCTGAGGTGTCGTGAAGGGGGTTTCGCCTCGGGCCGGCCGCCCGGCCTCTCGGCCTTGCGTCCCGCCGCTCCGTGGCGACAGAGCAGAACATTAGACAGCCGCCGAGGCGGCCGTCAAATCGGCCCGGGGTGGCCCCGGTCACAGTGCCTGTTCACGCAGGTCAGCGGCCGATCCGGGCCTCGGACGGCCCCTCTGCGGGCCCGGTCAGGCCGCGGCAGGAGGCCGGGTCCGCACTGCCCGCGAGACGCATCGTCTCCACCAGTTCCTCGGTCAGCCGGCCGAGAACGGCCCGTACCTCGGACTCGCCTCCGGCCGCCAGGGCCAGCCAGGGGAGTCTCCCGACGAAGGCCGCGTCCGCGCCGAGGGCGAGTGCCGTGACCAGATCGATACCGGAACCTACGCCGCCGTCGACGTAGACCTCGGCACGGCCGTCGACCGCCTCGACGACGGTGGGCAGCACGTGCGCGGTCGCGACCGACCGGTCGAGCTGGCGACCGCCGTGGTTGGACACCCAGACCGCCGCCGCGCCGGCCTGGACACAGGTGTCCGCGTCGTCCGGTCGCAGGATCCCCTTGACCACGACGGGGACACCGGTCTGCTCGGCGAGCCACGCGAGGTCCTCGGGCCCCACGTCCCGCGCCCAGTCCCCGCGCTGCCCGGCAGCGGTGCCGCTCGGGTAGTTGCACCGGTGCCAGGACAGGTCCACGCCGACCCAGTCCGCGTCCGCGACGCCGTACTTGGTGCCCGGGAAGGGAGTGTCGACGGTGAGCACGACGGCCTCCGCCCCGGCTGCCACCGCGGCCTCGAGCATCGGCAAGCAGGCGGCGCGGTCCGTCGTGAGGTAGGCCTGCAGCCACCACGGACCGCCGACCGCGGCGATCGCGGCGAAGGGGAAGCCGGCGTTGCTGGACACGACGTGGGGTGCGCCGGCCGTCCGGGTGGCACGCGCCATCGCCCGCTCGCCCTCCGGATCGGCGCACCGCTGCAACGACGTCGGGGCCACCCCGAGGGGGATCCCGTAGGTGGTGCCGAGCAGCGTGGTCGAGGTGGCCACTGCCGACACGTCGCGGAGCATCCGCGGCCAGAGCCGGTACGACGCCCACGCGGCATGCGCCTCCGAGGCGGTGACGCCCTCCCGGGCGCCCGTCACGACGTACTCCCACGCGGGCGGCCGGCAGCGTGGCCCGTGCTCGTGCGGCGAGGTCCTCCTGCCAGGTCCCGACCATCAGCCCAGTCTGACGCCCGCGAGGTGCTTCTTGCCGCGACGCAGCACTGCCCAGCCGTCGATCAGGTCGTCGGCGCAGGGGACGAGATCCGGGTCGGTCACCCGCTCGTTGTTGAGGTAGGCCCCGCCTTCGCTGATCGTCCGACGCGCCTCCCCCTTGCTCTTCGCCAGGCCGGCGGCCACCAGCAGGTCGACGTACGGCGTCCCCAGTGGCGCGGCCGCAGCGCCGGCCTCGGTGAGCGCGGCGGACAGGGTCGTCGGGCTCAGCGCGCGGAGCTCACCGCCACCGAAGAGGGCGGACGCCGCAGCCTTCGCCTGCGCCGTCTCCTTCTCGCCGTGGACCAGGGTGGTGACCTCGTCCGCGAGTGCCTTCTGGCCGGCCCGCAGGAAGGGCTTCTCGTCCGTCTGCGCCTCGAGCGACTCGATCTCGTCCCTGGGCAGGAAGGTGAACACCCGGAGCAGCTCGCCGACCTTGGCATCCTCGACGTTGAGCCAGAACTGGTGGAAGGCGTACGGCGACATCATGTCGGAGTCCAGCCACAGGGCGCCGCCCTCGGTCTTGCCGTACTTCGTGCCGTCCGACCGGGTCATCAGCGGTGTGGCGATCGCGTGCGCCTGCCCGCCGACGCTCCGCCTGATCAGGTCCACGCCGGCGGTGAGGTTGCCCCACTGGTCGGAGCCGCCGAACTGCAGCCGTACGCCGTGGTCGCGGTAGAGGTTCAAGAAGTCCATCGACTGCAGCAGGACGTAGCTGAACTCGGTGTAGCTGATGCCCGCCTCCAGCCGGCTGCGCACCACGTCTCGGGCCAGCATCCGGTTGACCGGGAAATGCTTGCCGATGTCACGCAGGAAGTCGATCGTCGACAGGCTGGCCGTCCAGTCGTAGTTGTTCACCATCGTCGCGGCGTTCTCGCCCTCGAAGGACAAGAACGGCTCGATCTGGTGGCGCACGCGGTCGACCCACTGCTTGACCGTGTCGAGGTCGTTGAGGGTCCGTTCGCCCGACTCCCTCGGGTCGCCGATCATCCCGGTGGCGCCGCCGACCAGTGCGTACGGCGTGTGTCCCGCCTGCTGGAGCCGCTTTGCGGTGAGGATCTGGACGAGGTGGCCCATGTGCAGGCTCGGGGCGGTCGGGTCGAACCCCACGTAGAACCGCACGCTGCCCGTCGTGAGCGCTTCGCGCAGGGCATCGCGGTCCGTCGCGTGCGCGATCAGTCCGCGCCACTCGAGATCGTCGAGGAGGTGGGGGTCGATGGACACATCGGGCCTTTCCGGGTCAGTGCTGTCGTCCCATCCTCACCCATCGGCCGCGGGCCGGGCCAACGGGTTCAGCTGGTGGGGACGAGGACGGCCTGGGTCTGGGTGGTCCGGACGAGCGCACGCCCCTGCTCGTCGGTCACTGTGGTCTCGACGACGATCGTGCTGCGTCCGCGGTGCAGTCGACGGCCCGTCGCCGTGACGAGCCCCTCGCGCGCACCGCGGAGGAACACCGAGCTGGATGAGATGGTGGACGTGGTGACGCCCTCGGGCAGGTTGAGGAACGCGACCACGCCACCGACGGAGTCGGTGAGGCCCATCAACGCACCTCCGTGCAAGAGGCCTCCTGCAGTGCACAGCTCGGCACGCCACGAGAGCGTGGCGACCACCTCCTCGGGCGTAGCGGAGACCAGGTCGAGACCCAGGTGGGCACCGAACGGCATCAGCTGGTTCAGGCTGGCGGTGTCGAGCGGCACGGCGTACTCAGTCCTCTTGGACGAGGACCGTGGCCCCGCCGGTAGCGAACGTCCCGACGTCGGCGGCGACCGCCTGACCCTCGGGAGTGGCCAGCGAGCGCTTGAGCGACTCCACGGAGTCGAACGTGAGCACCGCACTGAGGTAGTAGTCCGGCCGGCTCCCGTCGAGGGTGGTCAGATGGCCCCAGCTCATCGCCCGGCAACCGGGAACGGTCTTCGCGAGCGGCACGTGGTGACCGGTGTAGTGGTCGTCGAAGGCCGACGGGTCCGTGGGATGCCCGTAGAGGACGATGAGCTGGGCCATGGTGCCACCTTCCAGTGCCGTGCCGGACCCGATCAGCCTCGGGTGCGGCCCGCGGCTCGTCAAGGCCCGGTCGGTGCACGGTCGACCGGGTCACCCCCGGTCGAGCCTCTTCGCGGGGACGTAGCGGGAGACCGTCGGGTCGCCGGGGATCCAGAACCGCCAGGGGCGGTCCGCGGCGTGCCGCAGTCCGACCCGCGGGCCGGTCGCGTACGACGGCGGCGGCGTTCCCGCCTCGAGATCGGCCGGGATCCCGTTGTCGGTCAGGGTCAGGCCGAGCGCCTGGCACAGCCGTGCCGGGCCGCGTGCGAGGTCGCGGTCCGTCGACCTCCCCCGTCTGGATCGGGCCAGGTCGAGCCCATCGACGACCTCACCGGCCCGGATCAGCACCGCGCCCGGGTCGCCATCGGCGCCGGTGACCAGGTTCGCGCAGTGGTGCATGCCGTAGGTGAAGTACACGTAGAGGTGCCCGGGCGGCCCGAACATCACTGCATTGCGGTTGGTCCTCCCCCGGAACGCATGGGAACCCGGGTCGTGGGCGCCGTCGTACGCCTCGACCTCGGTGATCCGGACGGCGACATCCTCGTGCCGCAGCACCGCGTTCAGCAACCGCGGCGCCACCTCCAGCGGTCGGCCCTCAGCCCAGCCGGGCACGGTGCCGATCCACCGCGGCACGCAGCTCGGCGAGCTGCTCGGCCACCCGCACCGGCGCCGTGCCTCCGCGGCCCTCCCGCGATGCGACCGACCCCTCCGCGCTGAGCACGTCGCGCACCTGGGAGGTCAGCCGCGGGTCGATCGCGGCGAAGTCGGCGTCGGAGAGCTCGTGCAGCTCGATGCCGCGCTGCTCGCAGGCCTGCACGCAGGCGCCGGCGAGCTCGTGCGCCTCGCGGAACGGCACCCGCGCTCGCACCAGCCACTCCGCGATATCGGTGGCCAGCGAGAAGCCCTGCGGCGCCAGGACCGCCATCCGCTCGGTGTCGAACGTCAAGGTCGCGACCATTCCCGTGAACGCCGGGAGCAGGACCTCGAGGGTGTCGATGGAGTCGAAGACCGGCTCCTTGTCCTCCTGCAGGTCGCGGTTGTATGCGAGCGGCAGGCCCTTGAGGGTGGCGAGCAGACCGGACAGGTTGCCGACCAGCCGTCCGCTCTTGCCGCGAGCCAGCTCGGCGATGTCGGGGTTCTTCTTCTGCGGCATGATGCTCGACCCTGTCGAGTAGCCGTCGTGGAGTACGACGAAGCCGAACTCCCGGGTCGCCCACAGGCAGACCTCCTCGGCGAGACGGCTCACGTCGACGCCCGCCATCGCGGTCACGAACGCGAACTCCGCGACGAAGTCACGACTTGCGGTGCCGTCGATCGAGTTCGCCGTGGAGCCCGAGAACCCCAGCTCGCGGGCCACTGCCTCCGGATCCAGGCCGAGGCTGGAGCCGGCCAGCGCGCCCGCGCCGTACGGCGAGTCCGCAGCGACCCGATCGTCCCAGTCGGCCAGCCGGTCGACATCGCGCAGCAGTGGCCACGCGTGAGCGAGCAGGTGGTGCGAGAGCAGCACAGGCTGGGCGTGCTGCAGGTGCGTGCGACCCGGCATGATTGCGCCGAGGTGCGCCTCGGCCTGGTCGGCCAGCGCCCCGGCGAGGTCCAGCAGCAGACCCGCGACCGATGTGGCGTGGTCGCGCAGGAAGGCCTTGAACAGGGTGGCGATCTGGTCGTTGCGGGACCGTCCGGCCCGTAGCCGGCCACCGAGCTCGGGGCCGACCTCGTCGAGCAGCAGCCGCTCGAGGGCGCCGTGGACGTCCTCGTCGGTCGGGTCCGGCTGCAGGCTGCCGTCGGCGTACCGCTCCCCCAGTCGGTCGAGACCGGTGAGCAGCCCGTCCAACTCACCGTCGGTGAGCAGCCCGGCGGAGTGCAGCACCCGGGCGTGCGCCCGTGACCCGGCCAGGTCATAGGGCGTCAGCCGCCAGTCGAAGTGCGTGGACCGCGACAGGGCCTCGAGCTCGGGGCTCGGGCCGGCGGCGAACCGGCCACCCCACAGGGCACCGGTGTTGGTGGTGTTCACGAGGGCCCTCCCAGGGATCCGCGGTTGGCCATGGCCAGGAATCGTCGCACGAGCGCATCGCCGCCGGAGGGGTCGCGGGCGATCACCAGCACCGAGTCGTCACCGGCGATCGTGCCGAGCACGTCGATCATCTCCGCCTTGTCCATCGCCGAGGCGAGGAAGTTCGCCGCGCCGGGCGGGGTGCGGAGCACGACGAGGTTGGCGCTCGCCTCGGCGGAGACGAGCAGCTCGGCGCAGAGACGGGCGAGTCGAGCCTCGCCGGCGACGGAGTCCCGCGCCACCAGAGGCGTCCGATCGCCGCCCTCGCTGGGTACGGCGTACACCAGCGCACCGGAGGCCGCCCGCACCTTGATCGCGTCGAGCTCGACGAGGTCCCGCGACAGCGTGGCCTGGGTGACCGAGACGCCGTTGGCCGCCAGCAGGTCCGCCAGCTCGGTCTGGGAGCGGACCTCGGCGTGCTCGAGCAGCTCCACGATCCGCTGCTGCCGCGCGCTCTTGGTCGGCGGGATCTGCCCGTTCATCGGCGCTGCTCCGAGAGCCAGGCGAGCACCGCCTTCTGGGCGTGCCGACGGTTCTCGGCCTCGTCCCACACCGCGCTTCGAGGACCGTCGAGCACCTCCGCGGTGATCTCCTTGCCCCGGTAGGCGGGAAGGCAGTGCAGCACCAGGGCGGCCGGGTCGGCCAGGGCCAGCAGCTCCGCGTTGAGCTGCCAGGGCCCGAATGCCGCCGCCCGCGCGGCGGCCTCGTCCTCCTTG
The DNA here is from genome assembly GCF_031656915.1 of Nocardioides marmorisolisilvae. NCBI lineage: Bacteria > Bacillati > Actinomycetota > Actinomycetes > Propionibacteriales > Nocardioidaceae > Nocardioides > Nocardioides terrisoli. The sequence continues at coordinate 382,102 of NZ_CP134227.1, read as the reverse complement.
CCCATCGAGACCCAGGTGTCCGTCACGAGGACGTCGGCTGCCTCGGCGGCATCCCGGGGGTCGGCGACGACGGTCGCGGATCCCCCGGTTCCCGCGGCGATCTGCTGCGCAGCCGCCAGCACGTCGGGGTCGGGCTCGTAGCCGCTGGGGCCGCTGACCCGGACATGCATGCCGGCGGTCGCCCCGGCGAGCAGCCAGGAGTGGCCCATGTTGCAGCCGACGTCGCCCACGAAGGCCACCGAACGCCCTTCGAGCGACCCGTGGTGCTCGCGGACGGTGAGCAGGTCCGCGAGCAGCTGGCAGGGATGGAATTGGTCGGTCAACGCGTTCACGACCGGGACGCCGGCGTACGCCGCCATCTCGTCGATCCGGGACTGGTCGCCGGTGCGCCAGACGATGATGCCGGCCTGTCGTCCCAGGACACGAGCGACGTCGGCGATCGACTCCCGCACCCCGATCCCGGCGAGGGTGCCGTCGACCAGCATGGGGTGGCCGCCGAGCTCGGCGATGCCCGCCGCGAAGGACGCCTGGGTGCGCAGGGTCGGCTTGTCGAAGATCATCGCGACCGTCTCCGGGCCGGCCAGCGGCCGATGGCCGAAGGGGGCGGACTTCATCCGGACGGCCAGGTCGAGGAGGGCGTGCTGCTCCTCCGGAGTCAGGTCGTCGTCGCGCAAGAAGCTCCTCATCGACCGGCCTCCGTTATCGCGGCGTCGAGGATGCCGGGCCAGGCCGCGAGGAAGTCCGCGACGTCCTGCTCGGTGAGCACCAACGGTGGCGCGAGCCGGATCCGCGCGGGTGTCGGGTTGTTGATGATGAAGCCCGCCTGCCGTGCGGCGGCGGTCACCTCGGCCGACCTCGACTCGGTCAGGTCCAGCCCGATCAGCAGGCCCTCCCCGCGCACCTCGGCCACCCGTGGGTCGGCTGCGAGGCCCTCTGTCAGCGTGTGACCGAGGGTCGCCGCGTGCTCGAGCAGGCCCTCGTCCTCGATGGTCTCGATCACCGCTAACGCGGCCGCGCAGGCCACCGGGTTGCCGCCGAAGGTGGTGCCGTGGTTGCCGGGCTGGAGCAGGTCGGCAGCTGCCCCGGTGGCGAGGCAGGCGCCGATCGGGAACCCGCCGGCCAGCCCCTTGGCCAGGGTGACCACGTCAGGTGCGATGGTCGGCTGGTCTGCGGCGGCGAACCAGCCGCCGGTCCGGCCCATCCCGGTCTGCACCTCATCGAGCCAGAGCAGCGCGCCGCGCTCTCGCGTGAGCTCCCGGGCGGCGGCGAGGTAGCCGTCGGGTGGGACGACCACACCGGCCTCGCCCTGGATCGGCTCCAGGACGACAGCCGCGGTGCGATCGGTCACCGCCCCGGCGAGCGCCTCGGCGTCGCCGTACGGCACGAAGGAGACGTCGCCAGGCAGCGGCTCGAAGGGCTCGCGGTACGCCGCCTTCGCGGTCAGCGCCAGCGCGCCCATCGTCCGTCCGTGGAACGCGCCCTCGCCGGCGACGAGATGGGTGCGGCCGGTCCGCCGGGTCAGCTTGAGAGCGGCCTCGTTGGCCTCGGTGCCGGAGTTGGTGAAGAACGCCTTGCCCGGGGTGCCGAGCAGTGCGATCAGCTTCTCGGCGAGCGCGACCTGGGGCTCGGTGGTGAAGAAGTTCGAGACGTGGCCGAGCGTCTGCAGCTGTCCGGTGACGGCCTCGACGAGACGCGGGTGGGCGTGCCCGAGCGCATTGACGGCGATCCCGCCGAGCAGGTCGACGTACTCCTTGCCGTCGGTGTCCCAGACGTGCGCTCCGCGGCCCCGGGCCAGCACCAGCAGCGGCTGGCCGAAGGTGTTCATCAGCGAGGCGGCGTACCGCTCCTGCAGGTCAGTCATGGGCCTTGGCCTTCCTGATCTTGGTGTCCACCCCGGGCAGGACCTGGGTGCCGACGCCCTCGTCGGTGAAGATCTCCAGCAGCACCGCGTGTGGCTCGCGGCCGTCGACGACCGTGGCGCGCGGCACCCCGCCGGTCACTGCATTCAGGCACGCCTGCATCTTCGGGACCATCCCGCTGGCGAGTCGCGGCATCAGCTCGGCCAGTGCCTCCGGGCTGATCTCGCCGATGACGTCCTCGCTGTCCGGCCAGTCGCGGTAGAGGCCCTCCACGTCGGTGAGCACCAGCAGCTTCTCGGCCCGCAGGGCGATCGCGAGGGCTGCGGCGGCCGTGTCGGCATTGACGTTGTGCACCGCTCCGCCCGGATCCGGGGCCACCGAGGAGATCACCGGGATCCGACCCGCCTCGATCACGTCCAGCACCGCCTCGGGCTGCACGGACGCGACCTCGCCGACCAGGCCGAGGTCGACCTCCTCGCCGTCCACGACCGTGCCCGTACGGCGAGCGGTGAACAGCCCGCCGTCCTCGCCGGACAGTCCGACCGCCAGCGGGCCGTGCGCATTGATCAGGCCGACCAGCTCCCGCTGGACCTGACCGACCAGCACCATCCGGACCACGTCCATGGCCTCGTCGGTGGTGACGCGCAGGCCGCCCTTGAACTCGCTGTGGATGCCCAGGCGGTCGAGCATCTGGGAGATCTGCGGTCCTCCCCCGTGCACCACGACGGGCTTGAAGCCGGCGTACCGCAGGAAGACGACATCCTCGGCGAACGCCCGCTTCAAAGCGTCGTCGGTCATCGCGTTGCCGCCGTACTTCACCACGACGACCTTGCCGTGGTACCGCATCAGCCACGGCAGCGCGGCCGCCAGCGTGACGGCCTTCGTGGGGTCGACCGCCGGGCGCAGATCGGGCTCGTCGCCCGTTGGTGAGGTCGTCATGAGGAGTACGCGCTGTTCTCGTGGACGTAGGCGTGCGTCAGGTCGTTGGTCCAGACGGTCGCACGCTCCTGGCCCGCCTTGAGGTCGACGGTCACCGTCACCTCACGGGGTGCGAGGTCGACCTCGGCCGGGTCGGCGTACGGGGTGGAGCTTCGGCAGACCCACACACCGTTCATCGCGACGTCGAGGTCGGCGGGGTCGAACGCGGCGGCCGTGGTCCCGATGCTGGCCAGTACGCGGCCCCAGTTGGGGTCCTTTCCGAAGACCGCGGCCTTGAACAGGTTGCTGCGCGCGATGCTGCGGCCGACGTCGACGGCATCCTGCTCGCTGGCCGCGTTGAGCACGGTGATCGCGATCTCGTGGTCCGCGCCCTCGGCGTCGCCGAGCAGCTGCATGGCCAGGTCGCTGCACGTCTGGGTCAGCGCCCGGGTGAAGTCCTCCACCGTGGGCGTGATCCCGCTCGCCCCGCTGGCCAGCAGGGTCACCGTGTCGTTGGTCGACATGCAGCCGTCGGAGTCCAGACGGTCGAAGCTGACCCGGGTGGCCGCCCGCAGCGCGGTGTCGAGGTCCGCGGCGGGTACGACGGCGTCCGTGGTCAGCACCACCAACATGGTGGCCAGCTGCGGGGCCAGCATGCCGGCCCCCTTGGCCATCCCGCCGATCGACCAGCCGGCGCCTTCGACGACGACCTCCTTCGGCACGGTGTCGGTCGTCATGATCGCGGTGGCCGCGTCGTGACCGCCGTCCTCCGACAACGCGCCGTGCAGGGCCGTCACCCCGTCGAGCAGCCGGCTGCGGTCGTTGGCGAGGCCGATCAGGCCGGTCGAGCAGACGACCACGTCGATCGCGCCTGCGCCGATGGCCCCGGCCACCTGCTCGGCGACGGCGTGGGTCGTCTGGAAGCCGTCCGGACCCGTATAGCAGTTCGCCCCGCCGGAGTTCAGCACGACCGCACGCACGGTGCCGTCCTTGACGACCTGCTCGCTCCAGAGCACAGGGTTGGCCTTGCAGCGGTTGCTGGTGAAGACGGTGGCGTTGTCGTGGGTCGGGCCGTCGTTGACGACCAACGCCATGTCGGGGGCTCCGCTGGCCTTCAGCCCGGCGGCGACGCCGGCGGCCCGAAAGCCCCGGGGGTGGGTGATGCTCATCGATGGATCCTTCTGCTCAGGAGTGGACGGGGGCGGGGACGACGGTGTCGCCTCGTCGTCGCCAGCACTCCTCGGCGTCGTCGGCGCGCTCGGTAGGCACGAGGATCCAGTCCGTGGAGTACGTCGACAGCGTGAACACGCTGATGTCCTCCGCGGCGAGCGGCTCCAACAGCCCGGCCAGCACACCCGTCAGGGCGAAGTCCAACGGCCCCTTCACCGCGAACGCGGTGAACCTGCCGTGCTGGCGGACCTTCTTCGGCACCGACCGCCCCGCGCACACCACGGTGGTCTCCTCAGCGGTGGCGATCACCGCGAAGACGCTCGACGACTCCGCCCAGGCGGGCACCTCGGCGCCCGCCGGCAGGCCCGCGACGACGAGACGCTCCGGATAGCGGTGCAGCGTGTGGTTCGTCGGCGCGCTCACGGGGCGACTCCCACCGTGGTCAGTCCGGCGTCCTCGGGCAACCCGAGCGCCAGGTTGAGGCACTGCACCGCCGCGCCCGCGGTGCCCTTCGCCAGGTTGTCGACGGCACCCACTACGACGGCGCGCCCGGCCGCGGCGTCGACGGCCACCTGGAGGTGCACGCTGTTCGAGCCGAGGACCGCCTGCGTGGTCGGCCAGCTGCCTTCCGCCAGCAGGTGCACGAAGGGCTCGTCGTCGTACGCCTTGGCATAGGCGGCCCGGAGGTCGTCGATCGAGGTGCCCGCGACGAGGGTCGCCGTACACGTCGCGAGGATCCCCCGCGGCATCGGCACCAGCACCGGCGTGAAGCTGAGCCGCACCGGCTGGTCGGTCAGCGCGCCGAGGTTCTGCAGGATCTCAGGAGTGTGTCGGTGGGTGCCGCCGACGCCGTACGCCGAGGTGGAGCCCATCACCTCGCTGCCCAGCAGGTGCGGTGCGGGCTTCTTGCCGGCCCCGCTGGTGCCGGACGCGGCAACCACGACGAGGTCGTCGGGCTCGACCAGGCCCGCCGCCACCGCGGGGGCCAGCGCCAGGCTCGTCACCGTCGGGTAGCAGCCGGGCACCGCGATCCGGGATGCTCCGACCAGCCGCTCCCGGTGGCCGGGCAGCTCGGGCAGCCCGTAGGGCCAGCTCCCGGCGTACGCCGAGCCGTAGAACTGCTGCCAAGCCCCCTCGTCGGTCAGCCGGTGGTCGGCGCCGCAGTCGATGACCACCACGTCCTCACCGAGCTGGGCCGCGATCTCGCCGGACTGACCGTGCGGCAGGGCGAGGACTACCACGTCGTGTCCGGCCAGGGTCTCCGCACTCGTCTCGGCGAGCACCCGATCGGCGAGCGGCACGAGGTGTGGCTGCAGTGATCCCAGCGCGGTGCCGGCGTTCGACGCACCTGTCAGGCTCCCGATCTCCACCTGCGGATGGCCGAGCAGCAGCCGCAGCACCTCGCCGCCGGCGTACCCGCTGGCCCCGGCGACAGCGACCCGATACGTCTTCATCTGCATGACTATACATGCCGATGCATGATCACAAAACAGGGATCGGTTCGCCGGCGGATACGCTCGGCGAATGCCGGGGAGCCATCGAGCGGAGGGCCCGACAGCCGGGCGCAGTCGGGGCTGGCTGTTCGGCGCGGCTGCGATCCTGCTGGTCGTAGTGGTGGCCGCGGTGTTGCTGCCGCGGCTCCTCGCCAGCTCGGGAGACGGTACGGCGAAGCCGCCCGCCACCTCGGGCGTCGGCCCGACCACGAGCACGGCACCCAACAGCCCCACCACCAGCCCCAGCAGCAGTCCGGGCGGGAAGGCCAGCAGAGGACCCAGCGCGAGCGGCACGCCGACGACTGCGCCCTCCCCCGTTCCCGCCGAGCCACCACACCGGCTGGTGATCGGCAACCTCGTCGACGCCGGATTCGCCGCCGCCCTGCAGACCACCACCGGCCGGCTGATCCCAGACACGGCCGACCAGGTGCAGCGGCTCGCCACCCGCGGGCTGCCCGGCAGCCCGGGCTCGGACACGGTCGTGGTGGTCGGCGCGGCCTCGAGCACGTCGATCGCCGTCTTCAACCATCTCGACCGGCTCCGGGTCGGCCAGGAGGTCCGGCTGGAGACGTACGGCGGCACCCTGACCTACACGGTCCGCTCCGAGACGTCACACGCTCCCGACACCGTCCTCGGCCTGGCCGACGTCCGCGCCCACCATCCGGGCCGGCTGGTGCTGGTGGTCGCCCACTACCGGCACGGCGACCGGGAGCGCGACGACCGGGTGATCGTCGCCCAGCTCATCAAGGCGGTCTCCGAGCGGCCCTGACCGCGCCGGTCAGACCCGTTGGACGGCTGCGTGCCGCTCGGCGGCCAGCGCCACCGCGGCGTCGCGCGCGGCAGCCGTCTCCGCCTCGGTCAGCGTGCGATCCGAGGCGCGGAAGCGAAGCGCGAAGGCCAGCGACTTGCGCCCCTCGCCCACCTGCTCTCCGGTGAACACATCGAAGAGCCGCACCGACTCGCAGAGCGCACCGGCACCGGCCCGCAGCGTCGCCGCCACGTCCGCGGCCGGGACGTCGTCGGCGACCACGAGCGCGACGTCCTCCTTGGCCAGCGGATAGGTGGAGAACGTCGGGGCGGGCACGATGTCGACGGCTGCGGCCATGAGCAGGTCGAGGTCGATCTCCAGGGCCGCCGTACCGCGTGGCAGGCCGAAGGCGGCGCAGACCCGTGGGTGCAGCTCGCCCGCATGACCGAGCTCAGCACCGCCGTCCAGCACCAGCGCGGCACACCGGCCTGGGTGCCACGGCATCCGTGAGGCGGTCCGCGTCGCCGCACTGACTCCGAGCTCGGTCGCGAGGTCGCGGACCAGTCCGACAGCGTCCGCCCATCCGGCCGTCCGGCCCGCGCCCCACCAGCCGGACCGGTCGTGCTCGCCGGCGAGCACGACCGCGAGGTGCAAGGGCTGACTGGGCAGCGCCTCCTCGAGCTTGCCGACCTCGGCGTATGAGGGGCGGATCTGCACTCCGTAGATCGGTGCTGGTCCCCGGTCCACCGGAACCGCGACCGTGCCGGTCTCGAACAGCGCCACACCGGCCGCGCCCCGACCCAGGTTGCGAGCCGCCGTGCGCAGCACGCCGGGCAGCAGCGTCGAGGTGTACGACGGCTCCTCGCTCGAGATCGGGTTGGCCAGCCGCACCGTCCGCCGCCACGGGTCGCCCTCTGGAAGGCCCAGTGCGTCCAGGGCCGCCTCGCCCACGAACGGGAAGTTGAGCACCTCGACCGCGCCGGCCCCGGCCAGGAACCGACCGACCCGACGACGCAGTCGCTGCTCCCGGGTGAGCCCCTTGCCCGCGGTCGGCCGCGGGACGACCGACGGCACCTGGTCGTACCCGACGATCCGGGCGACCTCCTCGACCAGGTCGAAGGGGTCGCTCAGGTCCGGCCGCCACGGTGGGACGGTGGCCGTCAGCACGGCACCGTCCACGGTGACCGCGCACCCGACTGCCTCGAGGTGAGCAACCGTGGTGGCTGCGTCGATCGGCATCCCGGTCACCCGGGCGGGAAGGTCGGTGGTCGCGGTGACGGTCCGCGCCGGCGGCGGAGCGCCGACCACGGTCACCCCAGGATCGACCGTGCCGCCGCCGTACCTGACCAGCAGCTCGGCGACCCGGTCCGCCGCCGCCTGGGGCACGGTCGGGTCGACGCCACGCTCGAATCGCTTGGACGCCTCACTCGGCAGCTTGTGACGCCTCTGGGTCCGGAAGATGCTGACCGGCTCGAAGTGGGCGGCCTCGATCACGATGTTGGTGGTGGTCGAGGACAGCTCGGTCGTCCGACCGCCCATCACGCCGGCGAGCCCGATCGGCCCGGTGTCGTCGGTGATCAGCAGGTCCTCGACGCTCAGCCGCCGGTCCACCCCGTCGAGGGTGGTCAGCCGCTCTCCCTCGCCGGCACGCCGCACCCGGATCGGGCCGGTCAGCCGGTCACGGTCGTAGCCGTGGATGGGCTGTCCGATCTCCAGCATCACGTAGTTGGTGATGTCCACCGCGAGGCTGATCGGGCGCATCCCGGCGAGCTGGACCCGACGAGCCATCCAGCGGGGCGTCGGCGCGGCGGGGTCGAAGCCGGTCACGGTGCGGGTCACGAAGACGGGGCAGCCGCCGGGGTCGTCAACGACCACGGGCTGCCCCTGGTCGTTGCCGGCCGGGGTGTCACGTTCGGCCGGGTCGCGGAGGGGCACGTCGTACGCCAGGGCGGCCTCGCGGGCGATCCCCCGCAGCGACAGCGCATAGGCGCGATCGGGGTTGATCTCGAACTCGATGACCTCGTCACGCAGCTGCAGGAGCTCGAAGACGTCGTCGCCGGGCTGACCCGCGTCGGCGGGGAGCACGATGATGCCGGAGTGGTCATCACCCAGGCCCAGCTCCTTCGCGGAGCAGATCATCCCCGCGGAGAGGTGCCCGTAGGTCTTCCGCGCGGAGATCTCCACCGGGCCCGACCCTTGGCTCCCTGGCAGCACGCCCCCGGGCAGCACGACGACGACGAGATCGCCGACCTCGAAGTTGTGCGCTCCACAGACGATGCCCTGGGGCTCGCCGGTGCCGTTGGCGACGCCGACGTCGACCTGGCACCAGTTGATGGTCTTGCCGTTCTTCTGCGGCTCGGGCTCGCGGCTGAGCACCCGGCCGATCACCAGCGGTCCGGTGATGTCGTGGCCGGGCCGGTCGAGCGCTTCGAGCTTGAGGCCGAGTGCGGTGAGTCGGGCGGCCAGGTCCGCGGCGGTGACGTCGTCCGGAAGGTCGACGTACTCGCGGATCCATGAGACGGGGGCGCGCATCAGATCTCCTGTCCGAACGCAGTGGTGAAGCGGACGTCGCCCTCGAAGAGGTCACGGAGGTCCTCGATGCCGTGCCGGAACATCAGCATCCGGTCGATGCCGAAGCCGAAGGCGAAGCCGGTGTAGCGCTCGGCGTCGACCCCACAGGCGGTCAGCACGCGCGGGTTCACCACGCCGCAGCCGCCGAGCTCGATCCAGCCCTCGCCACGGCAGGTGCGGCACGAGTCGACGGCCGGGGCCGCGCCACGGCAGACGAAGCAGACCATGTCCATCTCCGCGGACGGCTCGGTGAACGGGAAGTACGACGGCCGGAACCGCGTGGTGATCCCCGGACCGAAGAGAGCCTGAAGCATGTGGTCCAGGGACCCTCGCAGGTGGGCCATCGTGATGCCTTCGTCGATCACGAGGCCCTCCACCTGGTGGAAGACCGGGCTGTGGGTGGCGTCGTACTCGTCGGTCCGGAAGACGCGCCCCGGACAGACCACGTAGATCGGCGGGGTCCGGGTGAGCATCGTGCGCGCCTGCACCGGCGAGGTGTGCGTGCGGAGCACGACGTGGTCCTCGGCCGGCTCGGTCCAGAAGGTGTCCTGCATGGTCCGGGCGGGGTGGTCCGGACCGAGGTTGAGCGCGTCGAAGTTGAGCCACTCGGCCTCGATCAGCGGGCCCTCCGCTACCTCCCACCCCATCGCGACGAAGACGTCGGCGATCCGCTCCGAGAAGGTGGTGATCGGGTGCCGGGCGCCTCGTGCCTGGCGGTCCCACGGCAGCGTCACGTCGACTGTCTCCTCGACCAGCATCTGCTCCTCGGCCGCGGCCTCGAGCACCTCCTGCCGGGCGGCGAGGGCCTGGCCGACCGCGCCGCGGGCCTGCCCGACCCGCAGGCCGGCCTCCTTGCGCGCGGCGGGCGGAAGCGCGCCGATCTCGCGATTGGCCAGGGCGAGCGGCGAGCGATCACCGGCGTGGGCCTGGCGGACCTGCTTGAGGGCAGCCAGGTCGGCAGCAGCGTCGATCGCAGCCAGGGCGTCGTCACGCATCCGGTCGACCTCCACCGCTTCGAGGGGGGTCACCTGGACCGGGTCGTACTCGGAGTTGGGACCCGACATCGACTGCCTTTCGACGCTTGCGTGCCGACGCGGTTCGCCGGCGGGCTGCAGGGGGCAGTCTAGGAAGCCGGGCGCCCGGCCCGCGAACCGGATTCGTCGGCCGGCCCCTCGTCGTCGGCCGGGGCGGTCGGCCACAGCACCCGTACCCGTGCGCCACCGCGAGGCCCGTCGAGGATCTCGACGGTGCCGCCGTGGACCCGAGTCAGGCCATTGACGATGTACATGCCGAGGCCGGATCCCCCGCTGACACCGGACTTCCAGAACTTGGTGAACACCCGCGTGCGGATCCCCTCGGGGATCCCGTCGCCCTCGTCGTCGACGAGGATCTCCACACCCCGGACGGGCTCGGTGAGCGGCCGAGTGGCCACCCGGACCTCTCCCTCGCCATGCCTGATCGCGTTCTCCACGAGGTTGGTGACGACCTGGATGAACTTGTCCGGATCCGCGAAGACGGTCGCCTGAGGGTCTTCGTCGGTGTGCAGCACCGTCCGGCTGGTTCCGGCCCGCACGGAGCTCAGGATGCGTTCCACACAGGGTCCGATCTCGAACTCTCGCGGATAGAGCGGGAGCCGGCCGGTGTCGATGCGGGCCACGTCGAGGAGCTCGGTGATCAGCCGCGAGAGGCGCTCCGCATCGGAGTGGGCGGTGGTGAGCATGAGCCTCTTCTGCTCGTCGTTGAGCCGGTCCCACTTGTTCAGCAGGGTGCCGACGAAGCCCTTCACCCCCGTCAGCGGCGAGCGCAGCTCATGAGCGACGGTCGCGACGAGGTCTGAGCGCTCACGGTCCAGCCTCTCCCGGCCGCGGGCGGATCGCAGCGCGACGGCCACGTGGTCGACGGGTCCGCCCCGGCCGGTACGCCGGATCCGGGTGTGCACCAGCAGCTCGGTGCCGTCCTCGGTGAACCACGCCTGCTCGGGGATCGCCCTGCGCGTCGAGAGGCCGCGATAGGGGCCCACCGTGGCGAACCACGCGTTGCCCTCGCGGTCCTGCAGCGTCATCGCCTCGCGCAGCGGCACCCCGGGTCTGGCTGCAGGACCGAGCATCCGCCGCGCCACCTCGTTGACCACGAGGACGTCGCCGTCGGCGTCGGCGAGCACCACCCCGTCGGGCAGCAGATCGTAGGCGTCGGCCGAGGTCGGGATCACGGACCCCACGCTAGCGACCGGCAGCCCTCGCCGCCGCTGCCGACGCATAGAGGCACACGGCCGCTGCCGTGGCCAGGTTGAGGCTCTCGGCACGGCCGAGGATCGGGATCGCGACCCGGTGGTCCGCGAGGGCAGCGAGCTCAGGGGGCAGGCCCCACGCCTCGTTGCCGAACAGCCACGCGACCCTGCCGTCGAGCAGGTCACCGGCGTCGAACAGGTCGGCCTCGCCGTGACCGTCGGCGGCCAGCACGGTCCACCCGGCACCCTGGAGCGCGCGTACGGCGGAGGTCGGCTCTGCCTCGACGACCAGTGGCAGGTGGAACAGGCTCCCGACGGTCGCGCGCACGGTCTTGTCGTTGTAGGGATCGACGCTGTGACCGGCGAGCACGACGGCGCGTGCGCCCGCGGCGTCCGCGGTCCGGATGATCGTCCCGGCGTTCCCGGGGTCACGGACGTCCGCGCAGATCGCGATCGTGCGCGGTCCGGTGCCGTCGGGGTCGGGGTCGCCGGAGTCGTCGGCGTGCAGCAAGGTCTCGAGCGCGACGTCGACGTACCGGCAGACCGCCACCACACCCTGCGGGGTGACCGTTCCGGAGAGCGAGGCCACCGCGGGTTCGTCGGCGTACTGCCAGCGCAGACCCGCCTGCACGACGGCGTCGCGGAGGGGGGCGCAGGACGCGCTGGCCTCCGCGGTGGCGAACACCTCGACGACGCAGCCCGGCACCGCGAGCGCCTCTCCCAGCGCCTTGGCGCCCTCGGCCAGGAACAGTCGGTGCCCCTGCCGTACGGCGCGCCGGGTGAGCCTGCGGGCCGCCTTCACCCGCCCGCTGCGGGTGGTCAGCGAGCCGGACCCCGTTCCCGAGGTCGGCGGATGCTCGGCGGCCATCACGACCTGCGCTTCACCCAGCAGAGTCGCTCTTCACACACCGACTCCGATGTGTGAAGAGCGACGTTGAGCTCTGAACCTGGGAAAGTCGCACCCTCAGGCCGACACCGGGGCGTTGACGTCCTCGGGCAGGGCGGCCTTGGCGGTCTCGACGAGGGTGGCGAACGCGGGCGCGTCGTTGACGGCCAGGTCGGCGAGGATCTTGCGGTCCACCTCGACACCGGCGGCCTTGAGGCCCTGGATGAACCGGTTGTAGGTCATCCCCTCGGCGCGGGCGGCAGCGTTGATCCGCTGGATCCACAGCTTGCGGAAGTTGCCCTTGTTCTTGCGCCGGTCGTTGTAGCTGTATACCAGCGAGTGGGTGACCTGCTCCTTGGCCTTGCGGTAGAGGCGCGAACGCTGACCGCGGTAGCCGGAGGCGCGCTCGAGGACGACCCGGCGCTTCTTCTGGGCGTTGACTGACCGCTTGACGCGTGCCATTTCCTACTCCTTCAAGATCTGTTGCTGGTGGTTCCGACGTGGTCGGCCACCGTTGATGTCGGTGGGCGCGCGGTCAGAGACCGAGCAGCTTCTTCGCGGTCTTGACGTCCGACTTGGCCACCTCGACCGTGCCGGTCATCCGCCGGGTGACCTTCGAGGCCTTCTTCTCCAGGTTGTGACGCTTGCCGGCCTTCTCGCGCAGGATCTTGCCCGAGCCGGTGACCTTGAAGCGCTTGCTCGCGCCGGAGTGCGTCTTGTTCTTCGGCATCTGTTCTCTCTCGTTTCTCGTTGGCTGGTCGCGAGGTGTCCGCGTCGCGGGTTCGACGACCGGGCGTGGCCAGTCAGCTGTCGGTGTCAGGCGTCGATGTCAGGATCGAGGTTCTCGGAGCGCCGTCGCTCCTTCTTGGGGGTGGTGGCCGCGGCCTTCTCGGCGGCCTCGCGCCCAGCGGTGCGCTCGGCGTGCTCCTCGGCCTCAGCAGCGGCTCGCTCGGCGGCCCGCTCCTGCTTGGCCGCCTTGATCTCCGCCTTGGCCTCGGCCTTCTTCTTGTGCGGCCCCAGGACCATGACCATGTTGCGGCCGTCCTGCTTCGGCGAGGACTCGACGAACCCGAGCTCCTCGACGTCCTCGGCGAGCCGCTGGAGCAGCCGGAACCCGAGCTCGGGACGGTGCTGCTCACGGCCCCGGAACATGATCGTGATCTTGACCTTGTCGCCGGCCTTGAGGAAGCGGACCACGTGGCCCTTCTTCGTCTCGTAGTCGTGGGCGTCGATCTTCGGACGAAGCTTCATCTCCTTGATGATCACGTTCGTCTGGTTCCGACGGGCCTCACGGGCCTTCTGGGCGTTCTCGTACTTGAACTTCCCGTAGTCCATGAGCTTGGCGACCGGCGGTCGTCCCTGCGGTGCGATCTCGACCAGGTCGAGATCGGCCTCCTGGGCAAGCTTCAGTGCCTGCTCCGTGGGGACGATGCCCACGGTCTCTCCGTTGGGTCCCACGAGCCGGACCTCGGGAACCCGGATCCGGTCGTTGATGCGCAGCTCAGTGCTGATGTGTCCTCCTGGGTGGAACGGTTGGGCGACCGCCTCGGCTCCGTCCCGGCGTACGCTTGCCGTCCACCAAAAAAGGGCCTCCGCTCACAAGCGGAAGCCCACAGACCGGCCCGACGGTGTGCTTGCGCACGCCACCGGCCCTGCCGGACCCGACCCGACGGCCTCGCGGCCGATGCGGGTGGGAGACCGATGCTGCTGGTCCCCGCTTGCGGATCGGACAGCGTGTGTCCGATCGGTCAGGACCCAGAGTACGCCAGTGACCCCATCTGTGTCGAAACGTGGAGCCGTCGACCCGTCGGCTCTCAGTCGTTCGGCCGCTGGGCCCGCACCCAACCCCAGCCGTCGCCGAGGTCGACCAGGGTGAGCCCGTCGGCGAGCGCGGCCAGCTGCTCGCCCTCCACGACGAAGAGCACCGGCCCGGCAACGTCGACCAACAGCACGTCAGCGCCATCCTGGCGGGCGGCCCGGGCGGCGTCCGCGAAGCCGACGGGCACCGGCCGCGCCTCGGGGTTCCACGCTCGCAGCGGGCCGGTCCCGGTGAAGGCCAGCAGCCCGGTCCGCCCGTCCTGACCGGTCATCAGCACGGTCGCCATGTCACTGGTCTTGTCGTGCGCGCGGCCGTGCTCGTCGTGCTCGACCTCGCCGAGCACCGCGACCACCGGGACCAGCACCCTGCTGTGCTGCAGAACAGCCAGCGCCGCTCTGTGGCCGGGCCCGCCGCTGGCGCCGTACGCCGTCAGGGCGGCGCCCACCTCCGGCGCGACCTCGCCCCCGTCGCCGGCGAAGCCGGGGTCGGGAAGGTCGCGGGAGGGTTCGGCGGGCACGGAACCGTAGGCTAGACGCCATGACGTACGACGGCGCGGTCTGGGGTTCCCTCGCCTGCGCGCTCAGCGCACTCGGCGCGGTGCTCACCTATCTCGCGTGGCAGCGGCGCGGCCCTCGGGCGGCCCTCCGCGGGGTGGCCTGGACGCTGTTGCCCGTCGCCGCCTGGCTGACCGGAACGCTGCGGCTGGCCACCGAGGTGATCGGCGACGTGGGCGACTGGGCGGCGCGGGTGGTGTTCAGCCCCGCCGTCTGGCTGGGCATCTGTCTCGCCGGGGTCTCGGCCGTGCTGTTCGGCGTCTCCGGCGCACTTCGGCGGCGCGCGGGTGGCCGCCCCGCTCGCGGCGACCGACGGGCGACGAGACCGGGCAAGGAGCGTCGGTCCGTGGCCCGCCGGCCTGAGGGCCCGGCGGACGACGACATGGACGAGATCTCGGCGATCCTGAAGAAGCACGGCATCTCGTGACCCGCAGCCCGAAGCCGGCCGGCGATCCTGCCGATCGGGATGCTCGGATCGCGCTGGCCCGGCGGCTCGACGCCGCGGTGGTGATGCTGGAGGACCCGAGCACTCCGATGGTGGTGGTGGACCTCGACGCCTTCGATGCCAACGCCGAAGACCTGGCTCGGCGCGCCACCGGCACCCCGATCCGGCTGGCCAGCAAGTCGGTCCGCGTCCCGGCCCTGATCGAGCGGGCCCTCTCCCACGAAGGGTTCGAGGGAGTGCTCGCCTACTCGCTTCGTGAGGCGCTGTGGCTGGCCGCGAACGACGTCACCGACGACATCGTGCTCGGCTACCCGACCGTGGACCGTGGCGCGCTGCAGCGACTCGGCGGTGATCCGCTGCTTGCCTCGCGGATCACCCTGATGGTCGACGACCGTGCCCACCTGGACCTGATCGAGGCCTGTCGCACGCCGGGCACGCAGGTCCGGGTGGCCATCGACATCGATGCGGGGCTGCGCCGGGGTCCGCTGCATGTCGGACCGAAGCGGTCCCCCCTGCACGACCCGGCCGCCGTCGTGGCGCTCGCGCGCGACGCCCTCGCCCGCGGGCTCGTCGTCGACGGCGTGATGACCTACGAGGGCCAGGTCGCCGGGGTGCCGGACGACGTGCCCAGCCAGCGCGCCAAGTCGCTGGTGGTACGCCGGCTCAAGGCTGCGTCCGTCACTCAACTCGATGACCGGCGCGCCCGGATCGCCCGCGCGCTGGCCGACGTCGTCGATCTGCGGTTCTGGAACGGCGGCGGGTCCGGATCGGTCGAGACCACGGTCGCCGACCCCGTGGTCACCGAGGTCGCCGCCGGCTCCGGATTGTTGGTCCCCACGCTGTTCGACCACTATCAGAGCTTCCGCCCCCGCCCGGCGGCCTGGTTCGGTGTCCCGGTGGTGAGGCGGCCCGGCGACACCGTGGTCACGGTCGCCGGCGGAGGCTTCATCGCCAGCGGACCGACCGGCAAGGACCGCTCACCCCAGCCGTGGGCACCGCCGGGCCTGCAGCTGACCGCGCTCGAGGGCGCCGGCGAGGTACAAACTCCCCTGACCGGCCCCGGTGCCGGCGCCCTCGAGATCGGCGACTGGGTGTGGTTCCGGCACGCCAAGGCCGGCGAGCTCGCCGAGCACACCAACACGGTGCACCTCCTCGGGCACCTCCCTGGCGACCGCGGGGACGAGGTCGTGTCCGTGCCCTCCTACCGTGGGCTGGGGCACGCCTGGTGATCGCCGCGACCGCCGCCCGCATTCGTGCGCTCGCCGACTCCCGCGGACCTACCCTGGGCGACGGCCGGCTGGTCTGCATCGACGGCCCGGCCGGGTCCGGCAAGACCACCGTGGCCGCGGCGATCGACGCGCCGACCGTGCACATGGACGACCTCTTCCGTGGCTGGGACGGATTGGCCACCGTCGATCCGACAGTGCGGGGCGTCGTCGAGCCCCTCATGCACGGGCGGCCCGGGCGGTACCAGCGGTGGGACTGGATCACTGCAGCTCCCGCAGAGGAGCATCTCGTCGCGCCTGCGCCCCTGCTGGTCATCGAGGGTGTCGGGGCGGGGACCCGCGCCTGGGCGGCCCTATGCACGGTGCTCGTCTGGGTCGAGTCCGACCCCGTCACCCGGCTGGCGCGCGGCATCGCACGGGACGGCGAGAAGGTTCGCGAACGATGGGAGAAGTGGATGGTCGACGAACAAGAGCTCTTCGCCCGGGAGCGGACCCGGGCTCGGGCCGACCTGGTGGTGCCCACGTGAGCCGCAGCTGGACGATCGGCCACGGCAGGTACACCGCCACCGTGCTGGAGGCGGGTGGCGGGCTGTCCTCGCTGCGGTACGACGGCTCCGACCTCCTCGATGTCCCGGGCGAGCCGGTCAGCGGCGGCCGAGGACAGCTGTTGCTCCCCTGGCCGAACCGGATCCGCGACGGCAGGTACACGTTCGCCGGCACCGAGCGCCAGTTGGCGATCAGCGAGCCCGCGTTCGGCAACGCCAGCCACGGCCTGGCCCGTTGGTGTGCGTGGACACCGGTCGAGTCCGCCGAGGACACGATCGAGGTCGGCATGCGGCTGGTGGCGCAGAGCGGGTATCCCTGGACCCTCGATCTGCGCGCCCGCTATGCGCTGGCCGACGACGGCCTCACCGTGCGGCTCGGCGCGACCAACCGATCGGACTCCCCGGCGCCGTTCGCCGCCGGGATGCACCCCTACCTGCGCGTCGGTGTGGTCGTCGACGAAGCGGTGCTCACAGTGGCGGCGGACCGACACCTGCGCGTCGACGAACGGCACCTGCCGACCACCCTCGAGCCGACTCCTGCCGAGCGCGACTTCTCCATGGGCCGTCGGATCGGTGCCGTCGAGCTCGACGACGCCTGGACCGATCTGCACCGCGACGAGCGCGGCTGGGCGCAGGTGCGTGTCGAGGGCGCGTACGTCGTACGTCTCGACCTCGGGCCGCAGTGGCGCTGGGTCCAGGTCTTCACCGGCGACACGCTCTCGGAGGGCCGCCGGCAGGCGCTCGCGGTCGAGCCGATGACGGCGCCCGCGGACGCGTTCAACTCCGGCACCGATCTGCTCGTGCTCGCGCCCGGCGAGACCTGGCACGGCTCGTTCCGGCTCAGTCGGGAGGAGTCCCCGGGTCGCTAGCCGCAGGCGGATCAGTGGGGCCGTCCCGGCGGCGGGGCGGCTCGGCGGAGTGCTCGGCGATCAGCCCGCGCAGCGCCCGCACGGCGTCGATGGCGCGCGACCCGTCCGAGCCCTGGATCGCGAGCACGGAGATCGAGGTGCCGTCAGAGAGGTCGAGATTGGCCCACGGTGCACCGCGGCGCAGTTGGATCCCGAGGACCTGGGCCCACTCGAAGTCGCGTCGCCGGTAGCCGTTGACGACGGTGAGGCCGCGCTCCTGCGCCGACACCCGCGAGCGCACCAGCGCGAACCAGGTCGCGAAGCCGAGCAGGCCGAGGAACACCAGGGTCGCCCGCTGGAAGGTGTCGAACCGGGCGCGATCCTGCGCGCCGAACGCGATCCACACCACCACGAGCAGGACGAGCAGCATCCCGCCGAAGACGCTGCCGGCGATCCGCGCACCGAACGGACGCCACGTGTGCGGCAGCGATTGGGCATCGACCGGATGTGGTGCCGGTGTGTCGCTCACAGCCGGCACGCGTGGATGTCGGTGAGCAGGATGCCCCTCGCCCCGATCTCGTAGAGGTCGTCCATCAGTCGCTGGGCGCCGTCGCGAGGCACCATCGACCGGACCGCGACCCAGCCCTCCCGATGAAGGGGCGAGACGGTGGGGCTCTCGATGCCGGGAGTCAGCGCCACGGCCCGCTCGACCTGTGAGTCGGGGATGTCGTAGTCCATCATCACGTAGGACCGGGCCACCAGCACCCCGTCGAGGCGCCGCTTGAAGACCTCGAAGCCGGTGGGCGCGGCAGCGTCGGCGCGAGTGATCAGCACCGCCTCTGACTCCAGCACCACGTCGCCGACGATCTCGAGCCCGGCCTGCTTGAGCGTGCTGCCGGTCTCGACGACGTCGGCGATCACGTCGGCGACGCCGAGCTGGATGCTGGTCTCCACGGCACCGTCGAGACGAATCACCTCGGTGGTCGCGGTGTCGATCCCGTTGCGCTCGAGGTAGCTACGGACGATGCCGACGTACGACGTGGCGATGCGCTTGCCGGCCAGGTCGGCCAGCCCGGTCAGGGTGCCGGGACGGGCCGCGAACCGGAACCGCGACCGCCCGAACCCGAGGCTTCGGACCTCCTCGGCCTTGGCGCCGGAGTCGAGCAGCAGGTCGCGGCCGGTGATCCCGATGTCGAGGGTGCCCGATCCGACGTACAGCGCGATGTCGCGGGGTCGCAGGTAGAAGAACTCGACCCCGTTCTCGCTGTCGAGCAGGGTGAGCTCCTTGGAGTCCGAGCGCTGCCGGTAGCCGGCCTCACGCAGGATCTCGGAGGCCGAGGTGGCCAGTGAGCCCTTGTTGGGGATGGCGATGCGCAGCAGGGCGCCGCCGGACGGGTCGGTGGTCGGGCTGGTCACGATGAGTTCCTAGAGGTGCGTGTAGACGTCTTCGAGGGAGATTCCGGCGGCGAGCATCAGCACCTGCGCGTGGTACAGCAGCTGGCTGATCTCCTCGGCCGCCCGCTCATGGCCCTCGTGCTCGGCAGCCATCCACGACTCGGCGGCCTCCTCGACGAGCTTCTTGCCGATCGAGTGGACACCGGCGTCCAGCGCCGCGACCGTGCCCGAGCCCGCGGGGCGAGTGGCGGCTTTGTGGTTCAGCTCCGACCACAGCTCCTCGAACGTCTTCATCGCCCTTAGCCTAGGTGCTCGCGCCGCCTGATCCTGCGTAGGGTCTGTGCGGTGAGAAGCGCCGCCGCCGTAGCCTCGTAGCCCTTGTCCTCGCGGCTGTTCTCCAGGCCGGCGCGATCCAGCGCCTGCGCTTCGTCGTCACAGGTGAGCAGACCGAAGCCGATCGCGGTGCCGGTGCCCAGCGCCACCCGGTTCAGGCCGTCGGTCGCCGCCGAGCAGACGTAGTCGAAGTGCGGGGTGCCTCCGCGGATCACCACGCCGAGCGCGACGACGGCGTCGAACCCCTTCTGGGCCAGCTCGTTGGCGACCACCGCGAGCTCGAACGAGCCCGGGACCCGCACGACGACCGGCGCCTCTACCTGGTGCTCGGCCAGTGCGGCCTGCGCCCCGGCGATCAGTCCGTCCATCACCTTCTCGTGCCAGCAGGCCGCCACGACCGCCACCCTCAGGTCGTGGCAGTCCGTCGGCGCCTGGCCCGGTGCGCCCTCTCCACTCATCGGCGAGCCTCCTTCACTGTCTGGTCGAGCGCTGTCTGGTCGAGCACTGTCTGGTCGACCTCCACCAGGTTGCGGTCGGTCCGGTCGACCTGCTCGGACTGCCGGATCTGCTCGGCGAACGGCTCGAGACCCGGAAGCTCGTGGCCCATCCGGTCACGCTTGGTCAGCAGATAGGCGAGGTTGTGGTCGTTGGGCCGTGGTGTCAACGGGACCCGCTCGGCCACGGGTACGCCGTAGCTCTCCAGGCTGGTCGTCTTGTCCGGGTTGTTGGTCATCAGCCGGACCGACCGGACGCCCAGGTCCTTGAGGATCTGGGTGGCGGCGCCGTAGTGCCTCGCGTCGGCGGGCAGACCCAGGTCGAGGTTCGCGTCGACCGTGTCGCGCCCGCCGTCCTGGAGCTGGTAGGCCTGCAGCTTGGCCAGCAGGCCGATGCCACGCCCCTCATGACCGCGCAGGTAGACCACCACGCCCCGACCCTCCGCGGCGATCTTCTCGAGCGCCTCCTCCAGCTGGGGGCCGCAGTCGCAACGGGCCGAGCCGAACACGTCGCCGGTCAGGCACTCGCTGTGCACCCGGGTGAGCACCGGCTCGTCGCCGGCGAGGTCCGCCGGGTCGCCGAAGACGAGTGCGATGTGCTCGCTGCCGTCGACGGTGATCCGGTAGCCGAAGGCGGTGAAGTCGCCGTACCTGGTGGGCAGCCGGGTCGACGCCAGCCGCTCGACGTGCCGCTCGGTACGCCGGCGGTAGTGCACCATCTGCTCGATCGAGATCAGTTTCAGACCGTGCTCGTCGGCGAATGCGCGCAGCTCGGGACCGCGCTTCATGGTGCCGTCGTCGTTGACGACCTCGACCAGGACCCCGGCCGGGGTCAGACCGGCCATCCGGGCCAGGTCCACGGCCGCCTCGGTGTGGCCACGACGCACCAGCACGCCGCCCTCGCGATAGCGCAGCGGGAAGACGTGCCCGGGTCGGGTGAGCTCCCACGGCTCGGTCGCCGAGTCGGCCAGCACCCGCGCTGTGTGGGCCCGGTCGGCGGCGGAGATGCCGGTGGTCACGTCGTCCCTCGCGTCGACCGAGATCGTGTACGCCGTGCGCAGCTTGTCCCTGTTGTGCGGGGTCATCAGCGGGATCTCGAGACGGTCCAGCATCTCTGCAGGCATCGGCACGCAGATCACCCCGCTGGAGTGGCGGATGGTGAACGCCATCAGCTCCGGCGTCGCCTTGCACGCCGCGAAGATGATGTCGCCCTCGTTCTCGCGGTCCTCGTCGTCCACGACGACGACGGCCCTGCCGGCGGCGATGTCGGCGATCGCCTCCTCCACGTCGTCCAGGCGGACGGGACCGCGCAGGTTGGGTTCGGCTGCGTTCATGAGCTGCTCACCATCTTCTCGACGTACTTGGCGATCACGTCAACCTCGAGGTTGACGACGTCGCCTGGCTCTTTGTGACCCAGGGTGGTGCGGGCCAGCGTCTCGGGGATCAGGCTGACGCTGAAGGTGTCCGCGGCCGTCTCGACCACGGTCAACGAGATGCCGTCCACGGTGATCGAGCCCTTGGGCACCAGATAGCGGTCCAGCCCGGGCGGCATCGTGATCTCGACGACCGTCCAGTTCTCGCTCGGGGTACGGCGACGCACGGTGCCGGTGCCGTCGACGTGGCCCTGCACGATGTGACCGCCCAGCCGGGTGGCGGGGGTGACCGCGCGCTCGAGATTGACCCGGCTGCCGGGCTCGAGCCCGCCCAGGGACGTCTTCTCGAGCGTCTCGCGCATCACGTCAGCGGTGAAGGTCTCGCCCGACCGCTCGGCCACCGTCAGGCAGCAGCCGTTGACCGCGATCGAGTCCCCGAGGCCGGCATCGGTCGTGACCAACGGGCCGCGCACGGTGAGCCGGATCGCGTCGGCCTGCTCCTCGAGCGCGTCGACGGTGCCGAGCTCCTCGATGATTCCGGTGAACATGTCAGTCCTCCTCGTCCGGCGCGGGCGCCGGTTCCATGGTGATGCGCACGTTGGTATCTGCGCCGGTCCCCAGCGTCGTCACGTCCGTGACCGTCAGGTGCAACGCGTCCGCGATCGTGCTGATGCCCAGGTCCCCCACCGCGCTGCGTCCGGCGCCGAGCAGGATCGGGGCCACATACGTGACCACCTCGTCGACCAGCCCTGCCACCAGGAACGACGCGGCCAGGGTGGGGCCGCCCTCGAGGAACACGTGCCTGCGGTCGAGGTCGAACAGCTGCGCCAGCGCGGCGCGTGGATCGTGGGTGCGCAGCCGGACGGTCGGCGCCCGGTCATTGAAGATCCGTCGGTCGTCGGGGAGGTCCCGCTCCCCCATCACCGCGCGGAGCGGCTGCCGCGCCAGGGGGACGTCGTACTCATCGCGCACGGTGAGCTCGGGGTCGTCGACTGCGACGGTGTTGGCGCCGACCAGCATCACGTCGCACTGCCCGCGGAGCCGATGGGTGTCGATGCGGGCCGGTCGCGAGCTGACCCATCTGCTGGTCCCGTCGGCGGCCGCGCTGCGCCCGTCGAGGCTGGTCGCGAACTTCCAGGTGACGAACGGCCGCTGGTGCTCGAGGGCGAAGATCCATGCCCGATTGAGCCGCCGGGCCTCCGCCTCGAGCAGTCCGGAGCCGATCGCCACCCCGGCCCTCCGGAGCGCCTCGGCTCCCCCGGCAGCCAGCGGGTTGGGGTCGGGCTGCGCGTACACCACGCGGGCGACGCCGGATTCGATGAGAGCCGTCGAGCAGGGGCCGGTCCGCCCGGTGTGGTTGCACGGCTCCAGGGTGACCACGGCCGTCGTACCCCGCGCGTCGGCGCCCGCCTCGGCGAGCGCTGCGACCTCGGCGTGCGGCGTCCCGGCGCCGCGGTGGAAGCCCGCCGCAACCTCGCGACCGTCGGCGTCGAGCAGCACGCACCCGACGCGGGGGTTGGGTCCCAGAGGTACGCCGGGGGTGGCGGCCAGCTCGAGAGCACGCCTCATCGCGCGCACCTCGGCGGCACTGAAGCCGTCAGCGCTGCCGGCCATCTCGCCCCTTCCTGTTCCGCGGCACGCGGACCCCGGGGCGACGGCGCCGGCTGCGGCCCACTCCGGGGACGCGACCAGCGCAGCGTGCGTCTTTCCATCCGGACTTTGACCGTCGGTCCAGGAGTTCCACCTGGTCAACCGGTCACCAGCCCTCGGATGAAGGTCAGCAGCCGGGTCGCGGACTTTCACCGCCGGTGCGGAGTTCCACCGCCCCCAGAGCACGCGAGCATCTGCTCGTCAGGCACCAGCCTGCCACACCCGCCCGCCGGCGCCTACGTTGCGCACGTCACATCAGCGCCCTGGGCGCGGGCAAGGGAAGCGCCGCTCGGAGCCTCAGCCGTCCGCGGCGGTGGCGAGGCTGCGCAGCTGCTGGACCACGGCGTCGGGGTCCTCGGCGGAGTAGACCGCGGACCCGGCCACGAACGTGTCGGCACCGGCCTCGGCACACCGCTCGATCGTCTCCGCGGAGACGCCTCCATCGACCTGGAGCCACAACTCGAGCCCGTGCTTGTCGATCAGTTCGCGGGCCCGCCGGATCTTGGGCAGGCACAGGTCGAGGAACCGCTGACCGCCGAATCCCGGCTCGACCGTCATCAGCAGCAGCATGTCCAGCTCGCCGAGCAGGTCCTCGTAGGGATCGACGGGCGTGGCCGGCTTCAGGGCCATCGATGCGCGCGCTCCCTGGGCGCGGATCTCCCGGGCCAGGCGTACCGGGGCCGCGGCCGCCTCGACATGGAACGTGACGCTGCCGGCGCCGGCCTCGACGTACGCCGGAGCCCACCGGTCCGGGTCCTCGATCATCAGGTGGGCGTCGAGGGGAAGGCTGCTGTGCCGGGCGAGCGACTCGAACATCGGCGCACCGAGGGTCAGGTTGGGCACGAAGTGCCCGTCCATCACGTCGACGTGCACCCAGTCGGCGCTGGGGATCCTGGCGACCTCGTCGGCGAGGCGGGACAGGTCGGCGTTGAGGATGCTCGGCGTGATCTGGACTGCCACGCGTCGAAGTCTGGCACGGTCCCGGCGGCATGGCCGAACCCGGCCCACGACGCATGCAGCCGTGAACCCGGCCAGGTCAGCCGGCCCGGCGCAGGAGGCTGAGGAACATCGCGTCGGTGCCGTGCAGATGCGGCCACAGCTGTACGGCGCCGGGCAGCGTGCGGCTGGAGGCGGCCTCGACCCAGCCGACGAGCGGGGGCGCCTCCAGCAGGCGCACGTCGTCTCGGACGGCCAGAACGGCTCGGACCACCTCGGCCGTCTCCGCCGGCACCGGCGAGCAGGTCGCATAGCCGACCACACCCCCGGGGCGCACCGAGTCCAGAGCCGCGTGCAGCAGGGCATTCTGCAGGGGCACCAGGGCGTCGAGGTCCTCGGGCCGGCGGCGCCACCTCGCCTCGGGACGTCGGCGCAGCGCGCCCAGACCGGTGCAGGGCGCGTCCACGAGGACGCGATCGAAGGTCCCGGGTCGCCACGCGGGAGCAGTGCCGTCACCGGCGACGACCTTCAGCGCTCCCGGCGGCAGCGCACGGGCACCGGACGCGACCAGGACGGCCCGGTGCGGCTGTCGCTCGTTGGCGATCAGCGTCGCCCCTCGTCCGGCGGCCAGCGCGCCGAGCAGCGCGGCCTTGCCGCCGGGACCCGCGCACAGATCCAGCCAGAGCCGGTCACGACCCTCCACGGGCGCAGCCGCGAGCGCCAGCGCCACCAGCTGGGATCCGGCGTCCTGCACACCGGCCCGGCCCTCGCGGACCGCGGGGATGGCGCTGGGATCGCCGCTCTCCAGCTCCACGGCGTACGGCGAGACCGGAAGCGCCCGACCGCCCAACTCCTCGACCGTGGCCAGCCCCGGCCTCGCGACCAGAGTGACCCGCGGGGCGTCGTTGTCCGCCTCGAGCAACGCGGTCGGGTCGTCACCGAGTGCCTCGGCGAGCAGGTCCACGACCCATTGCGGATGGGAGGCGCGCACCGCCGGCGTGGCGTCCAGGTGGTCCATCCACTCCGGCAAGGTGCGGGCACCGACCCGGCGCAGCACCGCGTTGACCAAGCCTGATGGGCGGTGGCCGATCGCGGTGCGCACGAGTGAGACCGTGGTCGCCACTGCCGCGTGCGCGGGCACCCGCATGGAGAGCAGCTGATGGCAGCCGAGCCGTAGCGCGTCACGCACCGGCGGGTCGAGCGGCCGGGTGACCAGTGCGTCGATCACCGCGTCGTAGGCGCCGCGCATCCGCAGCGTGCCGGAGGTGAGCTCGGTGGCGAACGCCGCGTCGCGTCCGTCGAGGCGTCGCTCGCGGATCAGCCTGGCGAGCTCGAGGTTGGCGTAGGCATCGGAGCCGTCCACGGCGCGGAGCACGTCGAAGGACAACCGGCGCGCGGGGTCAACCGCCACGATGGCGCTTCACCAGGCTCTTCGGGGCACAGGCGCGCCACGCGTCGGTGATCACCTCGACCAGCTCGTCACGGCTGACCTCGCCGAGCCTGGACAGCTGCACGAGCACGGCGTTGTAGCCGTTGAAGTGGTCGACGGTGAAGAACGGCCCGTCGCCCTCCACCAGGGCCGTCTTGTCGGCCTCGTCCACCGTGCGGATCACGAGCAGGTCGGTGAACGGCTCACCGGTGGCGGGGTCGATCGCGGTCCGGCCGGGCCTGCGGTACAGCACGAAGCCGCGACCCTGCCGCTCGCCGTCACGGAACCGATGATGCACGAGCCAGGTCGGGACGTCGCCCCAGGAGGTGCCGAACCAGGTCTCAGGGAGGGCGGCGCAGATCTCGTCGACGTCCTCAGGTCGGGCGGGTACGGCGGCCATCGCTTCCCCCTACTTCCCCAGGGTCGTGCCGGCTGGCACGGTGACGCCCCGGGCCCAGTCGGCGGCCGGCATCTGCTTCTTGCCGAAGGCCTTGACCTCGCCGAGACGGACCGGATGGGTCCCGGTGCCGACGTGCACGGCGCGTCTGCCGATCCGCAGCTCGCCCGGCGCGAGCCGGTCCGCGGTGTCGTCGATCCACACCGGCCCGAGCTTCATCCGGTCGCCCTCGAGGGTCGTCCACGCTCCCGGACTCGGCGTACAGGCCCGGATCTGCCGCTCGATGCCGGCGGCCGGAAGTCGCCAGTCGACCCGCGCGTCGTCGACCAGCACCTTGGGAGCGAAGCTGACACCCTCGGACTGCTGGGCGCGGGCCTCCAGCGAGCCGTCCGCGATGCCGTCGAGGGTGGAGACCAACAGCCCCGCGCCGCCCTCGGCCAGCTTGGCGAGCAGGGTCCCGGCGGTGTCGTCCGGTCGGATCGTCTGGGTCATCAGCCCATACACAGGACCGGCGTCGAGCTCCTTGACGATCTGGAACGTGGTGGCCCCGGTGACCTCGTCGCCGGCCCAGATCGAGTGTTGCACCGGCGCGGCGCCACGCCAGGCCGGCAGCACGGAGAAGTGCAGGTTGACCCAGCCGTGTCGCGGGATGTCGAGGGCGGACTGCGGCAGCAGCGCGCCGTAGGCCACCACCGGGCAGCAGTCGGGCTCGAGCGCCCGGAGCACCTGCTGGAAGTCGGGGTCGCGCGGGTGCTCGGGCTTGAGCAGCGCGACGTCGGGCCGATGCTCGGCGACCCACTGCGCGACCGGTGAGGCGACCAGGTGCCGGCCGCGGCCCGCGGGCGCGTCGGGCCGGGTGACGACACCGACGAGCTCGTGGCTGCTGGCCTGCAAGGCTTCCAGTGCGGGTACGGCGACCTCGGGGGTCCCGGCGAAGACGACTCTCATCGGGCCCGCCCGTTCACAGACCGAACCCGTTGGTCGCGTGGGGCGAGAGCCGGACCGCGGGGGTCGGCTCGCCGAACCACTCGGACTCGCGGATCATCCGCATCGCCTCCCGACGGGCGTCGCGGTCGAGCCGGTCGATGAAGAGGATCCCGTCGAGATGGTCGGTCTCGTGCTGCAGTGCCCGGGCGAGCAGGGCGGACCCCTCCACCAGCTTCGGTTCGCCGTGCATGTCGAGCCCGTGCGCCACCACGTGCAGCGCGCGCTGGCAGTCCACGGTGATGCCCGGGATGGACAGGCAGCCCTCGGGCCCGTCCTGGAGGTCTGCCGACAGCTCCAGCGAGGGATTGACCAAGTAGCCGAGCTCGCCGTCGACATACCACGTGAAGACCCGCAACCCGACCCCGATCTGCGGTGCCGCCAGCCCCGACCCGGGTGCGTCCCGCATGGTGTCGGTGAGGTCGGAGACGAGCGTCCGCAGCTCCTTGTCGAAGTCCACCACGGGTGCCGCAGCGGCACGCAGGACCGGGTCACCGAAAAGCCGGATCGGACGGACGGACACGCAGGGACTCCTCGCGGTGGACGACTCCGGCCACCCTATCGAGCATCGCGGACGGCCGGAGCGTGCCGCCGGGGCGTCAGCTGAAGGTCAGCGCGCCGTCGCGCAGCCGTCCGCGGCGCAGCCGGACGATGTCCACCAGGTAGTTGTTGGGCATCTGCCACGGCGCCCGGCTCCCCGCCTGTGGCAGCTCTCCCACCGCGCGCTGGACATACCCGGACTGCAGCGGCATCAGCGGCACCGTCTCGATGTCGTCGCCGCGCACCGGACGCACCACCGACTCTCCGTGCCGGCCCATCTTCTGCAGCACCCGCACGACGTACTCCGAGACCAGATCAGCCTTGAGCGTCCACGACGCGTTGGTGTAGCCGATCACGAACCAGAGGTTGGGCACGCCGTCGAGCATGCAGCCCTTGTAGACGATCCGCTCGTGGGGCTCGACGCGCTCGCCGTCCACGGAGACGTCGACCCCGCCGAACAGCTGCAGCTTCAGTCCGGTCGCGGTCACCACGATGTCGGCCTCGAGCTCCTCGCCGCTGGCCAGCAGGATGCCCTTCTCGGTGAAGCGGTCGATCCTGTCGGTGGCGATCTCGGCCTTGCCCGCCCGGATCGCCTTGAACAGGTCGCCGTTGGGCACCATGCACATCCGCTGATCCCACGGGTCGTAGGACGGCTTGAAGTGCGTGTCCACGTCGTACCCCTCGGGCAGCTGGCGCTCCGTGGCGCTGCGGATCAGCTTGCGGATCATGTCGGGGCGACGCTGGCTGGCCTGGAAGAGACCGGCCTGGAGCAGCACGTTGCGCCAGCGGGCCAGTCCCGCCGCCGTCTTCTCCGGGAGGACCGCGCGCACCGCCGGGCCGAGGGGGTCCTTGCGCGGGATCGAGAGGATGTACGTCGGCGAGCGCTGCAGCATGGTGATCCGCTCGACCTCGTCAGCCATCGACGGGACCAGGGTGACCGCGGTGGCTCCCGACCCGATGACCACGACCTTCTTGCCCGCGTAGTCGAGGTCCTCGGGCCAGAACTGCGGGTGCACCAGCTGACCGCGGAAGTCCTCGACACCGGCGAAGTCGGGGGTGTGCCCCTCGTCGTAGCTGTAGTAGCCGCTGCACGCCCACACGAACCGGCTGGTGAGCGTGCCCGGGACGCCGTCCACCTCGTAGCCGACGGTCCACACGCCGGCGTCGCTGTCCCAGTCCGCCGAGACGACGCGGTGACCGAAGCGGATGTGCTCGGTGACGCCGTACTCCGCGGCGGTGTCCTCGACGTAGCGCTTGATCGAAGCGCCGTCGGCCAGCACGTTGTCGTCGTGCCACGGCCGGAAGCGGTAGCCGAGCGTGTGCATGTCGGAGTCGCTGCGCACGCCCGGGTAGCGGAACAGGTCCCAGGTGCCACCCATCTCGGACCGCCGTTCGAGCACCGCGTAGCTCAGCTCGGGCAGACCCTCGTGCAGGTGTACGGCGGCGCCCACGCCCGACAGCCCCGCTCCGACGATCAGCACGTCGACATGGTCTGTGGCGGTCTCACTTCTCGGCATCTGCCCATTATATTGAACTGGCGTCAACAAGGAAAGAGGCCGGCGCGATCAGCCGAGTGAGGTGGGGTCGAGCTCGACCCTCAGGTGCGCCAGCTTGCGAGCCGACCGGGTCCCCTGCATCACCCGCAGCGCGGCGGCGAGGTCGGCTCCGGCCGCGCGCGGGACGCGCACCACGTAACGGCACACCTGCTCGGCCTCGTCGTCCTCGGGGTGGCCACCGCGACGGCCGCGAGGCTGGTCTGGGACCGCGACCGGTCCCAGCACCTCGGCCCCGGGTGGCAGCGCCAGGTCCTCGAGCGCGGCGGCCACCTCCTCGGGATCCCCGGCGACCGTCGCGGCGCGGGAGGCCGGCGGCAGGTGCGCGGACTGGCGATCGGCGATCTCCCGCTCCGCGAATCCCGCAGGGTCCCAGCGGACCAGGGCCTGCAGCGCGGGGTGGGAGGGCGCGCCGACCGCCAGCACCCGGCCGCGGTCGGGCGCGGCCACCAGCGCAGCGGCGTTCGCCCAACGCCGGACCGCCTCCTCGGCGGCCCGCAGGTCGGGGCGGCCCAGCGGCAGCCAGGTGTCCAGGAGCAGCACGGCCGCGTAGCCCCCGTCCGCGACCGGCTCCGCGCCCGGTGTCGCGACCACCAGCGCGGGAGTGCTCGCCACCTCGTCGAGGACGTGGTCGCCCGAGGACGTGCGGACCGGGACGTTCGGGAACGCCCTACCGAGCTCCTCGGCGGTCCGCCGGTCGCCCAGCACCGGGGCACGCAGACCGCGTCCGCCGCACTCCGAGCACGCCCAGCCGGGCGCCGGTGTGCCGCACCAGGCGCACTCCGGGGGTCGGTCGGCCGCGGTGATCCGCAGCGGGCCGCGACAGCGTGCGCAGTCCGCGCTGCACCGACAGCGGTCACAGAGCAGCCTGGTGGCATAGCCGGCGCGCGGTGCCTGGACGAGCACCGGGCCGCGGGTCAGCGCCGCGCGGATCACCTCGAAGACCTCCCGGGGCAGCCGCGCCGACCGCGCCCGCGGGTCCCGAGCCAGGTCACCGGCGCTGTCACCGGTCACCGCGACGGTGACCCGGCTGCGCACGACCTCTCGCGGTGCGGCAATCTCGCGCGCCCACCCGGTGCGGACGAGGTATTGCGCCTCGACACTTCGGGCGTGCCCGCCCACCAGCGCCGCGCACCCGGTCTGTCGCGCCCGCAGCAGCAGCACGTCCCGCGCATGCGGGTACGGCGCACGCGGCTCGTCGTGGAGGTCGTCGCCGTCGTCCCAGATGGCCACCAGCCCCAGGTCCGCCACGGGGGCGAACGCCGCCGCGCGGGTGCCGATCACGATCCGGGACGCCCCTCGGGCCGCGGCGAGGAAGGAGCGATAGCGCTTTGCCGGGCCGGCGTCCGCGGTGAGGACGACGTGCCGTCCCGGCCCGAGGCGCCCGGTGAGGACCCTGTCGAGGCGCGCGACGTCGCGCCTGTCGGGGACGCAGACCAGCACGCCGCGGCCCGCACGCGCGGTCGCCACCACCGCCTCGGCGAGCAGCACCGCGCCCTGGTCGCCGGGAAGCGCGCTGCACACCACCCGCGGCGATCCGCCCGCTGCCAGCTCCTCGATGAGAGCCGACCCGCCTGCGTAGGGCTCCCAGACGGCGGTGTCAGGAGTCGCCTCGACCGCGGGCGACGGGGGGCTCGGCTGCCTCTCGGTCGCGGCGTGGCGGGGCGGCACGGCCAGCCGGAGCACGTCGGCGCGGGTCCCCGCCTGGCGCGCGGCGACGAGCGCGCTGAGCTCGGCCACCTCCGGGGTGAGCACCGGCTCGGCGCTCACCACGCGACGCAGCTGCTGCAGACGTCCGGGGTGGTCGCTGCTCGGCGTACGCCCGACCACGAAGCCGTCGACGTCCTGGCCGGCGAACCGGACCTTCACCCGGGCGCCGGGCACCGCCGTGTCGGCGTACTTCTGCGGAACCGCGTAGTCGAAGGGCCGGTCCAGGTGCGCGAGCGGCAGGTCGACCAGGACCTGGGCCACCGGGTCTACCGCCGCGTCCGCGGCGGTCGCGGCGCGGGGCTTCGCCCGGCGCAGCTCGGCCCGGGCCGCCTCGCGCGGCAGCAGCGCGGGCTGCCCGTCGGCGTCGTCGGCAGGGACCTCGGTTGGCACGACCGCGATTCAACCAGCCCGGTCCGACGATCGAGGGGGGCGGGACGCACCAGCGCCCGGCCCGCACGAGGCGGACCGGGCGCTCGGGTCGGATCAGACGCCCGCGGCGGCCTTCAGCGCGTCGACACGGTCGGTGCGCTCCCAGGTGAACTCGGGCAGCTCGCGCCCGAAGTGTCCGTACGCCGAGGTCTTCGCGAAGATCGGCCGGAGCAGGTCCAGGTCGCGGATGATCGCGGCCGGGCGCAGGTCGAAGACCTCGAGGACGGCCTTCTGGATCACGTCGACCGGGACGGTCTCGGTGCCGAAGGTGTCGATGTAGACACCGACCGGCTGGGCCTTGCCGATCGCGTAGGCGACCTGCGCCTCGCAGCGTCGCGCCAAACCGGCCGCGACCACGTTCTTGGCCACCCAGCGCATGGCGTACGCCGCGGAGCGGTCCACCTTCGACGGGTCCTTGCCGGAGAAGGCACCGCCACCGTGGCGGGCCATCCCGCCGTAGGTGTCGACGATGATCTTGCGACCGGTCAGGCCGGCGTCGCCCATCGGGCCGCCGACGACGAACTTGCCGGTCGGGTTCACCAGCAGGCGGTAGCCGTCGGAGGGGATGTCGAAGGTGGCGAGCACCGGGTCGACGACGTGCTCGCGGACCTCCGGGGCCAGCTTGCCCTCGAGGTCGATGCCGTCCTCGTGCTGGCTCGACACCACGATGGTGTCGACCCGGACGGGTCGCGCCTCGTCGTCGTACTCGATGGTGACCTGGGTCTTGCCGTCGGGACGGAGGTAGCCCAACAGCCCGTTCTTGCGCACCTCGGTCAGCTTCTCGGCGAGCCGCTGGGCGATGGTGATCGGCAACGGCATCAGCACATCGGTGTCGTCGCACGCGTAGCCGAACATCAGTCCCTGGTCACCGGCGCCCTGCCTGTCGAGGGCATCGGTGGACTTCTCGGCACGCTCCTCGTAGGCGTCGTCGACGCCTTGGGCGATGTCCGGCGACTGGGTGCCGAGCGCGATCTGCACGCCGCACGAGTTGCCGTCGAAGCCCTTGACCGACGAGTCGTAGCCGATCTCCAGGATCTTGTCGCGGACCAGCTGGGCGATGGGTGCGTAGGTCTTGGTGGTGACCTCCCCCGCGACCACGACGAGACCGGTGGTCAGCAGCGTCTCGCAGGCCACCCGGCTCGTGGGGTCCTCGGCGAGCAGCGCGTCGAGGACCGTGTCGCTGATCGCGTCGGCGATCTTGTCGGGGTGACCCTCGGTCACCGACTCGGAGGTGAAAAGGCGTCCGGTCAAGGTCTCTCCTACATCGTGGTCGCCGCGGGGCGGACGGACAGTCCGGACCACCCTAACCCGCCGTCTTGAACAGTGGACACGCGTCTCGCCGGATGCAACGACGAATCGGCCCGATCGGCTACGTCGAGCCGCTCAGAGGAGCGCGACGACGCGGTCCCAGATCACCTGGGCCAGTGCCGCCTTGGTGCCTCGCGGCACGGCGACCTGGCTGCCGTCGGCACCGAGCACGACGGCCTCGTTGTCGTTCTCCCCGAAGACCTTGCCGCCGCCGACGTCGTTGACCACGAGCAGGTCGCAGCCCTTGCGGGTCAGCTTCACCCGGGCATGGTCGAGAACGGTCCCGGCGGCGTCCCCGGTCTCCGCCGCGAACCCGACGACCACCAGGCCCTCGTGCGGACGGTGCTGCGCCAGTCCCGCGAGGATGTCGGGGTTCTGCACCAGCTCGAGCGGCCGCACCGAGCCGTCCTCTGCCTTCTTGATCTTCGCGCCCTCGACGTGGGTCGGCCGGAAGTCTGCGGGTGCGGCCGCCATCACCACCGCATCGGCGGCTGCGGCCGCAGCGAGCACCTGCTCCTGCATCTGCACGGTGGTATCGACGCGAACGACCTTGACCCCCGCCGGGTCGGGCAGCGCGGTGTTCGCCGCGACCAAGGTGACCTCGGCCCCGCGCGCGGCCGCCGTGCGGGCGAGGGCATAGCCCTGCAGGCCACTGGAGCGGTTGCCGATGAACCGGACCGGGTCGAGGTACTCGCGGGTGCCGCCTGCCGAGACGACCACGTGCCGACCGGCGAGGTCCTGGCTGTGCGCCGTCCCGCGCTCGAGCACGTCGACGGCGAGCGCGAAGATCTCGCCGGGGTCCGGCAGCCGGCCCTTGCCGGTGTCGGCGCCGGTCAGCCGGCCCTCGGCGGGCTCGATGACGACGCACCCGCGGCCACGGAGGGTCGCGACGTTCGCCTGCGTCGCGGCGTGCTCCCACATCTCGGTGTGCATCGCCGGGGCGAAGACGACCGGACAGCGCGCGGTCAGCAGCGTGTTGGTGAGCAGGTCGCCGGCCAGCCCGTGGGCCGCCTTGGCGAGCAGGTCGGCGGTGGCCGGGGCGACGACGACCAGGTCCGCGGTCTGGCCGATCCGCACGTGCGGCACGTCGTGGACGTGCTGCCAGACCTCGGTGGCGACCGGGCTTCCCGACAGCGCCGCCCAGGTCGGGGCGCCGACGAACTCCAGCGCGGCCGCGGTCGGCACCACGGTCACGTCGTACGCGCCGGGGCCGGCCTCCTTGAAGAGGCGGAGCAGCTCACAGGCCTTGTACGCCGCAATCCCGCCACTCACGCCGAGGACGACGTGCGGACGGGATCGCTGGGTCTGGTCGTTCACGTGCCCATTGTGGCCACAAGTCGGGCCGGCACGCACTGCCAGGGTGAGTCACCTCACCGCGGAGCGGCTCAGCTCACTCGGTGAACTCGGGCAGCGGGGCGGCCTCTGCGGCAGCCTTCTTGGCGGCCTCCTCGGCCGCGAGCTCCTCCGGGTCGACCTCCTCGCAGGTGAGCAGGTCCTCGTTGATCTCCCGCAGCGCGATCGACAGCGGCTTCTCCTGCACGTGGGTGTCCACGAGCGGGCCGACGTACTCCAGCAGGCCCTCGCCGAGCTGGGAGTAGTAGGCGTTGATCTGGCGTGCACGCTTGGCCCCGTAGAGCACCAGGCGGTACTTGGAGTCGGTCTTGGTCAACAGCTCGTCGATCGGGGGGTTGATGATCCCCTCGGCAGCGGGGTGGGTACCGGACACGCTCATCGAGCCTCACAGACGTCAGGGTGGTTTTGGGTGGTGCCGTGGGTTCCGGGCGCGCGCGAACAGGGCTGCGGCTCAGGAACGCATCAACTCTACCAACTCGGCGGCCGCATCGGGAATCGAGACGTTGACGACGGTGGCGTCGAACTCCGCCGCAGCGGCGAGCTCCTCGCGGGCGGTCTCCAGGCGGCGGGCGCGCTCGGCCGCATTCTCGGTGCCGCGCCCGACCAGTCGATGCACCAGCTCCTCCCAGCTGGGGGGCGCGAGGAAGACGAACCGCGCCTCCGGCATCCGCTCGCGGACCTGCCGGGCACCCTGCAGGTCGATCTCGAGCAGCGCCAGCCGGCCGGCGGCGAGCGCCTCCTCGACCGGGGTCCGCGGCGTTCCGTAGCGCGCGCGGCCGTGCACCACGGCCCACTCCAGCAGGGCGTCCTCGGCGACCAGCCGGTCGAACGCGGCCTCGGAGACGAAGTGGTAGTGCACCCCGTCGACCTCGCCGGGCCGGGCCGGCCGTGTCGTGGCCGAGATCGAGATCCAGACGTCGGGGTAGTGCTCACGCAACCAGGCCGCCACGGTGCCCTTGCCGACCGCCGTCGGGCCGGCGAGCACCGTCAGTCTGCTCAACGCCGTTCAGTTCTGGCTGAACTCGGCCACGAGGGCGGCGGTCTGCTTGGCCCCGAGCCCGCGCACCCGACGGCTCTCGGAGATGCCGAGCCGATCCATCACCTGCTTCGCGCGGACCTTGCCCAGTCCGGGCATCGCCTGGAGCAGTTCGCTGACCCGCATCTTGCCGATGACCTCGTTGCTCTGCCCGGCTGCGAGCACCTCTGCGATCGAAGCACCCGAGTGCTTGAGCCGGTTCTTCACCTCGGCCCGTTCCCGGCGCGACGCGGCGGCCTTGGCCAACGCTGCCTGGCGCTGTTCGGGGGTGAGCGGCGGCAGAGCCACTGGTGACCTACTTTCGACTGCGGTGTCCAACGGTCGTCGTACCGGCTCCGGGCCGGTTCCGGCGGGCTCACACTACATGCCCAGGTTGACCTTGCAGACGTCCCGTGCCTCCTGCTCGACCGTCCCTGCCGCATCGACCGTCGCCTGCGAGGAGAGCGCGTCCGCGGCCTGCGCGATCGACCTGCGCGCGGCCCGATCGAGCCCTGCCGGCGGCTTGCCGTCCACGTAGGCGCCGGGTGCCACACCGGCGCCGCGCAGGGCGTCGCGCAGCCCTTCGACGGCGGTGAGGAACACCTGCCAGTCGTCGGCGATGTCGTCGGGCGCCTTGGCCGCGAGGGCCTGCAGCATCGGAAGGTCACGGATCAGCGCGGTCGGCGAGCCCACGGCGAGCAGGTTCGCGAACGCCCGACGGTCGTGCCGGACGGCGGCGCAGTACGTCGCCACCGGGTCGTCGCCGGTGAAGAGGTGCACCGGGTTCCCGCAGCCGGTGGCGGTCAGTGCCACCAGGGTCACCAGCCCCGCGGCGCTCGCCGTACGCATCCTCACCCGAGCATGCCGCCCATCTCCTCGGCGGTACGACGGGCAGCGTCGGCCAGCGCCGTGCCGTCCGGGCCAGCCCGGAGGATCGCGCGGGAGCTCGACGCCAGCACCTGGTGCCGCACCGAGCCGAAGATCCGCCGAAGGTCGTCCACCGTCCCACCCTGCGCCCCGAAGCCTGGCACCAACAAGGGACCGTTGATGGCCAGGTCCTCCCCCCGATCGGCCGGATCGCCTCCGATCGTGGCGCCGACGACCGCACCGAAGGACCCCAGCCCGGGCTGGCCCGCATTGAGCCGGCGCAGCTCGGACAGGACATGGCCCGCGACGCTCGCCCCGTCGGCACCGCGCGCCCACTGCACCTCCGGCCCCTCCTTGTTGGAGGTCAGGGCGAGCACGAAGACCCCGGCCCCGTGCGTCCGGGCGGTGTCCAGCATCGGCGTCAGGCTGCCGAATCCGAGGTAGGGCGAGGCCGTGATCGCGTCCGCCGCGAGGGGCGAGCGCGGGTCGAGGTACGCGTCGGCGTACCCCTGCGCGGTGGAGCCGATGTCACCTCGCTTGACGTCGAGGACGACGACGGCGCCCGCCTCGCGGGACACCTCGAGCACCCGCTCGAGCACACCGATGCCACGCGAGCCGAAGCGCTCGAAGAAGGCTGACTGCGGCTTCACCGCGGCGACCACCGGAGCGAGTGCCTCGGCGGCGGCGAGCGCGAACCGCTCCAGACCGTCCACGGAGTCCGCAAGGCCCCACTCGGCCAGCAGCGAGGGGTGCGGGTCGATTCCCGCGCAGAGCGGCCCGCGGTCGTCCATGGCGGCGCGCAGCCTGTTCCCGAAGGTCACCGTGCTTCCCCTTCTGACGCCTGCAGCGTCTGGTTGATCCGGCTCGGCCACCATGGGCCGCCGTAGATGAAGGCGGTGTAGGCCTGCAGCAGGTCGGCCCCGTCGTCGAGTCGTTGCCGGGCGTCGTCGGGGGTACTGATGCCGCCGACCCCGATGAGGGTGAGGTCCGGGCCGACCCGGCCACGCAGCAGGCGCAGCACCTCACCGGCGCGTGCCCGCAGCGGCGCACCGGAGAGTCCGCCGCCGCCGGCCGCCTCCACCTGGGCGGCTGTGGACGCCAGGCCGGTCCGGGAGACCGTCGTGTTGGTGGCGACGATCCCGTCGAGGTCCAGGGCGACGGCCAGGTCCGCTACCGCGAGCACGTCGTCGTCGGAGAGGTCCGGCGCGATCTTGACGAGCAGCGGCACCCGGGTCGCGCGTTCGGCGGTGACCTGGTCCGCGCGCCGGCGTACCGCGGCGAGCAGCGGCTCGAGTCTCTCCACCGACTGGAGGTCCCGCAGTCCCGGCGTGTTCGGTGAGGACACGTTCACCACCAGGTAGTCGGCGTACGGCGCCAGCAGACCCGCGCTCTTCTCGTAGTCGCCCACCGCCTCCTCCTCGGGGACCACCTTCGTCTTGCCGATGTTGATGCCCAGCGGTACGTCGAGGCGGCGCAACTTTGCAGCGACATCGTGCCGAGGCGGCTCGGATGTGCGAGCGGAGCGTGCGGACAACCGACGCGCCACCGCCTCTGCGCCGTCGTTGTTGAACCCCATCCGGTTCACCACCGCGCGGTCGGTGGCCAGCCGGGCGAGCCTCGGCCGAGGGTTGCCCGGCTGGGGCTCGCCGGTGACGGTGCCGATCTCCACGAAGGCGAAGCCCAGCGCGGCCAGCGCATCGATGCCGACCCCGTTCTTGTCGAAGCCCGCGGCCAGGCCGAGCCTGCCTGGGAACGACAGCCCCATGGCCTGCAAAGTTGCGCCGCCTCGGCCCGTTCTCGCTGCAAGGTTGCGCCGCCTCGACGTCCAGGGGGCGGTCAGCGGGCGGGCGGCACGGATGGCGGCGAAGGCGAGCCGGTGAGCGGTCTCGGGGTCGGTGCGGGTCAGGACGTGGTCGAACAGCAGGCGGTAGGGGTCGGCTCGCGCGGCCCGGTCGATGCCCACCTCAGGCACCGGCCGCCGCCCACTCCTGGAGCGAGCGCACCCCTATGTCGCCGGCGATCATGGCCTCGATGCCCTGGACGGCGGCGGCAAGGCCCTGCACGGTGGTGATGCAGGGGATGTTCGCCATCACCGCGGCGGTGCGGATCTCGTAGCCGTCGACCCGCGGCGACCCCCCGCTGGTGGTGCCGTGCGGGGTGTTCACCACCAGGTCGATCCCGCCGTCGAGGATCAGCTGTACGGCGGTCGGCTCCCCGTCGGGCCCAGCACCCTCGAAGTGCTTGCGCACCAGGGTCGCGGGGATGCCGTTGCGGCGCAGCACCTCCGCGGTGCCCTGGGTGGCAAGCACCTCGAAGCCGAGGTCGTGCAGCCTCTTGATCGGGAAGATCATCGTCCGCTTGTCCCGGTTGGCCATCGAGCAGAACACCTTGCCCGTGGTCGGCAGCGATCCGTACGCCGCAGCCTGCGACTTCGCGAACGCCGTGCCGAAGACCGCGTCGAACCCCATCACCTCGCCGGTCGACTTCATCTCCGGACCGAGCACCGTGTCGACGGTCTGCCCGTCGGGGGTTCGGAACCTGTTGAAGGGCATCACCGCCTCCTTGACGGCGATCGGCGCGTCCGGCGACAGGTCCCCGCCGTCGCCGTCGGGGTCGAGCAGCCCTTCCGCGCGCAGGCTGGCGATCGTCTCGCCGAGCATCACCCGGGCGGCCGCCTTGGCCAGGGGCCGAGCGGTCGCCTTGGACACGAACGGCACTGTGCGGCTCGCGCGCGGGTTGGCCTCGAGCACGTAGAGCACGTCGGAGCCGAGCGCGAACTGGATGTTGATCAGCCCGCGCACCCCGATCCCCCGAGCGATCGCCGCGGTGGCCTCGCGGATGCGACGGATCTCCGAGGCACCGAGTGTGATCGGCGGCAGCGCGCACGAGGAGTCGCCGGAGTGGATGCCGGCCTCCTCGATGTGCTCCATCACGCCGCCGAGATAGAGGTCGGTGCCGTCGTACAGCGCGTCGACGTCGATCTCCACGGCGTCGTCGATGAACCGGTCCACCAGCACCGGACGGTCGGGGCTGATCTCCGTGGCCGCCTCGATGTAGTCGCGCAACGCTGCGTCGTCGTACACGATCTGCATGCCGCGCCCGCCCAGGACGTACGACGGCCGCACCAGCACGGGGTAGCCGATCTCGGCGGCGATCTCCTTGGCCTCGGTGAACGAGACGGCCATGCCGTGCTTCGGTGCCACCAGTCCGGCCTCGTGCAGCACCCTGCCGAAGGCGCCACGCTCCTCGGCCAGGTCGATCGCGGCCGGCGACGTGCCCACGATGGGTACGCCCGCCTCCTCGAGCCCGCGGGCAAGCCCCAGCGGCGTCTGGCCGCCGAGCTGGCAGATCACCCCTGCCAACGGCCCGGCCGCGCGCTCGGCGTGCACGACCTCCAGCACGTCCTCGAGGGTCAGCGGCTCGAAGTAGAGCCGGTCGGAGGTGTCGTAGTCGGTCGAGACGGTCTCGGGATTGCAGTTGACCATGATCGTCTCGTAGCCGGCCGCCCGCAGCGCCAACGACGCATGCACGCACGAGTAGTCGAACTCGATGCCCTGCCCGATCCGGTTCGGCCCGCTGCCGAGGATGATCACGGCCTCCTTGGTGCGCGGCTGGACCTCCGTCTCCTCGTCGTACGACGAGTAGTGGTACGGCGTGGCCGCGGCGAACTCGGCGGCGCAGGTGTCGACGGTCTTGTAGACCGGTCGGATGCCGAGCGCGTGCCGGACCCCGCGGACGACGTCCTCGCGCAGGTCCCGCATCCGGGCCAGCTGGGCGTCCGAGAACCCGTGCCGCTTGGCCCGACGCAGCAGCGCCGGGCTGAGCTCGGGAGCACCGATCACGTCCTGGGCGATCTCGTTGAGCAGGCAGAGCTGATCGACGAACCACGGGTCGATGCCGGTCGCGTCGTGCACCTCGGCCGGGGTGGCACCCGCCCGGATCGCATCCATCACGTCCCGCAGCCGGCCGTCGTGCGGGACCGCCGCGGCGTCCAGCAGCGCGGCCTTGTCGAGCGCTTCGTGCTTGTGGGACCAGTCGAAGGGCGCGGACCTGCTCTCGAGCGAGCGCAGCGCCTTCTGGAGCGCCTCGGTGAAGTTCCGGCCGATCGCCATCGCCTCGCCGACCGACTTCATGTGTGTGGTCAGCACGGGGTCCGCGCTCGGGAACTTCTCGAAGGCGAACCTCGGCACCTTGACCACGATGTAGTCCAGCGTCGGCTCGAAGCTCGCCGGCGTGCTGTGCCCGTCCTCACGGGTGGTGATGTCATTGGGGATCTCGTCGAGGGTGTAGCCGATCGCGACCTTGGCCGCGATCTTGGCGATCGGGAACCCGGTCGCCTTCGAGGCCAGCGCGCTGGACCGCGACACCCGGGGGTTCATCTCGATCACCACGATGCGACCGTCGTCGGGATTGACGGCGTACTGGATGTTGCAGCCGCCGGTGTCCACGCCGACGGCACGGATGATGCCCAATGACAGGTCACGCAGCTGCTGGTATTCGCGGTCGGTCAACGTCATCGCCGGCGCGACGGTGATCGAGTCGCCGGTGTGCACGCCCATCGGGTCGAGGTTCTCGATCGAGCACACGATCACCACGTTGTCCGCCGTATCGCGCATCACCTCGAGCTCGTACTCCTTCCAGCCGATGATCGACTCCTCGAGGAGCACCTCGGTCGTGGGGCTGGCGGCGAGACCAGCACCGGCGATCCGGCGAAGGTCGGACTCGTCGTAGGCCATCCCGGAGCCGGTGCCGCCCATGGTGAAGCTCGGTCGCACCACGCACGGGTAGCCGAGGTCCTCGACCGCAGCCAGGCAGTCCTCCATGGAGTGGCAGATCGCCGACCGGGCCACCTCGCCGCCGAGCTCCTCGACGATCCGCTTGAACGACTCGCGGTTCTCGCCTCGGTCGATCGCCTCGATGGAGGCGCCGATCAGCTCGACGCCGTACTTCTCCAGAACGCCGTTGGCGTCCAGGGCCATCGCGGTGTTCAGCGCGGTCTGGCCGCCCAGCGTCGCCAGCAGCGCGTCCGGGCGCTCCTTCTCGATGACCAGCTCGACGAACTCGGGCGTGATCGGCTCGATGTACGTCGCGTCGGCGAACTCGGGATCGGTCATGATCGTGGCGGGGTTGGAGTTGACCAGGATGACCCGCAGGCCCTCCTCGCGCAGGACCCGGCAGGCCTGGGTGCCGGAGTAGTCGAACTCGCAGGCCTGGCCGATGATGATCGGGCCGGACCCGATCACCATCACGCTCTGGATGTCGGTGCGCCTGGGCATCAGGACCCCTTCCGCTCGGTCATCAGCTGGCAGAACCGGTCGAACAGGTACGCCGCGTCGTGCGGACCGGCGGCCGCCTCCGGGTGGTACTGCACGGAGAACGAGAGCAGCTCGCCTGGTTCGCCGCCGGAGCTCGCCGGAGCCCGCAGCTCCAGGCCCTCGACCACGTCGTCGTTGAGGCACACGTGCGAGACCGTGGCCGCGCCGTACGGCGTCGGGACCGACTCATCGCGTCCGACGCCCTCGGGCCACTGCACCGCGAAACCGTGATTGTGGGCGGTGACCTCGACCTTGCCGGTGGTGCGATCCATCACCGGCTGGTTGATGCCGCGGTGCCCGTACTTGAGCTTGTAGGTGCCCAGGCCGAGCGCGCGGCCGAACAGCTGGTTGCCGAAGCAGATACCGAAGTAGGGCAGCCCGCGCTCGAGAGCGGCCTGTAGCAGCGCGACCTGCTGGGTGGTGGCCGCGGGGTCCCCGGGGCCGTTGCTGAAGAACAGCCCGTCGGGCTCCACGGCAAGCACGTCGTCGATGGTCGAGGTCGCCGGCAGCACGTGCACCTCGATGCCCCGCTCGGTCATCATCCGCGGGGTGTTGGCCTTGATGCCGAGGTCAACGGCAGCGACGGTGAAACGACGCTGCCCCTTGGCCGGCGCCACGTAGGAGGTTGCGGTCGACACCTCGGCCGACAGGTTGGCTCCGGCCATGCGGCCTGAGTCGCGGACGCGACCAAGCAGCGCCTCGGGGTCGGTCTCGGTGGTGGAGATGCCCACCCGCATCGCCCCGCGCTCGCGGAGGTGCCGGGTGAGGGCCCGGGTGTCGACGCCGCTGATCCCGACCACGCCCTGCTCGCGCAAGGCATCGTCCAGCGAGTGCTGCGAGCGCCAGTTGGACGGAACCCGTGCGGGGTCGCGGACGACGTACCCGCTGACCCAGATCCGCTGGGACTCCCGGTCGTCGTCGTTCATGCCGGTGTTGCCGATGTGCGGCGCGGTCATCACGACCACCTGGCGGTGGTACGACGGGTCGGTGAGCGTCTCCTGGTAGCCGGTCATCCCGGTGGAGAAAACTGCCTCGCCGAAGGTCTCGCCGGCGGCGCCGTACGCGTCGCCCTGGAAGGTGCGACCGTCCTCGAGGACCAGGATCGCGGCGGGACGAGCTGATGACTGCGCGGGGCTGCTGGTGGCACGACTGTGCACCTCGGGCCTCCTTCTCCGCCTCACAGGACGGTGGTTAAAGGATGTTCGAGCAGTGCCGACCCTACCAGCGCCCGCACGCCTCCCTGTCGGGCGTCCGAGGCATGTCGCCGGCCGGGGCTAGCCTCGCAGGCGTGCACCACCTCTCCCGGGAACAGGCCAGGCGGATCGCCCTCCGGGCCCAGCTGCTCGACGCGGACGCGTTCGCGGATCGGCCCCGCGACCTGCTGGCGACGGTGACACACCTGACCGCGCTCCCGGTGGAGCCGACCGCGGCCATCGCCCCCAGCTACGACCTGGTCTGCTGGTCCCGGCTGGGCTCGTCGTACCAGCCGTCCGACCTCGACGACCTGCTGGCCGACCGCGACGTCTACGACGACGGCAACGGCATCAGGCCGATGGCCGATCTGCGCCTCCACCTGGCCGACATGGCCGCGTGGCCCCCGTGGGCCGAAGCCCAGGACTGGCTCGAGGCCAATGAGCTCTTCCGCGACGAGGTCCTCGACATCCTCGAGGCCGACGGCCCGCTGCCGTCGAAGCTGGTCCATGCGACAGCGCAGCTGCCGTGGCGCTCATCGGGCTGGAACGCCGATCGCAACGTGCGGATGATGCTCGAGCTCCTGCTGGGCCAGGGTGTCGTCGCGGTGAACGGCCGCGAGGGGAACCAGAAGAAGTACGACCTCGCCGAGCGTGTCTACCCCGAGGGCGTCGTCGCCGTACCGACCGACGAGGCCGGCCCGGAGCGGGACGAGCGTCGTCTCCGGGCACTCGGCATCGCCCGCGCCACGGGCACGAGGATTCCCGGGGAGCCCATCCATGTCGGCGGGGCTGGAGAGCCCGCGATGGTCGAGGGCACCAAGGGACAGTGGCGGGTCGATCCCGCCCAGCTCGAGCGACCCTTCACCGGCCGTACGGCGCTGCTCTCGCCGTTCGATGCCGTCGTGCGGGACCGCAAGCGCATGGAGGACCTGTTCGACTTCGACTACGTGCTCGAGATGTACAAGCCGCAGGCCGCGCGGCGATGGGGCTACTTCGCGCTGCCGATCCTGTACGGCGACCGCCTGGTCGGAAAGCTGGACGCGACCGCCGACCGGAGGGTCGGTCGGCTGTTCGTCGACGCGGTGCACCAGGACGTCCCCTTCACCCGCGCCATGGACCGCGACGTGGACGCCGAGATCGAGGCCCTTGCCGACTGGCTCGGACTCACCGTGACGCGGCAGCGCTGACGAACTCGTCGATCGCGGCGAGCGTCTGCTGGTCGCCCTCGAGGTGGGGCAGGTGGGCTACGCCGTCGAGCTCGATGAGCCGGGCCGCACGCACGCTCTCGGCCACCCGGCGGGCGTTGGCGCGCACGTGTCGCAGGTCGTGTTCGCCGACCAGCACCAGTGTCGGCACGCCCACCTCGTCGAGCCGGTCCCAGGCGGCCGGCGGGTCGGCTTGGCCTCCCGGATCCGCGGCGGCCAGCGCGGCCGCATTCATCTCGAGGAACAGCCGGCGAGCCTCACCCTCGACGCGTCCCTCCGCCTGCAACGGACCGTCGAGCCACAAGTGCGCCTCGATGCGGTTGACCTCGTCGAGGTCACCTCGCTCCAGGGCCGCGTCTCCGGCCTCGTCGAGTGCCCGTGCGGCGTCATCGAGGTCGGTCGGGGCGGGCGCCCCACTGATCGCCGCACCGATCAGGACCAGGCCGCTGACCCGGTCGGGACGGCTCAGGGTGAGATCCAGGGCGGTCCGGCCACCCATCGACGCGCCGACGACGACGGCGCGGGCGGAGCCGAACCCGTCCAGCACCGCGAGCGCGTCGTCTACCGGCGACCAGCCCTCCTCGGGCTCGTACTCGGTTCTGCCGAAGCCGCGCGCATCGAAGGTGAGACACCGCGCGTGGGTGGACAGCCGGCCGATCAGGTGGCTCCAGGAGCGCTGGTCGGTGACGCCGGCGTGCACCAGGAGTACGTCGGGCTGCCCGGAGCCGTGCTCGCGGGCAGCGAGACGGGCACGTCCGTGGTTGACGATCATGCCTGCGAGCCCAGCACAC
The DNA here is from genome assembly GCF_031656915.1 of Nocardioides marmorisolisilvae. Classification (NCBI taxonomy): domain Bacteria; kingdom Bacillati; phylum Actinomycetota; class Actinomycetes; order Propionibacteriales; family Nocardioidaceae; genus Nocardioides; species Nocardioides terrisoli. The sequence goes on along the minus strand of NZ_CP134227.1, from coordinate 338,523 downwards.
GAGTCGGGGTGTCGCCAACCGGTTTAGCGGCCCGAGCCTCGAGAGCACCGCGCGCCCGGGACCCCCCGGGAACGCCGCTGGCTCAGAACTCCCCCTGACGGCGCAGCGCGGTGGGCCTGCCGTCGGGATCGTGGACGAGGTCCAGCGGCCAACGCGCCCAGGCCCGGGTGAGGAGCGAGAGCCGAGGCACCGGCAGCGGACGCAGCCGACCCGGCGGACGCGGCCCGCCGCACCCCGAATCGTGCCAGGCCTCCAACCGGGCGGCCGAGTCCGCGAACGCGTCGTACATCCCCGCAGGGTCGGCGCAGTCGGCCATCGCCACCTCGAGCCCCTGGCTGTGCACCGCGTCGAGCCGGTCCAGGTGCTCAGCGGCCAGGGTCAGCCGCAGCGTATGAGCGAAGCCGTCGTCGAGCACGACGCAGGACAGCTCGGAGTCGTGGGTCCAGGACCGTCGGTTGAGGTTGTCCGACCCGACCGATGACCACTGGTCGTCGATCACGGTGACCTTCGCATGCACGTAGACAGGGGTGCCGGCGTGGTTCTCCAGGCAGTACGCCGCCACCCGGCCGGGCGCCGCTTGCACCAGTCGCTCCAGCGAGCGCAGTCGGCCGAGCTGCTGGGGCCGCACCTTCGACCATCCGGAGACGTCGGGATGCATCGGGATCACCACGATGATCCGGAGCTCGGGCCGTGCACGCAGGGCGGCCAGGAAGGGCGCGGCGACGTCGTGCCCCCAGAAGTACTGGTCCTCCACATACGCCAGTTCGCGCGCGCGGCCGATGGCCTTGGCGTAGCCACGAGCGACACTGCGCTCTCCCCCACGGGCGAACGGGTAGTCCCGACCGTGTCGCAGGTTCGGGTAGGTGCGCAGCAGCTGGACGACGTGCGTCCCTGCCGCCGGGGGCGCCGGCCACTGTGCGGGCAGCGGATCCGGCGAGGTGTCCTCTCGACGGAGCAGATCGGCGAGCCGGCGGACCGGGCTGCGAGACAGCGGTGTGGGGTCCTCCCAGCGCTCGCGGAAGACGGTCTCGACGTCATGGACCGCAGGCCCCCGGATCGCCACCTGGACGTCGTGCCAGGGCGGGTGGTCGCCGTACGGCGCGGAGAGCGGCTGCGGCTGCGGATCGCCGGCGTGGTCGGCGTCGTCACGGCGGTTGTGGGCGAGGTCGATCCCACCCACGAAGGCGATGTCGCGGGTGGGGTCGTCGCGGTGCCGGATCACCACGAACTTCTGGTGGTGCGACCCGCCCGTGCGGACCCGCATGTCGAGCAGCACCTCGGCACCGCGGCGCTGCAGCTGCTCACCGAGGTGCCTGTTCTCCGTGGCGAAGAACCCGGTCTGGTCGAGGTGCGAGCGCCACACCAGCCCGCGCACGTCCACGCCACGCTCGTCGGCCTCGGCGAAGACCTCGACCACCTCGCTGCCCGGATCGCCGGTCAGCCGCTCGTCAGCGTCGCCCTGCCAGTCGGTGAACAGCACCAGGTCCCCCGGCCCGGCGCCGGACACCGCATCCTGAAGCTCCGCGAAGTACGTCGCTCCGTGGATCAGCGGCCGGACCAGGTTGCCGGTGGACCAGGCGATGTCACCGGGATGTCGGTCGTCGATCCGGGTCTGGGCATTGCCACGGCCGGCCTTGCCGAGCAGCCACTCGGAGGGATCCATCACAGGCCCAGCATGACCGATCCGCCCATCGACACGTCACGCCAGCGCGTGCTCGGTGGTGCCCGGCGCTGCTGTGGCGAGGTAGCGCTGTGCTGCTCGAGCGGCCGGATGCGCCACGACGGCCGCCGCGACGGCCAGGCCTGCGATGACCGCCCAGCCCGGCGCGCCCCAGTGCAGCGCCAGCCAGGTGTACAGGCCGGGGAAGAGGATCGGCCCGGCCTGGTAGCCAAGGCTCCACACACCCTGGTAGTCGCCCAGCCGGCGAGGGTCGGACAGCTCGGACTGGAAGCCCCAGTCCGACGCCGACTGCCACAGCTCCGCCCCGGTGATGGTCACGTGCCCGAGCCAGATCAGCGCCACCGAGACCCACCCGACGGTGTCGTGGGTGATGCTGATGACCACGCAGGACAGCACGAAGGACAGCGCACACCGGCGTACGGCGCGCAGCGCACCGTCGACGGTCTCCGCTCCCCGCGACGCCCGCACCTGCAACAGCACCGCCATCACCGTGTTCGTGCCGAACAGCCAGGCCAGCAGGACGCGCGGCGCGTCGGTGCGCTCGACCAGCCACAGCGGGACCACGACGTTGAGCAGCACCTGGTTGGAGGTCAGCACACCATTGCATGCGGCGAGGGCGACCCAGCCTCGGTTGCGCCATGCTGGGGAGGCTGCCGGCGCGCCCGGCTCCTCATGTGCGGCGTGCGCCGGACGGTCCAGCCCCGGCAATGCCGCGACCATGGCGGCGTTGAGCAGCAGCAGCGCCCCGGTGAGGATCGGTACGGCGGTGATGGCCCCGCGGGTGCCGATCGCCAAGGCGATCCCGCTGGCCAGTGCACCGAGGGTGTAGCCGACATTGCGGGCCGCCCGCATGTAGGCGAGCGCCCGCACCCGTGCGGCCCCACGCGGGAAGATCGCCAGCCGGTAGACGTTGCGGCCGGTGTTTCCCGCGACCGAGACCACAGCGATGACCGACAGCAGCGCTACGAAGCTGACCATCCCCCGCGCGAGCGGCCAGGCGAAGTAGAACACCGCCTCGACCAGGGCAGCCACCGCCCAGAGCGGCTTCGCGCCGACCCGATCGGAGAGGCGTCCGAGCGGAAGGGAGAGCGCGAGCGTGACGGCTCCCGCGATCGACATGCCGAGGCCGACCTGCGCGCCACTGAGCCCGACCACCTGGGTGAAGAACACTGCGGTGCCGGTCAGGAAGGAGCCGGTCGCGAACGCCGACAGCACACACTGCACAGCGAGGTCTCGCTCGAGCTTGGTCTCCGGGAGCAGCCGGCCCAGGGCTCGCGAGATCACGGGTGGAGTCAACCATCGCGGGCCGACGGTGCTCCACCGGATTTCGGCGCCGCTACTGCAGTGCGGTCGCCGGGAGCATCAACAGAGCTTGCCCTCGAACACCGTCGGCTTCCCACGCAGGAAGGTGGCGACCACCTGACCAGGCAGCTCCATGCCGGCGTACGGCGTGTTGCGCGACAGCGAGGCCAGCCCGGCGGCCTCGACCACCCGGCGTATCGCGGGGTCGTAGAGCACGATGTTCGCGGGAGCGCCGACCTGCAGCGGCTGCCCGTGAGCGCCGATCGCGCCGATCCGGGCCGGTGCGTAGGACATCCGCTCCGCCACTCCGGCCCAGTCCAGAAGGCCGGTGTCGACCATCGCCTCCTGCACGATGGACAGAGCGGTCTCCAGGCCGAGCATCCCGAAGGCGGCCGCCTGCCACTCGCAGTCCTTGTCCTCGTGCGGGTGCGGCGCATGATCGGTGGCGACCACGTCGATGGTGCCGTCGGCCAGGCCCGCGCGCAGCGCCTCGACGTCGACGGCCGTGCGCAGCGGAGGGTTGACCTTGTAGACCGGGTCGTAGGTGGTCGCCCGCTCGTCGGTCAGGAGAAGGTGGTGCGGGCACACCTCAGCGGTCACCTGCCAGCTGCCCGCCCTCTGTGCCCTGGCCTTGGCCCACCGGACGATCTCGACGGACCCAGCGGTCGAGACATGGCAGATGTGCAGTCGCGAGCCGACGTGCTCGGCCAACAGGCAGTCACGCGCGATGATCGCCTCCTCGGCGACCGCGGGCCAGCCGCGCAACCCGAGCCGGCCGGACAGCTCGCCCTCGTTCATCTGGGCGTCCTCGGTCAGCCGCGGCTCCTGGGCGTGCTGGGCGATCACCCCGTCGAAGGCGCGGACGTACTCCAGCGCGCGGCGCATCAGCACCGGGTCGGACACGCACTTGCCGTCGTCGGAGAACACCCGGACGCGGGCCGCGGAGTCGGCCATCGCGCCGAGCTCAGCGAGCCGCTCACCCGCCAACCCGACGGTGACGGCGCCCACCGGAAACACGTCGGCGTACCCGGCCTCACGTCCGAGGCGCCAGACCTGCTCGACGACGCCCGCGGTGTCCGCGACCGGCTCGGTGTTCGCCATCGCGTGCACCGCGGTGAAGCCACCGATCGCCGCCGCACGCGTCCCGCTCTCCACGGTCTCGGCGTCCTCACGTCCCGGCTCACGCAGGTGGGTGTGCAGGTCGACCAGCCCGGGCAGCGCCACCAGTCCGTCAGCGTCGACGACATCGCATCCTTCGGTCGCTGACCGCGTGGCCCGGCCTGTCGAAGGGTCGATCGCCGCGATCACGCCGTCCGCGACCTCGATGTCGCTCGGCTCCCCGCCGAGGATCCGGGCCCCTCGGATCAGGTAGCTGCTCACTTGTCCTCCTCGATCGTGGTCGTGTCGCCGCCGATGGCGGGCTCGTTGCCGCCCAGCAGCAGGTAGAGCACCGCCATCCGGACCGCGACGCCGTTGGTCACCTGCTCGACGATCACCGACCGCTCGGAGTCGGCCACGTCGGCGGTGATCTCCATGCCACGGTTCATCGGGCCGGGGTGCATCACGATCGCGTGGTCCTGGAGCGTCGCCATCCGGCGCGAGTCCAGGCCGTAGCGGCGGCTGTACTCGCGCACGGTCGGGAAGAACGACGCGTTCATCCGTTCGCGCTGCACCCGGAGCATCATCACCACGTCGGTCTTGGGGAGCACGGCGTCCAGGTCGTAGCTGGTCTCGACCGGCCACGTCTCCACGCCGTACGGCAGCAGGGTGGGCGGGGCGACCAGGGTGACCTCGGCACCGAGCGTGTTGAGCAGCAGCGCGTTGGAACGGGCGACCCGGCTGTGCAGCACGTCTCCGACGATCGCCACCCGACGCCCATCGAGGCTGTGTCGGCCCTCCGGGGTGAGGTGGCGGGTCATCGTGAACGCATCCAGCAGCGCCTGGGTCGGGTGCTCGTGGGTGCCGTCGCCCGCATTGACCACGCTTGACCGCGACCAGCCCGCGTGCGCGAGCAGGTGCGGGGCCCCGGAGGCCCAGTGCCGCACGACCACCGCGTCGGCACCCATCGCCTCGAGAGTCAGCGCAGTGTCCTTGAGCGACTCCCCCTTGCTCAGCGAGGAGCCCTTGGCGCTGAAGTTGATCACGTCCGCGGAGAGGCGCTTGGCGGCCGCCTCGAAGGAGATGCGGGTGCGGGTGGAGTCCTCGAAGAAGAGGTTCACCACGGTCCGGCCGCGCAGCGCGGGCAGCTTCTTGATCGGCCGGTCCGCAAGGGACCGCAGCTCGGCCGCGGTGGACAGGATCAGCTCGGCGTCGTCACGGGTCAGGTCGGCCGCGCTGAGCAGGTGCTTCTTCACGACTGACCCTCCCCGATCTGCACGCAGTCCTCGCCGTCGTACTCGGCGAGCCGGACCGAGACGTTCTCGACCAGCGACGTGGGCAGGTTCTTCCCGACGAAGTCGGCGCGGATGGGCAGCTGCCGGTGACCGCGGTCGATGAGCACCGCGAGCTGCACCGAACCCGGCCGGCCGATGTCGTTCATCGCGTCCAGGGCGGCGCGGATCGTCCGGCCCGAGAACAGCACGTCATCGACCAGCACCACGGTGCGGCCGTCCAGACCGCCGGGTGGGATCTCGGTCGGCAGCAGTGGACGGGCGGGCCGCATCCGCAGGTCGTCGCGGTACATGGTCACGTCGAGCGAGCCGACCGGGACATCGGTGCCCTCGACCTTGGAGACCTTGGCGGCGATCCGCTGGGCGAGGTGGGCACCGCGCGTCGGGATGCCGAGCAGGACCAGCGACTCTGCGCCCTTGTTGCGTTCGAGGATCTCGTGGGAGATCCGAGTCAGTGCGCGGTCGATGTCACGCGCGTCCAGGACGATGCGTCCTTCGGCCTCCGTGGCCGCTCCAGGTGCAGGCATGCTGCTCGCCGGACCTCCTTCTCCGCCTCACCGGACGGCTCGTTAAAGGATGTCGATCGCGGCCACTCTACCCGCGACCGTGACCTGCTGGCCAACCGCCGCGGCGCGGCTCAGGACAGATCGCCGAGCGCGGTCTCGACGGCGCGGTGGTACGTCGGGTAGGCGAAGTGCATGCCCTTGAGCGTGTCGACGGGCACCTCCGCGTGCACCGCCGTGGCCAGCATCGACAGGATCTCCCCGCCGGACGGTCCGACGGCGGTGGCACCGACCAGGACACCGCGGCCCGCGTCCGCGACCAGCTTCACCAGACCCGCCGCCTCGGCGATCCAGCCGCGGGCGCCCAGGTCGGCGCTGCCGGTCGCGACATCGAGTCCGGCGTCCTGAGCCTGCTTCTCGGTCATCCCGACGGAGCCGACCTCGGGGTCGGTGAAGGTGACCCGGGACACCGCGCGGTAGTCGGCCCACGGACCGTCCTCGCCGAGCAGGTCGCGTACGGCGACGGCCGCCTGGTACATCGAGACGTGGGTGAAGGCGCCCTTGCCGGTGATGTCGCCGACGGCCCAGAGCCTCTCGCCGGCCCGCATCCGCTCGTCGGTGTCGATCACCTCGGCGGAGGGGTCCAGCCCGACTGTGTCCAGGCCGATGTCCGCGAGGTTGTTGCGCCGGCCGGCCGCGATGAGCAGCTTGTCGACCTTCACCTGCTCGTCGCCGAGATCCACGGTGAACGTGCCGGAGTCGTGGCTGACGCGGTGGATCTGCGCGCCGGTGACCACCCGGATGCCCTCGCCCGCGAACGCCTTCTCGATCGCCGCACTCGCCTCGGGCTCCTCAGGCGCCAGTAGCCGGTCCGCCACCTCGAGCAGCGTGACCTCCACGCCGAAGCGGGAGAAGACCTGGGTGAGCTCAGCACCGATCGCCCCGCCGCCGATCACCGCGAGCGTGGCCGGAAGGTCGGTGACCCGAACCGCGTCCCTGTTGGTCCAGTACGGCGTATCCGCAAGCCCGTCGATCGGGGGGACAGCGGGCTCGGTGCCGGTGTTCAGCACCACGCCCCTGCGAGCGGCGTAGTCGGTGTCACCCACCCGGACGCGGCCCGGTCCGACGAGCCTCCCGGTCCCACGCACGAACCTCACCCCGGCGCCCTCGAGCCGCTCGACCGCGACGGTGTCGTCCCAGTCGTCGGTGGCCTCGTCCCGGATCCGCCGGGCGACGGGGGCGAAGTCCGGACGCACCTCGGCGGCGCCGGCGAGATCGCGGACCCGTCGCGCCTCCCCGAGGGCGTCCGCGGCGCGGATCATCATCTTGCTCGGCACGCAGCCGAAGTACGGACACTCGCCTCCCACCAGGCGCTGGTCCACGGCAACGACCTGCAGCCCCGCCTGCGCGAGCTTGGTCGCCGCATGCTCGCCGCCGGGCCCCAGCCCGAGCACCACCACGTCACAGTCGGTCACGTCACCGTTGGCAGCCATGGCTCCAGTCAACGGCACTCGTCAAGGCCGCGCACCCGACGGCGTACAGACGAACGGTGGGGGTACGGCGACCTCGCCGTACCCCCACCGTTGTTGGATGCGCTTACTTGAAGGCGTCCTTGACCTTCTCGCCGGCCTGCTTCAGATCGGCCTTGGTCTGGTCCACCTTGCCCTCGCCCTCGAGGTCCTGGTCGCCACTGGCCTTGCCCATGGCTTCCTTGGCCTCGCCGAGTTTCTCGTCGGCCATGTTCTCGAGCTTGTCCTGATCACCCATGGAGATCCTCCATCCGTCGGGTCTGCAGCGGGCGGCGAGGTCCGTCGCCCTCACTGCGGCAGTGCCCGGGTCAGCGCCCGCCAAACGGTGAGGGATGTCTCAATGGGATCAGTCCGTGCTTGTCCCACCCCGGCGCATCAGTCGTCCTCGGTGAGCAGCGCCGCCTTGTCCCGCGCGAGGTTGCCGAGCACGCCGTTGACGAAGGCGGGCGAATCGTCGGTGGACAGGTCACGCGCCAGCTTGACTGCCTCACTGATCGCCACCGCATCGGGCACGTCCTCGACGTACAAGATCTCGAACGAGCCGAGCCGCAGCAGGTTGAGGTCGACGGCCGGCATCCGCTCGAGCGTCCAGCCCTCCGCATACGTCGAGATCACCTCGTCGATCCGGTTCGCGTGGTCCGCGATGCCGGCCACGAGCTGGGCGGTGTAGGGGTTGCCCTCCGTGCCCTGCTGCTCGCGGTGCTCGGCCAGCTCCTCGAGGGCCGGCCGGCCGCGCAGCTGGGCGGCGTAGAGCAGGTCCAGCGCCCGCTTGCGGGCCTTCGTCCGTGCACTCATCGGCGCGGGGATCAGCCCTTGACGCGACCGAGGTACGACGAGTCCCGCGTGTCGACCTTCACCCGCTCGCCCTGGTTGATGAACAGCGGGACCTGGATCTCGTGACCGGTCTCCAGGGTGGCCGGCTTGGTGCGTCCGGTGGCGCTGTCGCCGGCCAGCCCGGGCTCGGTGAAGGTGATCTGCAGCTCTACCGAGGCGGGCAGCTCGACGAAGAGGACCCGGCCCTCGTTGGTGGCGACGATGGCCTCCTGGTTCTCCAGCATGAAGTTCGCTGCGTTGCCCACGATCTCCGGCGCGATCTCGAGCTGGTCGTAGGTGCTGGTGTCCATGAAGACGTACGACGTGCCGTCGTTGTAGAGGTACTGCATCGTCCGCTTGTCCACGTTCGCTGTCTCGACCTTGGTGCCGGCGTTGAAGGTCCGGTCGACGTTCTTGCCCGACTCGACGTTGCGCAGCTTGGTCCGCACGAAGGCGGGCCCCTTGCCCGGCTTGACGTGCTGGAACTCCACGACGGACCACAGCTGTCCGTCGATGTTGAGCACCATGCCGTTCTTCAGGTCGTTCGTCGTTGCCATGCGCGCGGGTGTCCTCGCCTCTGGTGTGTGGGTGACTGTCGTGCCGAGTGGGCAGCGGCACAGTCTACCGATCACCGGCGACGCCCCGCGACCACGGCCGGGGCGCCCACCAGCAACCGATCGGGGCGACGCGGTTCAGCCCAGCGACCAGACGATCCGCACCCGGACGTCCAGCCCCTGGCGACCGGCCCGGATCGGGACCATCGCGCTCCTCTGATCACTCGCCGCGTAGAGAGCGCGCAGGTTCGCCGTCTGCGGCTTCGGAGCGGGTGCGTGCACCTCGGTCAGGGACACCACGGCACCGAGCTGTTGCCCGGCCGCCGCGGCGTACTCCCGTGCCTTGGTGGTGGCGTCGGCCACTGCGGCCCGGCGCGCCTGCTCGAGCAGCTTGTCCCGGTTCCCGATCACGAGGGAGACCGAGTGGATGCGCACCGCGTTCCCGCCGGTGCTGGCCGCGGCGCTCATCGCAGCGCCGGCCTTCTTCAGGTCGGGCACGGTCACCCGGGCCCGCTGGTTGACCGAATAGCCGGTGAGCACCGGCTGGTTGCCGCTGTAGTCGTAGACCGGGTTGATCGACAGCCCGGTGGTCTGTACGTCCTTGCGGGCGACGCCGTACCGGCGCAGCGCGGCGAGCGTGCTCCTCATCGTGCGGCTGGAGTCGGTCATCGCCGAGGCCACGTCGTCGCGCTTCGCGCTCACTCCGAGGGTGAACTCCAGCTGGTCGGGCACCCCGGTGGCCGTGCCCCGACCGGTGAGCACCATCGTCGAAGGGGTCGTCGGCTTGTCCGCGGTGGCGTCGCTGCGTCCCGCCGAGCCCAGTGCGTAGGCCGCCAGCAGCGCTACGACGGCCACCAGCGCGAGCCCAGCGCTCGCCACACTGGCGGTCGCCTTCCTCTTGCTCGTCTTGGCCTTCTTGGCCTTCTTGTCGGTCGCCATCGTCCACCCCTCAGTCGGATACCCACGCATGGGACGTGCCGAGGACAGCGCCGGTTCCCCACCACGGCGGCGCCGTGTCTCCGGGCGTGCCGGTGACCCGATGAGGCCAGGTCTCATCGGGTGCGGCGAGCGGGAATGAGGAACCGCCGGCGGCGGCGTCTGGACGGGCCTCAGAGAGGCACGTGGTAGCGGTGACCCTGGGGGTCGGTCCACTGGTAGCTGCCGTCGGAGAGGCGGGTGGTAGCGCCATCGGGTGAACGTCTTGCAGCGGTGGTGTCGTCGACAGAGGGGGCGCCAGGTTGTCCGGGCGAGTCTGGCCGGGGGGCCCGCCCTCGTCGATCGGGACGTAGGGCTCGATGTGGTCCAGGTCGCAGGCCCGGGCGTCGCGGCCACAGTGTGGGAACACGCAATGGCCATCGCGGAGGATGACGAGCTCCCGCATCCAGGCCGGCGGGTCGGGGGGATCGACGGCATCGGCCCGGCCCAGGTCGAGGACCGGCCTGATCGTCAGGTCCGTCTGGCGGAGCCAGTCGGCGAGAAGGTCCACGGTGGCCGGGCCGATCTTCTCGACCACGCCGACCCGGTCAGCGCCCGGACAGCACCCGTGACCACAACCTCGGATGCCGATGCGCAAGATCGAGCACATCAGCAACCAGCTGCATCGCCGATCCGGTCGAGACCCCCAACCGGACCGCCAGCTGCTCCACCGCGAACTCGGTCACCGCCGGCGTCCCTTCGCCGCCCAGATGATCCAGACCATCCTCATCAGCCGGCATCAGCCCCGGCTCCCACGCCGCACACTCGCCCCGGCTCCCCGGATGCGCATGCGCCCAAGCCATCCCCGCGGACAGCTCATCGATCGCGGCGCGCATCGAGCGACGCCGGGCGTCTACGACAGCATCGAGCACCACGGCATCCGACCGTCGCGCGGTGCCGTTGTATTCGCTCGTCTGTGCGACTGTCATGACACCATTTTTCCGCCCCGTCAACGCTGATGGGAAGGGGTTTTTCGGATCTGTGGACAACCAGGGTGCGGCCGCTTCTGGCCGCCGTGGACCTCAGCTGGCCGGGTCGGCGATGGTCTCCAGCGCCTGCCGGTAGCCGTCGACACCCTGCCCAGCGACGGTGCGTACGGCGTGCGGCTCGACGAGGGAGGTGTGCCGGAACCCCTCGGGCCGCTGCTTGGGGTCGGAGATGTGCACCTCGACCAGCGGGCCAGTCAGCTGCGCGCAGGCGTCGTACAGGGCCAGTGAGTAGTGCGTCCAGGCGCCCGCGTTGAGCACGACAGCGCAGCCCGAGTCCGCAGCGTCGTTGAGCCAGTCCAGGAGCACGCCCTCGTGGTTGGTCTGCCGGACCTCGACCTCGAGCCCGAGCTCACGGCCCCAGGCGACGCACTGGTCCGCCAGCTCGGCGTGGGTGGTGCTGCCGTAGATCTCCGGCTGTCGCCGCCCGAGCCGACCCAGATTGGGCCCGTTGAGCACCAGGACCCGTCGTACCTGCGTCACCAGCTGCCTCCGATCGCCGCGTAGGCCGCCTGCAGCGCCGTGTCGTCGGGACCGGCGAGAATCCGGGGCGAGCCGAGACCGTCGAGCACCACGAACCGCAGCTGCGAGCCCCGGGCCTTCTTGTCGACGGCCATCGCCGACCGGACCGTCTCGAACCCGAGGTCGACGTCGTCAGCACCCGCGAGCTCGGGCACCGAGGTGGGCAGTCCGGCACGGGCGAACGCCGCGCGGTGCCGGCGTACGACGTCCTCGCCCAGCAGGCCCTCCCCGCGGGCGAGCTCGGCGACGAAGACCGCGCCCACGGCGACCGCCTCGCCGTGCCGGACGCGGTAGCCGGTGAGCCGCTCGAGGGCGTGCGCCAGGGTGTGGCCGTAGTTGAGCGCCTCGCGGCCCGGGTGTCCCGCGCCGGTGGTGCCGCGGACCTCCTTGAGGTCGTCCACGACGACGTCGACCTTCACCCGGACCGCCCGCTCGACGAGCTCACGCAGCACTCGCGCACCCGGACGGAGGTCGTCACCCGAGGCGTCCTCCACCAGCCGGAGGATCTCCGGGTCGGCGATGAACCCGCACTTGACCACCTCGCCGAGCCCCGAGGCGAGCTCCTCGGCGGGCAGGCCGTCGAGGAGGTCCAGGTCGCAGAGCACCCCGGCGGGCTCGTGGAAGGCTCCGACCAGGTTCTTCCCGGCACCGGTGTCGATGCCGGTCTTGCCGCCGACCGCCGCGTCGACCATGGCCAGCACACTGGTGGGCACGTGCACCACGCGGACGCCGCGCAGCCAGGTGGCCGCGACGAACCCGCCCAGGTCGGTGGTCGCGCCGCCGCCGAAGGTGACGACCGCGTCCGACCTGGTGAACCCCTCGTCGCCGAGCGCCTCCCAGCACTGGTCCGCCACGGCAGATGTCTTGGCCGCCTCCCCCTTCGGGACGCCGAGCACGAGCACGCCGTAGTGCGGGTTGAGCACCCGGAGCGCCTCCTGGGCCCGCTCGGCCAGCGACGAGTCGAAGATGAGCGCGACCCGCTCGACCCGGTCCCCGAGAACCTCCGGCAGCTGGTCGAGCAGGCCGTGACCGACCACCACGTCGTACGGCGCGGCGCCGGTCACCGCGATCCGGGTCGGTCTGGTCAGCTCGGTCGGGTCAGCCATCGATCTCCTCCTCGACCCATGCGCGCACCACCCGGGCGACCTCCTCGGCGGGGCATCCGTTGGTGTCGACGGTGTGCGCGGCCACCGACTCGTAGACCGGGGTGCGCTCGTCGAGCAGCTGCTTGATCCGGCCCCGGATGTTGCCGAGCAGCAGTGGCCGGGAGACACCGAGACCCACCCGGCTGGCCGCATCGGAGAGACCGACGCGCAAGAAGACGACCCGGTGCCCGGCGAGGCGTGCGCGGGTCTCCGGGTCGAGAACGGCCCCGCCGCCGAGGGCGAGGACGCCGTCGTGCTCGGTCAGCGCCACCGCCACGGCGTCGCGCTCCAGCGCCCGGAAGGTGGCCTCGCCGGACTCGACGAAGATGTCGGACACCGACCGGCCGGCCGCGGCCTCGACGTCGGCGTCGGTGTCGCGGAAGTCGATTCCCCAGGCGTCGGCGAGCAGCCGGCCGACGGTGGACTTGCCCGCGCCCATCGGGCCGACCAGCACCACCCGCGGCCGGGTCTGCGACGTCGTGCTCATCGGAATCTGAGCGTGGTCAGGTAGCTCTCGACATTGCGCCGGGTCTCCTGGACCGAGTCGCCGCCGAACTTCTCCAGCACCGCGTCGGCGAGGACCAGCGCCACCATCGCCTCGGCGACGATGCCTGCCGCGGGGACGGCACAGACGTCCGAGCGCTGATGGTGTGCGACCGAGGCCTCGCCGGTGGCGACGTCGATGGTGCGCAGTGCCCGGGGCACGGTGGCGATGGGCTTCATCGCGGCCCGCACCCGGAGCACCTCGCCGGTGCTCATCCCGCCCTCGGTGCCGCCGGCCCGTCCGCTGGCACGCCGGATCCCTGCCTCGGTGGAGACGATCTCGTCGTGGGCCTGGGACCCGGGCGTGGCCGCGAGACCGAACCCGTCGCCCACCTCGACGCCCTTGATCGCCTGGATGCCCATCAACGCTCCGGCCAGCCGGGCGTCCAGGCGACGGTCCCAGTGCACGTGGGAGCCCAGACCCGGTGGCAGCCCGTGCACCACCACCTCGACGACACCGCCCAGGGTGTCGCCGTCACGATGAGCCTGGTCGATGCGCTCGGCCATCAGCTTCGAGGCGTCCGGATCCAGGCAGCGGACCGGATCCTCGTCGATCAGGGTCACGTCGGTGGGCGCAGGGACCGAACCGGCCGGGGCGGACACACCGCCCAGTTCGACGACGTGGGAGACGACCTGCGCGCCGACCGCCTGCTCGAGGAACGCCGTGGCCACCCGGCCGAGCGCCACCCGAGCCGCCGTCTCGCGGGCGGAGGCACGCTCCAGGATCGGGCGAGCCTCGTCGAAGGAGTACTTCTGCATGCCGACCAGGTCCGCATGCCCGGGCCGTGGCCGGGTCAGCGCCGCGTTGCGGGCAAGCGCCTCCAGCTCCACGGGGTCGACCGGGTCGGCCGACATCACCTTGTCCCACTTGGGCCACTCGGTGTTGCCGATCTCGATCGCGACCGGGCCACCCATGGTCTCGCCGTGCCGGATGCCCCCGGTGAGCCGGACCTGGTCCTGCTCGAACTTCATCCGGGCGCCGCGGCCGTAGCCGAGCCGGCGCCGGGCCAGCGCGTCGGCGATGTCGGACGAGGTGACCTGCACGTGGGCGGGCAGACCCTCCAGGATCGCGACGAGCGAGGGTCCGTGGGACTCCCCGGCGGTGAGCCAGCGCAGCATGGCGTCAGTCTTTCACGCGCCGCTCCTCCCCCGACGATGTGGCGTCAGTAGCCGAGACTGTGCGCCAGCAGCGGCCCGAAGACCGCACCGACCGCCGCGCCGAGCACCATGAACGGCCCGAACGGCACGTGACGCCGGTCGACGAGACCCGCCCGCGCCAGCGCGAAGCCGAGCAGGCTGCCGAGCAGCAGCCCGGCGTACCCCCCGGTGAGCACCTCCGGCCAGCCGAGATAGCCCAGGGCGATCCCCAGCAGCCCGGACAGCCGTACGTCGCCGTACCCCATGCCGCGGGGGTAGACCACCCAGATCAGCACGTAGAACCCGCCGAGCGCGACCCAGCCGAGCAGCGCACCGAGCAACGCGTGCGCATCACGGTCGACGGCGGCAGCAGCGAGGGTGAGGAGCACCAGGACGCCGTACGACGGCGCGATGACGTACGTCGGCAGCAGCCGGGTCCGCCAGTCGACCACCGCCAACGGCACGGCCACGGCGAGCAGGAACGCCCACGGGAGCAGTGCACCGCCCCACCCGATCCGGGCGCCGACGACCGCCGCGACCGCTCCGGTCACCAGTGCCAGACCGACGCGCAGGCCGGGCAGGACGGCGATGTCGCGGTAGAGCTCCTTGGGAACCTCCGGCTCGCGGTCGGCGGAGGCCGTCGGCTCGGTCGGAGCCGGCCGCGCGAGGTCGATGCTCTCGGCGGGATCCGTGGCCGGATCGGCAGCGGGCTCCGGTATCCGCGCCATCCACGTCGGTCCGAGCAGTCCGGCCGCCACCCCGGCCGCGCCCAACACGACCGCGGAGCGCAGCGCGTCGAGGCCGAGCTCGAGACCCACCTCAGGCCCGCCGTCCGGTCAGGGCCGCCTCGCCCGCCGCGCGCATCGCACCGACCGGGACCTCGGCGCGGGGCGTTCGGGTCATCAACGCGACCTGGTCGACCGCCTGGTGGACCAGCAGGTCCAGCCCGGAGACCAGCCGTGCCCCGTCGGCGAGCGCGGCGGCCGCCAACGGCGTCGGCCACGGGTCGTAGACGACGTCGAAGACCACGGCCGCGTGGAGGCCCGCGACCAGATCGGGGGTCTGCGCACCGGCCGGGATCGTGGAGACCAGCACGTCGGTGGCCGGCACGGCGTGGAACTCCTCGACGAGGACCCGGGGCGCCTGCGGGTGCCGGGCGACGGCCTCGACGGCGTCCTGCGCCCGGGCCCGGGAGCGGACGAGCAGTCTGACCTCGCGGCAGCCGAGATCGGCCAGGGCGAAGATCATCGACGTCGCGGTCGCCCCGCCGCCAAGCACGGTCGCGTCGCCCACCGGGGACGAGCCGAGCCCCTCACGCAGCGCGGCAACCGCCCCGGGGACGTCGGTGTTCCTGCCTGCCAGGTGCCCCTCTTCCACTAGCACGGTGTTGGCGACTCCGGTCCGGTCCACGATGGGGTCGTACCGGTCGAGCAGCGGGACCACCGACCGCTTCAGCGGCATCGTCAGCGACAGCCCCCGCCAGGTCGAGTCGAGGCCGTCCAAGAAGTCGGGGAGGCTCGCCTCGTCGACCTCGATGGCGTCATAGGTCCAGTCCAGGCCGAGCTCGGCGTACGCCGCCCGGTGCAGGGCGGGCGAGAGCGAGTGGGCGATCGGGCTGCCCAGTACGGCGCATCGGGTCACGGTCCGCTCCCTCAGCAGGCGCTCGAGGTCTTGCAGTAGTCACGGAACTGCTGCACCGCGGCGTTGTGCTCGGCGAGCGTGGTGGAGAAGACCGTCTGCCCGGTGCGCAGGTTCACCACGACCCAGTAGAGCCACGGGCCGTTGGCGGGATGCATGGCCGCCTTCAGGGTCTTCTCCCCGGGCGAGCCGATCGGTCCCGGTGGCAGCCCGGTGTGCTGATAGGTGTTGTACGGCGAGGCGTTCGCACGCTGGCTCGCCGTCGTCCAGATCTGTCCGGAGATGCCGTTGGCGTAGGACACCGTCGCGTCGGACTGCAGCGGCATCCCCTTCTTGAGCCGGTTGTAGATCGCCCGCGCGACCTTGGGATAGTCCTGGTCCCGCTTGGCCTCGTACTCGAGGATGCTCGCCACGGTGACCAGCTGCTCGGGAGTGAGCCCGAGCCGCCGTGCGCCCGCGTCGACACCGAGCTGTCGCTGCACCTGGACGGTCTTGGCGACCATCTGACGCAGCAGCTTCACCGCGCTCTCACCGGGGGCGACCGTGTAGCTGGCCGGGAAGAGATAACCCTCGGGGTTGCCGCCGGCCTCAGCCGGCAGGCCGATGCGGGACGGGTCGGACAACGCGGCGACCAGGGCGTGCCGGCTGATCTTCGTGTGGGCGACGATCGTGCCGATGACGTCACGGACCCGCGCGCCCTCCGGCACCACGACGACGCTCTGCACGAGGTTCTTCGGATTGATCAGGACGTCGAGGGCGGCAGAGGCCTTCATCTGCTTCTTCAGGCGGTAGTAGCCGACCTGGATGCTCGCAGACTTCGGGTCGTTGCGCGCCGCCGCGGTGAATGCGTCGATGCTCTTGACCACGCCGGCGGCCTTCAGCGTCTGGCCGATCGCGGTCGCGGTGTCGCCGGTGTGCACCTGCACGACGACATGGCCGCTGCCGGGTCCGGGATAGTCCGGCGGTCCGTGGAACAGGCCCTCGAGCCGGTTCTTGCCGACCCACCCGACGGCGACGACCAGCGCCACCACCAGCACACCGACCAGGAGCAGGGGAAGGCAGCCGCGGCGGGGGCGGTGCTCGTGGTCGACCAGCCCATCCTCGTCGAACAGCGTCGGCTCGGGCTGCTCCCCTCGGGTGACCGGCTCGTACGGCTCAGTCATTGCTGGTCACCTCGGTCATCTCCGGTCCTGTCCGTCCTCGCCTCGACCGGCTCCCCCGGCAGTCGGCCGGTGCCGCGCTCGGCGTCCAGTGCGGCCTGCAGGATCACCACGGCCGCAGCCTGGTCGACCACGGCCCTGCGCTTCTGTCCCTTGCGGCCCTGCCCCCGCAGGATCGCCTCGGCCGAGACCGTGCTCAGCCGTTCGTCGTACAGCCTGACCGGCACCGGCCCGATCCGGGAGGCCAGCTGCGCGGCGAACTCCCGCACCTTACCCGCAGCGGGTCCCTCGCGGCCCGACAGCGACCTGGGCAGCCCCACGTAGACGAGCACCGCGTCCGACTCGGCGACGAGGGCCGCCAGCCGGTCGAGGTCCCCGGGTCCGCGCGGCACGGTCTCGACCGGCGTCGCCAGAAACGCGCTCGGGTCGCTCGTGGCGACGCCGATCCGAGCGTCGCCGGGGTCGACGCCCAAGCGGACACCACCACCGCCGACGGGCGTGCTCAGCGCGCCTCCAGGGCTCGGCGGACCGCCGCGACGGCCTCGCCCGCGCGGCTGGCGTCGGCGCCGCCACCCTGAGCGACGTCGTCCTTGCCTCCGCCCTTGCCGCCAAGCACCTCGGCAGCGGCACGGACCAGGGCGTTGGCAGAGATGCCTGCGTCCCGGCCGGCGTCGTTGACCGCGACCACGACCGAGGGCTTGCCGTCCCTGGCACCCACGATCGCGACGACGCCGGGTCGGTCGGTGCCGAGCCGGCCTCGGATGTCCAGCGCGAGCGTGCGTACGTCGCCCCCTCCGGCACCGTCCGCCACGTGGCCGACGTACGACGTACCGCGCAGGTCCTCGGCAGCCGCAGCCA
This sequence comes from Nocardioides marmorisolisilvae, assembly GCF_031656915.1. Taxonomy (NCBI): domain Bacteria; kingdom Bacillati; phylum Actinomycetota; class Actinomycetes; order Propionibacteriales; family Nocardioidaceae; genus Nocardioides; species Nocardioides terrisoli. The sequence continues at coordinate 320,787 of NZ_CP134227.1, read as the reverse complement.
GCTCGCCGCCGGCAGCCAGCAGCTGCTGGACCCGGACCTTCTCGATGTCCTTCTCAGCAGCGCGCAGGCGGTCGACGAGGTCGTTGACCCGCTCAGGCAGCTGCTCGGGGCGGACCTTGAGGGTCTCGCTGAGCTGGGCCACCAGCAGGTGCTCGCGGGCCAGGAAGCGGTAGGCGTCGCCCCCGACCAGCGCGTCCACCCGGCGTACGCCCGATCCGATCGAGGACTCGCCGAGCAGCTTGACCACGCCGAGTTGACCCGAGCTCTGGGCGTGAGTGCCGCCGCAGAGCTCGCGGGCCCAGTCGCCCACGGAGATGACCCGCACCTGGTCGCCGTACTTCTCCCCGAAGAGCGCCATCGCGCCCGACTTCACCGCGTCGGCCTGGCTCATCAGCTCCGCGTGCACGGACAGGTCGTCGAGCACAAGGGCGTTGACCCTGGCCTCGACGTCGACCATCGCCGAAGCCGGCACCGCCCCGGTCGCGGAGAAGTCGAAGCGGAACCGCCCTGGCGAGTTCTCCGAGCCGGCCTGGGTCGCGGTATCGCCCAAGGCCTCGCGGAACGCCTTGTGCACCATGTGCGTGGCGGTGTGCGAACGGCTGATCGAGCGCCGGCGCTCGGTGTCGACGAGCAGCTGGGCGTGCAGACCGACCGTCACCTCCCCGGTGAGCACCTTCGCCTTGTGCACCACCAGGCCGGTGATCGGCGACTGCACGTCGTACACCTCGAGCCGGGCACCGTTGTCCAGCTCGATGACGCCCTGGTCGGCGAGCTGGCCGCCACCCTCGGCATAGAAGGGGGTACGGTCCAGGACCAGCTCGACGTCGTCGCCCGCCGCAGCCGCGGGGATGGACGTCCCCTCGTGGTCGACCAGGCCGCGGACCGTGCCCTCGGAGACGACCTCGTCGTACCCGGTGAAGCGGACCGGGGCGCCGAGCTGGTCGGCGATCTCCCTGAACGCGCCGACCGAGCGGTGCTGGCCCTTCTTGGCCTTCGCGTCCGCCTTCGCCCGCTCGCGCTGCTCGGCCATCAGCCGGCGGAAGCCCTCCTCGTCAACCTGGAGGCCCTTCTCCGCGGCCATCTCCAGGGTCAGGTCGATCGGGAAGCCGTGGGTGTCGTGGAGGGCGAACGCGGTCGATCCCGCCAGCACGGTGCCGCCGGACTGCTGCACCTCGCCCGCGGCGAGGTCGAAGATCGTGGTCCCCGCCTTCAGGGTCTGCCGGAAGGCGTCCTCCTCGGCGTACGCCACCGCGGAGATGCGCTCCCAGTTCTGCAGCAGGTCGGTGTAGGTCTCCCCCATCTTGTCCCGGCTGATCGGCATCAGCTCCGGAAGCGCGCGGTCCTCATAGCCGAGGAGCCGCATTGAGCGCACCGCACGCCGCAGCAGCCGACGCAGCACGTAGCCACGCGACTCGTTGCCCGGGGTGACACCGTCGTTGATCAGCATCATCGACGAGCGCACGTGGTCGGCGACGATGCGGAACAGCACGTCGTCGCGGTGTCCTGATTCGGTGTGCGCGCCGTACCGACGGCCGGAGAGCTGCTCGGCACGCTCGATCACGGGGTACATGACGTCGATCTCGTACATGTTGTCCTTGCCCTGCAACAGGAACGCAACCCGCTCGAGACCCATGCCGGTGTCGATGTTCTTCCTGGGCAGCGCGCCGGCGATGTCGAAGTCCTCCTTGGACCGCACCGCGCTCAGCTCGTCCTGCATGAAGACGAGGTTCCAGATCTCCAGGTAGCGGTCCTCCAGCTCGGTGGGCATGTCCGTGCCCATCCGGGTGAAGTCCGCCTCCGGCCCGAACGCCGGCCCGCGGTCGTAGAGGATCTCCGAGCACGGACCCCCGGGACCTGGCACCCCCATGGACCAGTAGTTCTCCTTCTTGCCGAGCCGGACGATCCGCTCATCGGGCAGCCCGGTGACCTTCTTCCACAGCGTGAGGGCCTCGTCGTCGCCGTCCAGGATTGAGGGCCACAGCCGACTCTCCTCAAGACCCCAGCCGCCGTCCGCGACCGACTTGGTGACCAGGTCCCAGGCGAGCGAGATCGCGCCCTCCTTGAAGTAGTCGCCGAAGGAGAAGTTGCCGCACATCTCGAAGAACGTGCCGTGCCGGGTGGTCTTGCCGACGTCCTCGATGTCGGGGGTCCGCACGCACTTCTGGATGCTGGTCGCGCGCGGGTACGGCGGAGACTCCTGGCCCAGGAAGTAGGGCTTGAACTGCACCATGCCGGCATTGACGAAGAGCAGGTTCGGGTCGTCCAGGATCAGCGAGGCGGACGGGACCGCGGTGTGCGCACCCCACCCGGCACCGTCCTCGAAGTGCGCGATGAAGCGGCGGCGTACCTCGGCGGTGTCCATCAGGTCAGTTCCCTCTCGGTGGTGGTGCTGGTCTGCAGCGCTCGGTGCCGGCCAGCGTGCTCGGGCCCATCAAGCGTCAGGCCGAGGCGCTCGCGCAACTCGGTTTCCTTCTCCGCCATCCCGGCACGGACCTCCTCGCCGAAGAGCTGGGCGCCCAGGCTGAGCCCGGCAAGACGGTCCCGCAGACCCTCCGGGGTGAGGCTCTGCGCGGCGCGCCGTGCCCGCACGGTCAGGTAGACCCCCGCGCCGGCCCCGGCGACGAACCAGAATCCGCGCCTCATCCGCGGTCCTCGGGGCAGGCACGACAGCAGCCACGTCCCAGGCGGCTCATGCGGCCGACTCCTCGGCGCGCATCCGGCGCCAGGCCTCCCTCATCTCCTGCCGGCGCTGCTTGCGCGCTCGACGGACCTCACGACGGATCTCGAACCGGATCCGATTGCGGGAAGCAGGAGAGAGAGCTCGGCGCAGGCCGTGGCTGAAAGCCACAGCCCGGACCAGCGGCTCGCCGACCGTCGCGCTGAGCACCACGCGGTTCATCACGGTCGGGTCGGGTTCGCCCGGGACGAGACCGCGCGCACGGTCCACGGCTGCGTCACCGAGCGGTCCGGCGTCGGTGATCACGAACTCCGTCGTCGGCGACGCCACCGAGCGTGCGAGCTGGTCGACGCGGCTGCGCAGCTCATCCTGCTCCATGCGGCTCGCGTCGAGCACGCGTGTCGTGCGTCGCCGCTCGGTGGACAGCAGCACTGCCAGCACGGCCACGGCCAGCAGCGCGAGGGCCGCCACCACCAGAGCGATCAGCGTGGTCGTTCCCATGGGGCCCGACCCTACCTGCCGCGGATCATCCGGCGAATGCGCTCCCAACGCTCCCGGATCGCCGCCTCGGCGCCGAGGTTCGTCGGCCGGTAGTACGTCGCGTCCTGGACCACGTCGGGGGCGTACTGCTGCTGCGCGATGCCGTAGGGCTCATCGTGGGCGTAGCGGTAGCCCTGGCCGTGGCCCAGGCTCTTCGACCCCTGGTAGTGCGCATCCCGCAGATGGCTGGGCACCGGACCGATCCTGCCGGACCGGACATCCGCAGCGGCGGCGTCGATCGCCGTGATCACCGCGTTCGACTTCGGCGCCACCGCCAGCGCGATCGTGGCCTGCGCCAGGTTGAGCCGGGCCTCGGGCATGCCGATGAGCTGGACTGCCTGTGCGGCCGCGACCGCCGTCGGCAGGGCGTTCGGGTCGGCCAGTCCGATGTCCTCGCTCGCGAGGATCACCAACCGTCGCGCGATGAACCGGGGGTCCTCGCCCGCCTCGATCATCCGGGCGAGGTAGTGCAGCGCCGCGTCGGCGTCGGAGCCGCGCACCGACTTGATGAACGCGCTGATCACGTCGTAGTGCTGATCGCCCTGCCGGTCGTAGCGCACCGCGGCTCGGTCCACGGCGGTCTCCGTGGTGGCCAGGTCGACCCGCACCGGCCCGGCCCCCGGGCCGGACGCGCGGCTCAGCCCAGCACCTGCCGCAGCCTCGAGGTAGGTCAATGCACGACGCGCGTCACCCCCGGCCAGACGAACAAGGTGATCGAGCGCATCGTCGTCGATCTCGGCCGTGCCGGCCAGCCCGCGCTCGTCGGTCAGCGCCGATTCGATCACGCCTCGCACGTCGTCGTCGGTGAGCGGCTCCAGGGTGAGCAGCAGCGACCGGGACAACAGCGGCGAGATCACCGAGAAGAACGGATTCTCGGTGGTCGCCGCGACCAGCGTGACCCAACGGTTCTCGACACCCGGGAGCAGAGCGTCCTGCTGGGCCTTGGTGAAGCGGTGAACCTCGTCGACGAAGAGAACGGTCTCCTGGCCGCTGCCCGCGAGCCGGGCCCGCGCGGCGTCGATCGCGGCCCGGACCTCCTTGACCCCCGCAGCGACCGCGGAGACCTCCACGAACACCCGATTGGTCTGGCCCGACACGATCGAGGCGATCGTGGTCTTGCCAGTCCCGGGCGGTCCCCACAGGAGCAGGGACATCGGCTGGTCGCCCTCGATCAGCCGGCGCAGCGGCGAGCCGGGTGAGAGCAGGTGACGCTGACCGACCAGCTCGTCGAGCGTCCGCGGCCGCATCCGCACCGCGAGCGGTGCCGACGCGTGGGTGTTCCCGGCCAGGGTCCCGCCCCTCGCCGGCGCCGGCGCGCCCGGCGTCTCGAACAGTCCCTCGTCCACCGGCTCAGCGTAGGCGCCCCCGCCCCCTGACCCCGCCTGCGGTCCCCTGAGTCCACCGGTCCCTGAGCTTGTCGAAGGGCCCAAAGTCCACAGGCACCGGCCGGCACAGTGCGCACGCCATCTGTCCCAGCCATGATCGCCCGATGGCCTGCACCTACATCGTTGTGTGCGCCGACGGGTCGTACTACGTCGGGAGCACGCATGACCTGGATCGGCGCGTGATGGAGCACAACGTCGGAGTCGGCGCGAACTACACCCGAAAGCGGCGACCCGTACATCTCGTCTGGTTCCAAGAATTCGACCGCATCAGCGATGCAGCGCGATTCGAGCGACAGGTTCATGGCTGGTCGCGCGCGAAGAAGCTGGCCCTGATCGAGCGCCGGCACGCCGACCTACCCCGACTGTCCCACCGGGATGCGGATCGCTGAACCGGCGGCCCTTCGACAAGCTCAGGGACCGACAGGCTCAGGGACCGGCGGGTTCGGGGACCGTGCGGGTCAGCCGTTGACTCGCTTCTGGGTCGTGACGTCGAACCACGTCGAGTCGAAGCCGGGGTGGTCGACGTTCTCGGCTGGCGTCGCGCCGGCGACCGGGGCGCCCTGGGCGTCGATGCCCAGGATGCCCGTGGTCACCGGGGTCGACGGGTGCCTGCCCAGCTCGCCGGCGAAGTGGCAAGCGACCTTGTGACGCGGGCCGATCTGCATCAGCGGCGGCTCGACCCGGGCGCAGATGTCCTGCGCGAGCGAGCACCGGGTGCGGAACCGGCAACCCGAGGGCGGGTTGATCGGACTGGGCACGTCACCGGTGAGCCGGATGCGCTCGCGACGGCCGCCGATCGCCGCCTGCTTGACGTCGGGCACAGCGGACAGGAGCGCCTGCGTGTACGGGTGGTACGGCCTGTTGTAGAGCGTGTCGCGATCGGCAACCTCGACGATCTTGCCGAGGTACATCACGGCGACCTCGGGACAGAAGTGCCGCACCACCGCGAGGTCGTGGGCGATGAACAGGAACGCGATGTTGAACTCGCGCTGCAGGTCCTGGAGCAAGTTGATCACCTGCGCCTGGATCGACACGTCCAGCGCCGAGACCGGCTCATCTGCGACCAGCAGCTTCGGCTGCAGTGTCAGAGCCCGGGCGATGCCGATGCGCTGGCGCTGACCGCCGGAGAACTCGTGCGGATAGCGGTTGTAGTGCTCGGGGTTGAGCCCCACCACCTCCAGGAGCTCCTGGACCCGGTCGAGCACCTTGTTCCTCGGCACGACCTTGTGGATCAGCAGCGGCGCACCCACGATCGCGCCCACGGAGTGCCGCGGGTTCAGCGACGTCGCCGGGTCCTGGAAGATCATCTGGATCTCGCGCCGCAGCGGCATCATCTGCCGCGCGTTGTACTTCGCGATGTCCTTGCCCTCGAAGTGGATGCTCCCCGAGGTCGGCCTGTAGAGCCGGGTGATCAGCCGGCCGGTGGTCGACTTGCCACAGCCGGACTCGCCGACCAGTCCGAGCGAGCCGCCGGACGGCACCTCGAACGAGATTCCGTCGACGGCCTGGACGTGTCCGACCGTGCGCCGGAACACCCCGCTGCTCTTCACCGGGAAGTACATCCGCAGGTTCTCGACCGTCAGCACCGAGTCGGCGCTCGCACCCGGCACAGGGTCCGCGCCCTTGGCCAGGGTCGCACTGGGCTCGCTCATGCTCCACCCTCCACGAAGTCGGGGGCGATCTCCGGCAGCACCTCGGAGGTGAAGACGTCGCCGGAGTTGGGGATGTGGCACCGCTTCAGGTGGGTGCCTCCAGTGAAGGCCGCGGTGAGCTCGGGAAGCTCCTCCACGCAGCGCCGCGGGTCCGGCACGTGCTCCTGGTAATCGCAGCGCGGGTGGAATGGACAGCCCGACGGCGGGCGGAGCAGGCTGGGCGGGTTTCCCCGGATCGGGATCAGCTTCGCATCGGTGTCGCCCTGCACGTCGGGCACGCTCGACAGCAGCCCCCACGTGTAAGGCATCTCCGGGCGCACCAGGATCTCCTTGGTGGGTCCGTACTCGACCACCCGGCCGGCGTACATCACCAAGACCTCGTCGGCCATCTCCGCCACCACGCCGAGGTCGTGGGTGATGATGATGATCGCCGAGTTGAACTCCCGCTGCAGGTCCTGGAGCAGGTCCAGGATCTGCGCCTGCACGGTCACGTCGAGCGCGGTGGTCGGCTCGTCGGCGATCAGCAGGCCAGGGTTGTTGATCAGCCCCATCGCGATCATCGCGCGCTGGCGCATGCCGCCGGAGAACTGGTGGGGGTAGTCATCGACCCTGCGGTCCGGCTGCGGGATGCCGACCCGATCGAGCATCTCGACCGCCCGCTTGCGGGCCGCCTTCTTGCTGACGTCGTTGTGCACCAGGTACGCCTCGGCGATCTGGTTGCCGACGGTGTAGTACGGGTGCATCGCCGAGAGCGGGTCCTGGAAGATCATCGCCACGTCGCGGCCGCGCCGCTTGCGCATCTGCTCGTTACTCAGCTTGAGGAGGTCGGTGCCGTCGAGGAAGATCTCGCCGCTGACCTGGGCGCTGGTGCCGCGGTGCAGACCGAGGATCGCCGAGCTCGACACCGATTTGCCCGAGCCGGACTCGCCGACGATGCCGAGGGTCTTGCCGCGCTCGAGGTCGTAGGACATGCCCTCGGTCGCCTTGACGACACCGTCGACCGTGGGGAAGTGCACGACCAGGTCGCGCACGCTGAGGAAGCTGCTCATGGGGTATCTCCTGCTCAGCCGAGCCGCACTCGCGGATCGATGAACGCATAGAGGACGTCGACGATGATGTTGGCCACGATCACGAACGAGCCCAACAGGATCACCAGACCGACCAGCGTCGGCAGGTCGTAGGCCTGGTTGGCATCGACCGCCAGTTTACCGAGACCGTTGTAGTTGAACACGGTCTCGGTGATGATCGCGCCGCCCAGCAGGCCGGCGAAGTCCAGGCCGGCCATCGTCACCAAGGGGGTGAGGGCCGCGCGCATCGTGTGCTTGACGAGCACCCGCCGGGGCGCCAGGCCCTTCGCGCGTGCCGTGCGCAGGTAGTCCTCGCTCATCGACTCCAGCACGAAGCCACGCGTCATTCGGACATAGCCGGCCATGTAGAACAGCGCGAGGGTCAGACCGGGCAGGAAGAGGTTCAGCGCCCAGCTGCCCACACCGCCCTCGGCTATCGGGGTGTAGCTGGGGATCGGGAACAGCCCCCATTTGATCGAGATGAACTTGAGGAAGAACAGCCCGATCCAGAAGGTCGGGAAGGCATAGAAGATCAATGACGTGCCGACCAGGCCGCGATCGATGATGGAGCCCTTCCTCAGGGCCGCTATCACCCCGAGCGCAACACCACCGATGATCCACATGATGAAGGCGGCCACTGCCAGGGACGCGGAGATGGGGAACGCCCGTTTCAGCTCGGTGGTGACGTTCTCAGTGTTGACCACCGAGTAGCCCATGCAGGGTGCCCCGCAGTGCGAGACCAGCTGGGGCGCCTCCTTCTGGAGTGCCTTGTCCTCGGGATAGTCGCGGCCCTGGACCACACCGACCGCGAACTCCTTCCACTGCACGACGGGCGGCTTGTCGTAGCCGAGCGCCTTGCGCACCTGCTCGATCAGCTGAGGCGAGCAGTTCTTGCCGCAGGCGAAGCGGGCGGGGTCGATCGGCGAGGCGAAGAAGAGCAGGTAGGTGATGAAGCTCATCACGATGAGCATCACCACGCCGACGAAGACTCGTCGCACGACGTACGCGATCATTTCTCAAACCACCTCGTAGGCCGGTCCGGCCACTGGCTGGGCATGGGCAGGAGGTCGTGGCCGGTTCACGCCCACCACCTCCGTCACGCGTGTCCGGGGCGGGGCCGCATGCCGCGTCCCCACCCCGGTGCCGGGGTGGTCGTGAGAGTCACGACCACCCCGGCCACGTGGTTGTTTCAGCTACTCCTGCTCAGTGCTGCACACCGATCGGACCGAGGTCCGGGTACATCGCCGAGGCGGGAGTGGTCTCGAACCCGGTCACCTTCGACCCGTGCACGAAGTAGAACTTCTGGATCTCCAGCGGGATGTACGCGGTGTCCTGTCCGAGGACCGCGTCAGCCTGCTGAAGCGCCTGGGTCTGCTGGTCGAGGCTGGCGGCACCCTGTGCCTGGTCGACCAGCTTGTTGAAGGCGGCACTCTTGTAGTCGCCGTAGTCCTGACCCACCGAGGCCGACGAGACGTTCGGGCGGTAGTCGAACAGCGGCGGGGTCACCGTGATGGCTGACGGCCAGTCAGATCCCCAACCGCCCCAGATCACGTCGCTCTTCTTCTTCGGCTGCTGGATCACCGAGTAGTAGACGTCGCCCAGACCGTCGAGCGTGGTCTTGAACCCGGCCTTGTCCCAGCCCTGCTTGAGCGCCGCGGCCTGCTTGTCCATGGTGTCGGAGCTCGGGTAGGTGAAGGTGATCGGGTACGGCATCTTCACGCCGGCCTGCTGCAGCAGCTTCTTCGCCGCCGCCGGGTCACCGGCCTCGGGGATGTTCGCGAACGACGGGTTCGCCTTGTAGCCCACGACTGCCGGGTTCACGATCGACTTCGCCGGCGCGTACGCCTTCGAGCCACCACCGGCGTTGATCCACGCCTGGACGTCAGTCGCCAGCGCCAGTGCCCGACGAACCTTCGGGTTCTTCATGTTGTCGAAGTTCGGGACCAGGTAGTCCACGAACGGCGACATCACGTTCACCGAGCGGGCCGCGACGGGCCCGGTGATCTGGCTGTAGTAGGACGGTGGCACGCTCTGCAGCGTCACGGCGTCCTGGTCCTGGCCGGAGTCCTTGATCAGGCGGTCGTAGATGGTCTCGGTGGTCTGACCGATGTCCATCACGATCTTGTCCGGCAGCGCCTTGCGGATGTTGGTCGAGTCCGTGCTTGCGTCGTAGTTGGGGTTGCGTACGAACGTGCCACCCTTCTCCTTCGACCACGAGTCGGGGCCGCCCTGGAGCTCGTAGGGCCCGTTGGAGAAGATCTGGTAGTTCGACTTGTCGCCCTGGTCCTTGTCCTTGCGGTAGGGGTCCATCATGTGCAGGGCCGCCACCGCGAGCGGGAAGTCGGGCCACGGCTTCTTGAAGTGGTAGGTGATCGTCTGACCATCGCAGGTGATCGCCTTGTTGAAGGCCGCCACGTCGTTGTTCTTCGTGGTGTAGGGGCCCTTGTACGCCGGCAGTCCCGTCTTCGGGTCGGTCGGGATGTCGAGGTAGGAGAGCAGGTAGTTCGGCCCACCGGTGATCACGTCGGTCGCGAACACGCGGGAGGCGCCGTACTTGAAGTCCTCACAGGTGATCGGCTTGCCGTCCTGCCACTTCACGCCGTTCTTGACCGTGAACTTCCAGGTCTTGGCGTGGTCGGAGGACGTTCCGGTGTCCGTCGCCAGGTCGGCGACCGGCTTGTTCGACACGGCCGGGTCCGTCGAGATGGGGAACGCGACCAGCTGACGGTTCGTCAGGCGGGTCATGTTCGACAGCTCGACACCGAGGTAGGTCCGCTGCGGGTCATTGTGGTCGAACGGCTTGTAGATGTAGTAGTACAGCGTGCCACCGCGCGTCGCGCTGGCGTTGTTCGTCGTGCCGCTGGAGCCGTTGCTTCCGCACGCGGCAAGCGAGATCGACATCGCCGCAGCAGCAGCAACCGCTAGCGTCTTCTTTCGATAGCTGGCCATTACCTCTCCTCTTCTCTGTGTCGCGCCGAGATCGGCGGCACAATCGGCAGCGCGCTGCTGCCGAAGCCTGTGGGATCCCCCATGGTCATGCTCATCGGTCGCCCTTGGGGTCGAGAGCGTCCCGGATGCCGTCACCGAGCAGGTTGAAGCTGACCACGATGATCGCGATCAGCAGTGCTGGGAAGAAGAAGAAGAAGAAGTCGGACTGGCTGTAGTTGATCGAGGACGTCAGCACGTTGCCCAGCGTCGGCGTCGGCGGGTGGATGCCGACGCTGAGGAAGCTCAGCGCAGCCTCCGCGGAGATGTAGGCCGGCATGATCAGGGTGAACAGCACCAGCACCGGCGCCCACAGGTTGGGCAGGATCTCCTTGAAGTAGAGGCGGCGACGGGACGCACCGAGCAGCCGGGCGGCATCGACGAACTCGCGTTCGCGGATCGAGAGCACCTGGCCGCGGACGACGCGGGCGATGTAGGGCCAGCCGAAGATGCCCAGCACCAGCATCACGTAGGCACCGTTCGGGAACGGGTCGGAGGCGTTCCCGGGCGCATATTTGGCGACCAGGGCGACGCCGGTGCCGGACAGCGCCAGCAGCATCAGGGTCTGGGGGAAGGACAGCGTCAGGTCGATCAGCCGGCCGATGGTCGCGTCGACCATCCCTCCGGTGAAGCCGGAGATGATGCCGAGCACGACCCCGATCACGATCGCCACGATGGTCCCGGACAGCGCGATGGCCAGCGAGAAGGTGATGCCGTACCAGAGCCGGGACATCGCGTCCCGGCCGGTGCCCGGCTCGACGCCGAGTGGGTGGTGGATGCTGATCCCGCCGATCGAGCCCTTCGGGATCCCGCCGAGGTTGGCGTTGAGCAGGCTCTGGTGGAACGTGAACGGGTCGATGACACCGACCTTGACCAGCAGTGGCGCCAGCAGCGCCAGGATCACGTAGATCGCCACCACCACAAAGGCGATCATCGAGAGCCCGTCCTTGCGGAACCTGCCGAGTGCGAGCCGGGTCGGGGACTGCCCCGCGACCTTGCTGTCGTCGGCCACCACCTGATCGAGCGGCGTCTCCAGGCTGCTCTCGATCTGAGACATCTACACCTCGTCGACTGCGTCGGTCGGACATTTCGGTGACGCTGACACGAGATCGTCGCGCTTGCGCCGTCGGAGACTCTATGTGACGCAGGGCGCACGAACGATCACCTACGGGTAACGATCTGAACACGACCAGCCCCCGCAGGCGGTCCGCAGAATCAGTCCTCGGGCAGGAGATCCTTCGCCGGGACGGCGTCGACACCGGCCTCTTTGCGCTGCTGGGCCGTGATCGGAGCGGGCGCGGACGTGAGCGGATCGAAGCCGCCGCCACTCTTGGGGAACGCGATCACGTCCCGGATCGACGGGGTATGCGCAAGGAGCGCGACGATCCGGTCCCAGCCCAGCGCGATGCCGCCGTGGGGAGGGGCGCCGAACGCGAAGGCGTCGAGCAGGAACCCGAACTTCTCCCGCGCCTGCTCCTCACTGATCCCCATCACCTCGAAGACCCGCTCCTGGATGTCGCGCCGGTGGATCCGGATCGAGCCGCCACCGATCTCGTTGCCGTTGCAGACGATGTCGTAGGCCCACGCCAGCGCGTTGGCCGGGTCACGGTCGAATGTCTCGAGATCCTTGGGGCTGGTGAACGCGTGGTGCACCGCGGTCCAGGCGCCCTCGCCGACGGCCACGTCGCCTGCTGCGGTGGCCTCGTCGGCCGGCTCGAACAGCGGCGCGTCCACGACCCACAGGAAGCTCCACGCGTCCTCGTCGATCAGCCCGCAGCGCCGGCCGATCTCGAGGCGTGCGGCGCCGAGCAGCGCGCGACTCGGCTTGGTCGGGCCCGCGGCGAAGAAGATGCAGTCGCCCGGCTGGGCGCCGACGTGGGCAGCGATCCCGGCTCGCTCGGCGTCCGAGATGTTCTTCGCCACCGGGCCGGCGATCTCCACCGAGCCGTCCTCGGACTGCTTGAGCAGCAGGTAGGCCAGGCCTCGAGCGCCGCGCTGCTTGGCCCAGTCCTGCCACGCGTCGAGCTGCTTGCGCGGCTGGCTGGCCCCGCCGGGCATCACCACGGCGCCGACGTACGCCGCGTTGTCGGGCGAGAACACCCGGAACGGTGTGGCCTTGAAGAACTCGGTGCAGTCGACGAGCTCCGCAGCGAACCGCAGGTCGGGCTTGTCCGAGCCGAACCGGGCCATCGCCTCGGCGTACGTCAGCCGCGGCAAGGGTGCGGGCACCTCGACCTCGATCAGGCCCCACAGCGCCTTGAGGACCTCCTCGGTCAGCGCGATGACGTCGTCCTGCTCGACGAAGCTCATCTCGATGTCGAGCTGGGTGAACTCCGGCTGCCGGTCAGCGCGGAAGTCCTCGTCGCGGTAGCAGCGGGCGATCTGGTAGTAGCGCTCCATGCCGGCCACCATCAGCAGCTGCTTGAACAGCTGCGGGCTCTGCGGCAGGGCGTACCAGCTGCCCGGCTGCAGCCGCGCAGGCACCAGGAAGTCGCGGGCGCCCTCGGGCGTCGAGCGGGTCAGCGTCGGGGTCTCGATCTCGACGAAGTCGTGCGCGTCGAGGACGTCGCGGGCGGCCTTGTTGGCCCTGCTGCGCAGCCGCAGCGCCGCGCTGGGGCCGCTACGGCGTAGGTCGAGGTAGCGGTGCCGCAGCCGCGCCTCCTCCCCCACGTCGCCGCCCTGGTGGGACGCGGCGTCGTCGACCGGGAACGGCAGCGGGGCCGACGCGCTGAGCACATCCACCTCGTCGGCAATGACCTCGATCTCGCCGGTCGGCAGGTGAGCGTTCTGGTTGCCCTCGGGACGTCGGGCGACGTGCCCGACGACCTTGAGGCAGAACTCGCTGCGGAGGTTGTGCGCGACCGCCTCGTCGCGGATGACCACCTGCACGACGCCGCTGGCGTCGCGCAGATCGATGAACGCCACCCCGCCGTGATCGCGCCGGCGGGCCACCCAGCCGGCGAGGGTCACGGTCTTGTCGACGTGCGCAGGCCCCAGGGTGCCGGCGTCGTGGGTGCGGATCACTGGGTGGTCTCCTCGATCTGTTCGGTCAGGGCACGGGCCATCTGGTCAAGAGGTACTTCACGTTGGTCGCCGGTGTCCATCGACTTCAGCTGGGCCACACCGGCCGCAAGGTCGCGCTCACCGAGGACGACGACGTACGGCGCCCCCGATCTGTCGGCCGACTTCATCGCGCCCTTCAGGCCGCGACCACCGAAGGACTGGTCCGTGCGCAGCCCCGCCCGCCGCAGCTCGGCGGTCAGCAGGGCCGCCCGCTCGCGGGCGGCACCGAGGGGGACGACGTAGACGTCCAGACGGTGCTCGGGCCCCGGGGTCAACCCCTCGGCCAGGCAGGCCAGGTACGTGCGGTCCAGACCCAGTCCGAAGCCGATGCCGGAGAGCTCCTGGCCGCCCAGCTCCGCCATCAGGCCGTCGTAGCGGCCGCCCCCACCGATGCCGGACTGGGCACCGAGGCCATCGTGGACGAACTCGAACGTCGTGCGGGTGTAGTAGTCCAGGCCGCGGACCATCCGTGGGTTGATCGCGTACGCCGTGCCGCTGCCCTCGAGCAGCACGCGCACCTCCCGGAAGTGCTCGGCGCACTCCGAACACAGGTGGTCCAGCATCAGCGGGGCGTCGGCCAGCTGGGCGACCACCTCGGGCCGCTTGTCGTCGAGCACCCGCAGGGGGTTGAGCACCGCTCGCTCACGGGTCGCATCGTCGAGGTCGAGACCGGACAGGAACGTGGTCAGCCGCTCGCGGTACGCCGGACGGCAGCGCGCACAGCCCAACGAGGTCAGCTCGGTTCGGAAACCAGTCAGCCCGAGCGACCGATAGCCCTGGTCGGCGATCGTGACGACCTCGGCGTCCAGTGCCGGGTCGTCCGAGCCGATCGCCTCGACGCCGAGCTGCTGCAGCTGGCGGTAGCGGCCCTTCTGCGGCCGCTCGGCACGAAAGAATGGACCTGCGTACCAGAGCTTGACCGGCAGTTGGCCACGATCCAGGTGGTGCTCGATGACACTGCGCATCACCCCGGCCGTTCCCTCGGGTCGCAGGGTCAGCGACCGGTCGCCGCGGTCGGTGAAGGTGTACATCTCCTTGGAGACCACGTCGGTCGACTCGCCCACGCCGCGCACGTAGAGCGAAGTGTCCTCGAAGACGGGCAGCTCGATGTAGCCGTAGCCGGCTAGCACCGCCGGTCGGGACAGGGCCTCGCGCACTGCGAGCCAAGTGGCCGACTCCGGCGGGAGATACTCCGGGACACCCTTCGGTGCCGCGATCGCGTCGTTCATCCCCGGTCCCGTCACAGGCCTCGGGTGACGCGGCCCACCGGGCCCTCGTCGAGGAGCTCGCGCAGGAACGGGTTGGTCGCCCGCTCCCGCCCGATGTCGGTCTGGCCGCCGTGGCCGGGCAGCACCACGACGTCGTCGGGCAGCGTCAGCACCTTCTCGCGCAGGCTGCGCAGCATCTTCGCGTGGTCACCACCGGGGAGGTCCGTGCGACCGATCGAGCCCTCGAAGAGCAGGTCACCGGAGAACATCACCTCGGAGACGTCCTGCTGACCGTACGGCGTACGGAAGGTCACCGAGCCCTCGGTGTGACCGGGTGTGTGGTCGATGACGAACCGCAGGCCGGCGAGCTCGAGGTCGCGTCCGTCCGCGAGCTCCTCCACCCGGTCGGGCTCGGCGAACTCGTAGCCACCGCCGAGCAACATCGCCGTGGTCTCACGTGACATCCCCGCCATCGGGTCGGTGAGGAGGTGCCGGTCGTCGGGGTGGATGTAGGCGGTGGCGTCGTAGGTGCCCGCGACCGGGGCGACGCACCACATGTGGTCGACATGGCCGTGGGTAAGCAGTACCGAGACCGGCTTGAGCCGGTGTTCGCGCACCACCCGGGCCACACCGTCGGTCGAGTCCTTGCCCGGATCGATGACCACGCACTCCGTCCCGGGGCCGGTCGCCACCACGTAGCAGTTGGTGCCCCACGGACCGGCCGGGAAGCCTGCGATCAGCACGACGTCGTCTCCTGCATCGTTCGGTGGTGGTCGGCGGCCGGATCGTCGCGGCGCCACGAGGAGCAAGCCTACTGGCCCGTGCTCCTGCACCGGACATGCGTACGATTGGCCGCGACGTCCGACGGGCTGACACCGACGAGCAGGGGACATGAGCGAGCAGACGACACCGCCGATGCAGCCGACCGGGCCCGCCACCTTCGGGCGGGTGGCCGAGGACGGCACGGTCTACGTCCGGGTCGGCGACACCGAGCACGAGGTCGGCCAGTACCCCGAGGGCACCCCGGAGGAGGCGCTCGCCTTCTTCACCCGGCGTTACGAGTCGGTCGCCTTCGAGGTGCAGCTGCTCGAGCAGCGGATCCACAAGGGCGCGCTGTCACCGGACGAGGCGCTCAGCTCGATCGACCAGATGGTCGCCTCGCTGGCCACTCCGCACTGCGTGGGCGACATCATCGCCCTGGTCGCCCGGCTCGACGCGCTGCGGCCGTTGATCAGCCAGCAGCGCGAGCAGCGCCGCGAGGACAAGGTCCGCCGTACCGAGGACGCGAAGGCGCGCAAGGAGCAGATCGTCGCCGCGGCGGAGAAGGTCGCCGGTGGCCGCGACTGGCGCAACGGCGCCAACCGGTTGCGCGATCTGCTCACCGAGTGGAAGGCCCTCCCCCGGATCGACCGTGCCTCGGACGACGCCCTCTGGCACCGGTTCTCGGCCGCGCGGACGGCGTACACCAAGGCCCGCAAGGCGCACTTCGCCCAGCTCGACGAGAGCCGCGAGGCCGCGCGGGGGGTCAAGGAGCGCCTGGTGAAGGAGGCCGAGGCGATCGCCGACTCCACCGACTGGGGCGCCACCTCGGCCCGCTACCGCACGCTGATGCAGCAGTGGAAGGCTGCCGGCCCGGCACCCAGGGGCGTCGAGGACCAGCTGTGGCAGCGGTTCCGCGCGGCCCAGGACACGTTCTTCGGCGCACGCGACGCCGCCAACGCGGCTCAGGACGAGGAGTTCCGGGCCAACGCGGAGAAGAAGCGCGCCCTGCTGGTCGAGGCCGAGGCGCTGCTCCCCGTCAGGGACCTGGACGCAGCCAAGCGCGCGTTCCGCGACCTCGCCGAGCGCTGGGACGCGGCCGGCAAGGTACCGCGCGACCAGATCAACGACCTCGAGGGCCGGATCCGCAAGATCGAGCAGGCCATCCGCGGCGTCGAGGACGACCAGTGGCGCCGAAGCGACCCCGAGAAGTCCGCCCGCGCCGACGACATGGTCGGCAAGCTCCGCGACGCCATCGCCGCCCTCGAGTCCGACCTCGCCTCAGCCCGCGCCGCCGGCGACCAGTCCCGAATCAGCGCTCTGGAGTCCGACCTGGCCTCCCGCCGCTCCTTCCTGGAGATGGCGGAGAGGGCGGCGGCCGAGTTCGGTGGCTGAGCTCGGGCGACCTTTCCCAGGTTAGGAACCCAAAGTCGTCCTTCACCCAGGAGAGTCGCTGTGTGAGGAGGGACCTTTCTGGGGGAAGTACGGCGGTCCCGCGTTTCTCACCTGGAGGTCAGGCGCGCTGCGTCACTGGGTGACGCGATAGGCGTCGAAGACACCGTCGACGCTGCGCACCGCCTTGAGTACGACGCCGAGGTGCTTGGGGTCGGCCATCTCGAAGGTGAACCGACTCTTGGCGACACGGTCTCGGCTGGTGCTCAGCGAGGCGGACAGGATGTTCACGTGCTGGTCGGAGAGCACCATCGTGACGTCGGAGAGCAGCCTGGCCCGGTCCAGGGCCTCGACCATGATCTGCACCAGGAAGGTCGACCGGGCGGTCGGCGCCCACTCGACGTCGACCAGCCGCTCGGGTTGGCTGGACAGCGACGCGGCGTTGGTGCAGTCCTTGCGGTGCACCGAGACCCCCGAGCCGCGGGTGACGAAGCCGATGATCTCGTCGCCGGGGACCGGCGTGCAGCAACGGGCCAGCTTGACCAGGAGGTCGCTCACCCCCGGAACGATCACGCCGGAGTCCGTGGGCGCCGCTTGTGCCTTGCGCGGCCGGGTGATGCTGACCGCCTCGGCCAGGTCCTCGGCGGCCCCCTCGCGGCCGCCGTACAGCTCGATCACCTTGCGTACGACGGTGCGCGCGCCGAGGTTGCCCTCGCCGACGGCGGCGTAGAGCGCGGACACATCGGCCAGCCGCAACTCCTGGGCGACCTGGGTCAATGAGTCGTGGGTCATCACGCGCTTGAGGGAGACGCCCTCCTTGCGCATCAGCCGCGCGATCTCGTCCTTGCCGTGCTCGATCGCCTCCTCGCGGCGCTCCTTGGTGAACCACTGCCGGATCTTGCTGCGTGCGCGGGGCGACTTGGTGAAGCCGAGCCAGTCGCGACTCGGGCCCGCGTTGACGGCCTTGGAGGTGAACACCTCGACGACGTCGCCGTGCTCGAGCTGCGACTCCAGCGGCACCAGTCGTCCGTTCACCCGGGCCCCGATGGTGTGGTGGCCGACCTCGGTGTGGATCGCGTAGGCGAAGTCGACCGGTGTGGCGCCCGTAGGCAGACCGATCACGTCACCGCGCGGTGTGAAGACGTAGACCTCAGCGGCGTTGATCTCGAAGCGCAGCGACTCCAAGAACTCCCCCGGGTCCTCCATCTCGTTCTGCCAGTCCAGGAGCTGGCGCACCCACGCCATGTCGTTCTGGCCGCCGGAGGCAGCGGTGTCGGCAGCTCTGCTCTCGACCCCGGTGCCCACGTCCTCCTTGTACTTCCAGTGCGCGGCGACGCCGTACTCCGCGCGCCGGTGCATCGCGAACGTGCGGATCTGCATCTCGACCGGCTTGCCCTGCGGCCCGATGACCGTGGTGTGCAGCGACTGGTACATGTTGAACTTCGGCATCGCGACGTAGTCCTTGAACCGCCCCGGGATCGGGTTCCAGCGGTTGTGCAGCAGACCGAGCACGCCGTAGCACTCCTGGTCGGTGTCGACCAGGATCCGGATGCCGACGAGGTCGTAGATGTCGGAGAACTCCCGACCGCCGTGGATCATCTTCTGGTAGATCGAGTAGTAGTGCTTCGGCCGCCCGGTCACGCGCGCCTTGATCCGACCGCTCTTCAGGTCCGACTCGACCTGCTCGATCACCTGCCGCATGAACTGGTCACGCGAGGGCGCCCGCTCGGCGACCAACCGCACGATCTCGTCGTAGATCTTCGGGTGCAGCGTGGCGAAGGCGAGGTCCTCCAGCTCCCACTTCAGGGTGTTCATGCCGAGCCGGTGAGCCAGCGGGGCGTAGATCTCGAGCGTCTCGCGGGACTTGCGTTCCTGGGTCTCCGCCTTCACGTAGCGCAGCGTGCGCATGTTGTGCAGCCGGTCGGCGAGCTTGATGACCAGCACCCGGATGTCCCGGCTCATCGCCACGATCATCTTGCGGATGGTCTCGGCCTGCGCGGAGTCGCCGTACTTGACCTTGTCGAGCTTGGTAACGCCGTCGACCAGCTGGGCGACCTCGTCACCGAAGTCGGTGCGCAGTTCGTCGAGCGTGTACGGCGTGTCCTCGACGGTGTCATGCAGCAGCGCGGCGACCAGGGTCGGCTCGGTCATGCCGATGTCGGCCAGGATGGTGGTGACCGCGAGCGGGTGGGTGATGTAGGGGTCACCGCTCTTGCGCATCTGCCCGCGGTGGTGCCGCTCGGCCACGTCGTAGGCGCGCTCCAGCAGGGCAAGGTCCGCCTTGGGGTGGTTGGCCCGTACCGCCCGGAAGAGCGGCTCGAGGACCGGGTTGCCCACCTGACGGCTGGTGCCGATCCGGGCCAGCCGCGCACGCATCCCGCGTCCGCTCTGCGGCACCCCGACCGTCGGGGGCTTCGTCGCGGGGGGACTCGCTGGCGTCGTGGTGGCAGGGGCCTGCTCCGTCCCCGTCGAGACGCCGTCCTCTGCCATGGGCCAAGTGTAGGCAGCCCCGCCTGCGTGGACTCGGGCGCGCAGGCTCAGCGCAGGGTCAGACGGTGTACAGCGCGGTGACCGGGAGATCGCCGACCTTGCTGCGCCCGTCGAGGAAGGAGAGCTCCATCAACACCGCCAGCGCGGTCACGGCCCCGCCACAGGTCTCGACCAGCTCGGCGGTGGCTGCCGCCGTACCGCCGGTGGCCAGGACGTCGTCGACCAGCAGCACCCGCTCGCCGGGGGCAACGGCGTCGACGTGCATCTCGAGGGTCTCGCTGCCGTACTCGAGGTCGTAGCTGACCCGGTGGGTCTGCCAGGGAAGCTTCCCCGGCTTGCGCACGGGGATGAACCCGACCCCGAGGGCCAGTGCGACCGGAGCGGCCAGGATGAAGCCCCGCGCCTCCATCCCCACCACCTTGTCGACCGCGACCGCGCCGGTCGCGTCACGCCCGGCCGCGGCCAGGGCTCGGACGACCTCGGTGAACGCGAGGTGGTCGTCGAGCAGCGGCGTGATGTCCTTGAACATCACGCCGGGCTTGGGAAAGTCCGGGATGTCCCGGATCCGCTTCTCGATCAGGGTGGCGAGCTCGGTCACGACACCACTACTTGCCGCGCTTGGAGCGCGGCTGTCGGCTCGGCTGCACCCTCTTGGCGGAACCGGACTCGCGCAGCGGCGCCTTGCTCTCCGGTACGACGCGACCTGCGCCGGTCGCCTCGGGTCGGCGCGGGGGCGAGCTGGGCCGCACGCTCGGCTCGACCTCCTCGTCGTCGTAGTCGACGTCGGCAAGCTCGGTGGGCGTACCGGCCAGCGTCGCCCGGTCGATGCCCAGCTCCTCGGTGAACACCGGGACGTTGGCATAGCGATCGGCATCGCGGCGCTGCCGGGCCTGGGCCCGCCGGTCCTGCTCGGAGATCGACTTCTCGCGCTCCTTGAGCTGGACGACCAGCGGAGTGGCGATGAAGATCGACGAGTAGGCGCCGGCAGCCATGCCGACGAACAGCGACAGCGCGAGGTCCTTGAGGTCGCCCGATCCCAGCGCCACGATGCCGACGATGAGCAGCGCCGCCACCGGCAGCAGTGCCACGATCGAGGTGTTGATCGAGCGCACCAAGGTCTGGTTCACCGCGAGGTTGGCCTGCTGCGCGTAGGTACGGCGCAGCCGGTGCAGGTTGCGGGTGTTCTCGCGGACCTTGTCGAACACCACGACGGTGTCGTAGAGCGAGAAGCCGAGGATGGTGAGCAGGCCGGTGACCGTTGCCGGGGTGACCTGGAAACCGGACAACGAGTAGATGCCCACGGTGATCACGATGTCGTGGGCCAGCGCCACCACAGCGCCGACCGACATCTTCCATTCTCGGAAGTAGCCCCAGATGAAGAGCATCACGAGGATCAGGAAGACGATCAGGCCGGTCAGTGCCTTCTGGGCCACCTGGCTGCCCCAGCTCGCACCGACCACCTGCTCGCTGACGTTGTCCTTCGCGATGTGCATCGCGTTGGCGATCGCGGTGATCACCTTGTCGCTCTGGTCCTGCGACATCTGCTCGACCGTGATCAGGATGCCGTGCCGACCGTTGGTGATGCCGGTGGGCGTCGCTGCGGCCGGCACGCCGGTGTCCTTGACGACGCTGATCAGCTTGTCGACGTTCGCCTGGGTGACCTCGCTGCTCTGGGCGACGGTGACGTTGTACTCGGTGCCGCCCTTGAACTCGATCCCGAGGTTGAGTCCCTTGGTGGAGAGCCCGACGATCGCCGCGATGATGATCACTCCGGAGAGGGCGTACCAGAGCCAGCGGCGGCCGACGAAGTCGATGGACTTGTGCCCGTTGTACAGGTCGTTGCCGAGACGGGAGAACTTGCCCATTACAGCCTCCCTCCCACGACGCCCGGCTCGTGGTCGATGCCGAGCGTCTCCTTGGACAGTCCGGAGAACCGGCTGCCGGAGCTGAAGAACTTGCGAGCCGACAGCAGCGTCATCATCGGGTGGGTGAACCAGAAGAACACCGCGACGTCGATGACGGTGCTGATGCCCAGCGCGAATGCGAATCCACGAACCACGCCGATGGCGAAGATGTAGAGCACCAGCGCTGCCAGGAACGAGACGGTGTCTGCGGCCAGACAGGTGTTCCGGGCTCGTTTCCAGCCGGCCTGCACCGCGACCCGCATCGACTTGCCCGCCCGCATCTCGTCACGGATCCGTTCGAAGTACACGATGAACGAGTCCGCGGTGATCCCGACGGCCACGATCAGGCCCGCGATCCCGGGCAGGGTCAGCGCGAAGCCGGCAGTCTTGGCGAGCACCAGCACCACCGCATAGGTGATCAGGGCGGCGATGACCAGCGAGGCGATCACCACGGTGCCCAGCCCGCGGTAGTAGAGCAGGCAGTAGAACATCACGATCAGCAGGCCGATCGCGCCGGCCAGGAGACCGGCCGAGAGCTGGTCGCCGGCAAGCGACGGACCGATCGTCTGTGTCGAGACATCCTTCTTGAACTTCACCGGCAGCGCGCCGAACTTCAGCGAGTTCGCCAGCGACTGCGCGCTGGCCTCGGTGAACCCACCGCTGATCTGGGCGTTGCCGTTGGCGATCACGCCGTCGAAGCCCGGGTCGGAGAGCAGCTCACCGTCGAGGACGATCGCGAACCGGCCGCCGGCGTACGGCCCGGTGGCACCGCTCCACATGGCCCGCGACAGCTTCGCGAACGTGTCGCGGCCCGAGGACTTGAAGCTCAGCTGGACGATGTAGGAGCCCAGCGACTGCGGGTCCACGCCCGAGGATGCCGACTTCAGCTCCGGGCCGTTGATCGCGGCCACCGACAGCAGCGCCTTCGTGCCGTCGGACCGACAGGCCACCAGCGGACGACCGGGCTCGTCGACCGCATGGACCAGATCGGCGCGCTTGACCTTGTTCAGCTTCTTCTCCAGGGCCGCCTGGGTGGGCGGGTTCGTGACATCCATGGTGTTCGCGATGGGCGGCACCAAGGCCTGGTGCGACTTCGGGTCGCACTGGGAGACCGCGAAGATCAGCTGCCACGCGGTGCCCGGGTCCTTGCTCCAGGCGAGGTAGTCCGAGACCTTCGCGCCCGGGTCGGGCTTGGCCGAGGACGTGGGGGCCGTGGTGGTGGCAGCCGTCTTCTGCTGCTGCTTCTTCTTCTTGGGCTTGTGCTTGTCCTTCGGCGTCGTCGCCTTCACCTCGTACGCCGGCGCCGGGCGCGGCTTGGGCGTCGCGGTGACTCCCTGACTGTTCGTGGACGGGCTCGAGCTGCTCGTCGGCGACGAGGAGGGCGCGGCGCTGGGATTCGAGCTGGGATTCGCGCTGGGGGACGACGACGGGTTCGCGCTGGGCGACGCACCGGGGCTCGGCGTAGCGCTCGGCTTCTGCGGCAGGCCGGAGGCCTCACAGAAGCTGCCGGTCAGCTGGGTGCAGTAGGCCACGACGCGGAAGCGCATCTGTGCGGTGCGCTTCACCGAGTCGACGAGATCCTGGCGGCTCTTGCCGGGGATCTCCACCACGATGTTGGTGCTTCCCTGCGTCGACACCTGGGCCTCGGTGACACCGCTGCCGTTGACCCGTTGGTCGATGATGTCGGAGGCCTGCTTGAGCTTGGCCGCGGCCGGGCTGCCCTCCGCGATGAGTGTGATGCGGGTGCCGCCCTCGAGGTCGAGGCCCAGGCGCGGCTGCCAGGTCCCGCCGAGCGCGGCCAGTCCGTAGAGCACGCCCACGACGACGATGAAGATCATCAGGGTCCGCCCCGCACGGGGCGCCTGCTTGGCCACGCTCACTCGCTCTCTTCGTCGGCACCGGTTCGGTCGGCCGGTTCGTCGATCGGCTCATCGGCGGCCGGAGCAGGATCGGTCTCAGCACGCCGTACGACGACCTGGCGGGCGACCGTGATCACCGTGCCCGGCGCGATCTCCAGATCGACCTTCGTCTCGTCAACGGACCGGACGGTGCCGAAGATCCCCGCGGAGATGATCACCTCGTCTCCGACGACGATCTCTCTCTGGAGCTGGTGCATGGAGCGCTGCTGGTTGCGCGCGGGGCGCATCACGACCGCCCAGAAGATCAGGAGGGCGGCCACGAGGATGAGCAGCTGCACGGCGGCAGGCACGACGAAGACACTCCAGGCGTTGGGGACAGGTAGCGACGGACGACAAATGCCGCCGACGGAGAAGTGTAACTGCCGTCACGGCACGGAGCGGACTACTCCCCCACCTCGTCGTCGAAGAGCGCGACGTCCGCTCCGAAAGGGGCATCGGCGGGCACAGTGAGGCCGAGGTGCTGCCAGGCGGCGGCGGTGGCGACCCGGCCCCGCGGCGTCCGTGCCAGCAGACCCAGACGGACCAGGAACGGCTCGGCCACCTCCTCGACCGTCTCGCGTTCCTCCCCGACCGCGACGGCAAGCGTGGAGATCCCGACCGGGCCGCCACCGAATCGCCGGCACAGCGCATCGAGCACGCCGCGGTCGAGGCGGTCCAGCCCCGAGGCATCAACCTCGTAGAGGTCCAGACCGGCGCGGGCCACCTCGCGGGTGACCACGCCGTCGACCTTGACCTGCGCGTAGTCGCGGACCCGGCGCAGCAGCCGGTTGGCGATCCGCGGCGTGCCACGGGAGCGGGACGCGATCTCCCGGCTGCCCTCCGCCACGACGTCGACGTCCAGCAGGGTCGCCGACCGCCGGACGATGCGGTCGAGGTCAGTGGGCTCGTAGAACTCCAGATGGGCGGTGAAGCCGAACCGGTCGCGAAGCGGGCTTGGAAGCAGTCCGGCTCGAGTGGTCGCCCCGACGAGGGTGAATGGCGGGATCTCCAGCGGGATCGCGGTGGCGCCGGGCCCCTTCCCGATGATGACGTCGACCCGGAAGTCCTCCATCGCCATGTAGAGCATCTCCTCCGCCGGCCGGGACATCCGATGGATCTCGTCGACGAAGAGGACGTCGCCCTCGTTGAGCCCGGACAGGATGGCCGCGAGATCGCCGGCATGCGTGATCGCCGGTCCGCTGGTCAGGCGCAGCGGGGCCCCCATCTCGGCAGCGATGATCATCGCCAAGGTGGTCTTGCCGAGTCCGGGTGGCCCGGACAGCAGCACGTGGTCGGGGGCGCGGCCGCGGGCACGGGCAGCCTGCAGCACGAGGGAGAGCTGCTCGCAGACCCGGTCCTGGCCGATGACCTCGGCGAGCGTGCGTGGGCGCAGAGCGGCCTCCACCGCCCGGTCGTCGCCGTCCGCGTCCGCGTCGGTCAGGGTGCGGCCGGCGACGTACGCGAGCTCGGCCTCCTCCAGGGCTGCCTGCTGACGCTGGTCGCCGGTCATGTCGCCGGTCATGTCGCCGGTCGTGTCGCCGCTCATGTCACGCCTTGCTCAGGGCGCGGAGCGCGGCGCGGAGCAGCTGGCCGACGTCGGGGGTGTCGGTCGCCTCGGCCTCCGGGGTGATCACGGCGATCGCTCTGTCGGCCTCCTTCGCCGACCAGCCGAGGCCGACCAGGCCGGACTGGACCTGTGCCTGCCAGTCCGCGCCGCTGGGTCGTGGCGAAGGTGTCGTCGCAGATCCGGGCGGGCCGATCCGGTCCTTGAGCTCCAGGATGATGCGCTGGGCGCCCTTCTGGCCGATGCCCGGGACGGTGGTGAGGGTCTTGACGTCGTCGGCGGCGACCGCACGACGCAGGGTCTCGGGACGGTGGCAGGCCAACATCGCCTGGGCGAGCTTGGGCCCGACACCACTCGCGGTCTGGACGAGCTCGAACATCGCCCGCTCGTCCTCGTCTGCGAACCCGTAGAGGGTCAAGGACTCCTCGCGGACCACCAGGGCGGTGGGCAGCGTCGCCTCGCTGCCCGACCTCAGCCGGGCGAGCGTGTCGGGCGTGCACTGCACCTCGAGCCCCACCCCGCCCACTTCGACGACGGCCGAGGTGAGACCGACCGAGTCGACCCGGCCGCGCACGAAGGCGATCATCAGCGACCCCCCTGACCGGCCAGCGCGGCGGCGATCCGCTCCTGAGCGCCTCCCCGCCACAGGTGGCAGATGGCCAGGGCGAGCGCGTCAGCGGCGTCGGCGGGCTTGGGTACGGCGTCGAGCATCAACAGCCGGGTGACCATGGCGCCGACCTGCGCCTTGTCGGCGCGACCGCTTCCGGTGACCGCGGCCTTCACCTCGCTGGGGGTGTGGCTGGCCACCGGGAGACCGCGACGCGCCGCGGCGACCAGGGCGATGCCGCTGGCCTGGGCGGTGCCCATCACGGTGCGGACGTTGTGCTGGCTGAAGACCCGCTCGACCGCCACCGCGTCGGGTCGTACGGCGTCGAGCCACTCCTCGATCCCCTGCTCGATCTGCACGAGTCGCTGCGCCAATGGCAGGTCAGGGGACGTGCGGACCACGCCCACGTCGATGAGACGCAGCGGCTTGCCGACCGCACCCTCCACAGCACCCAGGCCACAGCGGGTCAGGCCCGGGTCGATGCCGAGCACACGCATGGATCTCCTCAGGTCGTCCGAACAGGTGTTCGGACACCAACGTAACCGGCGTCGCCGAAGGAGCCGTCGAGCGACACGCCGCCGGTCCGGCTCAGGCCTCGAGGGCCTCCATCACGTCGTCGGGGACATCGAAGTTGGCGAACACGTTCTGCACGTCGTCGAGGTCCTCGAGCGCGTCGACGAGCCTCAGCACGGCCCCGGCCGACTTCTCGTCCTCCAGCGCGACCTGCATCGACGGGACGAAGGATGCATCTGCGGAGTCGTAGTCGAGTCCGGCGGCCTGCAGCGCCGTACGCACGGTGACGAGGTCGGTGGCCTCGCTGATCACCTCGAAGGAGTCACCGAGGTCGTTGACCTCCTCGGCGCCGGCGTCCAGCGCCGCCTCGAGGACGTCGTCCTCGGTCACGGTCTTGGCCTCCTGATCGACAGGGACGATCACGACGCCCTTGCGGTTGAAGAGATAGGAGACCGAGCCCGGGTCGGCGAGCGAGCCGCCGTTGCGGGTCATCGCGGTGCGGACCTCCATCGCAGCCCGGTTGCGGTTGTCGGTCAGGCACTCGATGAGCATGGCCACGCCGTTGGGCCCGTAGCCCTCGTACATGATCGTCGCGTAGTCGGCGCCGCCGGCCTCCGCACCGGATCCTCGCTTGACCGCGCGGTCGATGTTGTCGTTCGGGACGCTGGACTTCTTGGCCTTCTGGATCGCGTCGTACAGCGTCGGGTTGCCCGCCGGGTCGCCCCCGCCCATCCGGGCCGCGACCTCGATGTTCTTGATCAGCTTGGCGAACATCTTGCCGCGCTTGGCGTCGATGACGGCCTTCTTGTGCTTGGTCGTCGCCCACTTGGAGTGGCCAGACATCAGGCGGTTCCTTCCCTACGACTTCTCGGCGACGCTAGGTCGCGATCTGCTTCACGAGGTCCAGGAAGGTGCGGTGGATGCGGTCGTCCTCGCTCACCTCTGGATGGAAGGACGTCGCCATCAGCGCACCTTGGCGGACCGCGACGATCCTACCCACGGCCTCGCCGCCCGGTGCCCGGGCGAGCACGTCGACGGCGGCGCCGATCTGCTCGACCCACGGTGCCCGGATGAAGACGGCGTGCACGGGCTCGGTCAGACCCTGGAAGTCAAGCTCGCCCTCGAAGCTGTCGACCTGGCGACCGAAGGCGTTGCGACGCACGGTGATGTCGAGCCCGCTGAGGGTCTCCTGGTCCGCGGTTCCGTCGACGACCCGGTCGGCGAGCATGATCATCCCGGCGCAGGTGCCGAAGGTGGGCATCCCCTGGCCGATCCGCTTCTGCAGCGGCTCGAACAGCTCGAAGGTGCGGGCCAGCTTGGCCATCGTGGTGGACTCGCCACCGGGGATGATCAGCCCGTCGCACTGCTCCAGCTCCGCAGCCCGCCGTACGGCGATCGCGCGGGCGCCCAGCCGGGTCAACGCTGCGAGGTGCTCGCGTACGTCTCCCTGGAGCGCGAAGACGCCGATCGTGGGGGTGGACATGGCTCAATTCTAGGTGCGCCGTCGTTCTGCCGCGCTGAGGTGCCAGCGGGTGGCACCCGAGCGCGGCGGAACGTGGTCAGGCCGGCTCGGGTTCGGCTTCGGTGTCATCACGTGGGAGGCCGACCACGAGGGAGTAGGCCCCGGGCAGGAAGCAGATCCCCACGAGGCCGAGCCACCACCAGGTCGGGATCGCGGGCTTGAGCCCCACGCGGAGCTTGTGGTCGCTGTCTGCGTTGGTGACGTGGACCGTGCCGAGCTGGCCGTCATTCATCACCACACTCGCCCCCCCAGCGGCCTCGAGCCGGATCGGCAGCAGGCCGGTGCCGACGTACGTCGCCGTGGCGCCGCCACGCTGGTCGGGAGCGAAGGACAGCTGCTGGGCGTTGGTGAACGGGCGGTAGATCGAGAAGGCGATGCTGAGCACGAGGGAGCCGAGAACCAGGGTCGCCGGCAGCTTCCAGCGCTCGCCGAGCAGGGACCGGATCCCGGCGACGGCCAGGCCGCCGATGAGGAGCACCGGAGCCATCGCCACGAGCCAGCCCATCCCCCACCAGGTCATCCGCACCTCGCCGACGACGTCACTCGCCGTCAGCCGCCACGGATCGGGTGCCGGGATCACGCCCTTGGTGGTGAGGGTGCCATCGGCGTTGATCTTGTGGACGCGGTGACTGTAGGTCGTCTGTCCTGCGCCCGGGGGGTGGAAGGTGATGAAGTCGCCGGGCCGAAGCGAGCCGAAGTCGACCGGCTTGACCCAAAGCAGCGAGCCGACCGGCGCCACTGTCCCCATGGACGGCGTCTCGACGCGCTCCCAGCGGCCCCCGTCGAGGCGCCAGGCGAGGCAGAAGGCGATGAAGGCGATGACGCAGGCAAGGAGCACCCACGACGCGACTCGCCCCCAGCGGCTGCGGTGCGGCTCACGGTGAGTGTTGACGTGGCTCATGCGATGAACACGTCCGCCGGGTCGCCGGACCAGACCAGGGTCTGTGCCCAGCCTGGGCTGGAACCAGCGTGGTAGCTGAAGGTGATCGGCACGTAGAGGCGCAGGCCCGCGATGTCGGAGGAGTAGCCCGTGCCCTTCGAGGTAGCGATCGTCAGACCCTGCGTCTGTCCCGTCGCGGGGGCAGCCAAGATCCGCGCCGAACCATCCGCGAACGTGGACAAGGGCATGTTCGAGATGCTGGTGTCCGCCGGGTTGGTGAAGGTCAGGCTGATATTGACCTTCGCGCACGGCGTCGCAATCGCGCTCGGCAGCGAACCGGCATAGGTCGTCACGCCGTCGTCGTTCAACGGCCACAACTCCGTCGCACCGGAGTACGGCGCCGGCGGCGGGCTGGTGGGCGAGCTGGTGCCGTTGTACACCATGAAGTTGCTCAGTGAACCGGTGAAGGTGGGCCCGAGGTACCAGTAGCCGGCGGGCGTGGCCAGCGGACTGCCGAGCAGTCCTCCGTTCGTGCTGCTCCCATCCGCCCCGCCATCCACATAGATGGTCACCTTGGTTGTTGTGGAGACCCCGAGCAAGATGATGCTGACGCTCTGGGAGGTGAGGGACACATAGGCGTAGTGCCACGCGCCGTCGTTCCACGTGTGGGTAGTCGTAGCCGTGGCAGCGCCGGCTGCACTGAACTGCAACTTCCCGGCCGCCAGGCTCAGCGTTCGGTCGAAGGTGACTCCGCCGCTGGCGGGAGAGTTCGTCGGGACGCTCCCCAGGCCGAAGAGGCGCCCAGTCGACCCCGTGGTGCTGAACCACACCCCATATCCGTAGGAGTAGGTCTTTCCCAGGCTGACGCCGCCAGGCGAACCACCGAGGGTCTCACTCGTGACCCCCGCCGCATAGCCGCCAGAGCCGAACGTGATTGCGCCATTCCCGCTCCCCGGTCCCCCCTCGGGGGCGAACTCGGCGCTGAAACGCGGCAGCATCGGGTCGCCGGACTGGTTGGAGTTCGCCAGCCGAACCGGAGCGCAGGACGCACCCGACACCGTCTGGGTTGCCCCGACCGTGCTGTTGTTGATGATCGCGTCGGCCACGGAGGCAGGCGGTGTGGACTGCGGTGCCAGACTCGGTGAACAGTCCACCGAGGTGACGCGAACGGCGCCGACACAACTCTCAGTGGCGTAGTTGTGAGTGAATTCCAGCGCGCCCGTCACCGTCGAACTCCCCGCCGGCAGCTCGGAGCCACTTGGCGATGGTGGCGCATTCTCGATCGATGCAGTGGTCCAGCTCGAAAGCGTGCCCGTGCTGCCCATCACCAGGACCCCGAGCACGACCACCGCGGCGACAAAGGCGTGCCGCAGTGGTGAGGTAGGTCGTCGGTGGCGGGACACTTACGCCCCGTTGAGGGTCCAGGTCAGCGGCTGGGTCACCGTGATCCCTTGATCCGTGACGCCGGCCGTGCTTGCCAGGGCGACCTTGAAGCGGCAGGTCCACGACGAACCCGCGTTGAGGTCTCCGCTCGCGGCGACGTGGCTCTTATTCGTCGATGGCGGAGCAGCCGCCGGATAGGCCAGGTCGCTCCATGCAGTGCCGGAGTTGTAGGAAGAACCGGGCGAGCAGCTCACCGCGACGGTCAGGTCACCGATGCTGCACAGGTTCGCTGCAGCGGGTGTGCCCGATCCGGCCGTGGGCGTCTGCGCGCAGGATCCCGGCGAGAGCTGGAAGCTCGACGCATTGGCACCGCCGATGTTCTTGAAGGTGACGTCGGCAGTCTGGGTCGATCCGGGAACCAGTGGGATGGCCGTCCCGCCGTACTTGTTGATCGTGGTGCAGCTGGAGCTGTTGACCGTGGCTTGGGCGCCATCGGCCGACGTGCAGGTCGCGCTGCCGTCGGTCTCCGACAGCACCACGGCAGTTGCGGTCGCCACCGTGTTGTTGGTGTTGCCGATGATCGCAGTCGTCCAGGTGGACAGGGTGCCGCTGACGCCAAGGGTCAGCACCAGCGCTGCCGCACCGCACGCTGCCCACAGCGGCGTGGTCGGCTTGACCCGACGTCGTGCCGCCCGGTGGGCCCTTCCCGAGACCCGGCTCATGACGCTCCCTCCAACTTGGTCGTGTTATGGGGGCGGGGCGGCTCCGGATGCTCACGCGTCTGGAGCCACCCCGTCAGAACGTCATGCCGCGGCCAGGGTCCAGGTCAGGGCCTGCGAGGCCAGCTGGTTCGAAAACCCTGCGGGGGTGTCCGCCGGAAGCGCGACGGTGAAGGTGCACGCACTCGACTTGCCCGGAGCCAGGCTCAACGAGCCGAAGCCCGAACCGTTGAAATTCGACAGAGTGACCGGGGTCGTGGCAGCCAAGGTCGCATCACCCGTGCAGGCAACCGAGACCGTGATCTGGGTGCAGAGGTCGTAGTTGCCCGTGGTGTCTCCGCCAGCGGCGTCGTTGACAACGTGCCCGCAGGACCCTGCGGCAAGGGTTAGATTGCCTGTGCCGGTGCCGTCGTTCGTGAGCGTCACCGCCGAGTCCCGGGTATCCCCGGGCGACAATGCGGTGATGTTGTCCGTAGCCGCCGTACCGAGTTCTGACGTTCCGCCGGTGACGCCGCCATACTTGTTCAGCTGCGAACAGGTCACGGTGTTGGTTCCGTCGGCGACGGACGCGGTATCGCACTGCGTCGTCACCGCAGTGCCGTCGGACTGGGTCCCCGTCTCGACCAACGCCACCGCCTTGGCCGAAGCGACGGAGTTGTGATCGTTGTTGATGATCGCGCTGGTCCAGCTGGACAGCGTGCCGTTCACGCCCAGCACGAGGATCGCCGCGCCGAGCGCGCCCCCGGCCCACAGCAGTGGGGCCTTGCGCCGCCGCTTCCCGGCAGCCTTCGTCGTCTTTTCCATGTCCTTTGCTCCTCACAAGCATCGGTCTCATGACCGTGCGCGAGCCCTCCACGCGCAGCCCTCCAATGTCATGGTGACGCGGGTACGCGCGGAACATGACAGCGCGAACGCTGAAATGACCCGTTCGGACTACCGGAAGGGGCCGAACGGCCCCATACTGGTCTAGTCCACAGGCGTCAGGGCGCGGGCGATGAGGTCCTCGAGGGGCACGTCCGGATCCAGCTCCAACCCCCGCGCGCGGGCGTGGCCGTCGATGGCGAACCAGATCGACTGGGCGAGCAGCGCCGCCAGGGCACGGGGGGCGGGGTCGCGGTCTCGGCGCCAGAGCCACCGTCGTACCGCTCCGAAGACCAGTCCGACCAACCCGAAGACGAGCGGGTCCAGGGCGGCACGGTCGTCGTCGGAGAGCTCGAGCCCGAAGACGGCCGCCGCCATCGTGATGACCTCGCCGATCTGGTCAGCGATCTCCTTGACCACGACCTCGAGCGAGGATGCCTCCCCCTGGCCACCGAGCTCTCGCTCGGAGAGCCGGTGCAGCGCCGGATGGTCTGCCGCCCAGTCAACATAGGCGCCGACGATGCGCAGGATGATCTCTTCCGCCGTCCCGCTCAACGTGACCTGCGGGACAAGTCGGTCGCGCAGCCCTGCAAGGACGTGCGCCTGGACAGCCCGATCGAGGTCGGCACGGTCGGCGAAGTGCCGGTAGATCACGGACCGCCCGATGCCCGCCTCGTCGGCGATCTGGCGCACGTGCACCTCGGCCCCGACAGGCTCTCGCTCGATCACCACCACGGCGGCATCGAGGATCTGACGCCGGCGCTCGAGGTTGTGCTCCTCCCAGCGCGACTGGCGACCGTCAGGTCGGCCACTGTCACGCTGCTCGCTCACGCGCAGCACTCTAACCGCGCACGAGCGGCATTCCGTCGAAGCGACGCCGTCGGGGAGCCTCTGGAGGCCGGGCCGCAGCGAGCAAGGAGTCGACCTCCACGATCTTGGCCCGAGGCCGCCCCGCCATCGCGCCTGCCTCCCGCTCGGTGCGGTCGATGGCCCGCCAGCCAGCCAGGTCGACGAGGTGTGGCTGCGCGGCACGGAGTACGGCGTCGAACGACTCCACGGTGCCCCCCGGCTCGTCGAGAATCCCAGCCCGCAGGTCCTCGAGAAGCGCATCGACGGTCTCCTCGGCGCACCACTTGTTGGTGCCGATGAATCCCGTCGGGCCGCGCTTGATCCATCCGGCGACGTACACCCCCGGTTCCACGCGACCCCGGAGGTGGGGCACCGTCCCTGTCACCTCGTCGAAGGGTAGGTCGGGCACGGGCACACCGCGATACCCGACCGAGCGCAGCACCATCGTCGCCGGCAGCACCTCGCGCTGCCCCGTCGGGAAGGCACGAGGTACGCCGTCGACCACGCGCAGCTCGGTCCGCTCGACCTCCACCCCCGACACGCAGGTCTCGCCCAGCACCCGCACGGGTGCGGTCCGGAAACGCAGCACGATCCGCCGACGCCCCGGCCGCGGCGCACGCTCTGCCAGCTCGGCGAGCAACGTCGTCCGCGGCCCGTCGGCCACGATCGGCTCCCCGCCGTTGTCGATGACCACGTCGACGTCGGGCAGTCCGGCAAGCCCGATCAGCTCGGGCACGGTGAAGGCCGCCTCGGCAGGACCCCGCCGACCGAGGACTACGACCTCGCGCACCCTGCTCCCGCGCAGCGTGGCCAGCGGCAGGTCGGCGACGTCGGTGTCCGCCAGGGAGTGCGGGTCGGCGGTCAGGATCCGCGCGACGTCGAGGGCCACGTTGCCATTGCCCACGACGACGACCCGTTCGCCGCCGAGGTCGACGTAGGCGTCCTGATGGTCGGGATGCCCGTTGTACCAACCGACCACCGCCGTCGCGGACTGGCTTCCGGGCAGATCCTCGCCCGGGATGCCCAGCAGCCGGTCGCTCGCCGCCCCGCTGGCGAAGATCACGCCGTGGTAGTGCCGACGCAGCTCATCGAGGCGCACGTGTCGACCGACCTCGACGTTGAGGAAGTAGCGAAAGCCGTCCTCCGCCTCCACCTTGGCGAACAGGTCCGTGACCTGCTTGGTGCGCAGGTGGTCCGGCGCCACGCCCGCGCGCACCAGACCGTACGGCGTGGGCAGTCGGTCGAACACGTCGACGCGGACACCCGGGTGGCGCAGCAGCTCGTCCGCGGCGTACATCCCGGCAGGACCGGCGCCCACCACCGCCACCCGGACCTCGGCGGCCTCGGGCACCCGCTCGCGCCGCTGCACGACGGCGAGGGGCGTGCGGTCGGCGTGCGGCTCGGCGACGAAGTAGTCGGAGTTGAGCGCCAGGAACGGCAGCTCCTCCTCGGTCAACTTGGTGTGCGGCTTGATGGCGCCGACCGGACACGCGGTCGTGCACGCACCGCAGTCGACGCATGACCGTGGGTCGACGTAGACCATCTCCGAGGACCCGAAGCCGGGCTCACCGGGCGCGGGATGGATGCAGTTGACCGGGCAGGCCAGCACGCAGGAGGCGTCCGCACAGCACGACTGGGTGACGACGTAGGGCACGACGGAGCCCGCCTCAGGCCGCAGCGGGCTCGCTGCGGTAGCGCGCCGGACGCCCGTCGATCCGCAGCAGCCGCCACACCCGGCGCGAGACCGGGTTCATCAGGTCGAGCTCCTCGGCGAGCATCCGCACGTCGGAGAACAGCTCACGGAGCAGCCGGTGCCCGTCGGGGCTGTCCCAGAACACCTCGTCGAGGACGTCCTTCGGGACGCCGACGTCGCGGGTCATCTCCTTGCCCGGCACCATGATCACGTCACACAGCACCCGCATCACCACCGGGAACACCACCGATAGCGCGGCACGCTGGAGCCGGCCCTGGCGGGGCACCCGACGCTTGAGGTACTCGTGGGCGAAGGAGATGTGGCGGGCCTCCTCGGCGACGTGGATCTGCATGATCCGCTGCAGCAGCGGATGCATCTCGTCCCCGGCGCGCAGGATCGCCTTCTGCACGTGGTCGATCGGCTCCTCGCCGGCGAGCACGCCGATGAAGAACACCGACGGCAGGTAGCGGGCGGCGAGCGGCAGGAACGTCGCCAGCGCACGGAAGTACGCCGGCCCGCCGGGTACGTCGGCCCCGGTGCGGTTGACGAACTCCTGGAACATCTGGGTGTGGTGGGTCTCCTCGGTGGCCTCATGGGTGCAGTAGCGGAACTCGGCCGACCCGTTGGGCAGCGTCATCACGTGCTCCATCAGCCCGCGGATCAGCACGTTCTCGAACTGCAGCCCGACCTTCGCGACGTTGGCCTGACGCCAGAGTCCGACCTCGATCTGTCGCTCGAGCGGGAGGGCCCGGTACCAAGGGTGCCGGCCGAGCGCGTCGGTCTCCGGCAGCACCCAGCGCGGGTCGCTGGCGTCGACGACGAAGCCGGCGGCATCCCAGTCGATGTCGGTCCACGGGTCGAAGTGCTGGTGGACCGAGCCCTCCGACAGCGTGCGGAGCTTCTCGTCGTACGTGAGCTTGTCGGCGGTGAGTCGTTCGGTCTCGATCGCGGTCATCTCGCACCCCTCGGGTGAGTCGTCTGCCTGAAGTCACCAAAGTTAGTGCGACTCGCAGTCACATGTAAATAGGTAACCGCGACGCCGCGTCACACCAACCGTGCGGCTGTGACCCGACTCACTCGCCGGGACGGCGTTGCCACCGCGCGGTCACCTCGATCCGCCCCTCGTCGAAGCGCGCCGGCAGCCCCTGGACCGCGAACACCTCCAGGACCTCGTCCAGCAGGGCGTCGCCGGGCGCCGCGTTGGCGGTGGTCGGGTGCCAGAGGTTGACCTCGAGCATCGCCTCGTCGATCGCGTGCCAGACGTCCGGCGGGGTGAACCAGACGATCCCCCGGCACTCCGGAGCGTGCTCCAGCGCCGCCTTCGCCGACCAGTGGTCGGGGCAGCCCTGCAGGACCATGAGGCCGCGCGCCTGGACCTGCGTCAGGGCACGCTGCAACAGGTCGAAGTCGGTGCGATCCGGCCAGGCCGAGGCGTCGGACGCCCAGTCAGCCTCGGCCTCTGCGATCCAGGCGCGCGCGGTCTCGTCGGCGGGCAGGTCGGGGTGGTCCTCGGCGATCGCGGCGCGGACCTCGTCGTACTGCTGCTGCGCAGACATCAGTCCCGACCGCACCAGGTCGCGCACCCACCCACGGGTGTGCGCGAGGTCAGTCACGGAGCTGGGTCACCAGCCGCGCTCGGCGAGGCGGTGCGGGGCCGGGATCTCGTCGACGTTGATGCCGACCATCGCCTCGCCCAGCCCGCGGGACACCTTGGCGACCACGTCGGGGTCGTCGTGGAAGGTGGTCGCCTTGACGATCGCCTCGGCACGCTGTGCGGGATTGCCGGACTTGAAGATGCCCGAGCCGACGAAGACACCCTCGGCCCCCAGTTGCATCATCATCGCCGCATCCGCCGGCGTCGCGATCCCGCCCGCGGTGAACAGCACCACGGGCAGCTTCCCGGCCGCAGCGACCTCCTTGACCAGGTCGTACGGCGCCGCCAGCTCCTTGGCCGCCACGAACAGCTCGTCCTCGCTGAGCACCGTCAGCCGACGGATCTCCCGGCGGATCGTGCGCATGTGGGTGACCGCGTTGGACACGTCACCGGTGCCCGCCTCGCCCTTGGAGCGGATCATCGCGGCGCCCTCGGAGATCCGCCGCAGGGCCTCACCAAGGTTGGTGGCCCCGCACACGAACGGCACCGTGAACGCCCACTTGTCGATGTGGTTGACATAGTCGGCCGGAGTCAGCACCTCGGACTCGTCGATGTAGTCCACGCCCAGGCTCTGCAGCACCTGGGCCTCGGCGAAGTGCCCGATCCGGGCCTTGGCCATCACCGGGATCGAGACCGCCTCGATGATCGAGTCGATCATGTCCGGGTCGCTCATCCGGGACACGCCACCCTGCGCCCGAATGTCCGCGGGCACCCGCTCCAGCGCCATCACCGCGACCGCACCGGCGTCCTCGGCGATCTTCGCCTGCTCGGAGGTGACCACGTCCATGATCACACCGCCCTTGAGCATCTCGGCCATGCCGCGCTTGACGCGCGAGGTGCCGGTTCCGGGGGTGGAGGTGGGGGTCTGTTCCTGGGTCTGTGCCATATCCCCGATTCTACGGTGTGCGGCCGGATCGTTCAGCCGGGGGAACCGTCGCGGGACGTCGACGGAGCGGCGCCGTCATCGGGGACCTGCGCGACGAGCGCCAGGGCCTGCTGGTGCACGACCACGACCCGCTGGAACACGGTGATCGTGCTGGCGATGGCGAGTACCCCGAGGGTGACCGGGATGGCGTAGAGCGCGTCCCTGCCCACCCCGGCGCGGTTGACGATGTCGGCCAGACCGGTGATGACCAGGATCGACACCAGCCGGTCGGCCCGCTCGGCGATCCCGACCTTGGCCTGCATCCCCAGCGACTCGGCCCGAGCCCGGGCATAGGAGGTGACCGAGCCCATGCTCAGGCAGTAGATCGCCAGCGCCGCGAACCAATGGTTGTCGCCGGGACCGACGTAGTACATCGCCAGGCCACCGAAGATCGCGGCGTCCCCGATCCGATCCAGGGTCGAGTCCCAGAAGGCCCCGAACGGCGAGACCTGGCCGGTCGTCCGCGCCATGTAGCCGTCGATGATGTCGCTGAAGACGAAGGCAGTGATGACCAGGACACCCCAGATCAGGCCACCGCGGGGGAAGAAGATCAGCGCACCGGCGACCACGCCGACGGTGCCGACGAAGGTGACCGTGTTGGGGCTGATCCCCGCCCTGATGAACAGGTGCGCGACGGGGGCCCAGAAGCGGGTCCAGAACTGGCGGAATCTCTCAAGCATGGCGGGAGCAGGCTACCGGTCCGCGAGGGCGGCACAGACCTCGTCCACCGCCGTGGGCGCGCCGGCCACGGACCACACCACCCCGCCGGCCTCGGTACGGCGGGCCGCGCCGCCGGCCCCGCGGATGATCGCGGCTCCGGGGAGCCAGTCCCACGCGGCCACCGAGTGCTGGCAGCGCACGTGTGCCTGGCCCTGGGCCACCGCCATCGAGTCGAGCGTGCCCGAGCCGAGCATCCGCAGGGTCGCCGCCCGGCCGACCATCCGGCCGAACACCTCACCCACGGGACCGCCGTACAGCGGTGGGTGGAGGTAGGTGGTCAGGCAGGCGTCGGCCAGGGCGACATCGGTCATCGGGTGCAGCAGCTCACCGTTGCGGGTCGAGGGGAGCCCCGGCCCGCCGACGTAGAGCGCGTCCTCGTGCGGGTGGTAGACCGCCCCGAGCAGGACGTCGTCGTCGGCCACGAGAGCCACCGCGGAGCACCACCAGGTGAGTCCCTGGACGAAGTTGTAGGTGCCGTCCACCGGGTCGATGACCCAGGTGCGCCCGGAGGTGCTCGTCCGCGATGCGCCCTCCTCGCCGATCACCCCGTCGTCGGGTCGCCACGCCGCGAGGTGGTCGGTGACCAACCGCTCCGCGGCACGGTCGGCCGCGGTGACCAGGTCGGAGACCGAGGTCTTCTCCTCGGCGACCAGGTCCGGCCCCCGCAGCTCGTTGGCAAGAGCCCCGGCCTCCCGGACGAGGTCGGCGGCCAGGGCTGCGTCTGCAGTCAGGTCGGTCATGCCCTCACCATGCCCCCGATCGGGGCTCACCACGCGTCGGCGAGCAGCCTGCGCGTGTCGTGCAGCAGCTCGGGCAGTGTCTTGGTGTGCCCGATGATCGGCATGAAGTTCTGGTCGCCGCCCCAGCGGGGCACCACGTGCTGGTGCAGGTGCGCGGCGATGCCCGCTCCTGCGACCGACCCCTGGTTCATGCCGATGTTGAACCCCTGGGCGTGGCTGACCGACCGCAGCACGCTCATCGCGCGCTTGGTCAGAGCGGCGAGCTCACCGGTCTCGGTGTCGTCGAGCTCGGTGTAGTCGGAGACGTGCCGGAACGGGCACACCATCAGGTGGCCGGCGGCGTACGGGTAGAGGTTCAGGACCACGAAGCTGGCCCGGCCCCGGTGCACGACCAGCGTGCGCTCGTCGTCATCGACCGATCCGATCCGGCAGAACGGGCACTCCCCCACGCTCTCGTCGGTGGGCTTGTTCTCACCGCGGATGTAGGCCATCCGGTACGGCGTCCACAGCCGCTCGAGCTCGTCTGCCTCCCCGACTCCGTCCTGGCGGATCTCCTCGTCCACGTGCTCGTGGCCCACGTGCTCAGACCTGCTCGCGCGAGGCCACGGCGGAGGCGACGCGATCGATCGCCTCATCGACCGGGACACCGTTGTCCTGCCGGCCGTCGCGGTATCGGAAGCTCACTGCGCCCGCCGCGACGTCGTCATCGCCGGCGATCATCATGAACGGCACCTTCTGCAGCTGCGCGTTGCGGATCTTCTTCTGCATCCGGTCGTCGGAGTCGTCGACCTCGGCGCGCAGCCCCCTCGCCTTCAGCCTGCGTGCGACGTCGTAGAGGTAGTCGACGTGCCGCTCGGCGATCGGGATCCCCTCCACCTGCACCGGCGCGAGCCAAGGCGGGAACGCGCCGGCGTAGTGCTCGGTGAGCACGCCGATGAACCGCTCGATCGAGCCGAACTTGGCGGAGTGAATCATCACCGGCTGCTGGTGGGACCCGTCCGCGGCGGTGTAGGTGAGCCCGAAGCCGGTCGGCTGGCCGAAGTCGTACTGGATCGTCGACAGCTGCCAGGTCCGGCCGATCGCATCGCGCGCCTGCACGGAGATCTTCGGACCGTAGAACGCCGCGCCCCCCGGGTCCGGCACCAGATCGAGCCCGGTCTCGTCGCCGACCTGCTCCAGCACCCGGGTCGCGGTCTCCCACTGCTCGTCGGTGCCGATGAACTTGTCCTTGCGCCTGTCGTCGCGGGTGGACAGCTCGAGGTAGAACTCGTCGAGCCCGAAGTCCTTGAGCAGGCCGAGCACGAAGGACAGCAGGTGCTTGACCTCGTCGGGCGCCTGCTCGGGGGTGACGTAGGAGTGTGAGTCGTCCTGGGTCATCCCACGCACCCGGGTCAGCCCGTGCACCACCCCGGACTTCTCGTAGCGGTAGACGCCACCGAACTCGAACAGCCGTAAGGGCAGCTCACGATAGGAGCGCTGCCGGGACTGGTAGATCAGGTTGTGCATCGGGCAGTTCATCGCCTTGAGGAAGTACCGCGCGTTCTCCAGCTCCATCGGCGGGAACATGGTCTCCTCGTAGTACGGCAGGTGCCCGGAGGTGTGGAACAGCCCCTCCTTGGTGATGTGCGGCGTGCCGACGTACTCGAAGCCCTCCTCGATGTGCCGACGCCGGACGTAGTCCTCCATCTCCCGCTTGATCACGCCGCCCTTGGGGTGGAAGACGGCGAGCCCGGAGCCGATCTCGTCCGGGAAGCTGAACAGGTCCAGCTCACGGCCGAGCTTGCGGTGGTCGCGCTTCTCGGCCTCCTCGAGCCGGTGCAGGTGCTCGGCCAGCGCCTCCTTGGACTCCCACGCGGTGCCGTAGATGCGCTGCAGCTGCTTGTTCTTCTCGTTGCCCCGCCAGTACGCCGCTGCGGTGCGCATCAGCTTGAAGGCGGGGATCCGCTTGGTGGTGGGCAGGTGCGGCCCGCGGCAGAGGTCCTTCCAGGCCAGGTCACCGTTGCGATCGAGGTTGTCGTAGATCGTCAATTCGCCGGCGCCGACCTCCGCAGACGCGCCCTCCGCGATCTCATCGACCCCGGCGCCTGAGGCTGCCGATGGACCCTTGAGGCCGATCAGCTCCAGCTTGTAGGGCTCGTCGGAGAGCTCGGCGCGAGCGTCGTCGTCGGACACCACCCGACGGGAGAACCGTTGGTTGGCCTTGATGATCTTGCGCATCAGGGACTCGATCTTGTCGAGGTCGTCCGGCACGAAGGGGGTCTCAACGTCGAAGTCGTAGTAGAAGCCGTTCTCGATCGGCGGACCGATGCCGAGCCTGGCGTCCGGATAGAGCTGCTGCACGGCCTGGGCCATCACGTGCGCAGTGGAGTGCCGCAGGATCGCGCGCCCGTCCGGGCTGTCGATCACGACGCCCTCGACCTCGTCGTCGGCGAACAGCTCGTGGGCGAGGTCTCTCAGCTCACCGTTGACCCGGGCGGCGACGACGTCGGGGTCGTCGCGGAAGAGCTCCCACGCCTTCGTGCCCGCCGTCACCGTGCGCTCGGCGTCGCCGGCGGGGGTGATGACCTTGATGGGTACGTCGGACACGACGGGACTCCTCGGATGGGCGGGTCGGACGGGGACCCGCCGATCGTATCGGCGCTGGCGGGGAGGGTGCCCGTGGGTTTCTCCGCCCGCGGTTCCGTCGTGCCGATGCCTGCTCCGCCGGCCTCGGTCGTGACGGGGTCGACGGTCGACTCGAGCTCGGGTAGCCGGCCGGCGGCGGCGTCCTCCCCCGCCGTACGCCGGGCGGCCGCGATCAGCGGCGGCATGCCCAACGCCGCGGCGACCGCGATCCCTGCGATCACCAGGAAGCCGAACGGGCTCCAGGTGACCGCCAGCCAGGTGCACAGCGCCGGACCGGCCATGGTCTGGAACTGGGTGCCGAGCCGCCACGCGCCCTGGTACTCGGCGCGTCGAGCGGGGTCGGTGAGCTCGGACAGCATCCCCCACGACGACGCGGAGCTATAGAGCTCGGCGGCGGTGACCGCCACGTAGGCACACCACAGCACCGCGACGGTGGGCCAGCCGTGCGTCCAGTGGGTGGCCATGGCCAGGCCGCAGGCGGCAGTCACCGCGAGGGCCGCCACCCGTGCCGCGCGGAGCGCCCCGGCCAGCGTCTCCGAGCCTCGAGCGGTCGGGACCTGCAGCAGCACGGCGAGGACGGTGTTGGTGCCGTAGAGCCACGCCAGCGCCGCGCGGGGCGCGTCGGTGGCCTCCACCAGCCACAGCGGCAGCACCACCACGAGGAGCACCTGGTTGACGCTGAGCTGGCCGTTGAGCATCGAGAGGCCGACGAACGCCCTGTTGCGCATCACGGAGTGCCCATCCGCGTGCCCATCCACTCGTGCCGGAACCACGACTTCGGGCTCCGGCATGAGCCGGTCGGGCCGCGGCAGCCGACGGATCAGTGCCGCCGTGCAGACCAGCACGGCCCCGGTGACGAGGGGCAACAGCTCGATCACGTCCCGGTCGCCGAGCCCCAGCGCGAGGCCGCTGATCAGGGCGCCACCGGTGAAGCCGATGTTGAGGAAGCTCCGCACGAACGCGAGGACGCGGACTCGTTCGCCGCGCGGGATGGCAGCCAGGCTGTAGCCGCCCCGCCCCGCGGAGCCGGCCGCCACGGCGACGGCCAACGCGACCACCATGGCGACGAAGGGCCCGAAGCCGCGGACCCACGGGTAGGCGAGGTAGAGCAGGCCCTCGACCAGGCAGCCCGCCGCCCAGACCCCCCGGACGCCGTGCCGGTCCGCCAGCCGGCCCGCAGGCACCGACACCACGAACGCCGCAACACCGGCGATCGACAGGCCGAGGCCGACCTTGGCAGGCGAGAGGCCCACGACCTGGGTGAAGAACACCGCGTTGCCGGCCAGGAACACTCCGGAACCGATGGCATAGAGACCCGACAACAGCGAGAGGCGGCGCGCCAGACCTGGCGGTGGAAGTGCCCGGCGCCAGCCCCTCATGGTGTCTCCTCGAACAGCGAAGCCCGACCGCTGGGGCCGGGCTCGTGCTCCAGATGCGGACGGAAACGGTCGGATCTGGGCGGGATCCGGTGGGCGATACTGGGTTCGAACCAGTGACCTCTTCGGTGTGAACGAAGCGCGCTACCACTGCGCCAATCGCCCCTGCGATGCGACGCACACGTTAGCGCAACCGACCCGCGGATCTCACATTGGGGACCACACCGGCGACCCGTTCCTGTCCCCGGCACGGCTCGGGTTCGCCGATTCTGCTGCGGCGGCCCGCAACCTGCGGGCAGACTTCCGGAGGAATCTCGGAAGATTCGCTGTGGAGGGGAACGATGTCCGAGCGGGTTGACGCCAAGCGTGAGCAGGGCAGCGTCGTGCAGGCCGTGACGCTGCGCCTGGTGCACAAGCCCGGCTCTGCCGCCGTCGAGGCCGACCTCGTGTATTGCACGGAGGACCCCTACGCCGTCAGCGTCGTGTTCAAGGAGCCCGGCAACGAGGTGACGTGGACCTTCAGCCGCGACCTGATCGCCACCGGGATCCACTCCCCCAGTGGTATCGGCGACGTGCTGCTGTGGCCCTGCCTCGACGACGGGGGCAACGCGGTGGTGATGCTGGAGCTGGTCTCGCCGGACGGGTCTGCGCTCCTCGAGGGTCAGAGCAGCGACATCAGCACGTTCGTGCAGCGTGCCCTGGCGCTGGTGCCACTCGGTGAGGAATCGGCCCTGTTGGATGTCGACGCCGCCGTCGCGTCCCTGCTGACCTGACTGACCAGACTCGGTCGGGAGGGAGAGCCCGGTCGGTTCAGGGGTCGAGGTCGGTCGTCTGCCGCTGAGCCCACGATTCCTGGACCGCCCGGGTGATCGGGCCCACCTCGAGCTCGCGCGCATCGCAGCGTGTCACCGGCTGGACGTCGCGGGTGGTCGAGGTCAGGAAGATCTCGCTGGCCCGCTCCAGCACGTCGAGCGGTCCGTCGACCTCGCGGCCGCCGTACCACTCCAGGACGAGCGCGCGGGTGACACCGGCGAGACAGCCTGACGCGAGCGTCGGCGTGCGCAGCTCGCCGTCGAGCACGTAGAAGACATTGGTCCCGGTGCCCTCGCACAGATGGCCGGCGGTGTTGCCGAAGATCGCCTCACTCGCACCTGCCTGGTGGGCACGCGCCAGGGCGACCACGTTCTCGGCGTACGACGTGGTCTTGAGCCCGGCGAGCGCTCCGTGCTCGTTGCGGGGCCATGGGACCGTCACCACACGCGTCGCCGGCTCCCAAGGCTCCGCAGTGCCGGTGGCCACCACCAGCGTCGCGCCGGAGTCGCCACGACCCGACCCCATCGGGGCGGGGCCGCCGGTCCAGGTGATCCGGATCCGGCCTAGTGGCAGGTCCTGACCCGCGATGGTGGCCTCCACCGCCCCCCTGACCCGATCGTGGTCCGGCTCGGGCAGGCCGAGGCCGGCCGCCGAGCGAGTCAGCCGCTCGAGGTGTCTGGTGAGCGCGAAGGGCTCGCCGTCGACCACCTTGATCGCCTCGAACACCCCGTCGCCCACGGTGAGTCCGTGGTCAGCGGCCGTGACCGCGGGCTCGTCGGCATGCTCCAGCAACCTGTCGTTGACCCATACCCGCACGCAGCGAGTCTAGGTGGCGGCAGCCGCGGCGGCCCCGACGACAACCCGCCGGTCGAGCCGTTTTGAGAATCCGACGAGGGGTCCGCTATGGTTCATCTCGCGCTTCCGGGAGACCGGGAGTGACAAGCGGACGTAGCTCAGTTGGTAGAGCGCAACCTTGCCAAGGTTGAGGTCGCGAGTTCGAGCCTCGTCGTCCGCTCGGAGAGGTCGGCCGATTGTTCTGGGCCTATTCTTGGCCTCCGCGGTGGGTTGGCCGAGAGGCGAGGCAACGGACTGCAAATCCGTGTACACGGGTTCAAATCCCGTACCCACCTCGACCACAACTGAACAGCAACACCCGAGGGCGATTGGCGCAGCGGTAGCGCGCTTCCTTGACACGGAAGAGGTCACTGGTTCAAACCCAGTATCGCCCACCAGAAACACGCAGGTCAGAGGCCCCTTCGGGGGTCTCTTTCCGTTTCAGGGAACATACGGGGAACAAGGAACCGGCACATTTGGCCGGTTCTGGCAGCCCTCATCGCCAGTTCCCCACCGGCCGGGCATCGATGAACCGCTCGATCGAGTCGACCTTGATCCGCAGCGTCTTGCGCCCGAGCCGTACGGCTTCGAGTTGGCCGTCAGCGATGTAGCGGCGGACCGTTCTCGTCGAGACAGCGAGCGCGTCAGCCGCGTCGCCAATTGAGACGAGTCGTCGGGTAAGGGTGGCAACCATCGTGACCTCCGGGCTTGGTGGCACCCCCGCTGGGCGCCCTCACTCCCCAAGGCCCTGGCTCGGCGGCGAGTGGCCAAACGTGATCATTAGCCGCCGTCTGGCCGAGGTCCGTGATCGTGGATCCGTCCGCCTTCGCCGACGGAAATGGTGGCTTTCGAGTGAAGGCGGAAAAGCGCTCGCTGCACTCATGCAGACTGTGCGGGTGCTCCTGACCGTTTCCACTACCCACAAGCCGGCGACTGACCTTGGCTTCCTGCTGCACAAGCACCCAGATCGGGTCCAGGAGTTCAAGCAGTCGTTCGGCACCGCGACGGTCTTCTACCCCGAGGCCACCGAGGAGCGGTGCACCGTCGCGCTGATGCTGACCGTGGACCCAGTTCGGCTGGCGCGGTCGCGCGCGAAGAATGCGCCTGACTTCAGCCT
Organism: Nocardioides marmorisolisilvae; assembly: GCF_031656915.1. Classification (NCBI taxonomy): domain Bacteria; kingdom Bacillati; phylum Actinomycetota; class Actinomycetes; order Propionibacteriales; family Nocardioidaceae; genus Nocardioides; species Nocardioides terrisoli. Next base: position 276,372 of record NZ_CP134227.1, on the reverse strand, counting down.
GGCCCAGTACGTGAACGACCGCTCGTACGCTGCGTCGTCCTTGTTGGGTGTCGCGATGGCTGACGTCTTCAGCACCGCGCGCAGCGGCCGCTGCAACGCGAATCAGGATCTTGCCGACTCGGCTATCCCGCTGGAGATCGAGATTCCGGTGCTGCCGTGCCGCGGAGGCGCCACGATCGCACACCGCGTGTTCGAACCGTTGGGCTGGGCAGTTGAGGCCGAACCGATCGCGCTCGATCACGCGTTTGCCGAGTGGGGCGACTCGCGCTACATCCGGCTTCGCCTCACCGGTGAGGTCCGGCTCGCTGACGCACTCAGCCAGTTGCATGTGCTCCTGCCCGTTCTCGATGAGTCGAAGCACTACTGGCAGGGTCCCGACGAAGTGGACAAGCTCATGCGTTCCGGCGAGGGCTGGCTCGCAAGCCACCCAGACAAGGACCTGATCACCCGCCGCTACCTGGCACGTACGGCCGGTCTGACTCGCGTTGCGCTGGCACGCCTGGCGGAACTCGGAGATGAAGTTGAGACCGCAATCGAGCCGGCCGACGATGAGGAAGTCCTCCAGCCCGAGGAGAAGAGGATCCCGCTCAACGCGCAGCGCCACGATGCGGTCTACGAGGTACTCCTCGAACTTGGGGCCCGAAGTGTCATCGACCTTGGGTGTGGGCCAGGCCAATTCATGGAACGCCTGATGAAGACCTCGTCCTTCACCCGAGTTGCTGGCAGCGACGTCTCCACGCGATCACTTCAGCACGCCGCCCGGCGGCTGTATGTGGACCAGATGAGCGAGCGTCAGTCGGAGCGTGTCGATCTCTTCCAGGGGGCACTCACCTACGAGGACGAGCGCTACGCAGGCTTTGATGCTGCGGTTCTGATGGAGGTCATCGAGCATGTCGATCCGCCTCGTTTGGAAGCGCTTGAACACGTTGTCTTCAGCGCCGCGAAGCCACGGGCTGTCATCGTGACGACCCCGAACTGTGAGTACAACGTGTTGTACGAAACCCTCGTCGGCAGGCGCCATCCGGACCACCGTTTCGAATGGACTCGTGAGCAATTCGCCGAATGGTCGGACCGCGTCGCCCAGACACACGGCTACGCCGTCGAACGACGTGGGATCGGCGATCTAGACGAAACCTTCGGGACGCCCACTCAGATGGCGATCTTCACGAAGGCCGGAGGCAGTGATGACTGAGGCACTTGAGAAGAGCCAAGTCACCGTTCCAGCGATGGGGCTGATTGTCCTGGTTGGCGTCTCCGGAAGCGGAAAGTCGACCTTTGCGCGTACTCACTTCAAGCCGACGGAAGTAGTCTCCAGCGACTTCTGCCGTGGGCTTGTGGCCGACGACGAGAACGACCAGTCAGCCACACCGGATGCGTTCGACGTCCTCAACTACATCGTCGGTACACGGCTGCGGCGAGGACTTCTGACGGTCGTCGACGCCACCAACGTTCAGCAGGCCTCAAGAGCCTCGCTGATCAGACTGGCCAAGAGCCACGATGTTCTCGTCGACGCCATCGTGATCGACGTCCCGGAATCAGTGGCCGTCGAGCGCAACACTCAGCGACCCGACCGTGACTTCGGCAGCCATGTCGTGTCTCGTCAGCACCGCGACCTGAAGCGGTCACTCAAGCGACTGAACAAGGAAGGCTTCCGCCGGGTGCACGTCCTGCGCGGAACCGAGCAACTCGAGTCAGCCGAGATCGTGCGCGAGCGGCCGTGGAACGACCGCACCGATGTCCATGGTCCGTTCGACATCTTCGGCGACATCCACGGCTGCGCATCCGAGCTACGCACATTGCTCACCACACTCGGTTGGGAGATCGAGTACGACGGCGATGGTGCAGTCGGCGCTTCGCACCCGGAGGGACGCCAGGCTGTTTTTGTGGGCGATCTCGTCGACCGCGGCCCGGACACACCCGGCGTGCTCCGCCTGGTCATGGGCATGGTCAGGTCGGGGAACGCGTTGTGCGTCTCCGGTAACCACGAGGCGAAGCTCGTCCGGGCGCTGCGGGGTTCCAAGGTGACCGTCTCGCATGGGCTCGCAGAGTCTCTGGCCCAGATGGAGACCGAATCAGCCGAGTTCCGCAAGAGTGTGCTCGACTTCATGGACGGGCTGATCAGCCACTTCGTTCTAGACGACGGAAAGCTCGTCGTGGCCCACGCCGGCCTCAAGGAGGCCTATCACGGTCGTTCCTCCGGTCGCGTACGTTCCTTCGCGCTCTACGGGGACACATCTGGCGAGACCGATGAGTACGGTTTCCCGGTCCGCTACCCATGGGCACAGGAGTACCGAGGCCAGGCGATGGTGGTCTACGGCCACACGCCCGTGCCGAAGGCGGAATGGATCAACAACACGATCTGCCTCGACACTGGTGTCGTCTTCGGTGGCTCATTGACAGCCCTGCGTTACCCGGAACGCGAGCTCGTCTCGGTCCCGGCTGAGCAGGAGTGGTACGAGCCGGTCCGACCCCTCGCCTCCTCGATCCCTGACCGCGAGCCGTCAGTGTTCAAGATCGATGACGTCGCGGGCACGCGCTGGCTCGAAACCACTCAAGCCGGCAAGGTGAAGATCCCTGAGGAGAACGCTGCGGCAGCACTTGAGGTGATGAGTCGCTTTGCGGTCGACCCACGCTGGCTCATCTACCTGCCGCCGACGATGTCGCCGGTCGCGACGTCCAAGCTCGACGGATTCCTGGAGCACCCCGATCAGGCGTTCAACGAATACGCCGGATGGGGCGTGACCCGCGTCGTGTGCGAAGAGAAGCACATGGGCTCCCGAGCGATCGCCGTCATCGCCAAGGACACCGACGCTGCTGAGCGTCGCTTCGGGGTCAGCGACGGATTGACCGGTGTCGTCTACACCCGCACGGGCCGACCCTTCTTCGCGGACACAACAGCGTTGGTCGACCAGCTTCGGGATACGGCAGCTCCGCTGTTCGAGTCGCTCGACACCGACTGGCTGGCTCTCGACTGCGAATTGTTGCCGTGGTCGGCGAAGGCGATTGATCTCATCAAATCGCAGTACGCCTCGGTCGGCGCAGCCGCGCGCCACGTCCTTCCCGAAGCACTGGCGGTCCTGGAGCAGGCGGAGAAGCGCGGCCTCGACGTGGGCGATCTTGCAGCCAAGACGAAGGGCCGGTTCGCCAACGCTGAAGCGTTCCGTGACGCCTATGCGGCCTATGTCCGTCCAACCAACGGGCTTGAAGGGGTGACGCTGGCGCCGTTCCAGATCCTCGCGTCCGAGGGCCGCACCCTGGCACTCACCGAATCGCACGAGTGGCACCTTGCCGAGCTCGCCAAGCTGAAGGGCGGCCTGATCACCCCCACGCGTCACCGCTTCGTCGATCTCGCGTCGCGGGAAGATAGAGACGCGGCAACGCTGTGGTGGCTCGACATGACTGCTACCGGAGGCGAGGGCATGGTCGTTAAGCCTGCCCACCTGACCGAGGGGCGCATTCAGCCCGGCATCAAGGTGCGTGGCCGGGAGTACCTCCGAATTATCTACGGACCCGACTACACCGACTCGCTCGACGTACTGCGCGACAGGAACTTGGGCAAGAAGCGCCAACTCGCGCAGCGAGAGCACGGGCTGGGACTGGAGGCACTCACCGCCTTCGTCGACCACGAGCCGCTGTGGAAGGTGCACCAGTCGGTGTTCGCAGTTCTTGCTTTGGAGTCGGAGCCCGTCGACCCGAGGCTCTGAGGCGCGATCCGGGCGATGACCTCCCCGGAGGACGGGCTCGACTCCATTTCCTCTACTCCTTCCCGCGTCCTATCCCTCTCCTCGCCTTCATCCTGCCTCCTGCTCTTCTTCTCCCCTTCCTTCCCTCCTTCCTGCCCTCTGCCCCCACTCTCCGCTCTCCCCTCTCCTTCACCACACACCTATTTCATTGGTCCCGCCCGACGTGGCCACTCGCGCGCCGGGTCCGGCCTTGAGGGGTGTGACGATGACGCTGCAGAAGCTGTCCGCCGGGTCGGGGTACGAGTACCTGACGCGGCAGGTCGCCGCTGCCGACTCGACCGAACTCGGGTCGATGCCGCTGGCCGACTACTACTCGGCGAAGGGCGAGGCGCCTGGGCGGTGGGTCGGCAGCGGGCTGGTCGGGATCGACGGGTTGGAGCCCGACGACATCGTCACCGCCGAGCAGATGAAGCTTTTGTTCGGCGCAGGGTGCGATCCAGTCTCGGCACGGCAGCTCGGCTCTGCGTACAAGGTCTATGACAACGAGACGGTCGATGCCTTCAACGCCCGGGTCGACGAACTGCTCAGCCATACCACTCATCCGACGCATGCTGACCGCGCGGACGCTCGGGCGACCGCAGGACAGGAGTTCTTCGTCGCCGAGAACGGTCACGAACCCGCGACGTCGAGGGAACTTTCGGCCGCGGTGGCCAGGTACTCACGCCCCCGGCAGACGGCCGTGGCCGGCTTCGATCTGACTTTCAGCCCGGTCAAGTCGGTCTCCGCCTTGTGGGCGGTTGCCCCGCCCGAGGTCGCAACGCAGGTCGAACAGGCCCACCAAGCCGCGGTGGCCGATGCACTGGCATTCATCGAAGAGCACGCCCTCTTCACCCGCGAGGGCAAGGACGGTGCCCGCCAGGTCGAAACGCGCGGACTCATCGCCGCTTCCTTTGCCCACCGCGACTCGCGCGCTGGCGACCCGGACCTGCACACGCACGTGGCGGTCGCGAACAAGGTGCAGACCAAGCAGGGCAAGTGGCTCTCGATCTACGGGCGTGTGCTGCACCAGCACGTGGTCGCCGCGTCAGAGACCTACAACACCGCGCTGGAGGGTCACCTGGTCGAGGCGCTCGGCGTCCTCTTCGCCGAGCGCTCAGGCGTGGATCGGGAGAAGCGGCCGATTCGTGAGATCGTCGGCGTCGATCGCGGACTCTGCGAGGCATGGTCCCGCCGGCGGGCCGACATTGTCGCTCGCCAACGCGAGCTGACTCGTGAGTTCCGCGACGCCCACGGCCGGACGCCCACGCCAGTCGAAGCGGTCGCCCTTGCACAGCAGGCGAATCTGGAGACCCGTCAGGCCAAGCACGAGCCGCGATCACTCGCCGAGCAGCGGGCGACCTGGCGAGGCCAAGCCGTCGACGTGCTCAGATCCCCACACGCCGTCGATCGGATGGTCCAGGCCGCTCTCCACCCCAAGCGCACTTCTCCGCAGACCGAGGTGTCGACTTCGTGGGTTCGGGAGATGGCCGAGCGTGTGCTCGGCGAACTCGAGGCGCACCGGGCTACATGGGAGTCCTGGCACGTCTACGCCGAAGTTCAGCGTCAGATCCGTGGCACTGACCTCTCCCCTGGGCCGATGGCGGAGGCCGTCGGCTGGGTCGTCGACGAGGTCTCGGAACTGACGATCAATCTCACGCCAGAACTCGACCCGATCAGCGAGCCGGAGGGCTTGCGTCGCTCTGACGGGACCAGCGTCTACCGCCACACCGGACGTGACCACTTCACCACCACTCGCGTCCTCGACGCCGAGGCCCGCGTCATCGAGGCAGCCGGGAGTATCGACGCGGTGGCCTGGTCGACCGACGACGTTGAGCTGGCCATCCTGGCCTCCCACCTCGACGGCACCGAACTCAACGCCGGCCAAGAAGGGCTGGTCCGTGAACTGGCTACCAGCGGCCGACGCGTGCAGCTCGCCCTCGCACCCGCCGGGGCAGGCAAGACGATCGCGATGCGGGTCCTCGCCGGCGTGTGGACGGAAGCTGGTGCCAACGCACTTGGCCTCACCACGTCGGCAGCCGCGGCAGCCGCGCTTCGTGACGCCACCGGCATGCCTTGCGAGACCCTCGCCAAGCTCGTTCACGACCTCGACGCAAGACCCGATTCGCCGCTCGCGGCGGCCATCGGTCCGGAGACTTTGCTCGTCCTCGACGAGGCGGGTATGGCGGATACCATCACCCTCGATCGGGTGATCACCTTCGCGATCGAGCGCGGCGCCACCGTGCGGCTCATCGGCGACGACCAGCAGCTCGCGGCCATCGGCGCAGGCGGTGTTCTCCGCGACATCGCTCGTACACATGGCGCCGTACGACTCGACGAGGTCGTGCGGTTCGACGATCCAGTCGAGGCGGAAGCATCACTGGCACTCAGAGATGGAGACCGTGGCGCTCTCGGGTACTACCTCGACCTCGAGCGCATCCACGTCGGCGACCACTGCGCCGTCACCGATGAGGTGTTCGACGCCTGGCAGAGTGAGCAGGCCGCCGGCCGAGACTGCCTGATGTTGGCGCCGACCCACGAACTGGTGCGCGAACTCAACCAGCGCGCCCGCGCGACCCGGCTCGGGGAAGCGACCGTCGGCGACGAAGTGCGGCTTCGGGACGGTACCTGTGCGTCGGTCGGCGACGTCGTACTTACTCGACGCAACGACCGTCGGCTCGGGGTGAGCAGCACCGACTGGGTCAAGAACGGCGACCGCTGGATCGTCACAGACATCCGGGACGGCATCCTGACCGTGCGACACCGCGACTCCAAACTCACCAGCGTGCTGCCCGCCGAGTACGTCGCCAACCACCTCGAGCTCGGCTACGCCTCCACGGTCCACACCGCCCAGGGCCTGACTGCCGACGTCATGCACGGGGTCATCACAGGCGACGAAACCCGGCAACTGCTCTACACGATGCTGACTCGCGGCCGCGCCGAGAACCACGTTCACGTCGTCGCGGATGACCTGAGCGACGAGCGTGAGTTCGAGCTGCCCGGCATCACCGAGCAACTCACCGTCGTTGAGATTCTCGAGCGTGTCCTTGCGAATGACGGCGCGGCCGTCTCGGCGACCACGACCCGTCAAGTGGCCGCGACTCCGGAGGCACGCCTGTACGACGCAGCGACCCGGTACGCCGATTCGGTGGCCCTCGCGACCCAGAAGGTGCTCAGCGCCGGCGATGAAGAGGCCGGGGCCTGGGGTCCGCTCGCGTGGCTCCCCCACATTCCCGTCGAGGTCGCTGACCACCCGGGTTGGGGTCCGTATCTGACCGCGCGAAAGGCCCTCGTGTCGTCCCTCGCAACAGAGGTCCGCGACCGCGCGGACGCGACCCTGCCTGGCTGGCTCGACGCCTACGACGACGTCCTCACCCCAGACCTTCGTGGCGACATCGCTGTCTGGCGAGCCGCGCAGGGCATTGCGGCTGACGAGCGAACCGTCGCTGGTCCTCCGCCGGACGACGACCGCGCCGCGTCCTACCGCCGACGACTCCTCAGTGTGGTGAACGGTCGGTACGACGAAACCGTCCGGGTCTGGGAGCGCCGTGTGGTCCAGTACGTCGGCAGAGCCGATGAGAGCACACTCGATCTGGCCCGCGAGCTCGGCAGGCTGCGTCGGCAGGGGCACGATCCCGAGCGACTGCTCCGGAGCGCTATGGCTAGCCCGTTGCCCCAAGAGCACCGGACCTCAGCCCTCGCGTATCGGATCCGCAAGCAGCTCGCACCGAGACGTCGCCGCCCGGAACCGGTCGGCATCGAGCAACGTCGACCAGCGCCAACGACTCCCGCACCGGGCATCGGGATATGAGTGCTGCCCGGGTGACTCACCGCCAGGAGGTTCGCCGTGAACTTCGACGTCATCCGTGCTCACAGATCCACGGCAGGCGCACGCCAAGGCGCGGCGGGCGAGGTTCTGTTCGCCGAGGCTTACGAAAGGTGCCTGTCCCCTGGTCGCGACCCTCGCCCAGCGTAGTACTCGGTCCATGCGTGGGAGATCGCCTTGTTCTCTCTTCCAATCCGCTCGTAGAAGTCTGGGTCACCACCCAGGATCGCCGGTTCTGCCCGCATTGCGGCGAGCGCCAGTTCCAAGAGGCGACCGATGGAAGCCGTGCCGACCATGCCCGAATACGACCATTGGGTGGGCCACTCGGCGCTGCGCGGGCGGACAGAGACGTCGAACTCGCCGCGTGGGTCATGTCCAGCGACGACCTGCATGTTGGGTGACTCCAGCACCACCCGATGGGTGTCCTCGACCGCGATCACGAAGTCTTGGACAAGCAGGGACGCCCACTTGTCCCGCACGAGCGCGCTCAAGGCCTCAGCCACGTACCCATCGAATCACCTCGGCATCCTCAAGGGTGGGGCGTCGAGAAATCCTGCGGAACGGACGGACGTTCCATGCCGCGGATGCGAGCGTTTTCGATCACTTCGGCTTTGATCGTCGTCCGCGCCAGTAGCGCCGCACGGACACACCCACGTTGGAAGGAAGAGTCGCCTCAACCGCAGCCGACTCGCCAATCTCTGCGCCTTCGGGTGCGTCGTTTGGAATCCAAACCTTGACCTCCTGCGGGTGCTCGGCAACACGAAGCCTCACCAGTGCTCCGGCTTCGTCAATCGGAGCAAAGTCGCCGTCCAAGAAATCCGACGCCACCTCTTTGAGGACGTTGGCCCAGAAGCTCAACTGGCCCTCAATCTCAGAGGCCTTGAGGCCGTGCTGCCGGGAGGCCTCGTCTAGAAGCTCGGGCCTGCGAGCCTCAACGACATTGTCGAGCAAGGTCCAATCGATTCGTGCGTCAGTGATCCAAATCGGGTAGGCAGGCACCTCGCCGTCCACGAGTCGAATCAGATGCACTTCGGCGCGGACAAACTCATTGCTCTTGCTGACCCGAAGGGCAGCGGTCGGTGAGCGGTACTGAACCCAGAGCGACCAGAACGAGCTGTCATCGGAATCGACCCGCCGGAAACCGAAGTCCTTGAGGTAGCCGAAATGGATGTCAACCGTCTTGCGCCACTGCGCTGCCGCCTTCCCCATAGAGCCAATCTTGCCGGATCGAGAGCTGTCCGCCGATCGGACGATCCGGACCGAGAGGGTGTGGTGCCACAGCCGCCGCGCCCTCAAGCCCAGCGCATCCTGGCCATGCGCTCACGCGGACTCGTCGAATTCACGGTGGAACTCGTCGAGATACTCGTCGATGTGATCCCACAGGTAGAGCTCCAGGAACTCGGCCATTTCGACTGGTGGCAGCTCGTGGGTAGCGAGGAAGTCGGACAGGTCGTCGCCCACCTGACGGTCACGCGCGAACTTTCCGAGCCGTTCGATGATCTCGCCGACGCGGCGCCGGACGCTCCGTGCCGACGTCGGCCATTGGCTGGTCACGGCGTCGATGACTGCGGGTGCCATCAGCCCGGCGCGGCCGCGGCGGGCAGGGCTGCCGAGCTCCTTGGCGGCCTGCGAAAGTGACAGCAGCAGGTTGGCATCCGACGATGTGATCGCGCCGTCGAGGACTGCGGCCTGCACCAGGAATCCAGATTCTGATTCAGCGGAGACGATCATTTGGGGGTCTTCCTTCGACCGCAGATGGTCGGGGTCGTCGTACGTTGTTGTCCGCGTCCAAACGGGATCTGCACGCCGGCCGGACTCGCCGATTCCAAGTTCGGACAGTACGGATTGGCGCACCTCGCGCAGGATCGTTGACGCGACGCAGCGGGATGCCGGCCGGGTCCGGGCGCTGATCCAGAGCGCTCCGGCTACGAGAGCGTCGATTTCGGAGGACAGATCGGCCAGCTGGCATGCGAGCCTGCTGGCACCCGGAAGGAGAAGCCAGGACACGACGACGGCAGCCTCTGCATCGAGCTGCGCAATCAAGTGCAGCCGCGAGAGTAGGCCGTCCTTCTCGGCGATTTCGGCCCGGCGCGTCCATGCCGGTAGATCGACCAGGTCGTCGACTACAGCGAGGGCCGGATCTTGATGACACCAGCGCTGCCAAGCGGCGGCAGCGGCCAGCAGAGGCGGCCCGCCGGGGTAGTCGAGGCCGAGGCACGTTGCAACGCTCATGGGGCTCCTCCTGTTGCATCAGATGGGCGTCTTCAATAGGTAGGTGTGCAAGGCATGTCCGAATTTGGCCTCAACTCCCCGTTCGGCCTGGCCGCCGTTGTCACCCGTCAGCGACGTTTGTGCAGGTGAGGACGCGAATCGAGCAATCTGAGCGTTCAGATCCAGTCGGATATGCTCGAAGGGTGTCCGGGCACTCCTTACTCGCGTACGTCCGCCGCGCGGCCGGGCTGACTCAGGACGCCCTCGCGCGGCTCGCGGGTACGTCGCAGTCGACCCTCTCGGCGTACGAGCGCGGCGCGAAGTCGCCCTCGTTGGCAGTCGCCGAGCGGATCATCGAAGCCGCAGGCCATCGCTTGGAAGTGGCGCCGAACCTGGAGTTCGTGGAGGTGCCCGGCCAGCACGGCCTGCACCCGTTCTGGCTCGCCAACGAGTTGTGGCGACTGGCTCCCGAACGCGCGTTCAGCACAGTCGTGCTTCCCGGACCGCACCATGACTGGCCATCGCCTCGCCGCCCCTACCGCCTACGCGATCGCGAGGATCGGGCGCGCGCCTACACGCTGATCCTTCGTGAGGGCAGTCCGACCGATCTTCTCGACTACGTCGACGGTGCACTTCTCGTCGACATCTGGAAGGAACTCGACCTTCCCGACCCCATTCGCCGTGCCTGGCTTCCGCTCATCCGCAAGACCCTCCCCAAGAGCCGGCGGCCGCGAGCGTCCGATGCAGAAGACAACGGCCCGCCGGGGGCGCTCATACGCCTCCGACCCAGTCGGCGGTCTCACTATCTACGGTCAGAGCGGGACGTGCCTGACGATGACCACAGCAGTTGATTCACGCTGCTGGAAGAGTCAACCCGCGACAGGTACGCGAAGACTGATGGACTCAGCCGGAGCGGTGCCGGACTCCGCGAGCACGAATTGGATCTCGACTCCCAGGGCGGCCGTGAGCTTCAGAAGCGTCTGGGTAGTCGGCGCAACCTGGCCGCGCTCGATCCGACTGATGTCGGCCTGGGTCACGCCGGAGAGTTCTGCCAGATCAGTCTGACGGAGGTTGCGAGCCTTGCGGGCGCCGTAGATCACCTGTCCGAACGCAGCGGCCTGGTCGAAGGCGTGCACGACGTCCAGCTCGGCGGCGGTCATCGTCGCCTCGCGCTCACGCGCGTATTCGGCAAAGGTCTTGGCCATCACTGCTCCTCTGGTCGGTCGAACATCAGCAAGTGTATGTCGAAAACCACATATGTCTCAACGGGCCTACTTCTTCTTGCGCTGCTGCTTGGCACGCCGCGCTTCGGCCGCCTTCCAATGTGTCAGGCGCTTGCGCGCCTCCTGGATCTCCTTATTCTGCTGACGTGGGCTGTCGTTCCCGCCCTTGTCGTATCCATGGAGCAGCAGGATCACCTTGTTGCCGTGGAAATGGATGAACAGCCGAAGCAGGATCTTGTGCTGGGTTGGCTGCGGCGTCGACTGCTCGGCATCGGCCATCGGTGCGTACAGCGCTTCGATCGTCGCGGCATCGTGACGGATCCGGAATTCGAAGAGGCCCTCGCCAAGCGCTTTCAACCACGGAGTCGATCCCAGATCGATGCCTTGGATCTCGAGGACCCGGAGAATTGCTGCGCGAAGGGCAGCAAACTCGGCGATGGTCAGCGAGTCCATCCAGAGCTCGACAGGACGACGTCCCGCGTCGTCCTCGTAGAACTCCGTGGTCCACTCGCTCATGACTCGACCCTGCCAGCCGGGTCAGACATCTCGACCAGCGCGGACAGCCGTCGTGCGATCTCGGTGTCGCGGTCGGCGGCGGCGTGCTGGTAGCGCATGGCGGCACCAGGAGTTGAGTGGCCGAGTCGCCCCATGAGTTCGGCGAGGGTGGCGCCGGTCTGAGCAGCGAGCACAGCCCCGGTGTGACGGAGGTCGTGCCAGCGCAGGTCGCCGCGGCCCGCGGCCTTCCGAGCTGGGTAGTAGACCTTGTAGAGCGTCGAGGGCGCCATGTGGGAGTTGCTGTTGGCTGCGGCCGGGAACAGCAGTGCGTCTTTGCCTCTGCCGGTGTGGCTCGTGAGGTGCGCCTTCACGACGGGCACCAGGTGCGGCGGGATGGCGACGTCGCGCACGCCCGCATCCGACTTCGGCTGGCCGACGATGAACTTGCCCCCGGCTCGGACGACACCGCGGGTGATCTTGACCCGGTTGTTGACCAGGTCGATGTCCTTGCGGCGCAGCTCGGTGAGTTCGCCGAACCGCATCGCGCACCAGGCGGCGAGCAGCGCCATGAGTTTGTAGCGCTCGGGGAGTTCCTCGACGATCGTCTCGAGCTCGGCAAGGGAAGCAGGTCCGACCTTGTGGAGTCGGGTGGTGTTGCCGGCTCCACGGATATGCGCAGGGTTGTACGGAATCAGGGGATGCGGCCGCTCCGAGGCGGCGCTCGTGAAGATGGTGCGAAGCAGGCTGTAGGCCTGAGAGCGGATCGTCTCCTTGCCGGGCGCCAGAGCGTCGTACCAGCGGTTCACCGCATCGGCGGAGATCAGGTCGAGCGGCTCGTCACCGAAGACCGGGTAGATGTAGGTGTCCAGGATCATCCGGTACTGCTGGAGCGTGGTCGGGCGCAGTTCACGGCCGCGGGTCTTTCGATTGGCGAGCCACTTGTCGCCGTACTCGCGCAAGGTGGGCACCTCATGACGGAACGCGGCCCGAGCCGCCGCGGCCGGAGCCCAGACCTCCATCTGGATCTCGGCACGCCGGGCGGACAGCCAGGCGACGGCGTCGTCGCGAGCGTCGAAGGTCATCGGCGCCCGATAGAGGCGCCCGTCGGGGCCGGTGTACGCCGCACGGTAGCGGCCGGAATCTCGCTTCTCGATGCGGCCAAATCCGCGCCGGTTGGGCTCCAGTTCCCGAGCCATTCTGTATCGCCTCCTTGTTCCCCGGGGAACATACGGGGAACAAGGACGTCCAGAGGCGACACTATTTGTCACCATCTGTCGCCAGCCGTCAGGCCCCGAATATGCCCTCTGACCTGCGAGTTTACCTCTCATGGGCGGGGAACTACGACGTCAAACGAGGTGGGCTCTCAAAAGTTCAAACCCAGTATCGCCCACCACAAACCCGCACGTCAGAGGCGGTTTCCGAGATGCGGATCTGAATCCGGGAACACACGGGGATCAAGGAGCGGCCAGGTTTGGCTGCTCCTGTCTTCCTTTCGGGCCCGCCGGCCGGCCTCGCTTCGATGAACCGCTCGATCGAGTCCACCTTAATGCGCAGCGTCTTCCGTCCGAGACGTACGGCCTCGAGCTGACCCTCGGCGATGTTGCCCCTACAACGCGTGCCGCCCATGCGCCTGATCCCCCCGGGGCTGGGAACTGCGGGACACCCTCACCGTCTATGACGCCGCGTACGTGGCCCTCGCCGAAGCCTTCGACGTACCCCTGCTCACCGCAGACGTACGACTTGCGAACCCGACCGGTCCCCGGTGTCAGATCGAGATTCTCCGCTGATCGCTGGTCGGTGCACTCTCTTGCCGCATAGCGCGCTGCGGCCATCCGGAACCGCCGCGTATCTCGCGCTACCACTCTGTCGAGGCTGCGGCGGCGGAGAAGCCTGCAAGACGTGTCGGCGACGCCCGAACATGGGGCGGATCCCGCGGCCAGTCCGAGCGGGGCGCACGAAGGGCCCCGACCACCTGTGTGGTCGGGGCCCTTCAAGTGATGTCAGGCGACGCGAACGTTCTCAGCCTGCGGACCCTTGGGGCCGGCGGTGATGTCGAACTCGACCTTCTGGTTCTCATCGAGCGACTTGTAGCCGCTGGACTGGATCGCGGAGAAGTGGACGAAGACGTCCTCGCCGCCACCATCCTGGGCGATGAACCCGAAACCCTTGTCGGCGTTGAACCACTTGACGGTGCCCTGAGCCATGATCTTTTCCTTTGTTCCGATGCCGGGGACACTGTGCCCCTAGCTGCTGAAGACATCCACCTGTGCTGATGTCCAGCGAACCGAAAACCAGGAAGTAAGAGAGATACAAGCCACGACATCTTGCGCGGCCAGGATGGCTCGCCAGAGCCATCCCTTCAACACACCCCACGATACGGCACCGGTCGCGTATTCGACGCATCGGCAGGGTCCGGCGGTCTTGACCGCGCCTGGCCAGGTCCGACGGGAGCGGCCAACCATCCGACAGGGAGCGCGTGCTCAACGGGCTTGTGGGCCGGGCTCCAGCAGTGCTCAGCGGTACCGGAAGCCGTCCATGAACCGGCGGAACAGGCCGCCCTTGACGGGAAGGGCCGGCTCCGGTGCGGGGGCGCTGGACCTGCGGGTGGCGATGGGCTGGTCGTAGTCGGTGCGCACGATCGCATCCACGATCTGCTCCTCGGTGTAGTCCCCGGAGCCCTCGATCTCGGGGACGAACCCAACCAGGTCTCCGTCCCGCATCACCTGTGCCTCCAGGCTGGCGGTGTCGTCGGAGTCCCAGATCGCCTCGCGCCCGTCGGACAGCTTCACGGTCACGCCGACCTGGTGCACACCGACGTGTGCCAGATCGGCGTCGGTGCCTCGCGCGCGCAGCGCGTCGACCACGCGACGCGCCTTCATCTCCTCCATGGTCGACCACGGTACCGATCAGATGCCGGAGAACCCATCTCCTGACGTGGCTGGCGCTGCGCCGGATGGACCTGCTCCATCGCCGGGCCGCGTGCAGGTCGTGCAGGTCGCGTAGGCCGACCCGAGCGACGCTGAGGCGTCGGGATCTCCGTCCGCCGGAGCGTCGCGGACTGCCCGAACCAGAGCCCGCCGACAACTTCCCCACGGCGCCACATGGACACCCGGGGCGGTGGGTACTGCGCTGTGAACCTCGAAATGTCGGAGTGCGACACGAAATGCCCAGCGCCACCCTTCCCCCGAGGACAGCCGAGCGGCTCGCCCACGACCTGTCCGGTGCGGTCCGGGGGGAAGTGCGGTTCGACGAAGCGAGCCGGCACCTCTACGCCAACGACGCCTCGCTCTACCGGACGGTGCCCATCGGCGTCGTCGTGCCGCGCGACGTCCAGGACGTGGTCGCTGCCATGGCGGTCTGCCACGACCACGGAGCACCGGTCCTCGCACGAGGAGGAGGCACCGCCCTGTCGGGGCAGAGCGTGAATGCCGCCGTCATCTTCGACTTCTCCAAGTACATGAACCGGATCCTCGACCTGGACCCCGAGGCGCGGACGGCCGTGGTCGAGCCAGGCGTCATCTGCGACCAGCTTCGCTATGCCGCGATGGACCACGGGCTCACCTTTGCGCCCGACCCCGCCACCCACGACCACAACACCCTGGGCGGGATGATCGGCAACAACTCGTGCGGCACGCACTCGGTGTACGGCGGCAAGACCGTCGACAACGTGCTCGAGCTCGAGCTGCTCCTCCACGACGGGACCCTGCTGACCGTCGGCGTCAACGAGGAGCCCCGGCTAGACGAGATCGTCGGCGCAGGCGGGAGGCGCGGTGAGATCTATCGCCGGCTCCGCGACCTCCGCGACCGCTACGCCGACCTGGTCCGTGAGCGCTATCCGGACATCCCGCGCCGGGTGACCGGCTACAACCTCGACGACCTGCTCCCTGAGAAGGGCTTCAACACCGCACGCGCCCTGGTCGGCACAGAGAGCACCTGCGCACTGGTGCTGTCCGCCACCGTTCGGCTGCTGCCGTGGCCGCCGAAGCGCTCGCTCGTCGTGCTGGGCTACCCCGACTCCCCTACCGCCGCCGAGCACGTCACCGACATCCTCGACAGCCGGCCCCACGGCCTGGAGTTCTTCGAGAGCGGGATCATCGACAACCTTCGCGCCAAGGACTTCGATTCCGCGGGGATGGGCGAGCTCCCCGAGGGCAACACGTTCGTGCTCATCGAGTACGGCGGGGACACCCAGGATGAGGCCGACGTGCAGGGTTCCCGGATGATGGAGCGGCTGGGCGAGCTGCCCCACGCGCCCACCATGAAGATGTACGACGACCCCCAGCACGAGTCCGACATCTGGGAGGTCCGACGAGGCGCGATCGGCTCGACCCGGATCCCGCAGGAGCACGGCGGCATGGCCGGCTGGGAGGACGCGGCAGTCGACCCGTCGGTGCTGCCCGGCTACCTCAGGGACTACCGGGAGCTGGTGGAGCGCTACGGGTACCACACCGTGCTGTTCGGCCACTTCGGACAGGGCTGCATCCACAATCGTCTGGACCTCGACATCAGGACCGTCGACGGCATCGAGCAGTTCCGCCGCTTCCTGGACGAGGCCGCCGACCTGGTCCTTCGCTACGGCGGCGTCCCCTCCGGCGAGCACGGCGACGGCCAGCTCAAGGCGACGTTCCTGGAGCGCGTCTTCGGCCCGGAGCTGGTGCGTGCCTTCGAGGAGTTCAAGTCGATCTTCGACCCCGACGGACTGATGAACCCCCACATGGTGGTCGACCCCTATCCGCCCACCGAGCACCTTCGGCTGGGCACGTCGTACGCCCCGCCGGACCTGGACACCCATTTCAGCTTCGCCGAGGACGGCTTCAGCTTCGCCGACGCGGCCAACCGGTGCTTCGGCGTCGGCAAGTGCCGCCACCTCGACGGCGGCACGATGTGCCCGAGCTTCATGGTCACCCGCGAGGAGAAGAACTCCACCCGCGGACGCGCACGGCTGCTGTTCGAGATGATGCGCGAGGCCGGCGATCGCAAGCGCCCATGGCGCGACGAGGGTGTCAAGGATGCGCTCGACCTCTGCCTCGCGTGCAAGGGCTGCAAGGGCGACTGCCCGGTCCGCGTCGACATGGCCACCTACAAGGCCGAGTTCCTCTCGCACTACTACGAGGGACGGCTTCGGCCCCGGGCCGCCTACGCCATGGGGCTGATCCAGCGGTGGGCCCGTGGCGCATCATGGGCGCCGGGACTCGCCAACGCGGTCGCTCGCGCACCGGTCGTGTCTGGCGTGGTCAAGCTGGCGGCCGGGGTGGCGCCCGAGCGGAGCCTGCCGGCATTCGCCCCGAGGACGTTCCGCGAGTGGGAGCGGCGTCGTACTCCAGCCAATCCTGACGGCCGCGAGGTCCTGCTCTGGGTGGACACCTTCGCCGACCACTTCCAGCCGCACGTCGCGATGTCTGCCGTCGAGGTCCTCGAGGCTGCCGGGTTGCGGGTCCGGGTCCCTGACGCCCGGCTGTGCTGCGGGCGCCCGCTCTACGACTACGGCATGCTGCCGACCGCCCGACGCTACCTACAGCGCGTGCTGGACACGCTGCGGGATGACATCAGGGCCGGTACGCCGGTCGTCGGGACCGAGCCGTCCTGCCTTGCGGTCTTCCGCGACGAGCTGCCCAACCTCTTCCCGCACGACGAGGACGCGCGCCGGCTGGCCAAGCAGACCTTCACCGTCGCCCAAGCGCTCGAAGAGCTCGTCCCCGAGTGGGAGCCGCCGCGAGTCGACGCCCGCGCCCTCGTCCAGGTGCACTGCCACCAGGGTGCCGTCCTCGGCTTCGGCCCCGAGCAGCGGCTGCTGGAGCGGGCGGGGGTGAGCACAGACGTGCCCGACAGCGGCTGCTGCGGGATGGCCGGCAGCTTCGGCTACGAGGCCGGCGAACGGTACGACGTCTCGGTGGCCTGTGCGGAGCGGGTCCTCCTCCCCGGCGTACGCGCGGCCCGTGATGACACCGTGCTGCTCGCCGACGGCTTCAGCTGCCGAGAGCAGATCGACCAGCTCAGCGACCGGCGCGCCGTGCACAGTGTCGAGCTGCTTGCTGCCGGGCTGGATGCACCCGACCCGAACCAGTCCAGCGTCCTCCCCGAGCAGCGCATCGAACGGCGCATCCCCGGTCCCTACCAAGGCCCGCCCGGTCGGAGCCGGCTGCGAGATCCCTTGACCAGCCCGGCAGCGCTCGCCGGCGCTGCTGCGATCGCCGCGGTTGCAGTGGCCGGCCGCAGGGCCGCGCAACGGCTCGGCAGCCAATAGCACGACAGCAAGGACAGCAAGAACAGCAAGGAGCAGAACAATGAGCGAGACCGTCGGCACCTTCGCCGCCTACGCCGCCACCGCGATGGTGCTCAACCGCACCTGGCAACAGTCGGTGCTGCCGTTGTTCGGGCGGATGCACGAGCAGCCGACGCACTGACACCTGGCCATCCGACACCTGACAGGAGAAAGCACATGCCGGATTCACAGACCGCTTCCGACGTACTCGTCGACCGGCTCATCGAGTGGGGGGTGGACACCGTCTTCGGGCTGCCCGGCGACGGCATCAACGGGTTCATGGACGCGCTGCGCAAGCGGCACGACGAGATCTCCTACATCCATGTGCGGCACGAGGAGGTGGCGGCGATGGCAGCGGTGGGGTACGCCAAGTTCACCGGCCGGCTCGGCGTCTGCTTCTCGACGGCCGCACCCGGCGCGGTGCACATGATGAACGGCCTGCTCGACGCCAAGCTGGAGCAGGCGCCGATCCTGGCGATCTCCGGGATGACCTACTCCGACCTCATCGGTACGTCGTACCTGCAGGACATGAACATCGACTACCTGATGAACGACCTGGCGCTCTACAACCAGCGGATCATGAGCCCGCAGTCCATCCCCAACGTCGTCGACTACGCCTGCCGGACCGCGCTCACCGAGCGCGGGCCCGCGCACCTCGGCTTCCCGATCGACTACCAGGCGGCTCCGGCCGAGGCCGGGATGCGGTTCAAACGCAATGTGCCGGGCCACTCCTCGGCCCAGTACCGCCCCGCGATCCGGGTGCCCGAGAAGCAGGACCTCCAGGACGCCGCCGACCTGTTGAAGGGCAAGACGAAGGTCACCATCCTCGCCGGTGCAGGAGCGCGTGGTGCCGGCCGGGAGCTCGAGCAGCTCGCGGAGACGCTGGGCGCACCGATCGTGAAGGCGATGCTGGGCAAGGACTGCGTGCCGGACGACTCGCCCTACACGACCGGATCGATCGCGCTGGTCGGCACCCGACCGAGCGAGGATGCGATGGAGCAGTGCGATGCCCTGGTCATCGTGGGGAGCTCGATGCCCTACATCGAGTTCCTGCCCGAGCCCGGCCAGGCGGTGTGCGTGCAGATCGACGACAAGCCGCAGCGGATCGGGCTGCGGTATCCCGTGGACGTCGGACTGTGCGGTGACGCCGGCGCGACACTGCGCGCGCTGCTGCCGCTGCTGGAGACCAACGGCGACCGGTCGTTCCTGCAGCAGGCTCAGGACGGTATGAAGGACTGGTGGGCCCTGATGGAGGAGCGCGGCACCAGCGACGACGTACCGATGAAGCCGCAGGTGCCGGCTTGGGCGCTCAATGACGTTCTCGAGGACGACGCCATCGTGTGCGGCGACTCAGGCACCGTCACCACCTGGGTGGCGCGACAGGTCAAGGTGCGCAAGGACATGCTGTTCTCCTTCAGCGGCACCAACTGCTCGATGGCCGCCGGGCTGCCCTACGCGATCGGCGCGCAGACCGCGTATCCCGGCAGGCAGGTCGTGGTCTTCACGGGCGACGGCTCCCTGACCATGCAGCTCGGTGACTTCCTGACCTGCGTGCAGCATCAGCTCCCCGTGAAGATCGTGGTGGTCAAGAACAACACCCTGGGTCTGATCAAGTGGGAGCAGATGGTCTTTCTCGGCAACCCGGAGTACGGCGTCAACATGGCCCCCCTTGACTTCGTGAAGTTCGCCGAGGCCGCCGGCGCCCGCGGCTGGCACGTCGAGAAGCCCGGCGAGATGGGCGATGCGCTCCGGGCGGCCATGGAGTACGACGGACCCGCGATCGTCGAGGTCCTCGTCGACGAGCACGAGCCGCCGATGCCCGCCAAGGTGAAGCCACAGCAGGTCAAGAAGATGGCGGCCGCACTCAAGGCGGGCACCCCCAACCGCAACCGGATCGCCCTGCAGATGGTCAAGGACGTCCTCGACGAGTCCAGCTTCGACGCCTCCCCCGGCGGCTTCATCCCCGACTCGCTCGGGCAGGTCGCGGCAAAGGTCGCCGGAAAGGCGCGCCGACGGGCCGAGGACCAGGAGTAGCTCCCAGCCCTCGGCAGCCGACACCAGCGGGGTCAGCCGGTGGCGGCCTGCGGCGCGGTGTTGTCGGTGCCTCCGAGCCTGCGCAGGTGCCCGTGGCACTGGTGCGCGCGCTGGGAGTCCTCCGCCATCACCTGCCGGAAGAAGTCGGCGATGTCCTGCTCGCCGGCGTTCTCGGCGTCGCGTACGTACTGGCCGTAGTCGTGCCCGGCCTTGAGCGCGTGGTACTGCACCGCGATCAGGTCATAGGTCACGTCGTCGAATCCGGTCTCACCGGTCGCCATGTCTCCTCCTCACGTTCGGGTAGTCGCTGTCCTGCACGACGTACCCGGTCAGCGACCCCGGTCACGTGGGGTCTGGACCGGACGGAGGGGGTCGTGGCCGATCCGCATCAGGCCGTGGCGCCAGGTCTCGTCCCCCGCGGTCGGCTCGAGGTCGTCCGCACGACGCCCGTGCACCCGGTCGACGACGCGCCGCATCACGGAGGCGTCGTCGGGAGTGAGATCTCTGCGTCGCTTCCCCAGGATCTCCAGCACCCGCCGCCCGAGATGGCTCCCCGCCTGGTCGGGCAGAGCCTCGGTGTCCTCGGTCGCCGCGTCCGTGCGGAGCCAGTCCTCCAACTCGCGGGAGGTCATGTTGACCACCGTGTGGAAGTCCTGCCAGAGCTCGTCGTTCACCAGTGTGTGCTCCATGTCGGGGCACTACCCATTCACGCCCCGGAGGATGTGCCTCGCGGCCGGCGTCCGGCTCAGGCCTCGTCGGCCTGGACCTCGTCATGGGTGCCCGGACGCGGCGCCCACGGCAGCTCCTTGGCCGGGCGTACGACGATCAGCCGGTCGCCGCGGGCGAGCTGGGTCACCGTCGGCTCGTAGTAGCGGTAGACCTTCTCGTCGCGCACCACCGCGATCACCTGGTCGGGCAGCGACTGCGGGGCCTTGCCGAGCTCGCTGACCAGCAGGTCGCGCTCGGCGACCTCGAGGCCCTCTCCGTAGGTCAGCAGGTCCTCCATGACCGCGCCGAGGGTCGGCGACACCGAGGAGAGGCCGAGCAGCCGGCCGACCGCGTCGGAGGAGGTGACCACGGAGTCCGCACCGCTCTGCCGCACCAGCGGAACGTTGTCGGCCTCCCTGACCGCCGCGACGATGTAGGTGGTCGGGTTGAGCTGCCGCACGGTCAACGTGGCCAGCACGGTCGTGTCGTCGCGAGCCGCGGTGATGATCACCTGCTCGGCGTGGTCGACGCCGGCTCGGCGCAGCACCTCGCGCCGGGTCGCGTCGCCGGTGACGACGGCGAGGCCGTCGGTGTGCGCCTCACCGAGCGCGATGTTGCTCGGGTCGACGACGACGATCGACTCCTTGTCGACGCCGTTGTTCACCAGCGTCTCGGCGGCGCTGCGCCCCTTGGTGCCGTAGCCGACGATGACGACGTGATGGTCCATGTGCTTCCTCCAGCGGGCGACCCGGAACGACTCCCGGCCCTGGGTGGCGAGCACCTCCAGGGTGGTGCCGATCAGCAGCACCAGGAACCCGATGCGCAGCGGCGTGATGATGAACGCGTTGATCAGTCGTGAGTGCTCGGCGACCGGCGTGATGTCGCCGTACCCGGTGGTGCTGAGCGTCACGGTCGCGTAGTAGAGCGCGTCGGGCGCGTTGACCTTGTGCTCGAGCTGGCTCCCGTGGTCGCGGTAACCGCCGCGGTCGAGGTAGACGAGCAGGAAGGTGAAGACCAGGATCCCGACGGCGAGCAGCAGCCGACGGGTCAGCTCCCACCAGGGCGAACGGTTCCGGGCCGGCAGCTTGAGCTGGCCGGGAACGCTGCGCGAGGCGGGGGTCTCGGGCACGACCGCTACCTGACCACGTCGCCGTACAGCACGGTCTGGCGGTGCTCCTGGCCGGCGCTGCTCCCCGACGTGTAGACCGCCACGAACCGGAAGGTCTGGCCCGGCCTCGGGATGTGGTTGATCCCGGAGTGCCGCCAGACCCCGCAGAGCTCGCCACTGCTGTTCGCGCCCTTCTCAGCCTTGGCCTCGCTGCCGGAGAGGCACAGCCGGGAGCTTCCGGAGTCATAGCTGACCACGGTCGCGGTGTTGTGGTCGTTGTGGTCCGGAGCGAGGGCGACGCCCGCGACGGCACCGGCAAGTACGCAGAAGACGCCACCTGCGACGACGAGGGGCGCCGGCAGCGTCACGTTTCCCACGCGGCAAGCATGGCACGACCGGCGTGCGCAGCCCGGGAGGGCCCCTCAGACGGCGCGCGGGCGCAGTTGAATCACCCGCGCCAGCTTCGGATGCAGCGCGCGCAGCAGTGTCACCCGGCCATCGGGCCAGCTGCGCAGCTCGACCCAGTCGCCGGCCTGGGGAAGACACGAGCGGTCGCGCGCCACCTCACAGAGCATCCGGCCGTCGAGGCTGGCTCGGACCTCCCCGACATCGGTGAGCACCCGGAAGACCCCGGTCTCACCGTGCAGGACGCACCCCACCCAAGGGTCGGCGAACCCGACGCGCTCAGCGGTCATCCGTGGCTCCATCGAAGGCCGGCATCTGCTCAATGTACGCCGGGCATGGCGGCCCGGCACCTCAATATCGCCAGCCTCCGGACCCGGCTATGCCTGCCGCCGGGTCTCCCGACCGTCGGCCTCCGGAGCCTCGGCACTGTCGTGGGTCGCCGAACGCCACGGCAGCACCGCGTCGAGCTTGCGCAGCAGCTCGAGCCGGGCCGTGCTGGTCTCCTTCTGCGGCCAGATCAGGTCGCAGGCAGCGTTCAGCGCGGCACCGATCAGCACCGCGATGGACAGGATGTAGAGCCAGAGCAGCACCGCGATCGGCGCGGCCAGCGGGCCGTAGATCGAGGTCGATCCGCGTGCGGTCCCGACCAGCACCCAGCGCAACAGTGATGAGCCGAACACCCAGCAGAACATCGTGAACGCCGCGCCGGGCAGGTTGTAGCGCCACGCCGTCCGGACCGGAACCGACACGTGATAAAGCGTGGTCAGGAAGCAGATCCCGAGCACCAGGACGATGGGCCAGTACAGCTCGTTCAGCGCACTGAGCCGGTCCGGCAGCGCCCGGTCGACCAGCTCCGGGCCGGCGACGACGAGCGGGATCGTCACCACTCCGGTCACCATGCCGAGGACGTAGAGCAGGAACGACAGCGCCCTGGTGCGAATGATGCCGCGCTGCCCACCCAGCCCGTACATGATCGTGATCGTGTCGACGAAGACGTTCAGCGCTCGCGACCCCGACCACAGCGCGAGAACGAAGCCGATCGAGATCACGTCGTACCTACCGCCGGCGAGCACTTCGTTGAGCGTGGGCCGGATGATCGTGTGCACCGTCTGGGGAGTCAGGGCCCGGCTTGCGACGTGGATGACCGAGACGCGGACGTCGGCCACCTGGGCGTCGCTGAAGCGCTCGAAGATGAAGCCGATGGAACCCGCGAGCGCGAAGATCAGCGGTGGCAGCGACAGGACGGCGAAGAAGGCCGCCTCTGCGGCGAGGCCCGTCACCCGGTTCCGCATGCAGGTGTCGACCGTGGCCACGACGACGCGCCACAGCCCGTGGCGCACCCGGCGCAGAACGACGACGGTGCCGGTGCGCGTACCCGTACCGCTGCCCGCCGCCATGGAACTACCGTAGAGGCATGACGACCGACAACCGGGTAGCGCTGAACCAGGCCCCGCCGCTCGTGGGCCACAACACAGTCACCTCCGACGCGGCACTCGTCGATGCCGTGACCCGACACGGCTCGCCCGAAGTCGTCGACCAGCTCGTCCCGCTCGGCGAGCAGGCCGGGTCTGCCGAGGCCCGCGAGCACGGCATGCTCGCCAACGAGTTCCACCCCGAGCTGACCCGGTTCGACCGTTACGGCAACCAGGTCGACGAGGTCCGGTTCCACCCGTCCTGGCACTGGCTGATGGAGCGGGCGGTGTCCCACGGCCTGCAGGCCGCGCCGTGGGAGCAGCAGGAGGCGGGTGACCCGCACGCGCATCTGCGCCGGGCGGCCGGGTTCTTCGCATGGCAGACCGAGCCGGGCCACGGCTGCCCGATCTCGATGACCTATGCCGCGGTCCCCGCTCTGCGCGCGGACGACGCGCTGGCCAAGGAGTGGGTCCCCAAGCTCGCTGCGCGCAGCTACGACTTCGGGTTGCGACCCGTCGAGGAGAAGACCGGCGCGTTGGCCGGGATGGGGATGACCGAGAAGCAGGGCGGGTCCGACGTTCGAGCCAACGTCACCGAGGCCCGGCGTACGTCCGTGGACGGTGAGTACACCCTGCACGGGCACAAGTGGTTCACCTCCGCGCCGATGAACGACGTGTTCCTGGTTCTCGCGCAGGCCGACGCCGGGGTCACCTGCTTCGTCGTACCGCGGGTGCTGGCGGACGGGACCCGCAACCGCATCGACGTCGTACGTCTGAAGGACAAGCTGGGCAATCGCTCCAACGCATCCTCCGAGCTGGAGTTCCACGGCACCTGGGCGCAGCGGCTCGGCGACGAGGGGCGCGGTGTCCGGACCATCATCGAGATGGTCGCGGCGACCCGGCTGGACTGCGTCATCGGCTCGGCGTCGCTGATGCGTCGCGCGGTCGCCGAGGCCGCGTGGCACGTCGCCCACCGCTCCGCCTTCGGCTCGCTGCTGGCCGACAAGCCGCTGATGCAGAACGTCGTCGCCGACCTTGCGGTCGAGTCCGAGGCTGCGACGGTGCTGGCGATGCGGCTCGCCGCCGCGGTCGATGACCTGGCCGACCCCCACGAGGCAGCGCTACGGAGGATCGCCCTGCCGTTGTCGAAGTTCTGGGTCTGCAAGCGCACACCGATGATGGTCGCCGAGGCGCTGGAGTGTCTCGGTGGCAACGGGTACGTCGAGGACTCCGGGATGCCGCTGCTCTACCGCGAGGCCCCGCTGAACTCGATCTGGGAGGGCTCGGGCAACGTCAACGCACTCGACGTGCTGCGGGCGCTGGGCCGCGAGCCCGAGGTCCTCGACGCCTGGATCACGGAGGTCGGCCTCGCCCGCGGAGAGGACCCGCGCCTGGACGCCGCGGTCGAGGGTGCGCTCGGGCTGCTCGGCGACGCCGAGAGCCTCGAGGTCTCGGCCCGTCGGCTGGCCGGGCAGATGGCGACCTGCCTGCAGGCGTCGTTGCTGCTGCGGTTCGCGCCGCCGACGGTGGCCGACGCTTTCTGCGCCACTCGGCTCGGCGGCGACTACAACGGCACCCTGGGCACCCTCCCCGCCGGCACCGACCTGCCCAGCATCGTCGAGCGCACCACACCGGCGGTCGCCTGAGCGGCGCCGTCCGGCGCGCTCCTCAGGTCAGCGGAGCTCGAGACCGGGGTACAGCGGGTGTGCGTCCAGCATCTCGGCGGACTGCGCCTTGACCCGCTCGGCGAGGCCGTCGGCGAGCTGGTACGTCGCCTTGGACGGCGTCCCCGCCTTGGTGGTGCCCGGCGACGTGCCCGAGAGGACCTCGACGACGAGCTCGGCGACCTTGTCGAAGTCGTCGTGGCCGAAGCCGCGGGTGGTCAGCGCCGGCGTCCCGAAGCGGATCCCGGAGGTGTACCACGCGCCATTGGGATCGGCCGGCACCGAGTTGCGGTTGGTGACCACTCCTGCATCGAGCAGCGCGGACTCGGCCTGTCGGCCGGTGAGCCCGTAGGCCGAGACGTCGAGCAGCACGATGTGGTTGTCGGTGCCGCCCGTCACCAGCGTCGCCCCACGGCTCAAGAAGCCCTCGGCGAGCGACTTGGCGTTGTCGGCGACGTTCTGGGCGTAGGTCTGGAACGACGGCTGCCGGGCCTCGGCCAACGCGACCGCCTTGGCCGCCATCACGTGCGACAGCGGGCCACCGAGCACCATCGGGCAGCCGCGGTCGACGTCCGAGGCGAACTCCTCCTGGGCGAGTACCAGCCCACCTCGGGGTCCGCGCAGCGACTTGTGGGTGGTCGTGGTGGTGATGTGGGCGAACGGGACCGGGTCCTCGTCGCCGGTGAACACCTTGCCGGCCACCAGGCCCGCGAAGTGCGCCATGTCGACCATCAGGGTCGCGCCGACCTCGTCGGCGATCTCGCGCATCGTGGCGAAGTTCACCCGGCGCGGGTAGGCGGAGTACCCGGCGACGATCACGAGCGGCTTGAACTCGCGCGCCTTCGCCCGGACGGCGTCGTAGTCGAGGAGGCCGGTTTCGGGATCGGTGCCGTACTGCTGCTGGTGGAACATCTTTCCGCTGATGTTCGGCCGGAACCCGTGGGTGAGGTGGCCGCCGGCGTCCAGGGACATCCCGAGGAGGCGCTGGTTGCCGAACTCGTGGCGCAGCTCCTCCCAATCGGCCTCGGAGAGCTCGTTGACGTTCTTCTTCTGCGCCTTCTCCAGCGCCGGGGTCTCGATCCGGTGGGCCAGGATCGACCAGAAGGCGACCAGGTTCGCGTCGATGCCCGAGTGCGGCTGCGCATAGGCGTACGGCGCCCCGAAGAGCTCACGGGCATGCTCGGCGGCGAGCGCCTCCACGGTGTCGACGTTCTGACAGGCTGCGTAGAACCGGTGCCCGACGGTGCCCTCGGCGTACTTGTCGCTGAACCAGGTGCCCATGGTCAGCAGCACCGCCGGGGACGCGTAGTTCTCCGAGGCGATCAGCTTCAGCGAGCCGCGCTGGTCGGCGAGCTCCTTGCGTGTGGCCTCCGCCACACGCGGCTCCACCGCGGCGATCACCTCGAGGGCCGCGTCGTAGGCGGTCGAGGCGGTCTTCGCGAGGGATTCCGCATCCGGGCTGACGGCCGGATCCGCGCTGGAAACAGGGGTTTCTGCCGCGTGTACGTCGCTCATGCCGATCAGCCTAGGGGTCACGCGCCGGGCGGTCGGTGGCGCGGAGCCGTCGTACCAAATCCCGGACGGCCGTCTCACGGCATGAGATTCGTGTTTGTGGTTCTGGTGTCCGCAGGATGAGACTTCGGTCCATGATCAGTGCTGCCACCTCGACCTGGCTCGTGGTTCGTCGCCACGTGGACCTCGGTCGCACCCGCAGCATGATGTGTCATCACGGCGCCTGATCCCCCGCCGACCAGCGGCGCGCAGTGCAGCGACAACGCCGTCGCGCACGCGCCGCTCCCAGACTCCAGGACAGACACTGATGACGACCTCCCCCCTCGCAGAACAGGCCCGTGCCGGTCAGGTCGGCCGCTCCGGCCGCAATCGACCCAAGCGCGGTGAGGGCCAGTGGGCCCTCGGCTACTCCGAGCCGCTCAACGGCAACGAGCAGCAGAAGAAGGACGACAACCCGCTCAACGTGCGGGCGCGGATCATCCACATCTACTCCAAGCGCGGCTTCGACTCGATCGACCCGGCGGACCTGCGCGGGCGGTTCCGGTGGTACGGCATCTACACCCAGCGCCGGCCCGGGCTCGACGGCGGCAAGACCGGCGCCCTCGAGCCCGAGGAGCTCGACGACAAGTACTTCATGATGCGGGTCCGCAGTGACGGCGCGCTGCTCAGCGCGCAGGCGTTGCGCACGCTCGGCGGGATCTCCACCGACTTCGCTCGCGACACCGCCGATATCACCGACCGCTCGAACATCCAGTACCACTGGATCGACATCCGCGACGTCCCGGAGATCTGGGACCGGCTGGCCGCGGTCGGCCTGAGCACCGAGGAGGCCTGCGGTGACTCACCACGCGGCTTCCTCGGCTCGCCGGTGGCGGGCGTCGCCAAGGACGAGATCATCGACGGCACCCCGGCGCTGCAGGAGATCACCCGGCGGCGGGCGGCGAACCCCGACTACGCGAACCTGCCGCGCAAGTTCAAGACGTCGGTCAGCGGCCACCCCAGCCTGGACGGCGCGCCGGAGATCAATGACGTCTCGTTCGTGGGCGTGGAGCACCCCGAGCACGGTCCCGGGTTCGACCTCTGGGTCGGCGGTGGGCTGTCCACCAATCCGATGCTCGCCGCGAAGATGGGCGTCTGGATCCCGCTCGACGACGTCGCCGACGTGTGGGAGGGCGTGATCTCGATCTTCCGCGACTACGGCTACCGCCGGCTGCGCTCGCGCGCGCGGCTGAAGTTCCTGGTCGCCGACTGGGGCATCGAGAAGTTCCGCGACGTGCTCGAGACCGAGTACCTGCACCGTCGCCTGGCCGACGGCGAGTCACCGTCGGTCGGCGTCGGCAACGGCGACCACATCGGGGTGCATGAGCAGAAGGACGGCCTCTTCTACGTCGGGGCGACCCCGACGGTGGGGCGGGTCAGCGGCAGCCTGCTCACCGCGCTGGGCGACCTGGCTGAGAAGTACGACGTGCAGGGAGTACGGCTCACGGCGTACCAGAAGCTGGTGATCCTGGGCGTGGCCGGCGACCGCATCGACGATCTGCTCGACGACCTGGAGGTGATCGGGCTGTCGGCCCGGCCCTCGCACTGGCGACGCTCGACGATGGCGTGCACCGGCATCGAGTTCTGCAAGCTCGCGATCGTCGACACGAAGAACCGTGCGAGCGCGCTCATCGACGAGCTGGAGCGCCGGTTCCCCGACATCGACACGCCGATCACGGTCAACGTCAACGGCTGCCCGAACGCGTGCGCCCGCACCCAGGTCGCCGACATCGGGCTCAAGGGCCAGCTGGTCCTCGACGACGACGGCAACCAGGTCGAGGGGTTCCAGGTCCACCTCGGCGGCGGCATCGGCCTGACCCAGGGGCTGGGACGGAAGCTGCGTGCCCACAAGGTCACCAGCGCAGCGCTCGACGACTACGTCAGCAGCGTGGTGTCCGCCTACCTCGCCGACCGCACGGACGGCGAGTCGTTCGCCGCCTGGGTCGCCCGCGCCGACGAGGTGCTCCTTCGCGGCGAGCAGGTCGCGGAGCTGGTGTGAGATGACCGAGCGCGCAGTTCCCTTCCACTGCCCCTACTGCGGCGACGAGAACCTCTGGCCGCACGAGGGCGCGTCCGTCGCCGGCGCTCAGGACGACCCGCCCCGCTCGAGGGCGGCGACCGCAGGCTGGGAGTGCCGCTCGTGCCTGCGTGCGTTTACGGTGTCGATGATCGGTCAGATCGCACGTCCTGGGGGCCGATCATGACCGTCGCCGCAACGATGGCCGCGCGCGCCCGCCGGGGCTCTGAGACCGTCGGCCGCACGCCGACCGAGTTGCGGGCGATCGTCGAGCACGTCGGCGCCGAGCTCGAGCTCGCGCCGGCGGAGAACATCGTGGAGTGGGCCGCGGCCACCTTCGGCGAGCGGTTCTGCGTGACCTCCTCGATGGCCGACTGCGTGCTCGCCCACCTCGTCTCGACGGTGGCGCCGGGCATCGACGTGGTCTTCTTGGACACCGGCTACCACTTCGCCGAGACGATCGGGACCCGTGACGCCGTCGAGGCCACCCTGCCCGTCAACCTGGTCGACGTCCGTCCCCAGTTGACGGTTGCCGAGCAGGACGCGACGTACGGCAAGGACCTCTTCGCCCGCGACCCGGACCTGTGCTGCAGCCTGCGCAAGGTGCGGCCGCTGCAGCAGGCGCTCGAGTCGTACGACGCGTGGGCCACCGGGCTCAGGCGCGCCGAAACCCACGACCGGGTGATCGCACCCGTCGTCGGCTGGGACCAGTCCCGCCAGAAGGTCAAGGTGTCTCCGCTGGCCCGGTGGAGCGACGAGGACGTCGAGCGCTACATCGCCACCCACGGCGTCCTGGTCAACCCGCTCCAGTACGACGGCTACCCGTCGATCGGCTGCTGGCCCTGCACCCGACGGGTCGCTCCCGGGGAGGACCCCCGCTCGGGTCGATGGGCCGGGCTCAACAAGACCGAGTGCGGTATCCACCAATGACCGCACCCGCCACCAGGCAATCGACAACGGCGTCGAGAGCACACGGATCGAAAGGAGGCCGCCCATGACGGCCCCAGCTCTCATTGCACTCGCCCACGGCAGCCGCGACCCACGCTCGGCGGAGACCATCCAGGCGCTGGTCGCCCAGGTTCGCGCGATGCGTCCGGACCTACCCATCGAGGCGGCGTTCCTCGACCTGTCCCGGCCCCGCTTCGGCAAGGTCGTCGACAAGCTGGTGCGCAAGGGCCACGAGGAGATCGTGGTGGTCCCGTTGCTGCTCAGTCAGGCCTACCACGCGCGCGTCGACGTACCGTCGGCCGTCGCGGAGGTCGCGGCTCGACACCCCGACATCCAGGTCCGCGCCAGCCAGATCCTCGGCCTCGAGCCCAGCTTCCTTGGTGTCCTCGACCAACGACTGCGCGCCGCGCTGAAGGCCGCCCGGGTGCGTGAGCTCGACGCGCTGGTCCTGGCAGCGGCTGGATCCTCCGACCCGCTGGCCAACCAGGCGATCGGCAAGCTGGCCCGTGTCTGGGGAGCCCGTCACCACCTGCCGGTCACGGCTGCCTTCGCCTCCGCCGCTCCCCCGGCGACCGGTGAGGCCGTTCGCGCGTTCCGCGCCGAGGGCCGCAGGCACGTCGCGGTCGCCTCGATGTTCCTGGCTCCCGGCTTCCTGCCCGACCGCGCCGCCGAGCTGGCGCTGGAGGCCGGCGCGGTGGCCGTTTCGGCGCCCCTCGGGGCCGACCCTGCCGTGGCCCGCACCGTGCTCGCGAGGTACGCCGTCGGTGCCGTGGAGCTCGTCCCGGTCTGAGCCGCGCGGACGCCATGCGCCGTACCTTCACCCAGGAGAGTCGCTCTTCACACACCGACTCTCGTGGGTGAAGGCGACCCCTGGGTTCTGAACCTGGGAAAGTCAGCCTCAGCCCACCAGGACGTCGCGGAGTCGGAGGAGGTCGGCGGCGGGGTCGGCGGTGAGGCCGCCGTGGACGGGGCCGGGCTGCACGACGGTGGAGCGCGGCGCCTTGAGGAAGCCGAACCGGTTGCCGAGCGTGCCGGTGGCGACGTCGCCCGCGGACCCGTCCCCGCGGCAGACCGACTCCACGAAGGCCAAGGCGCGGTGCAGGGCGCCGAGGTCGAGGTCGGGCGCCAGGGCGAGTAGGCGCACCTCGTCGACGGCACAGGCGGCATCGAGGAAGCCGTCCTCCTCGCACAACAGCACCACGCCGACGTTGACGAACTCCTCGCGCTCGACCCGGGGCACGCAGCGCAGCGCGACGTACTGGTAGGGGCGCAGAGTCATGCCGCACCTCGTCGAGGCAGCCAGGCCCGACCGCCGTCCACCCGAGCCCGCAGGAAGCTGCGGTACGCCGACCTGAGCGCCTCCGGGGTCGGCGCGCCCGGCACCGGCTCGAGCCACTCGTCGGGCACCATCGCGAGCACCTCCGCGAGCAACCGGTCGGTCACGGCATCGGCCATCTCGGCATCCACGCTCGCCACGTGGTCGACGTGCCGAGCGAGCACGTGGTCGTCGAGCTGCCATGGCTGGGCCGCGAAGCGGGCGGGGTCACCGACGCCGCCGGACCAGGCGTGGTGGAAGTACAGCGACGCTCCGTGGTCGATCAGCCACGGGTTGCCGTGCCACCACAACAGGTTGGGGTTGCGCCAGGAGCGGTCCACGTTGGCCACGAACGCGTCCAGCCACAGGATCCTGGCCGCGACGTCCGGATCCACCTCGAGGGTGGGGTCGAAGCCGAACGAGCCGGGCAGGAAGTCGACGCCCAGGTTGAGCCCCAGGCTGGCGTTGAGCAGGTCCTGGACCTCCTCGTCGGCCTCGTAGCGCGCGATCGCCTGCTCGAGCTGCAGGCCCACCAACCGCGGGGTCCGCAGACCCAACGCGCGAGCGAGCTCCCCGACGACCACTTCGGCCACCAGAACCTTCAGCCCCTGACCGGCTCCGCGGAACTTGCACACGTAGGTGCCCAGGTCGTCGGCCTCGACGATCCCGGGCAGCGAGCCGCCCTCACGCAGCGGTGCGACGTACCGGGTCGCGGTGACCACCGGGATCACAGTGCACGGTCCTGCAACCGGGCACGCTGCGCGGCGACGTCGTAGTCGGGCGCCGGCCACGACAGGCCCATCCCCCGCAGCGTCTCCAGCAGCAGCATCCCGATCGCCCAGTTGCGGTACCACTTCCGGTCGCTCGGTACGACGTACCAGGGCGCGACGTCGGTGTTGCACCGCTCGAGCGCCAGCTCGTAGGCCTGCTGGTACGCCGGCCAGAGCCTGCGTTCATCGACGTCGCCGGGCTTGAACTTCCACTGCTTGGTCGGCTCGTCCAGCCGGGCCAGCAACCGCTTGCGCTGCTCCTCGGGTGAGATGTGCAGCATGCACTTGACGACGGCGGTGCCGGACTCAGCGATCCGCCTCTCGAAGTCGTTGATCGCGTCGTAGCGGCGCTCGATCTCCGCCGCGTCCACCAGCCTGTGCACCCGGGCGACGAGCACGTCCTCATAGTGGGAGCGGTCGAAGATGCCGACCGTCCCACGTTCTGGGAGCTCCTTCTCCACCCGCCACAGGAAGTCGTGGGCGAGCTCCTCCTCGGTCGGCTTCTTGAACGACGTCAGGTGCACGCTCTCGGGGCCCAACAGACCGACGGTGTGCGAGACCACCCCGCCCTTGCCGGAGGTGTCCATCCCCTGCAGGACCAGCAGCACCCTGCGACCGGCTCTATCGGCACCGGTGTACGCCTCAGCGAACAGCTTCTCGGACAGATCAGCCAGCTCGGTGCCCATCGCCGGCAGAGCACGCTTCCCGGCGGACTTGGCACCGTCGAAGCCCGGCTTGCCGTGCGGATCGACCTCCGCCAGCCGGGTTCCCGGCGCGAGGCGGAGCAGCTCGCTGATCGGTGCCATGGGCCGAAGCCTATGCATAGGGTTGGCCCATGCTGCCCGTGACGCCACCGGTCCGTCCGATGCTCGCCAAGTCGGTCAAGGGAATCCCGGACCCGGCGAAGTTCCCCGGCGGTCTGTCCTTCGAGCCCAAGTGGGACGGGTTCCGCTGCCTGGTCTTCAAGGACGGCGACGACGTCGAGCTGGCCTCCCGCAACACCAAGCCGCTGACGCGCTACTTCCCCGAGGTGGTGGCGGCGATGCGCGCTCAGCTCCCGGACAAGTGCGTGCTCGACGGCGAGCTGTTCGTGGCGCTGACCCCGGACGGCGGCCGAGGTCGGCTCGAGTTCGAGGTGCTGCAGGAGCGGATCCACCCCGCCGCATCGCGGATCAACCTGCTCGCCGAGCAGACCCCGGCCAGCTTCGTCGCGTTCGACCTGCTCGCCCTCGGCGACGAGGACCTGATGGCCCGACCGTTCGCCGAGCGACGGGCCGCCCTGGAGGAGGCGCTCGCGGGCCTCGACGGGCCGTGCTACCTGACCCGGACGACCGACGACCCGGCCGAGGCCGAGCAGTGGTTCGACCAGTTCGAGGGTGCCGGGCTCGACGGCGTCGTCGCCAAGCCGCTGGCGGCGCCGTACCAGCCGAACGTGCGGTCGATGCTCAAGATCAAGCACGCCCGCACCGCCGACGTGGTACTGGCCGGCTACCGGCTGCACAAGACCTCGACGGAGGAACGGCCACTGCTCGGGTCGATGCTGCTCGGCCTGTACGACGGCGACCGACTGCAGCACGTCGGGGTGGCGGCCAGCTTCACCGACAAGCGTCGTGCCGAGCTGTACGACGAGCTGCAGCCGCTGGTGTGCCCGATCGAGGAGCACCCCTGGGGCGAGTGGAAGGAGTGGGCCATCGCCAACCCGGACCGGGTCCCGGGCACCCAGAGTCGCTGGAGCGCGGGCAAGGATCTCTCCTTCACCCCGCTGCGGCCCGAGCGCGTGCTCGAGGTCGGCTACGAGCACATGGAGGGCAGGCGCTTCCGGCACACCGCCCAGTTCAAGCGCTGGCGCCCCGACCGCGACCCGGAGTCGTGCGGCTACGAGCAGTTGGAGGAGCCGGTGAGCTACGACCTGACTAGAGTGTTGGGTGTCAGCGACGAGCCGGCCTCCGGGAGGCGACGATGAGCACCTACGACGTGGTTCTGCTGATCGAGCAAGGACTGTCCGAGATCGATGCGAGGCAGGTCTACTCCCTGCACGAGCAGGTCGAGGAGCAGGTCTGCTACCACCTGCTGCTTCCGGTCGAGAACGCCGCAGCGCGCATCGAGAGCGGCATCGGTGCGCTGGGAGCCGGCGAGGTGATGGCGGCGCCGGCGATGGCGATCTCCAACGAGGGCGTCGAGGAGCTGCAGAAGGAGCTCCTCCAGGACTGCCGCGAGGAGCTCGCCTCCAGCGTCGCGCTCCTCACCGCAGCCGGCGCCCGGGCGCACGGCACCCCGGTCACCGACGAGCCGATCGCTGCACTGACCGCGAAGGTCGCCGAGGTCGACGCGCGCGAGGCGATCATCCTGACCCGCTCGCACGTGGTCGCGGAGTTCTTCCACCTCGACTGGACCTCGCGGGCGCGACGCAAGCTCGGCGTACCGGTCCTGCATCTGCTGGAGCACGAGACCTTCGACGGGCAGGCCGAGAGCTTCGGCGAGGAGGGCGTCACCGGTCTGTGAGGGCTTCGGCCGAGCCGAGGTCGTCCTGGATCTCCTCCAGGCTGCGTCCCTTCGTCTCGGGGACACGCAGCACGAAGAACACGATCGACAGCACCGCCAATCCGGCGTACAGGAAGAAGACGCCGTTGCGACCCATCGCTCCGCTCAGGGTGAGGAAGGTCTGTGCGACCACGAAGTTCGCGCCCCAGTTGAAGATCGTGCAGGTCGCCATCGCGGCACCACGGACGCCGACCGGGAAGATCTCGGAGATCATCAGCCAGAACACCGGCCCCAGGCCGATCGCGAAGGCGGCGATGAAGAGGATGAGCCCTGCCAGCGCGATCCAGCCGTAGTCCTGCTGCAGGGTCGAGGAGCTGAAGTAGACGCCCAGCACCACAAGCGCGGCCAGCAGACCGACGGTTCCGGTGAGCAGCAGGGGCCGACGCCCCACCCGGTCCAGGAGGAGCACTGCGACGATCGTGAACACCACGTTGGTGACGCCGACGATCAGGGTCCCGGCCAGCGCGGCCGCGTTCTTCTCCCCGGTGTCGGACAGGATCGTCGGCGCGTAGTAGATCACCGTGTTCACGCCGACGAACTGCTGGGCAACGGCCAGCACCACGCCGATGAGCACCACGGCGCGCAGCGGCTGACGCCACAGCTCGCGCAGCCGAGTGCCGCGCTCGCGCTCGTTGGCCTCCTCGATGTCCTGCATCTCCTGATCGACGTCGGCGTCCTCGTCGCCCGAGCGCAGCCGCTCGAGGACCTTGCGCGCCTTGTCCTCGCGGCCGGCCAGCATCAGCCAGCGGGGGGTGTGCGGCACGGTCAGCATCCCTACCGCGAGGGCGGCGCCGGGCAGCGCGGCCACCCCGAGCATCCATCGCCACTCGTCGGTGAAGCCCTTGAACAGGAAGTTGACGATGTAGGCCAGCAGGATGCCGATCACGATCGCCATCTGGTTGAAGGACACCAGGCCCCCGCGCACCCTGGGCGGAGACACCTCGGAGATGTAGAGGGGGCCGACGAAGGACGCCGTACCGACCGAGAGACCGAGCAGGAAGCGGAAGCCGATCAGCATCTCCGCGTTGACCGACAGCGCACAGCCCAGGGCGGCGACGAAGTAGATCGTCCCCGACATCACCTTGGTCCACTTCCGACTGATCCGGTCCGCGAGGTAGCCCGCACAGAGCGCGCCGACCATCGCGCCGAGCAGCAGCACCGCGACGATCGACTGCTGCTCGAAGGTGCCCGCGTGCAGGTCCTTCTTGATGAAGAGCAGGGCACCGGAGATGACCCCGGTGTCGTAGCCGAAGAGCAGGCCCCCGATCGCTGCGATGGCCGCCACGCGTACCAGCAGCGGGTTCGCGCTGCGGTGCATCTCCCGAACGAAGCCTGTCATCCGCCAGCCGTACCCGGCCGCCGGACCGATCAATCGCGGTGCGACACTTCTCGGCGGCTCAGTCGACCCGGGCGCCGTCCTCATCCCAGTGCGCCGCGACCTTCTTGCTGGGCTGCACCCGGGGCGGTTCTCCGGCCATCTTGGGGTAGTCGGGCGGGTAGTTCAGCTCGGTGGGCTGCTCCTCCCACAACGCGAGCAAGGGCTCGAGCGAGCACGCCCGATCGTCGATCGCCGCCATCGCGTCACCATGCTCGGCGAACCGCCCCGGCGCGGTGAAGAGGTTGAACACGCGCGGGTCGCGCACCTCCGCGAGCTCGTCCCAGGACAACGGCATCGACACCGGAGCGCCCGGCAGCGGGCGCAGGGAGTACGCCGAGGCGATGGTCCGGTCGCGGCTGTTCTGGTTGAAGTCCACGAACACCCGCTCGCCGCGCTCCTCCTTCCACCACTTGGTGGTCACGCCGGGATCGCGCTTCTCGAGCTCCCGGCCGAAGGCGATCGCGGCGTGGCGTACGTCGACGAACTCCCAGCGCGGCTCGATCCGCAAGTAGACATGGACGCCACGGTTGCCGCTGGTCTTGGGGAAGCCCACCAACCCGAGGTCGTCGAGCAGCCCGCGGGCCACCCCTGCCACCCGGACGGCGTCGGCGAAGTCGGTCCCCGGCTGCGGATCGAGGTCGATCCGCAGCTCGTCGGGATGATCGTTGTCGTCGCGCCGCGTGGGCCAGGGGTGGAACGTGATCGTGCCCATCTGCGCGCACCACGCCACCGTGGCGAGCTCGGTGGTGCACACCTCGGACGCCGTCCGACCGCTGGGGAAGGTGACCTGCGTCGTCTCGACGTACTCGGGGGCGCCCTGGGGCACCCGCTTGGAATAGAAGGCATCGCTGCGATCGCCGCGGCCGGTCGCCAGCCGGATGCCGGGGTGCACACCGGACGTCCAACGCTCGAGCGCGACCGGGCGGTCCCGCAGGGCGCGCAGGATGCCCTCACCGACGGCCAGGTAGTACTCGACGACGTCCAGCTTGGTCGCCGCAGGGGTGGTGTCCGTGGCCGGGTAGATGACCCGGTCGGGGCTGGACACCCGCACCGTCCGTCCGTCGGCCTCGACCTCTGTCGCAGGGCTCGCCATGGCCACACCCTACGAGACGGCGGCCGGCCCGGTGGGATCTCGAGCCGGGCCGTGAACGCTCAGGAGACCCGCACGACGAGCTTGCCGAAGTTGGTCCCGCGCAGCATCCCGGCGAAGGCCGCAGGCGCGTTCTCCAGACCGTCGACGACATCCTCCCGGTAGCGCACCTGCCCGCTGCGGACCCACTCCCCCATGTCGCGCACGAAGTCCCGGCCGTGGCTGTGCGTGAACTCGTCCTGAATGAACCCGCGCACGACCAGGCTGCGGGTCAGCACCGCGGCCATGAAGCCGGGCAGCCGGTCCGGTCCGGCCGGGGCACTGGACGCGTTGTAGCCGGCGACCAATCCGCACACAGGAATCCGCGCGTGCTTGTTCAACTGGGGAAGCATCGCCTCGAAGACGTGACCACCCACGTTCTCGAAGTAGACGTCGACCCCGTCGGGGGTGGCCCGGGCGAGCTGCTCGGCGAAGTCGGGCGCCCGGTGGTCGAGCGCCACGTCGAAGCCGAAGTCCTCGGTGAGGGCGCGGACCTTCGCCGGGCCGCCGGCGATGCCGATCGCGCGGGCGCCCTTGATCCGTGCGATCTGGCCGACCGCCGAGCCGACCGGACCGGTCGCAGCGGCGACGGCCACGGTCTCGCCGGGCTGCGGTCGACCGATCTCCAGGAGGCCGGCGTAGGCGGTGAATCCGGGCATGCCCAGCACGCCGAGCGCGGTGCTCGGCGGCCCCGCATCCGGGTCGAGCCTGCGAACCGCCGCCCCGTCGACCACGTCGGCGCTCTGCCAGCCCGAGTAGGACAGCACCAGATCGCCCGGCTGCAGCCCGTCGTACCGTGACTCGACCACCTCGCCGACGGTCCCGCCCACCATCACCTGGCCGATCTCCACGGGGGCGGCGTACGACTTCGCAGTGCTGAGGCGGCCACGCATATAGGGGTCGAGCGAGAGGTAGCGGACGGCCAGCAGCACCTGGCCGTCCTCGAGAGCGGGCAGGGTCGCGGTCGTGGTCTCGAACGTGGTCTCGTCGGGCTCGGCGACCGGACGGCGGGCAAGTCGCAGCTGGGTGGACTCCATGACCCCAGCCTGACACCCGAGACCTCCGAACGTCCGGCCGGTGCCGCGCCGCGACACTTGCCGGGCTGGCTACCGTGGAGGCGTGAGCTATCCCGTGCAGAAGAGTGACGCCGAGTGGCGCGAGCAGCTGACCCCGCAGGAGTACGCCGTGCTGCGCAAAGCCGGCACCGAGGCGCCGTTCACCGGCGAGTACACCGACACGGTGGCGCCCGGGGTCTACTCGTGCCGGGCCTGCGGCGCGAAGCTGTTCGAGTCGGACACCAAGTTCGGCTCGCATTGCGGCTGGCCCTCGTTCTTCCAGCCGATCACGGACACGGTCGAGTACATCGAGGACACCTCGCTGGGCATGAAGCGCGTCGAGGTGAGGTGCGCGAACTGCGGGTCCCACCTCGGTCACGTGTTCGAGGGCGAGGGCTATGACACCCCCACCGACCAGCGCTACTGCATCAACTCGATCAGCCTGAGCCTGGAGCCCGCTGACACCACGGGACAGTGAGAGCGCCCGGCCGCGGCCGGCGGTGGCTGCCTCGAGCGCGGATGCTCAGGGCAGCGCGGTGAAGAGTTCGCGCGTGCCGCGCCGCTTGCCGGTGTAGAAGGGGATCTCGATGCGGACATGGCGACGGGTCTCCGACCCGCGCAGGTGCCTCATCAGGTCGACGATCCGGTCCAGCTCGTCGGCCTCGAAGGCGAGGATCCACTCGTAGTCGCCGAGCGCGAAGGCCGGCACGGTGTTCGCGCGCACGTCGGGGTACTCCCGCGCCATCCGGCCGTGCTCGGCGAGCAGCGAGCGACGCTCGGCATCCTCGAGGAGGTACCAGTCGTAGGACCGCACGAACGGGTAGACGGCGACGTAGCCCCGCGCCTCCTCCTCGGCCAGGAAGGCCGGGATGTGGCTCTTGTTGAACTCGGCCGGCCGGTGCAGGGCTGTCTGCGACCACACCGGCTCCATCCGGCGGCCGACCCGGGTGCGCCGGAACCGGTTGTAGGCGTCCTGGAGGGCGTCGGAGGACTCTGCGTGCCACCAGATCATCAGGTCGGCGTCGGCACGCAGCCCGGACACGTCGTACAGCCCTCGGACGACGACGTCCTCGGCCGCCAGCTTGCCCAGCAGCTCCTCGACCTCGGAGATCTCCTCGTCCCGCTCGACCTCGCCGAACACGTCTCGTAGCCGGAACACCGACCACATCGTGTAGCGGATCACGTCATTGAGCTCGCGTGCCTTCTTCATGCCCGCCTCCTTCACATCCATTGTCTCAAGGTCCGCCAAGACCCCGACGGCGGCCTGGTGAGCAGAGCCGATGCGGGGCGCCGGGCCCAGCCGGTCAGCTCGCCGACGCCTCCCGGGCCCGAAGGTCCGCCACGACCTTGTCGGCGGCCCGGCGAGCAGAGCCGATGCAGGCAGGCAGGCCCAGCCCGTCGTACGCCGCACCACAGACGGCCAGGCCGGTCACACCCTCGAGGTCGGCGCGCACGGTCGCGATCCGGTCCAGGTGTCCCACGGTGTACTGCGGTAGCGCGCCGCCCCAGCGCTGCACGTGGCTGTCCACCGGCGCCACTGACAGCCCGATCGCCCGACCCAGGTCCGCCACCGCGGCGGCGACAAGGTCCTCATCGCCGACCTGGAGCACCTCCTCCTCACCGTGCCGGCCGATCGAGCAGCGCATCACCGCCACGTCGGCACCGTCTCCGCGCCGGCCAGCCTGTGCCACCCAGTTCCACTTCTGGTGCGAGAACGTGGCTGCCTTGACCACATGTCCGTCCACCGGCGGCGCCAGGAAGCCCGAGCCTCCCACCGGCGGGAAGTCGTGCGCTGGGAACGCCAGCGTCACGATCGCCATCGAGGCGTAGTCGATGCGGGCCAGCTCGAGCGCCGCGGTCGGCGCGACGTCGCTGAGCAGCCGCGCCGTCGGGCGCGCCGGGGTGGCCAGGACGACGGCGTCGGCTGCCACCAGCCGCGGGTCCCTCGTCTCGCCCACCACCACGTGCCAGCCGCCATCGGTCCGCCGGGCCAGGTCCCGCGCGGTGGAGCCGGTCAGGACCGTGGCACCCGAGGCAGCTGCCACCGCCTCCGGGAGGCGGCCGAGCCCGCCGCGGATGCCGGCGAACACCGGCACCTCCCCGGCCGGTACGGCCAGCGCCGCCGCTGCGGCACGGGTCAGGGATCGGTCCTTCTCGAGCAGCGCGACGACCTGGGGTACGGCGGCCCGCGCGGAGATCTCCCGGGCGTGCCCGGCGTACACCCCGCCCAGAAGGGGCTCCACGAGCCGATCCACGACCTCCTTGCCGAAACGCTCCTCGACCAGCCGCCCGATGCTGATGTCGGCGCCCGCCAGCTCGGTTGCGGGCAGCCTCGGCTCGAGCGCAGCCCTGGCCTGCCCTGCCCGGGAGAGCACGCCGTCGAGCGCCTTGGCGTCGCCGGGAACGCCCATCAGCGTGCGCGGCATCGGCACCAGCCGGTTGCGGTTCCACAGGTAGGCCGTGGTCGTCAGCGGGTGCACCAGCTCGTCGGCCAGACCCACCGCCCGGGCGAGCGCGGTCGCCTCGGGGCGGCGGTTCAGCATCGCCTCCGCGCCCACGTCGACCGTGACCCCACCGACCTCAGCGCGCTGCAGCTTGCCTCCGATGCGCGGCGCGCCCTCGAGCACGGTGATCTCGGCGTCGGGGAGTCGCTCGCGCAGGGCGAGCGCTGCGGCCAGGCCCGAGATGCCACCGCCCACGACGACCACCGACCGTCCGGATGCACTCACGCGGACACTGTGCCACTCCGGGCCGTCCCTGCGGGAACCGGTGGCGCTCCCGCTGCGTCGGACCGCCATGGACATCAGGGACACCAGGGGCTCAGGCCGGCAGGCCAGCGGGCCACGGAGCCGGGCCCGGCGCGCACTCGGCATCACGGCCGCGCTCACGGCCTTGTTCGCGGCGGCCGCGTGTGGCGGGTCCCCGGCTACCAGCTCTGCTGCCTCGGGTGGGTCGTCCACACACGCCGCCCGGATGGACTCGCTCGGCATCGCGACGCCCTCACCGCCGCAGGCTGGCAAAGCAGACTTCGGGACGCGTACGACGGACGCATCGGCCCCCTCCGTGATCGACCGCAAGGTGATCGCCACCGGCTCGCTCGACCTGACCACCCGAGCTGTCGCCGATGCCCGCCAGCGTGCCGAGGCGTTGGCGAAGGGATTCGCCGGCTTCGTCGCCGACGAGGAGGCGACCTCCGACCGACACGGCCGACTGCGCACCGTCGACCTCACCCTGCGGGTCCCGTCGAAGTCGTTCGACGCCGCGATGGACTCCCTGTCGCGGGTCGGGACCCTGCGGCACCGGCAGCAGTCGGCCCAGGACGTGACCACCCAGGTGCTCGACGTCGCCGCGCGGGTGCGCGCCCAGCGCGCGAGCGTGCGCAGCATCGAACGCCTCTACGCCCGGGCCACCACGATCGGACAGATCATGTCCATCGAGGCTCAGCTGTCCAAGCGTCAAGCACGGCTCGACTCACTGGAGCGCCAGCAGAAGTACCTGGCCGACCAGACCTCGCTGTCCACCATCACGATGACGATCCAGCGGACCGGCCGGGCCGCCCCCGCGCCGGTGAGCCACAGCGGCTTCGTGGGCGGACTGAGCGACGGCTGGCACGCGCTGACCCGCGTGGCCGCCGGTGTGCTCACCGCGGTCGGTGCAGTCCTGCCCTTCGCCCTCCTCGGCGCCGTGCTGCTCGGGCCCGCGTGGCTGGTGGTCCGCCGCCGTCGACGCCACGCCCTGTCCTGAGGGCTTCCCGGGGTTGCGCGTCGCAGGAGATCAGTGTGTGGACTGCTCGTGGACGAAATCGGTGAGCCTGGCCAGCTGGTCCGGGTCGGTCGACGGGATCACGCCGTGGCCCAGGTTGAAGATGTGGCCCGGTGCGGTTGCGCCCGCATCCAGGACGCCACGGGCCCGCTCGAGCATCACCTCGGTCGGTGCGAACACCAGCGTCGGGTCGAGATTGCCCTGGACGGCCCGCCGGGTGCCGTCGGCACCGGCTCGTCGTACGCCCTCGGCGAGAGGGACCCGCCAGTCGACCCCGACGACGTCGGCACCGGCGGCGCCCATCAGGTCGAGGATCTCCCCCGTCCCCACGCCGAAGTGGATCCGCGGCACCCCGAGCCGACCGGCCCGCTCGAGCGCGGTGCGGGAGTACGGCAGCACGAACGCCTCGTAGTCCGCACGAGTCAGCGCTCCGGCCCACGAGTCGAAGAGCTGGACGGCAGAGGCACCCGCGGCCACCTGGACCTCGAGGTAGTCGGCGGCGATGCCGGCGATCTTGCGCATCAGCGCGTCCCACACGTCCGGCGCGCCGAACATCAGCGCCTTGGTGCGGGCGTGGTCCTTCGAGGGCCCGCCCTCGACGAGGTAGGAGGCCACGGTGAACGGCGCCCCGGCGAACCCGATCAGCGGGGTCGCGCCCAGCTCGGCCACCAGGAGCCGCACGGACTCGGTGACGAATGGCACGTGCTCGGGCGTCAGGTCCGCGATGGCCTCGACGTCGGCGAGGGTGCGCACCGGTCGCGCGACGACCGGCCCGACTCCGGGCTTGATGTCGAGGTCGACGCCGACCGCCTTCAACGGCAAGACGATGTCGGAGTAGAAGACCGCCGCGTCGACACCGTAGCGACGGACCGGCTGGAGGGTGATCTCGGTGACGAGATCGGGGCGCATGCAGGAGTCGAGCATCCCAATGCCCTCGCGGACCTTGCGGTACTCCGGCAGCGACCGGCCGGCCTGCCGCATGAACCACACGGGAGTGTGCGAGGCCGGCTCGCCCCGGGCGGCCCGGAGCAACACGGAGCTGGAGAGCTCGGGATGACGGTCCATGGCCCGATCCTCGCAGGTCAGGCGGCGAGTCGGGGCACCGGAGTCACGGATCGGGCCTAACCTGAACTCATGCCCGCACCCACCGAGCACACAAGGGAGCCGCTCGCCCCGAAGGAGTTCCAGCGGGCCGTCTCCCAGCTCCGTGCGGCGAAATTCCGGTCCGAGGTCTTCATCGAGGAGATGCCGGCCCCACAGCGCATCGCGCCGTTCGCCTCGGCGCTCTCCGCGGACGTGACCGTCGACGGCGAGGACGTCGGCTCCGGCCGGATCGTGCTGCTGCATGACCCGGAGGGCAACGACGCCTGGCAGGGCACGTTCCGCTGTGTCGCCTACGCCCGGGCGGAGATCGACCCCGAGCTCGTCACCGATCCCCTGCTGGGAGAGGTCGGCTGGTCCTGGCTGACCGAAGCCTTGGAGGCCCACGGCGCGACGTACGCCGCGCCGTCGGGGACCGTGACCTGCGTGTCGTCGGAGAGCTTCGGAGCGATGGCCGACGAGCCGTCGACCGCCCAGTTGGAGATCCGCGCCTCATGGACCCCCGAGGGTGACCTCGGCGACCACGTCGAGGCCTGGGGGGAGCTGTTGTGCACGGCGGTCGGCCTGCCGCCGGTGCCCGAGGGCGTCGCGACGATGCCGAGCCGCCGCGGCCAACGCGGCGCGGAGTGAGCTCGGAAGCGGGCTCTGAGGTGGGCTCAGCCGTCGGCTCCGGAGCGGGCGCCCCGTCGGAGGACCATCCCCCCGGTGACGCCGGGATGCAGCCCCAGGCCCAGCCGGAGACCCCACCTGAGCCGGCGCCGCTGCTGCGCCTCCGTGACGGCCTGCCCGCAGTCGTCGACACCCCGGACGCCCTGCATGACGCCGTCCGGCGGCTCGCCGACGGTTCCGGTCCGGTGGCCCTCGACGCCGAGCGGGCGTCGGGCTATCGGTACTCCGCGCGTGCCTACCTGATCCAGCTGCGGCGTCAGGGCAGTGGCACCTTCCTCATCGACCCCATCGCCTTCGTTGACCTCGCCGAGGTCAACGAGGCGATCGGCGACGCGGAGTGGATCCTGCACGCTGCGACCCAGGATCTGGCCTGCCTCCGCGAGGTCGGCCTGCGACCGACGACCCTCTTCGACACCGAGCACGCCGCACGGCTGCTGGGCTATCCGCGCGTCGGGCTGGCGACCCTGGTCGAGACGATCCTCGGCCAGTCGATGCGCAAGGAGCACTCCGCGGTCGATTGGTCCCGGCGTCCGCTGCCCGAGGCCTGGCTGG
This sequence comes from Nocardioides marmorisolisilvae, assembly GCF_031656915.1. Taxonomy (NCBI): domain Bacteria; kingdom Bacillati; phylum Actinomycetota; class Actinomycetes; order Propionibacteriales; family Nocardioidaceae; genus Nocardioides; species Nocardioides terrisoli. The sequence goes on along the minus strand of NZ_CP134227.1, from coordinate 232,517 downwards.
AGTACGCCGCCCTCGACGTCGAGGTGCTCCGCGAGCTCCGCGACGTCCTGGCCGCCGAGCTCGAGGCCGCCGGGAAGGCCCGATGGGCGGCCGAGGAGTTCCAGTATCTCGTCGGGTTCACGCCCGCGGTGCGCCAGGAGCCGTGGCGGCGTACCTCCGGGATCCACAAGGTCAAGAACCGTCGTGCCCTGGCCGCCGTACGCGAGCTGTGGAGTGAGCGGGACGGCATCGCCGCCGAGCGTGACGTGACTCCCGGAAGGCTCGTGCCGGATGCTGCCCTGATCGCCGCCGCACGCGCCATGCCGACCGATCGCGGTGCCCTGCTCGGCACCGACGGTTTCCACGGCCGCGGCGCCCGCCGGTACGCCGACCGCTGGGTGGCCGCGATCGCCCGCGCACGCGACCTGCCGGAGGGCGAACTGCCGCCGGTCAACCAGCGCCCGGATGGTCCGCCACAGGCCCGGTCGTGGGCCGATCGCGACCCGGTCGCCGCGGCTCGGCTGGCCAAGGCGCGGGCAGCGCTGGCCGCGATGTCGGAGACCGAACAGGTGCCGGTGGAGAACCTGCTGACTCCTGACTACATGCGCCGCGTGCTGTGGGCACCGCCCGAGGGCACCGGAGCCCAGCTGGTCGAACGGGTTGGCGACCGGCTCACCGAGCTCGGTGCCCGCCCCTGGCAGGTGGAGCTCACCGCGCCGATCCTGGTCGACGCGATCGAGCACCCGGACGTACCCGCCGCCGAGGCCGAACGCACCGACCCGGAGGACTGAGCCGGAGCACAGGAGCGCGGTCCCGCCCCTGGCGAAGGGCGCCGTGGGCACCGCACCGTGCGACCGCTACGGGCTGCTGGTGGGACTTCCGGACTCGCTCGGCGACGGGCTGCCCGACGGCGTGGGCGGGGCGAGCATGCCCGCCGAGGTCTGGTCGGCTGCGGTCAGCCGCGGCAGCAGCGGGTCGACGACCGGCTCGTAGAAGAGCTTGTTCAGCTGCCGGTCGGCCAGTGCCGCGACCGGCGGCCAGTCGATCGTGGTGGGAAGCGGCCGGATCCGGCGCACCTGGTCGGCGAAGACGCTGGCCGAGGCCGGCATCTGGGCCGGTTGGAGGAAGGCATCGGAGCTGATCACCGAGAGGTTCGTGGGCATCACGTAGCCGGTGCGCGCCAGCACGGCCATCGCCGGGTCGGAGACCAGGTAGGCCAGGAAGTCGGCGGTCTGTCCGGAGTCCGCGACGTTGCGGCTCATGCACATGCCGGACAGGTCACCGGTCGTCGCCCGAGTGCCCAGTTTGGGCAGCGGGAGGACGTCGAAGTGGAGGTTCTCCTGCTGGCGCAGTTGGGGGGTCAGCCCACGGTAGCCGAGGATCATCGCGAGTTGGCCCGACTTGAAACGCTGGAGTGCGCTGCGCCGGGCCAACTGGTCCTGGTCGTAGGTGAGCCGCGGCTTGCGGACCAGCTCGAGCAGCGTCTGCAACGCGGCGACGCTCTGTCCCGAGGAGAGAGTGAGCGTGGTGGGCGCCTCGACGTTGTCCACGACCTGGCCGCCACCGGACCAGATGAACGGTGCCACCTGGTCGAGGTCGGGCGCGACGTACACCCCGCGATGGCCACCATGGGAGGCCTGCCGGGCGGCGCGGGCGAACTGCTCGAACGTCCATCCCGTGTCGGCACTGATCGGGTTGCCGTCGCGGCCCTGTGCCCGTGTCAGGTCGACGAGGCGGGTGTTGTAGTAGACGACCAGCGGCGACTGGGCGGTCGGCATGCACTGCAGCGCCGCGTCAGAGCTGAACGCCTCGAGCGCGTCGCGCGAGTAACCGTCACCGAAGTCGACCTGCCGTTCTCCGAGCAGCTCGTCGACCGGCTGGGTGATCTTCGCCGCAACGAGGCCGGAGAGGTCGTGACCGTCGATCAGGAACAGGTTGGGGCCGTGACCCTTGGCGATCGCCTCGCGGGTCGCCTTCAACTCGGCCGCCCGCGAGTCGTAGGGCTTGACGTTGACGACGATGTTGGGGTTCTTCTCGGTGAAGTCGGCCGCGATCCGGGTGTAGGCAGCGATCACCGGCGGCGGGCCGTAGACGGCGACGGACAGCAGGGCCGGCCCAGCCAGCTCCTTGGTCTGTGGAGGCGCTTCGCCGTCCGGGGTGCAGCCAGCGACGGCAACGGCCAGCGCCGCTGTCACTGCAGCCACCCGGGCCAGGCCACGGACTCTCACCACGCGTGCTCCTCGTCTGTCGGCATCGACACGATAGCCGGGGCACCGCGGCAACACGCCGGACGGCACCGTCACCGGGGTGTGACCAGCATCGCCCTACGCTCGTGGTCATGCGCCGCCCCTCGCCCGCCACCGGCTCCCCCCGTCCGGGGAGCGCCCGGACTCGTCCCCGGCCGCGACGTACGTCTGCGCTGGCGGTTGCGGCCGTCGCCGGACTCACCGTGCTGGGCGGCTGTGGCGGGACCTCGACCCAGCCGTCGGGGTCGGCTGACTCTCCCTCGCAGCCGGGCTCCTCGAACCCGGCCACACCGTCCCCTTCGCCGACGACGACCCCCTCCGGGACTCCCTCCTCCACAGCGACCGGCAGCACGCGTGGACCGGCGTCACGCCTGCTCAGCGCGGGCGGCCTCCCCGGCCTCAACGCCGACTTCACCTGGCACCAGGGACGGACCCACCGGGCCGGCGCCGACGGGTTCGGCACCTGCCAGCAGTTCGACCTCACCACGATCGGAGCGAGCCGTGTGGTCCAGCGTGACTTCACCGGTCCGGGAGGATCGACCGCTGCCGAGCAGGTGGCGACCTTCCCGGACCAGATGACCGCCGTGCGCGTGGAGAAGGTCTTGGAGTCCTGGCACCGGACCTGCGCCGCGCGGGTGAACCCGGGCGCGAACTTCCGGGTGGGCAAGGTCGCGACGGTGCCGCTCCCCGCAGGCAGCGGCTGGTGGTACGTGACCAGCTGGTCCAAGGGCGGTGACCAGGGCCACTTCCAGGGTTTCGGGGTGGCCGCGAACGGCAGCACGATGGCGCTCCTGACCATGGACAACGACGGCCAGGACCGGAACTACCCCGCCGGTCAGGACCCGATCGCGGCCGGCGTCCGCGCCGCCGCGGGACTGCTGGGCTGAGACCGTGACCGACCGACCTCACCATCGTCCGGTGCTTCCCGGTGCCGCCCGCTTCGAGCAGATCGACGCGGGGGCCGACCCTGCCCTCCTGACCGAGGCCGCCGAGCGCGCCGCCGAGGCACTGGTGCGCGGCGCGGGTGGATCTGCCGACAGCACGCTGGTCGAACGGGTGGTCCACCTCGCCGAGAGCGAGGGACTGGAGACGCTCGCGGAGCTGTGGGCGGGCGCGCCGGCCGACAGCCTGGCCGGAGTCGTGTGGCGTCTCTACCTGCTGCGCTCCTGGGTGTACGCCGATCCGGTGGGCGTGGCCCGGGAGTTCGAGCGCGGCCGCACCCTGGCGCCGGTCGCCGAGGCGATCTCGGGGGTGGAGGACCCGCCCGGTCCCGACGAGGTCCGTGCGCTGGTGGACGCCGTGCTCTCCGGCATCGTCACCTCCGACTTCGCCGACACCCTGTTCCGGGCGGCGGCATTCGCCCGGGTGGCGGCCACGGGGAGGGCAACCGAGCAGGTCACCGGCGAAAGCTCCCACGACCGGGACGTCTCCGCCGCGCGCCTGCTGACCCTCTCGGCACAGCTCGAGGATGCCGGTCGGCTCGAACTCCATGGACGGCTGGGTTGAAGCAGGTAGAGTCGTCGTCGCGTCGGGCCGCGGCAGCCCCGGGTCCCACAATCAGCCGCTACGAGCGGCCACGCGCCGTGAGGCGCTCCCGGCCCGGCGCACCAACGTCACCGAGCACGAGCCGATGAGGCTGCCCAGGATCCGCCCGGTTCGGCCGGTGCTTCCCCGCTGGCGGCCGTCGTACTCCCCCGTCAAGGACGGGAGCCCGGACCCCGGCGAGGTGGTCTGGGCCTGGGTCCCCTACGAGGACGACCCGGAGCAGGGCAAGGACCGGCCGGTGCTGGTGATCGCGCGCGACGGCGCCGAGCTGGTCGCCCTCCAGCTGACCTCGAAGGACCACGACCGGGACGCCGACCAGGAGGCCCGCGCGGGACGGATCTGGATGGACGTCGGCTCCGGTCCGTGGGACCGTCGGCGACGGCCGAGCGAGGTCAGGCTCAACCGGGTGCTCCGGCTGGACCCCGCCGCCGTACGTCGTGAGGGCGCGGCGTTGGACCCTGACGTCTTCCAGCGGGTCGTCGACGCGGCGGCGCCTTACCTGGGCGGCTGACGGGCGACGCTCAGCCGCGGTCCAGCAGCTTGCGGATCCGCACGTCGCTCACCGGCACCGGCGTTCCCAGCTGCTGCGCCCAGAGACTGACCCGGAGCTCCTCCAGGAGCCAGCGCACCTCGATGAGACGCTCGTCCGGCGGCTGGTTGGGCTGCAGGGCGTCGACACGGTGCTGCCAGGCCTGCTGCAGTGCCTCGACCCGGTCCTGCTGCTCGCGGTCGCGCGCCGGTGACTCCGGCAGCCGCTGCACACGCCGACGCATCGCGGCCAGGTAGCGTGGGTAGTTGCGCAGCGCCGCCGTGCCCGCCTCAGCGACAAAGCCGTCGTGGACCAGCCGGGCCAGCTGCCCCCGCAGGTCCGTCATCGCCGGCAGCATCGGCAGCTCGACCCGGCCGTGCAGCAGCCGATCCGTCTCCCGCCAGTCGCCGAGCACGCGGACCACCAGGTCGACGACCTGCATCGCGAGGGCCGGCAGCTCCCGCCGCGCCCGGTCCACCAGCGACTGGAACGAGGCCGGCTCACGGACATCGTGCTGTCCGACGATCTCTCCGGCAGTGGCCAGGACGCAGTCCTCCAGCAGCCGCCGTACGTCGGGGTAGGGACTGCCCGCGAGGGCCAGCTTGCGGGCGTTGTCCAGACCGTCGAGCAGCGCCGGGACCGGTGAGTCGATGCTGAGCACCAGCAGCCGACGTACGCCCAGGCGGTGCTGCGCCGCCCCGTCCTCGGCCCGGCCCAGCACGCGCAGCCCCACGCTCCGGCCTTCGTCCACCAGCGCCGGGAACCCATGCACCACGTGGCCGGCCCGAGTGGTCGAGAACGACTCGGGGATGGTGCCGAAGGTCCAGCTCGTGCGCCCGGTGGCGGTGAGGTCGGAGTCGTCGGCGGCCCGGGCGACCGCCTCCTCGAAGGCGGGAAGCAGCGGGGCCTTGAGCGCGTCGAGGTCACGCCCGGTGGCAACAACGGCCCCGGCGTCGTCGACCACCCGGAAGTTCGGACGCAGGTGCGCGGGGACCTTGCTCCAGTCCCAGGCCTCCTCCGGCACGTGCACGCCGGTCCGCGCCCGCAGGTAGCGCCCGAGCGCGTCGGTGAGCGGCTCCTCTCCGGGGGTCACGTCCGCGAGGAAGGCGCGCGCCGTGTCCGGGACGGGGACGAAACTGGTCCGCAGCTGCTTGGGCAGGGCGCGCAGGAGCGCCGTCACCAGCTCCGCGCGCAGGCCCGGCACCTGCCAGCTGAACGGTGCCGCGCCCACGGTGTTCAAGGTGGCGAGCGGCACGTCCACCGTGACGCCGTCGACGTCGCTGCCCGGCTCGAACTGGTAGCGCAGCGGGAGGCTCGCCGCTTCCTGCCGCCAGGTGTCGGGAAACTCCTCGGCCAGCTCCGCGGCGTCCTCGCGAACGAGCATCGCGGGGTCGAACGTGAGCAGATCCGGGTGGGCCGGCCGCTCCTGCTTCCACCACAGGTCGAAGTCGGCGCCCGAGGCGACGTGCGCCGGGAGCCGGGCGTCGTAGAAGTCGAACAAGGTCTCGTCGTCGACCACGATGCCGCGCCGCCGGGCCCGGTGCTCGAGTTCCTCGGCCTCCTCGAGCAGCCGCCGGTTGTCGGCGAGGAACCGGTGGCCGCCGCGCCGGTCGGGATCCGCGCGGTCCCACTCCGCGCCGACGAGGGCGTGCCGGATGAACAGCTCGCGGGCGAGCTCCGGCTGGGTGCGACCGATGCCGACAAGGCGATCCGCGACCAGTGGTACGCCGTAGAGCAGCACCTTCTCGTGTGCCATCGCTGCCGCGCGCTTGCGGGACCAGTGCGGCTCCGACCAGCTGCGCTTGATCAGGTGTGCGCCGAGACGCTCGGCCCAGGCCGGGTCGATCGCGGCGTTCTGGCGCGCCCAGAGGCGCGATGTCTCCACGAGCTCGGCCGCCATCACGAACTCGGGCGGCTTTCGGAACAGTCCCGAACCCGGGAAGATCGCGAACCGGGTGCCCCGGGCCCCGACGTACTCCCCCCGCCGGCGGGACCCGTCCTTGGGCACTTCCCGCAGGCCGATGTGGGACAGCAACCCGGACAGCAGCGCCTGGTGGACGCCGTCGGCATCGACCTCGTCGGCTCCGTGCGGTCGTGGCACCTTCAGGCCGAGCTCGCGCGCGATCTGTCGCAGCTGGCGCTCGAGGTCCTGCCACTCGCGGACGCGCAGGTGGTTGAGCAGCTCCTCGCGGCACAGCCGACGGAACGCGCTCGACCCCATCTCGCGCTGCTTCTCCTGCAGGTACCGCCACAGGTTGAGCCAGGTGAGGAAGTCCGAGGTCGGGTCGCGGAAGCGTGCGTGCAGCTGGTCCGCGCGCGCCTCCTGGTCGACCGGCCGCTCCCTGGGGTCCTGCACCGACAGAGCTGCGGTGAGGACGAGTACGTCGCCCAGGCAGCCGAGCCGGTCGGCCTCGAGGATCATCCGACCCAGCCGGGGGTCGACGGGGAGACGGCCCAGCCGGCGGCCGATCCCGGTGAGCCGGCGACGGCCGCCCTTCCCGGGCGCCAGCGCAGCCAGCTCCTCAAGCAGCCCGATGCCGTCGCGGACGGCCCGCTGGTCGGGCGGGTCGAGGAACGGGAACCTGGCCACGTCTCCCAGCCCCAGCGAGGTCATCTGCAGGATCACGCTGGCCAGGTTGGTGCGCAGGATCTCGGGCTGGGTGAACTCGGGTCTGCCCTCGTAGTCCTCCTCGCTATAGAGCCGGATGGCAACACCGGCCTCGACCCGACCGCACCGGCCCGAGCGTTGCTTCGCCGAGGCCTGGCTGATCGGCTCGACGGGGAGGCGCTGGACCTTGGTGCGCGCGGACCACCGGCTGATCCGGGCCAGGCCGGTGTCGATGACACCGGTGATGCCGGGCACGGTCAGCGAGGTCTCCGCGACGTTGGTGGACAGGATCACCCGACGACCGCTGTGCCGCGCGAAGACGCGGTGCTGCTCGGCAGCGGAGAGCCGGGAGAAGAGCGGCAGCACCTCGAAGCCCCGTCGGGGGTCGGCCGCCCGTTCAGCCAGGGCGTCGGCGGCGTCCCTGATCTCGCGCTCCCCCGGCAGGAACACCAGCAGGTCGCCGGTCGTGTCGCGCGTCAGCTCGTCCACGGCGGCCTGGATCGCCTCGGTCTGGTCGCGGACGACGATCTCGCCGTCCTCGTCGTACGCCTCCTCGATGAGCGGCCGGAAGCGGACCTCGACCGGATAGGTGCGCCCGGACACCTCGATCACCGGCGCGCCGCCGAACGCATCCGCGAACCGCTGAGGGTCGATGGTCGCCGACGTGATCACCACCTTGAGATCGGGCCTGCGTGGGAGCAGCCGGCGCAGGTACCCCAGCAGGAAGTCGATGTTGAGACTGCGCTCGTGCGCCTCGTCGATGATGATCGTGTCGTAACGTCGCAGGTCCCGGTCATGCTGCAGCTCGGCGAGCAGGATGCCGTCGGTCATCACCTTGACCCTGCTGGTCTCGGAGGTCTTGTCGGTGAACCGGACCTGGTAGCCGACCTCGGCTCCGAGGTCGACGCCGAGCTCCTCGGCGATCCGCTCAGCCACGCTGCGCGCCGCGATCCTGCGGGGCTGGGTGTGGCCGATCAGCCCGTCGGTGCCGCGACCGAGGGCCAGGCAGATCTTCGGCAGCTGCGTGGTCTTGCCCGACCCCGTCTCGCCAGCGACGACGACGACCTGGTGGTCACGGATCGCCTCCGCGATGTCGTCACGACGCTCGGAGACCGGGAGCTCTGGGGGGAAATGGATGTCTTCGAGTGGGCGCACAACGCGGACCATTGTGCTCGGACACGTGCTCTGGGCGCCACCGGGTTGCGGAGCCCACGGGCGCGACGGGACCGCCGGTCACTCTGGGCGCGCTCGGCAGACTGCTACGGGTGGCTGATGCCGTCGCGCTCGGCGGTGGATCTGGGTCAGGTTGCGGGCAGGATCAGTGCAGGCAGCGCGGCGGCGATCCGTTCGAGCAGGACCTCTCGGGACAGCCCGGCGGGGTCCTCGAGCCACGCGAGCACGGCGTCCTCGGCGAGCGCGGCCCAGGACCGCGCCAGCAGTCTGGTCGCCGGGGTGTCCTGGACGCCGAGTGCCTCGGTGGCGTCGATCCTCTCGAACAGGCGGTCGGTCAGCGCTCGTCGGGCATCCTCATAGATCGTCTGCAGCTCCTCGTTGCCGCCCTGGGCGGCCCGGACGAGAGACAAGTAGCCGGCGTGGTTCTGCGTGACGTAGTCCAGGTAGGCGGCCAGGGACGCCATCAGCTGCTCGGTCGGGTCGGCCAGGTCCATCGGAGCGGTGATCGCGTAGATGTCCGCGACGGCACGTCGTACGACGGCGACGTGGAAGTCCTGCTTGTTGCCGAAGTAGTGGTAGAGCAGCCCTCGCGAGATTCCGGCGTGGTCGGCCAGGAGCTCGATGGAGAGCTCCTCGAGAGGATGGGTCGCCAGCAACCGGACGCCGATCTCGAGCAGCTGCTCGCGGCGGCCCTCCTTGCTCATCCGGACCCGCGTGGTCGTCGTCATGTGAGCCACGATACTGAACTTTGTTCAACACGGCTATTGACGGTGGTTCAACAGCCTCCGTACGCTCGTTCCATGACCCAGTCCGCCGCTGAGCCCCTGTCCGCACCCCGTCCCCTCCCCGGCCAGGTGCGCACCCTGGTCGTCGGCGCCGGCTTCGCCGGCCTCGGCATGGCCATCAAGCTCCAGGAGTCCGCAGACACGGACTTCCTGGTCATCGACAAGGGCGAGGAGGTGGGCGGCACCTGGCGCGACAACACCTACCCCGGGGCCGCCTGCGATGTGCCCTCGCAGCTCTACTCGTACTCGTTCGCGCTCAACCCGGACTGGTCACAGACCTACTCGCCGCAGCCCGAGATCCAGCAGTACATCCGCAACGTCGCCGACCGGGCCGGCGTGCTCGACCGGTTCGCGTTCGGGACCGCTGCCGAGGACGCGCGCTGGGACGAGGACACGCGTCGGTGGCGGGTGACCACCTCGCGAGGTCCCGTCGAGGCAGAGGTGCTGGTGCTCGCCGCCGGCGCGCTCTCCGAGCCGAAGCTCCCCGACATCGAGGGCATCGAGGGCTTCCAGGGCGCGGTCTTCCACTCCGCGCAGTGGGACCACGACTACGACCTCAGCGGCAAGCGCGTCGCGGTCATCGGCACGGGCGCCTCGGCCATCCAGATCGTTCCCGAGCTCGCCAAGGTCGCTGCACACCTTGACGTCTACCAGCGCACCGCGCCGTGGGTGATGCCACGGATGCAGCGCCCGTACACCCGTGTGGAGAAGGCGATCTTCCGGCACGTCCCCGGCGCCCAGCGGCTTCAGCGGACGGCGATCTACTGGCTGATGGAGGGAATGGTCGGTCCGCCGCTGCACCACAACCCCCGCTTCGGGTTCCATCTGGCCCGGCTGTGCCGGGCGAACATCTCCCGCGCAATCAAGGATCCTGAGCTCAAGGCGAAGGTGACGCCGCACTTCACCGTGGGCTGCAAGCGGATCCTGTTCTCCAACGACTGGTACCCGGCGCTGGCGCGGCCCGACGTCGACCTTGTCACCGACCCGATCGCCAAGGTCACCGCGCACGGGATCGTCACTGCGGACGGCACTGAGCGCGACATCGACGCGCTGGTGATCGCGACGGGCTTCCACACGACCGACCTACCGATCGCGGAGCACGTCGCCGGCCGCGACGGGGTGACCCTCGCCGGCTATTTCGACACCCACGGCATGCAGGCCTACAAGGGCGCCACGGTCTCGGGGTTCCCGAACATGTTCTTCATCGTCGGCCCGAACACCGGGCTGGGCCACTCCAGCATGGTCTTCATGATCGAGGCGCAGATCGCCTACATCATGGACGCGCTGCGCACGATGGAGGAGCACGGCTGGGCCACGGTCGAGCCGAAGCCCGATGCCCAGCGCGCCTGGAACGACGACCTGCAGACCCGGATGCGCAGGACCGTGTGGACCACCGGCGGCTGCTCGAGCTGGTATCTGGACAAGCACGGCCGGAACACCACGCTCTGGCCACGCACCACCTTCAAGTTCCGCGACCTGCTCAAGAGCTTCGACCCCGAACAGTACGTCGTCACAGCCACCGAGCCCGCCAACGAAGAGGAGCGAGTCGCATGAAGTCACTGGAGGACAAGGTCGTCGTCGTCACCGGCGCCGGATCGGGCATCGGCCGTGCCGTCGCCCTCAACGTCGCCGCGAAGGGCGCCCTGCTCGCGGTCTCGGACTGGAACGAGGACGGGCTGGCCGAGACCGTCGAGCTGCTGAAGGAGGCCGGAGCGCGCGGGATCAAGGCCGACCGGCTCGACGTGAGCGACAAGGACGCGTTCGTCGCCTACGCCACCGCCGTCAAGGAGCACTACGGCCGGGTCAACGTCGTCGTCAACAATGCCGGTGTCTCACACTCGGGTCCGGTCACCGCGATGGAGTACGCCGACTTCGAATGGATCGTCGGCATCAACTTCTGGGGCGTCGTCTACGGCACCCGCGAGTTCCTCCCGCACCTGATCGAGTCGGGCGACGGACACCTGGTGAACATCTCCTCACTGTTCGGCCTGGTGTCGATGCCCGGCCAGTCGACGTACAACGCCACGAAGTACGCCGTGCGGGGCTTCACCGAGGCGGTCCGCGAGGACATGATCCTCGGCAAGCACAAGGTCGGCGTCACCTGCGTCCACCCCGGCGGCATCAAGACCGGGATCGCCCGCAACGGCCGCACCACCGCCGGCGAGGATCACGACAAGCTCGCTGCCACCTTCGACGCGAAGCTGGCCCGGATGACACCGGACAAGGCGGCCGCGATCATCGTGGACGGCATGCTCGCCGGCAAGGCGCGAGTGCTCGTCGGCGCCGATGCCCACGCCATCCACTGGACCGGCAAGCTGCTCGGCTCCCGCTACCAGGATGTGTTCGCCCGGGCCGCCCGGCTCGTGCTGCCGCGCTGAGTTACTTTTCCCAGGTTGGGAACCCGAAGTCACTCTTCACACACCAGAGTCGGTGTGTGAAGTCGACTCTTGGGTTCCTAACCTGGGAAAAGTCATGTCCCGAAGGCGCGCGATCCGGGCGGCGGCAGCGGCTCGGTCGAAGGGCGGGGCGTCGGCCTGCACCCGTGCGAGTACGTCGGCACACGACCGGACTGCACCCTCGACGACATCGTCGGGGTAGCCCAGGGAGAGGCGATGCTCGGCGAACTCGTCCTCGTCATCGACCCACACGCGCCCGCTGACACCGCGGATCACGTCGAGGTCGAGGTCGACGCAGCGGATGGTGTCGCCGTGCCAGGTCGCGGGACCGGTGATGTCGACGTAGGTGTCGACCGGGCGGTCGGGATCGTCGTCGTAGAAGGTGGCGACCCACCAGGCGTCGTGGGGCACCAGGACGACGTGCGGCGCGGTGGCGTGGAAGCCGGCACCGGGACGGGACAGCCAGGTCCCCCGCGGCAGCCCGACCCACTGGCCGATCCCGTCGGCGCCGAGCCAGACCGCGTCGAACTCCCAGTGCGGCGAGTCCGGCCACTTGCGGGTCTCGAGCCGGACCACGCGCGGCTGGGGGCTCGTCGTCACCCGGTCACGGTATCGCCGCGAGGAACCCCGAGGTGGCAGGCTCGACCCATGCCCGAACGCAACGTCCTCGGCGACGAGCTCGAGCCGTGCAGCACCGACCCCCTGACCGGCTACCACCGCGACGGGACCTGCACGTGTGGTCCCGACGACGTCGGCCTGCACGCGGTCTGCGCGGTGATGACCACCGAGTTCCTCGCCCACCAGCGCTCGGTGGGCAACGACCTGGTCACCCCGCGCCCGGAGTGGGGCTTTCCTGGCCTGCACCCGGGCGACCGTTGGTGCGTGGTCGCCCTCCGCTGGCGGCAGGCGTACGACGACGGGGCCGCTGCGCCGGTCGTGCTCGCGGCCACCAGTGAGCGCGCGCTCGACGTCATCGACCTGGCCATGCTGCGCGAGCACGCCGTCGACGTCCCCGACGATCCCGGCGCGCTGCTCTGAGACCCCACGGTGTGGAACGATCGTCGGGTGGCGATCGAGTTCGCGCAGGGCACGCCGGGCACGCTCGGGGTCGAGTGGGAGTTCGCCCTGGTCGACCGACACAGCCGCGACCTGGTCAACGTCGCCGACCCGCTGTTCCGGGCGTTCGGCGAGCGGCACGGGCCGAACCCCCACCTGCACAAGGAGCTGCTGCGCAACTCCGTCGAGCTGACCTCCGGCGTGTGCCGCACCACGGACGAGGCGGTCGCGGACCTGATCGCACTGATCGACGACGTCCGACCGCTTGCGGCCGAGCTCGGTGCGGACCTCTACAGCGCCGGAACGCATCCGTTCGCGGAGTGGTCGCACCAGCTGCTGACGCCCGGGCACCGCTACGAAGAGCTGATGGAGCGCACCCAGTGGTGGGGCCGTCAGATGCTGATCTGGGGCGTCCACGTGCACGTCGGGGTACGGCGAGACCACGTGATGCCGATCGTCTCCGCCGTGCTCAACCAGTTCCCCCATCTCCAGGCGCTCAGCGCGTCGTCGCCGATCTGGGCCGGGCACGACACCAGCTACGCGAGCAACCGCGCGATGATGTTCCAGCAGCTGCCCACCGCCGGACTGCCCTTCCAGTTCGACACCTGGTCGGGCTTCGAGGGGTACGCCGACGACCTGCTCGTGACCGGGGTGATCGAGGAGGTCGACGAGATCCGCTGGGACGTCCGACCGGCGCCGCGGCTGGGAACGGTCGAGGTGCGGATCTGTGACGGCGTGTCGACCTACGACGAGATGCGTGCCCTGGTGGCGCTGACGCACTGTCTGGTGGTCGATCTCAGCGACCGGCTCGACCGCGGGGAGCCCCTGGCGGTGCTGCCGCCCTGGCACGTCCAGGAGAACAAGTGGCGGGCGGCACGCTACGGCCTGGATGCCTGGATCATCCTCGACGAGCAGTCCCACGAGCGGTTGCTCCTCGACGACCTGGCCGACGTGCTCGAGCGCCTCACCCCGGTCGCCCGTCGACTGGGCTGCGCCGACGCGCTCGGGCTCGTCGAGGAGATCCCGCGACGGGGCGCGTCGTACCAGCGGCAGCGCCGCGTCGCCCAGCAGACCGATGGAGACCTGGTCGCGGTGGTCGACTCGGTGGTGCGCGAGCTCGGCTGACCGCCAGCACGGAGGGCCTGGCTCGCACAGGCTCTCGCGCCGACTCAGCGCTTGGGCAGGGTGCGGCTGCGACCGTGCATCATGGTCAGCAGCTGGACGAACCGCTGGTCCTGCTGGGGCGTGCGCCGGAAGGTGGTCAGCTCCATCGGCGTGGTGAACCGGCGCCGCGCGATCGCGTGTGCGTAGGTGAACTCCTTGAGACCGTCGGGACCGTGGATCCGGCCGAAGCCCGACTCGCCGATGCCGCCGAACGGCAGCGAGGGGATCCCCGCGAAGGAGATCACCGAGTTGATCGCGGTCATCCCCGACCGGATCCGTGAGGCGATCTCCATGCCGCGGGACCGGGAGAACACCGTCGACCCGAGGCCGTAGTGGGTGTCGTTGGCCAGCCGCACGGCCTCGTCCATGTCGCGCACCTTGCAGACGGTCATTGTCGGACCGAAGGTCTCCTCCTGCACCGCTGCGGAGTCCTCGGGGACGTCGACGAGGATCGTCGGCTGGACGAACCGCTCCCCCACCGCCTCCGGCCCACCGAGTACGGCGCGGCCGCCGTGCGCGATCGCGTCGTCGATGTGGCGGCGGATGATGTCGATCTGCCCGGGCATCGTGATCGGGCCGATCTTGCTCTCGCTCGACGCGTCGGCGGTGACCTGGCGGGTCTTGTCGACCAGCTCGGCGAGGAAGTCGTCGTACACCCGCTCGTGGACGTAGACCCGCTCCACCCCTGCGCACGTCTGGCCGGCGTTGCTGCAGGCGCCCCACACGGCGGCGTCGACGGCTGCGTCGAGGTCGGCGTCCTCGTCGACGATCATCGCGTCCTTGCCCCCGGCTTCGATCAGCACCGGCGTCAGAGTCTCCGCGCAGGCGGCCATCACCCGGCGGCCGGTGGCCGGGGAGCCGGTGAAGGCGAGCTTGTTGACCCCCGCTCGACACAGCGCGGCACCGGTCTCCCCCAGCCCGGTGACCACCTGCAGGACGGGCTGGTCGCACACCTCGGCGAACGAGTTCGCGAGCCAGACCCCGACGCCGGGGGTGTACTCACTCGGCTTGAACACCACCGTGTTGCCGGCTGCGAGGGCGTAGGCGATCGAGCCCATCGGCGTGAAGATCGGGTAGTTCCACGGTCCGATCACGCCGACCACGCCCAGGGGGCGGTACTCGACCGTCGCCGCCATGTTCGCCATCAGCATCCCCGAGCTGCGCCGTTTGCGGCCGAGCACCTTGCCCGCGTGGCCCGCTGCCCAGCCGAGGTGATCGATGGCGAGTCCGGCTTCGAGCACCGCGTCACTGTGCGGCTTGCCGGTCTCGCGGTGCGCCACGTCGGCCAACTGGTGGACCCGACGGGTGAGGACGCCCTTCCAGCGGGTCAGGACCTCGGCGCGCTCGTCGTAGGACATCGCGCCCCACCAGGCCGCGGCCTCACGAGCACGGCCCACGGCTTCGTCGACGGCGGCGGCGTCGTGGACCGGGTGAGTGCCGACCACGTCTCCGGTGCGCGGGTCGAGCGAGTCGAAGGTGGTCACCGGTGGCGCGAGCTGCTCGCTGTGCGTACTCATCGGTCGCTCCTGATCAGGTCGGCCGCCTTCTCGGCAACCATGATGGTGGGTGCGTTGGTGTTCCCCCGGGGTACGACGGGCATCACGGACGCATCGACGACCCGCAGGTCATCGACCCCGCGGACCCGCAGGTCCGGGTCGACCACGGCGTCCTCGCCCGTGCCCATGGCGCAGGTCGCGACGGGGTGGAAGAGGGTCTGGGTCCACCGCCGGATGTGCTCGACGAGATCGTCGTCGGTGGGGTTCTCGGGGAGCTGCCAGGGCCGGCCGAGGTGACGCGCGAGTGGTCCTTGGGTGCAGATGTCCCACACCCGTCGCGCACCGGCGAGCATCGTGTCGAGGTCGGCGGTGTCGTCGAAGTAGCCGGCGTCGATCTCGGGCTGCCAGGCGGGGTCTGCCGACCGGAGCCGCAGCTGACCGCGGCTCGCCACGGCAACGAGCGTGGGGGCGGCGGTGAACATCCGCTGGTTGGGCTCGTGGAAGCCGTTGTCGTAGAAGCCGGACGGCGCGACGTGGTACTGGATGTCGGGAGCGGTCAGGTCGTCGCGGGTGCGCAGGAAGCCGCCGCCCTCGCCGACGTTGGAGGTCAGCGGCCCGGTCCCGCGCGCCTTCCAGCGCAGCAGGTTGCGGACGTTGTTGAAGTCGGCAAGGTCGGTCGTGTCGTGGGTGTGCCAGAGGAACGGCGTGGCCGGGTGGTCCTGCAGCCGCTGACCGACGCCGGGGACGTCGGCCACCACATCGATGCCGAACTCGCGCAGGTGGGCGGCCGGACCGATGCCGGAGAGCATCAACAGGTGCGGGCTGTTGACCGCACCCCCGCAGAGCAGCACCTCGCGGCGCGCGGTGACTGTCGTCTCTCGGCCGCCATGCCGGTAGCGGACGCCGCCGGCGCGGTCGCCGTCGACCTCGATCCGTGTGGCGAGGGCGCCCGCGACCACCCGCAGGTTGGGTCGCCCGAGGTTGGGCTCGAGGTAGCCGTGGTACGTCGACCAGCGGCGGCCCTTGTGACAGGTGACCTGGTAGATGCCGGCGCCCTCCTGCTCGGCGCCGTTGAAGTCGTCGTTGCGCTTCAGCCCGGCGCCGACCGCGCTGTCCACCCACAGCTGGGTCAGCTCGTGCGTCCAGCGCCGGTCCTCGACGTGCAGCGGGCCGGATTGGCCGTGGAAGGGCGCGCCGAAGCGCGAGTTCGCCTCGGCCCGGACGAAGTAGGGCAGCACGTCGTCATAGCCCCAGCCGGTGGCGCCGTACTCGTCACGCCAGGCATCGTAGTCGGCTCGATTCCCGCGGATGTAGATCATCGCGTTCATCGCCGAGCACCCGCCCAGGGCCTTCATCCGGGGCCAGTACGCCGTCCTGCCGTGCAGCTGCTTCTGCGGGGTGGTCGAGTAGTTCCAGTCCCACCGGGTCCGGAAGAGCGACGCGAACGCCGCCGGGATGGCGATCTCGTCGGCCACCGGCTCCGGGCCCGCCTCGAGCAGCACGACCTCGACCCCGGGATCCTCGCTGAGCCGGGCAGCGAGCACCGCTCCCGCGCTGCCGCCGCCGACCACCACGTAGTCCGCAGAGCTCGCCGTTCGGTCCGTCGTACCCGCCATCGGCACCCCATTCGTCGAACACGCCACCGTGCGGCGAACCTATACCCACGCCTGCCGACAGGGTAGAAAGCCATCATGACTACCCGGGTCTTCCTGCTCGACGACCACGAGCTCGTTCGCCGCGGCCTGATCGACCTCCTCTCGGCCGAGGACGACATCGAGGTCGTCGGCGAGGCCGGCACCGTGGCTGAGGCGCGCGCACGCATCCCGGCCGCACGTCCGGACGTCGCGATCCTCGACGCGCGCCTCCCCGACGGCAGCGGCATCGACCTGTGCCGGGATGTCCGCTCCACCAACCCGGCGGTCAAGGCGCTGATCCTGACGAGCTACGACGACGACACCGCCCTGTTCGCCGCGATCCTCGCCGGGGCCTCGGGCTACGTGCTCAAGGAGATCACCAACAGCGCGCTGCTCGACGCCGTACGACGGGTCGCGGCCGGCCAGTCGCTCATCGACCCCTCGCTCACCGCCCGGGTGCTGGAGCGGGTCCGTCGCGGGACCGAGGAGCACGAGGAGCTGGCCGCGCTCACCAGCCAGGAGCGCAAGATCCTTGTCCTCATCGCCGAGGGTCTGACCAACCGGCAGATCGGGGTCCGGATGTTCCTCGCCGAGAAGACCGTGAAGAACTACGTCTCGAGCATCTTGTCCAAGCTCGGTCTGGAGAGCCGTACCCAGGCTGCGGTGCTGGCCACCCGGCTGCTCCGCTGAACGAGCCGCACCCGTGGGACCAAGGTCCCTGCGCGCAGGTGCCGCTCGGCACTGCCTCACGCGCCTCCCCGGAGCGACCCTTGTGGTGAGGGTTCGACCCATGGACGAGGTCGACGAAGGAGGAGGAGTCAGATGAGCACCACCACACAGGTTCCGAGGAAGGTCACCCGGCGCGGCGAACGGTCGATTCCACGACAGGCACATGGCCGGACCGAGTCCACTGTGGAGGACGCGACTGCCGTCGTCGCGCTGCACGCGACAGCACGCCGGGCGCTGGCCCTGCTCCGGCTCGGCTTCGGACTGACGTTCCTCTGGGCATTCTTCGACAAGCTGCTCGCCCTGGGCTTCGGCACCGGCCGCGACGCGGCGACCGGTCAGGTCGACCGCCTCGGCCCGGCTGCCTGGATCCACGGCGGTAGCCCGACAGAGGGGTTCTTGAAGTTCGGGGTCGCCCCGAGCAACTGGTTCCACGGCGTCTTCACCTCGATGGCCGGGTCCGCCTGGGCCGACTGGCTGTTCATGCTCGGGCTCCTCGGCCTCGGCGTCGCCCTGACGGCCGGGGTCGGGATGCGGCTCGCGGCGATCAGCGGCGTCACGCTCTACCTGCTGATGTGGACCGCATCGTTCCCACTGGCCAACCACCCCTTCATCGACGAACACCTGCTCGGGGCGGTCAGCGTGGTGGCGCTCGCCGCGACCCTTGCCGGAGACACCTGGGGACTGGGCCGGGTCTGGGGCCGCACCGGCCTGGTCCGCCGTCACCCGATCCTCCGCTGAACAGACCTGCGAGGCCTGGGACGTCCCGGTCAGTCGACCGGGACGTCCCAGCGCATCCGGGTCCCCGCCCCCTCGGAGGCCCGACCGACCTCGAAGGTCCCGCCCAGGCGGCCCGCCCGGCTGCGTAGGTTGCGCAACCCACTCTCGACGGGCTGGTCGGGCAGGCCGACTCCGTCGTCGGCGACGGTGAGGCGCAATCGGTGCGCGTCCGCCGCCAGCTCGACCCGGGTGGCGCTCGCGTGGGCGTGTCGCGCCACGTTGGACAACGCCTCGCGGAGCACGATCACCACCTGCTCGGCCAGCTCGGGTCCGACCGCGGTGTCCACCGGGCCGTCGGTGCGCAGCACCGGGCGATGACCGAGCGGCTCGACGTACTCCTCGAGCACCGCCTGGAGATCGCTGCGCAGCCCGCCCGTCGCCTCGGAGCGCTGCAGGTCGAAGATGGTGCTCCTGATCTCGCGGATGGTCACGTCCAAGGACTCCACGGCCTGGTCGATCCTCTGCAGGACGCCGTCGTCCGAGGTCGCCCGCCGGACCCCCTGCAGCTGCAGACCGGTCGCGAACAACCTCTGGATGACCACGTCATGCAGGTCGCGCGCGATCCGCTCGCGGTCGGCCCCCAGCAGGAGCTCCTCACGCTCGCCGAGTGCGCGTGCCCGGTCCACGGCCAGGGTCACCTGGTCGACGAACGTGGAGACCAGCTCGGTCATCGCGGATCCCACCGGCTCGTCCCCCACGACCACCACGGCACCCCCTTGGTCGAAGTGCTCGCGCAACGGGACCACGAGAGCGTGGTTGATGCCGAAGGTCGCCTGGCGCACCACCCCGTGCAGCCCCGCGGCCGCACGCACCTGTCCGCTGAGCGCAGGCATCAGCACGTTCAAGAAGTCCGAGCGGGGGCCGTCTACGACCTCGACCACGATCTCGTCGCCCACCAGTCGGACGACCGCCACCGCACTCGCGCCGGCGAGTCGGCGCACGCTGATCGCCATCTGCCCGACGGCGGTCTCGACGCTGCCGTCGTCCTGGAGCAGGGCACCGATCTGGGCGACCGACTCCAGCCAGACCCGGCGTCGCTCGGTGCGCTCGAAGGTGCGCGCGTTGTCGATCACGTGCGCCGCGCCGGTCGCCAGCACGCCCACCAACCGCTCATCCAGCTCGGTGAAGGCGCCCGCGCCACGCTTGTCGCACAGGTAGAGGTTCCCGAAGATCGTGCCACGCACGTGGATGGGGACGCCCAGGAAGCTCTCCATCGGCGGATGGTTCGGCGGGAAGCCCACCGACCCGGGATGGTCCTGCAGTCTGCGTAGCCGGAGCGGGCGCGGGTCATCGATCAGCAGCCCGAGAATGCCCCGTCCCTGGGGCGGGTCGCCGAGGAGCGACCGCACGTCGGGCTCGATCCCGTGCGTGATGAACTGCGCGAGCCGGGCCCGGTCGCCGCCGAGGACCCCCAGGGCGCCGTACCGCGCACCGGTCAGGTCGCAGGCGGCCCGGACCAGGCGCTCCAGCACCCGAGGAAGGTCGAGGTCGGTGCTCACCGCCACCAACGCGTCGACCAGGCCCTGGGTCGGCCCGTCGAGCCGGACCTCGTCGGGCTCGCTGAACATGGTGGCCACGCTACCGAGCGGTGGCCCGGGCGGGATCGCACGCGTCACCGTCGGAGTCCCGTCAACGCGACGCGTCTCGCGCACCCGGAGTGCTGAGCGCGCCGGAGAGCCAGCCGCCACCCAGACGCCGGCCGGTCAACTCACGCCACTCGAGGCGGAGGTACATCGAGCGCACGCCGGCCGCCCACGGCTGGGGGTCGAGCGCAGTGCGGATCTGCTCGATCTCGTCGAGGTCGTCGATGCGCTGGGCCCGACCGTGGGCGACCACGCTCCAGCCCTCCTCGAGGTCGATGTCGAAGTCGTCGACCTCGAAGGCCAGGAGGGCGTCCGGCCCGTAGGTGCCCAGCTCGCTGTACGGCGCGGTACGGATGATGATCGCGTCGTCGAAGACGCCGTAGTTGACCGGGACGATCCGCGGGCCTCGCGGCGTGGACAGCGCCACTCGCCCGATCACTCCCGCAGACAGGCCCTGCAGGCATTCCTCGAAAGTCAGCTCAACCGGTGTACGACTCACGACGTCCTCCTTCGTGCCATGGCGCCATCATCCCCCAGCCGACGGCGGCCCGAATGGGCCCAAAGTCCCCTCCTCGGAGGGCCACGCACCCAGGCCCGTGCATTCCGGCCCCAAACAGGACATCATCGGCCACGAGACGAGAGGTGACCCCTATGGCCATGACGATCGACCCCACATCGCTTGCCTTCCTGCTCGCCGAGAATCGCAACCAGCCGATGCACGTCGCCGGGCTGCAGCTCTTCGACCCGCCCGACGGGGCCTCCCCGGACTTCGCGCGGGAGATGTTCGAGGCCGCGATCGCCGTCGACGAGGTGGCTCCGCTCTTCCGCCGGCGCCCGTTCTACTCGATCGGCACCCTGGGCCAGTGGGTGTGGACCGAGGACAAGCAGTTCGACATCGAGCACCACGTCCGGCACAACGCACTCCCCCGGCCCGGACGGGTGCGTGAGCTGCTGGAGCTGGTGAGCCGGCTGCACGGCACCATGCTCGCCCGCGAGCGGCCGCTGTGGGAGATGCACCTGGTCGAGGGCCTCGCCGACGGTCGGATGGCGATGTACACCAAGGTCCACCACGCCCTGGTCGACGGAATCTCGGCGATGCGGCTGATGGAGAGCACCCTGAGCAGCGACCCCGCCAAGCGGAACATGCAACTGCCCTTCGCGGCCCGCCCGCCGAGCCGCTCGGCGACGAGTCCGGAGTCGGACCGGCGGCTGGCCGACGTACCGATCAGCGCACTGCGCACCGCACTCGGGCTCACCGCCGAGGCGGCAGGGCTGCCGGCAGTGCTGATCCGCACCCTCGCCAAGGGGATCCGCAACGAGACCTCGGCAGTCTCCCTGCATGCCCCGCGGACGATGTTCAACGTCAACATCACCGGGTCCCGCCGGTTCGCCGCGCAGGGCTGGCCGCTGGAGCGGATCCGGGGCGTCTCCAAGGCATCCGGGACGACCATGAACGACGTCGTGCTCGCGATGTGCGCCGGCGCGGTGCGCACCTACCTGCTCGAGCTCAACGCCCTGCCCGACACCTCGCTGGTGTCGATGGTCCCGGTGGGGCTGAGCTCCCGCAAGGCGAGCTCGATGTCGGGCGAGGGTGGCAACGCCGTCGGCGCCGTCATGGTCAAGCTCGGTACCGACCTTGCCGACCCCGCTGAGCGGCTGGAGTCGGTGCACCGGTCGATGAAGGACGGCAAGGCGGCGCTCGCGTCGATGACACCGAACCAGATCGTGGCGATGTCGGCCCTGGGCATGGCGCCCTCCCTGGTGATCCCGATGCTGCGGCTCAACGGGATCGCCCGTCCGCCGTTCAACCTCATCATCAGCAACGTCCCAGGCCCGCGCGCGGTCCAGTACTTCAACGGCGCCCGGCTCACCGGGACCTACCCGGTCTCCGTGCCGATGCAGGGCATGGCGCTGAACATCACCTGCAACAGCTACGCCGACGACATGGAGTTCGGACTGACCGGCTGCCGACGCAGTGTCCCGCACCTGCAGCGGCTGCTGGTGCACCTCGACGACGAGCTGGCCGCATTGGAGAAGGCCGCGGGCGTCGGCTGACCCGGTGCTCCGAGGGTCAGGCGGCCGAGGCCACCACGCCGCTGAGGACCACGGCGGCGTCGCTGCGCACGTCGGAGCGGACCGCCGGGACCGTGTCGGGCACTGGCGACTCGATCACCGCGACCTCGTCACTGGTCAACCGCAGCACCGTCGACAGCGGCACCCCGAGGGCGTCGCACAGGGCCGCCAGCAGCTCGGACGAGGCCTCCTTCTGGCCACGCTCGACCTCGGAGATGTAGCCCAGGCTGATCCGGGCAGCTCCGGACAGCTCGCGCAGCGTCATGCCGCGCCGCATCCGCTCGGCGCGCAGCACCGTGCCCAGTGACTCACGCAACAGCACCGATTCGGCCACCATGACTGCTCCCCTCTCGTCCGACGGGTGCAACGCTACCCGGCGGCCGAATCATCCCGCGTGATCACCCGCGGGTCGGACCAGCGTGGGCGTACCTCCCGCGGCGGTGCACCAGCCAGTCGGCGTCGCCGACCCGCAGCTCCTCGATCGCCGCGGTCACCATCCACGACCACCCCACGTCACGGCCGTCCTCGAGGCGGACCGACGCCCAGGTGGTCGCCGTCTCCAGCCGAGGCCCATGCGGGGAGTCCAGGAAGGAGCGCAGTCGGAACGGACCACCGGGAGCGGGCGCGGTGCCGCCGAAGGCGTCGGCGAGGTCCCGGTCGGCCCAGGCCAGGAGGTGGACCACGGCGCGCCCGGTCTCACGCAACCGGTCCGACAGGTCGGAGTCGGGGTCCAGCGCCGCGACGAAGTGGCCGGGCTCGCCGGCCACCACCGCGTACGACGACACCGTCAACCCGGCCGCGCCGGCACCGAGCACACCGCTGGTCCACAACGAGACCGTGGCGCCGACCCGGCCACGCAGCCGTCGTACGTCATCGACGTGGGGATCCAGGAACGGGTGCTCATGATGAATGGTCATCCCAGCACCTCGACGGCATCGCCGACGGCGATCCGCTCGCCCGCACCGTCGGGCACCAGGTTGACGCCGAACAGCAGGCCGCCGTCGATGTTGCGGTGCCTGGCCAGGCTCGCCAGGGGCTCGCGCCCGCGCCGACCCGTCAGCGGGTCGGTGGTGGTGATCACGCAGCGCGCACAGGGCTTGACCGAACGGAACTGCGCCGCCCCGATCCGCAGCAGCCGCCAGCCGTCCTCGGCCCACGGCTCCACGTCCTCGACGACGACACTGGGCCGGAACCTGGACATCGGCAGCGGGCCCTCCGCGGCGTGCGGACCGGCTGCCACCCAGGTCTCGAGCTGTTCGAGCGACGACGTGCTGGTCAGCAACAGCGGGTAGCCGTCAGCGAAGGAGACCCGATCCGCAGGACGTCCGTGGCGCGGGTCCACCGGCCGCCGGGTGGGGTCGTCGAGGAAGACCAGGCGAACCGCAACGCCGAGCAGCTCGCTCAGCCAGCTGCTCGCCTCCGGCCCCGCAGGGGTGGCTTTCACGGTGTCGCCCCAGACCGTGACCTCGACCAGCGGCTCCTCGGGCCGGGCCGCGACGGCCCGCCGATCGCAGCGCAGCAGCACGCCGTCCGCCGTCAGCGTCGGGCGCACGCGGAGCAGGGCCGGCGCCTCGCGGGCGGTCAGGGCGCGGCCTTCGGCGTCGACGACCATCCACCGGCGGTCGCCGGCCAGCCCCCAGGGCTCGACGACCGCGCTGGTGAGGTCCTCTCCGCCCATCGACTTCACCGGGTAGCGGTGGACCGAGTGGACCCTCACGATGCCTTGCGGTCCCTCTCGGCACCGTCCCGCGGGGCGGCTCCGGCACTCCGGGCCTCCCGGTCGGCGCGCTTGGCCTCCTCCTTGGCCCGGCTGGCGTACATGTCGACGTACTCCTGACCCGAGAGGCGCATGATCTCGTACATGATCTCGTCGGTGATCGACCGGAGGATGTAGCGGTCGTTCTCCATCCCCTCGTAGCGGGAGAAGTCCAGCGGCTTGCCGAAGCGCACCAGCGGCCGGGTCAGCCGGCCGAAGGTCTTGCCCGGAGGGGCGATCGCGTCTGTGCCCACTACGCCCACGGGGATCACCGGCACCCCGGTCTCCAGCGCGAGCCGGGCCACGCCGGTCTTGCCGCGGTACAACCGGCCGTCGTGGGAGCGGGTGCCCTCGGGGTAGATGCCGAACATCTCCCCATTGGCCAGCACGGACTTTGCCGACATCAGCGCACCCTCGGCCGCGTTGGCTCCCGATCGGTCGATCGGGATCTGCCCGGCACCTCTGAAGAAGGTCTTCTGCAGCCATCCCTTGATGCCGGGGCTGGTGAAGTACTCGGCCTTGGCCACGAAGCTCACCCGGCGCGGCAGGGTGAGCGGCATGAACAGCCAGTCGGCGTAGGACAGGTGGTTGCTGGCGAGGATCACCGGCCCCTCCTCGGGGACGTTCTCGAGACCGGCCACCCGGGGTCGAAAGACCACACGCAGCATGGGGCCGAGGGCAATCCACTTCAGGAACCAGTAGAACAAGCCGAGTCCTCCCGATAACGCGCCGTCGCCGCCCACACCCTAGCCCCTCCACCGGGCGCGTGAAACGATGGAGGTCCCCACCCGACCACCCCGCCAGGAGACTCCGTGAGTGCAGACGTCCGCATTCCGCCGTACTCGTCGGAGGGGCGGGCCGGATCCGCCGGACGCCGCGTCGGAGTGCTGCTGAGCCACGGCTTCACCGGCTCCCCGGCCTCGATGACTCCATGGGGCGAGTACCTCGCCGCGCAGGGGTACGCGGTGGAGGTCCCCCGGCTCCCCGGACACGGCACCAGCGTGCAGGACATGCTGCGCACCCGCTGGGACGACTGGGCAGCAGAGGTCGAGCGGACGTACGCCGCCCTGGCGGCCCGCACCGACGCTGTGGTGGTCGGGGGCCTCTCGATGGGCGGCACGCTGGCGCTCCACCTCGCCGAGCAGCACCCCGAGATCGCCGGCGTGGTCCTGGTCAACGCGGCGGTGGCCAGCACCAACAGACAACTCCTCGCCGTACCGCTGCTCAAGCACGTCGTGCGGTCGATGCCGGCCATCGGCAACGACATCAAGAAGCCCGGCGTCGACGAGGCCGCCTACGATCGGACCCCGCTCAAGCCACTGGCCTCGATGACGGCAGCCTGGAAGCGGGTCCGTGCCGACCTCGACCGGATCACCTGCCCGCTGCTGCTCTTCCGCTCCGCTGAGGACCATGTGGTGGACCCGTCGTCGGGCCGGATCATCCTCGGTGGCGTCTCCTCACGCGACCTCACCGAGCGGCTGCTCACGAACAGCTACCACGTCGCCACCATCGACAACGACGCCGAGCAGATCTACGAGGAGAGTGCGGCCTTCGTCGCGCGGGTGACCTCCGATGGCTGACCAGCCGGATCCCGACCGCGACCTTCCGGCCGGCGACCAGGACTCTGTCTGGCGCGAGATCGTCGCCAACTACGGCGAGCCCGCCCTCAAGGACGACCTGACCGGGCAGGACTGGGATCGGGCCCTCGACCGCAGCCAGCAGGAGGCGCGTGCCCAGCCGGAGCCGGACCCCCCTGCGACCTGGGTCGACGAACCGCAGGAGCACTACGTGCCCCCGCCGCCACCGCCCGCCCCCCGGCCCACCGGACCGCGCGGCGCCGCCTGGATCGCCCTGTTCGGCTCGCCCTCGATCGCCCTGGTCTGCATCCTGCTGCGGATCAGCCTGCCGTCCTGGGCCTCCCTGCTGCTGTTCTGCGCGTTCGTGGGCGGCTTCGGTTACCTGGTGGCCACGATGCGCAAGGGTGACGACGACGATCCGTGGGACGACGGTGCGGTCGTCTGAGGGACCGCGCGTTCAGCGAGCGGGCGTGCGGGCCAGGTCGGCGACGCCGAGCATCCCGGCTCGGTTGCCCAGGCTGGCGAGGCGGATCTCGGCCGTCGGACGGTGACCACGCCCGGTCAGGAGCCGGCCGAAGGTCTCCCGGACGGGTCCGACGAGCAGCTCGCCGGCCTCGCTGACGCCCCCACCGATCACCACCACGGTCGGGTCGAGGATCGCAGCCAGGGAGGCGATACCGGCCCCCAGCCAGGTGCCGATCTCCTTGATCTGGTCGATCGCGAACTGGTCGCCGGCGGCCGCTGCGGCACTGATCATCGGCCCGTCGATGTCGTCCGGGTCGCCGCCGGCGCGCGCGACCAGGTCGCTGGCCAGCAATGACTGTGCGGCCTCGGTGCGGGTGTTCTTGACGAGCGCGTTGCCCGAGCCGTAGGGCTCCCAGCAGCCGTGGTTGCCGCAGCCGCACAGCCGCCCGTCCGGTACGACGCGCATGTGCCCGACCTCGGCACCGATGCCGAAGCCACCGCGCATCAGCTGGCCGTCAAGGACCACGCCGCCGCCGATGCCGGTGCCGACGGTGATCAGCAACAGGTCGTCGACATCGGCGCCCGCACCGAATCGGAACTCCCCCCACGCCGCCGCGTTCGCATCGTTCTCGATGACCACCGGGAGCTTCAGCCGGGTCTCCAGGTCGGCCCGCAGCGGCTCGTCTCGCCACGCCAGGTTGGGGGCGAAGAGCACCGTCGAACGGTCCCGGTCGACGAACCCTGCCGCGGCGACGCCGATGCCGCGGACCGCGCCCTCGGCGGTCGCGGTCAGCTCCTCGACCAGGTCGGCGATGGTGGCGACGATCGCACTCGAGTCGGTCGCCGGCGACTCTCGCCTGGCGGAGCCGAGCAGGGTGCCGTCCTCGCTGACCAGGCCACCGGCGATCTTGGTGCCGCCGACGTCGACGCCGATGCTCAGGTGCTGCGTGCCGTGCGTTGCCACTCAGGAGTCCTCCCAGTCGGAGCCGTCGTCCAGGTCGATCTTCTGCACCGGACCGGACTCGTCCGTCGGGACGTGACTGGCCAGCATGCCCGCCGCGGCCTGGGCGAGGGCGTTCGCGGCGATGGCCAGGTTCGTGCGCACCTCCGGGCTGGTCGCACGCACTGCGTGGATCACCTGGCACACCGGACAGTAGACGCAGTCCTTCGACCCCGTGGCGATGTGCTCGTTGAGGTTGTGCAGCGACTCCGACGCGGCGGTCGCGACCCCGGAGGCGGCACCGGCGTACTGGCTGCCCTGCTCCTTGGCGAAGCCGGACAGCGCCGCCAACAGCGCGGCGGCCTCCTCGGCGACGCTGCCGACCGGCGGCCTGCCGGAGGCATCCTGCTCGTCGTCGGCGCGATCATCGGTCACGGGTGGATCCCTCCTCGAACCTGAACCGTACCTGCAGGGCGCCATCCTCGACACGAGCGCCGGTGACCGTCTGCCGGGCCAGCGCCACGGGCAGCGCCAGCAGCCGCCGGTACGACCCGACGGTCACGACGAGCTCGTCGCCGTGCCGAGCGAGGTCGACGTCCTCCCGGCTCGCGAAGGGCAGCGCGATGCTGAGCACGGCACCGCTGTCGGTCCGTCGGACGCTCATCGGCCCCTCGTCCTCGAGCAGGGCGAACGGGTCGTCGTCGCCGTACGCCGCGGCCGCGAAGGACGCCAGAGCGTCCGCTCCGACGGGCTCGCCCGGCTGGTACGCCGACACCCAGATGGGCAGACCGGCGAACGAGTGCCGGATCTCGTCGAGCACCTCGGACTGCGCGCGCACCCAGCCTGCCAGCCACTCATCGCTCCCGGAGGGGAACACCCGGTTCGCCACGACCCCGTCCACCCGGTAGCCGTACAGCGAGAGGGTGGTCAGCGAACGGCGCGCCTCCGCCACGACGACGGCCTCCGGGGTGAGCACCAGCCGCACCGTGGCGTCCTTGCCGCTGAGGATCTGCTGCACCTCCGACAGGTCGTGGTGCAGTCGCTGGACCGCGTCGAAGACGGACTCCTCCGGCATCGGCACGCCGGCCGCGCGAGTGAGGACGGGACGGAGAGCCTTGACCACCCGGCGTTGGACGCCGAAGACGCGGTTCATGTACCAGCCGAGCGCCTCGGGCAGTGCGAGCAGGCGCAGGGTCTCGGCGGTCGGCGCGCAGTCCACCACGATGAGGTCCCACCGGTCCCCCACCGCGTGCGAGCGGAGCTCGAGGAGGGCGAGCACCTCCTCGGCCCCCGGCACCACGGTGAGCTCCTCCGCGGTGATCGGGTCGACCCCGACCGTGTCCAGCACGCTGCGCAGGTAGCCCTGGATCTCGCCCCAGGAGTGCTCGAAGCGGCGCTGGGCGTCGACCTGTTGGACCCACAGTCCTTCCTCGACCTGGGTGGGCTCGGCACCGATGGCGACGCCGAACGTGTCAGCGAGCGAGTGGGCAGCGTCGGTGGACAGCACGAGGGTGCGGCTGCCCGACCGGGCCGCGAGCGTCGCCGTGCCCGCCGCCGTCGTGGTCTTGCCGACGCCCCCCTTGCCGGTGAAGAGGATGATCCGCGGAGCCACAGCGGCTCAGCCGAGCGACTCGACGCGCTTCTTCAGCCCCTTCAGCGCGCTGTCGATGATCACCTTCTCGGCCTTGCGCCGCAGCATCCCGATCATCGGGATCGCGACCTCCACAGTGAGCCGGTAGGTGACCTCGGTCCCGGTCCCGGCGGGGCTCAGCTCGTAGGCCCCCTGCATGGCCTTGAGCATCTTGCCCTCGACCAGGTGCCAGTGCACGGCCCGGTCACCGTCCCAGTCGTAGCCCAAGACATAGGTGTCCTTGATCGGGGTCGCCTCGAGCTCGAAGTGGACCTGCTCGGCCCGCCCGTCGGCACCGGCGCTGAGCACGTCGACCTGCTTCATGCCCTGGGCCCAGGTCGGGTACGCCGGGAAGTCCGCGATCACCGCCATCACCCGCTCGGCGGGGGCCTCGATGAGGATGCTCGACGTGGTCTGCTCGGCCATGTCGGACAGGCTATCCGAGTCCGGGCCCCGAGGATCGTCCCGTCAGCGCGGCGGACGCACGGTCCGGCTGCTGGTCGCCGTACTCCTCAGGGTGCGCAGTCGGTAACGTCAGCCCCACCACCCGAGCAGATCCCGTCGCCGGCTCACGTCGGCACCACCCGCGAGGAGGCGCCCCGTGCGTGAGTACTCCACCCCCCTCGAGGTGACCGTCCCGCAGATCGGCAACCTGGCCGACGACGTGGTGGCCAACGGCACCGAGCACCCCGATGCCGTCGTGCTGAGCCGCCGCGACGGCACCGCTTGGCGTGACGTCACTGCGGCAACCCTGCTCGCCGAGGTGCGGGCGACGGCGAAGGGCCTCATCGCGGCCGGCGTCCAGCCCGGGGACCGGGTCGCCCTGATGTCCAAGACCCGCTACGAGTGGACCGTCCTGGACTACGCCATCTGGTACGCCGGGGCGGCCAGCGTGCCCATCTACGAGACATCGAGCGCCGAGCAGGTGCGCTGGATCCTGGCGGACTCAGGGGCGCGGGCCGTTCTCGCCGAGACGCCCGATCACATGAGCCGGGTCAGCGAGGTCCGGGAGGGTCTGGACGACCTGCACAACGTCTGGTCCATCGAGGGCGGGGCGCTCGACGTGCTGCACACCCTCGGCGAGGACGTCCCTGACGCCGACCTCGAGGCGCGACGCTCCGGCACCGGACCGGACGCACTGGCCACGCTGATCTACACGTCAGGAACGACGGGCCGTCCCAAGGGCTGCATGCTGACCCACGCGAACTTCCTGTTCGAGGCCACCG
Source organism: Nocardioides marmorisolisilvae (assembly GCF_031656915.1). NCBI lineage: Bacteria > Bacillati > Actinomycetota > Actinomycetes > Propionibacteriales > Nocardioidaceae > Nocardioides > Nocardioides terrisoli. Next base: position 203,150 of record NZ_CP134227.1, on the reverse strand, counting down.
TCGCCATCGAGGAGCTGGACCGGCTCTTCAGGCCCGAGGAGGGGGAGGATCCGCCGTCCACGCTGCTGTTCCTCCCGCTGGCGCACGTCTTCGCGCGGATCATCGAGGTCGGCTGCATCCGCGCCCGGGTCCGGATGGGGCACTCCGCCGACGTACGCAACCTGCTCGAGGACTTCGCCGGGTTCCGGCCGACCTTCATCCTGGCGGTGCCCCGCGTCTTCGAGAAGGTCTTCAACACCGCGTCCCAACGTGCTGTCGCCGACGGCAAGGGCCGCGTCTTCCAGCGCGCGTCGGAGGCAGCGATCGCCTGGTCGCGCGCCCAGGACACCGGCCGCGCCGGACTCCTCACCAGGGCACAGCACGCGGTCTTCGACCGACTCGTGTACGGCCGGCTGCGCACCGCGCTCGGCGGGAACTGCGAGTATGCCGTCTCCGGGGGCGCTCCGCTGGGTGAGCGCCTCGGCCACTTCTACCGCGGCGTGGGGGTCAACGTCCTGGAGGGCTATGGCCTGACGGAGACCACCGCAGCCCTGACGGTGAACCTTCCCGACGCCCAGCGGATCGGCACTGTGGGACGCCCTGTCCAGGGCACCTCGGTCCGGGTGGCCGACGACGGCGAGCTGCTCTTCCGTGGCGGGCAGGTCTTCGCCGGCTATTGGAACAATCCGCGGGCCACCAGCGACGCCATCGACGGCGACGGCTGGTTCCACACCGGCGACGTCGGGGAGATCGACGACGAGGGCTTCGTCCGGATCACAGGTCGCAAGAAGGAGATCCTGGTCACCGCAGGCGGCAAGAACGTCGCTCCCGCGGTGCTCGAGGACCGGCTCCGAGCCCACGCGCTGGTCGACCAGTGCATCGTGGTCGGCGACGGCCAGCCGTTCATCGCGGCCCTGGTGACCGTCGACGAGGAGGCCTTCGAGGCCTGGGCCCGGCAGCACGACAAGTCCGGCCCGCTCGCCGAGCTCGTCGACGACCCTGACCTCCGTGCCGAGATCGAGGCTGCGGTCGAGGACGCCAACAAGGCGGTCTCGAAGGCGGAGTCGATCCGCAAGTTCACGATCCTTCCGGTCAGTTGGACCGAGGAGGGCGGCCAGCTGACGCCCAGCCTCAAGCTGAAGCGCAACGTGGTCATGCGGGAGTGCGCGGACGACGTCGAGGCGCTCTACGCGCGCTGACGCGCTCAGCAGCCTCGATGGCTCCCCGGGCCGGACTCCGATCGCCTGCGCGTCCCGATCCGGAACTGCGCATTCCAGATCACAAGTTCCGTGATTCGCACACATGAGCCCGCATTTGCCGTCACCATGGTGACTGCCGACGCGGAGGGGCGTCGGCGATCGCATGCACCGCGCGCTCGCGCGCACGGCACGCGTGCGTCGGGACTGAGGGAGGCTCGACCATGGATCGCAGGAAAGTACTCCTGGCCACGGCAGCAGTGATCGCCGTGCTCGGAACACTTCTCGTGTTCCTCTACGTCCGCGGTGCCGACAACCGCGCCGCGCAGCAGTACGACGCGGTGAAGGTGCTCCGTGCGGTGAAGCAGATCGACCCGGGCGAGACCGTGGCAGCTGCCCAGGCAGCCGGCAAGATCGAGCTGGGCAGCGTGCCACAGGGCCAGGTGCTCCCCGGTGCGCTGACCGACCTCTCCGCCGTGAGCAACCAGGTCGCGAACACGACGATCTACCCCGGCGAGCAGATCATCTCGACCAAGTTCGGGGCGACCGGCTCCGGCACGACGCTGACGATCCCCAAGGGCAAGATGGCGGTGTCGGTCAACCTCACCGACCCGGCCAGGGTCGCGGGCTTCGTCAACCCCGGCGACGAGGTCGCGATCTACATGCAGGGTGCCGGCCTGGGCACCGCCGGTCCGTTCTCCCGGCTGCTGCTCCCCAAGGTCGAGGTGATCGGCGTCGGCACCACCACGGTGGTCTCGACCACCAAGACCGACAGCAGTGGGGCACAGACCACCGAGCAGCTCCCTCGCACGCTGATCACGCTGGCACTCGACCAGGCCGAGTCGGAGAAGGTGCTGTTCGCCAGCGGCAACGGCGAGCTCGCGCTCGGGCTGCTGAACAAGGACTCCAAGGTCCACCCCGATCGCGGTGTCTCGGGGTCGAACCTCTTCCGGTGAGCACGCGTTTCATGAGGGAGGGTTAGCAATGCCGGTCCTCGTCGAACAGGACAGCAAGCAGGCCGCCGCAATGACGGCCCTGCTCGCCGACGGCGCGCACGTCGTTGCCGGCACCGACCAGCTTGCTGCCTGGATGCAGAGCCGCCCCGACGAGTACGTCGTCGTACTCGGCCCCGATGTTCCGCTGCGCCAGGCCGCCGAGGTGGCCGACAAGCTGCGCACCACCCACCCGTCGGCCGGGGTGGTGCTGATCCGCCATGAGCTGACCACGTCGGTGTTCGAGTCCGCGATGAGCGCCGGGATCCCCTCCGTGGTCGCTGCCGGCGACACCGCGGGCCTTCGGAGCGCCGTTGACCGCGCCCGGCAGACCTGGGAGGCCATTCACGGTCCGGCGACCAGCATTGGCGGCACCGGCGGCAAGGTGATCACCGTCTTCAGCCCCAAGGGCGGCGTCGGCAAGACCACGATGGCGGTGAACCTCGCGCTCGCGCTGGCGAGCGACCCCGCCAAACGGGTCTGCATCATCGATCTCGATCTGGCCTTCGGCGACGTCGCCATCACCCTGCAGCTGATCCCGGAGCACACCATCGATGAGGCCGTCGGCTCGGAGACGACCTTGGACTTCTCCCTCCTCCGGCAGTTGCTGACCCGGCACGCCGACAACGTGATGATCCTGGCCGCACCGACGATCCCCGATGCGCGGGACCGGATTCCCGCCAGTCTGGTACGACGCGTCGTGACGACACTGCGCAAGCACTTCGACTTCGTGGTGATCGACACCTCCCCCGGCTTCGATGAGCCGGTGCTCCAGGCGTTCGACGAGACCGACGAGCTGGTGCTGGTGGCCACGCTCGACGTACCGACCGTGAAGAACATGAAGATGGCGCTGGAAACCCTCGACCTGCTCGACCTCGTCAAGGAGAACCGGCACCTGGTGCTGAACCGTGCCGACGACGAGGTCGGCCTGTCGGTGCACAACGTCGAGACGATCCTCAAGCAGTCCGTGGTGGCGGCGATCCCCTCGGACATGGCCGTGGCCAGCTCGACCAACCACGGGCGCCCGATCGTGCTGGGGCACCCGGACAGCCCGGTGTCGCAGTCGATCCGCCAACTCGCCGCGCGGCTCGCGGGGTCCGAGCTGCCCACCAAGTCAAGTGGCCGACGCGGCCTCCTGCGCCGCCACAAGCGGAACGGAGCGTGACCCGATGAGTTCATTGAGCGACCGGCTGGCCGCAGCAGCGCGCGGAGGCTCGACTCCAGCTCCCGAAGCACCCGCCCCCGCGGCCGCTCCCAGCTCGGAGGCCGCTCCCAGCTCGGAGACCGCTCCCAGCGGTGCCGGGGCACCGCCGCCTCCCCCGGCTCGGGTCCAGGGTGCGCACTCCGGCGACCCCCGCACCCGGGCACGCGCGAGCCAGACCCGCTTCGACGATCTCAAGGCGAGCGTGCACGCCGAGCTGCTGGTCCAGCTCGGCCCCCAGCTGTACGACGCCAACCTCACCCAGTCCGAGCTCGAGAGCAAGGTCCGCGCCGCGCTCATCGACGTGATGGCTGCGGACCACCGGCCTCTCACTGCAGGTGATCGCCAGCGCATCACCCAGGAGATCGCCGATGACATCCTGGGCTACGGCCCCCTCGAGCCCTACCTGCGCGACACCGACGTGGCCGAGGTGATGGTCAACGGGCCCTTCGACATCTGGCTCGAGCGCAAGGGCAAGCTGGTGCGGGTCGATGGCAAGTTCAAGGACGAGGCACATCTGCGCCGCACCATCGACAAGATCGTCTCCCGGATCGGCCGCCGTGTGGACGAGGCCTCCCCGATGGTGGATGCTCGCCTGCCCGACGGCAGCCGCGTCAACGCGGTGGTGCCGCCTCTGGCTATCGACGGGAGCTCGCTGACCATCCGGAAGTTCGCCGCCGACCCCTTCACCGTGGACGACCTCATCACGTTCGGTTCGCTCAGCGAGAAGACGGCGGAGTTCCTCGACGCCTGCGTCCGAGGAAGGCTCAACGTGATCGTCTCCGGCGGCACGGGAGCAGGCAAGACGACGACGCTCAACGTGCTTTCGTCCTTCATCCCCGACGACGAGCGGATCGTCACGATCGAGGACGCCGCCGAGCTCCAGCTCAAGCAGGATCACGTCGTACGCCTGGAGTCACGACCGGCCAATATCGAGGGCAAGGGCCAGGTGAGCATCCGCGACCTCGTGCGCAACTCCCTGCGGATGCGGCCGGACCGGATCATCGTCGGCGAGGTCCGTGACTCCTCAGCGCTCGACATGCTGCAGGCGATGAACACCGGCCATGACGGCTCCATCTGCACGGTGCACTCCAACGGACCGCGCGACACCCTGTCCCGCATCGAGACCATGGTGCTGATGGCCGGCATGGATCTCCCGATGCGCGCCATTCGCGAGCAGATCGCCTCGGCGGTCGACCTGATCGTGCACCAGGCGCGTCTCAAGGACGGTAGCCGCCGGATCACCCACATCACCGAGGTCGAGCGGATGGAGGGCGACGTGATCACGCTGCAGGACATCTTCGTCTACGACACCGGGGCCGGGTTCGACGCCGACGGGACAAGTCTCGGCACCCTGCGGGCGACCGGGCTCCGCCCGAAGTTCCTGGAGAAGATGGCGCACTCCAACGTGCGCGTCGACCCTCGCATCTTCGCGACCGGCGGCTTCCGATGAGACTCCTGCGCGGCCTGCTGGGCCCGTTTGCCGTCGCGGTTCTCGTCGGCGGAGCTCTCGCCGCACCGTCGTACGCCGCGGACGGCGTCAGCATCGACCACGTGCAGACCGGCAACGGCACGCTCAAGCTGCTGGTCTCGGTCCCGGGCACGGCCGCGGTCGATCTGAAGTCGGTCAGCGCGACCGTCGGCGGCACGGACGCGACGGCGACGGCCCAAGAGGCCTCGACGACCAACGCCGTGCAGCGCACCACCGTCCTCGCGATCGACACCAGCAGCAGCATGCGCGGTACCAGGATCAGGGAGGCGACGAAGGCTGCGCAGTCCTACCTGGACACCGTGCCGGCCAACGTCGCCGTCGGCATCGTGACGTTCGCAGACTCCGTCGACGAGCTGTTGCCGCCGACCACGGACCGTGCGGCCGCGCGCTCCGCACTGGGCGGTCTGAGTCTGTCCACGCACACCTCGCTCTACGACGGTGTCAGCGCTGCCGTCGACGCCACCGGCACGGCGGGCCAACGGGACGTCCTGCTGCTGTCCGACGGCAAGGACACCACTGGCTCGTCCCTGCAGGCGGCTCTCGACCACGTCCGCCGGTCCGGGGTGAAGCTGGACGCAGTCTCGCTGGCACGGGCAGACGCGAGCAACAAGCCCCTCAACGCGATCGCGCGCGCCGGACGAGGCACGGTGCTCAGTGCCGCCGACCCGACGACCCTGACCGCGGCGTACCGCAGCGAGGCCGCCGTGCTCGCTCGGCAGGTGCTGGTGACAGTGGCCGTGCCGGCCTCGGTGACCGCCAAGGACGCCGACGTCGCCATCACCCTGTCTGCTGCGGGCCAGAGCTACACGGGTTCGGCGTTCGTGGCCGTCCACCGGTCAGTCGCGACCAGTCCCCCGGCGACGCACGCCCCGACGCGAGTGCAAGCCGGCGCGCTGTCGATTCCATGGCCGGTGGCGCTCGGCGCGGTCGCCGCGATCGGCCTCGCGCTCCTGGCCCTGCTGATGGGGCTGTTCGGCGGCCTGCCGCAGCCGGTGGTTGGCGCATCGGTCGAGGACCAGATCGGCACGTACGGCGCCAGCGGCACCGGCAGCCGCCCGGGCAAGCGTGCGATCGAGAAGGAGGCCGGACTCTCCCTCGCCGACCAGGCCAAGGGGGTGGCGGCGCGCGCGCTGGCCAACAACCGCAGTCTCGAGGCCCGGATCGAGAAGAGGCTCGAGGCCGCCGGCATGGCGGTCAAACCGGCTGAGTGGGTGCTGATCCACGGCGGCATCGCGATCGCCGCCGGGCTGGTCGGCGGACTCCTCGGCGCGGGCAACCCGCTGCTCATCGTGATCTTCCTCGCCGGCGGGGCGATCGGGCCGTGGATCTTCCTCGGCCTCAAGCGCAGCCGCCGGCTGCGAGCGTTCGACAGCAGCCTCGCCGACACCCTGCAACTCATGTCGGGCAGTCTGTCCGCCGGGCTCTCGTTGGCCCAGTCAATCGACACCATCGTTCGCGAGGGGACGGAGCCGGTGTCCTCGGAGTTCCGCCGCGTCGTCGTCGAGGCCCGCCTCGGGGTCACCCTCGAGGATGCGCTCGAAGGTGTCGCCCAGCGGATGAACAGCAAGGACTTCAGCTGGGTGGTGATGGCGATCCGGATCCAGCGCCAGGTCGGCGGAAACCTCGCCGAGCTGCTGCTCACCGTCGCCGCCACCTTGCGGGAGCGTGAGTTCCTGCGACGCCATGTCAAGGCCTTGTCGGCCGAGGGCCGTCTCTCGGCCGCCATCCTCGGTGGGCTGCCGCCGTTGTTCCTCGTCTACCTCACCCTCACCAAGCCCGACTACGTGCACCCGCTGTACACGACGCCGCTCGGCTGGGTGATGTGCGTCGGCATCGCCGTCCTCCTCACAGTCGGCATCTTCTGGATGTCCAAGGTCGCGAAGGTGGACCTATGAGCATCCCAAGACGTTCTGCTCCCCCGCTTCACTCCGCCGCACAACGCCCCGGGGGCCCCGCATGAACACGTTGCTCCTACTGCTCGGCGTGGCGATGATCTTCGCCGCCCTGTTCGTCGTCTTCGCCGCCCTCGGGGGCCTCACCCAAGAGCGCACCGGCGTGCACCGCTCGTTGGCCGTGCTCGAGGCGCTGACCTCGGCTCCGCAGGAGATGAAGCAGGAGCTCGAGCCGCCGTTCAGCGAACGGGTGCTGATCCCCCTGCTCGGCCGGTTGCAGGGCCTCGGCAGCAGGCTGACCCCGGCCGACGCCAGCGTCCGGCTCCGGCAGAAGCTTGAGCACGCTGGCAACCCCAAGGGCTGGACGGTCGACCGGATCATCGCCGGGAAGGTCCTCTGCTTCCTCGCGGCGCTGGTGGTGTCGCTGCTTGCCTCAGTGGCGATGGGGATCGGCTTCCTGCCGACGCTCGGGTTCGTCGTGCTCGCCTCCGTCGCGGGCTACCTCACCCCGAACTTCTACCTCTACCAGGTGGCCTACAACCGCACCGAGCAGATGCAGCGGGCACTGCCGGACGCGATCGACCTGCTCACCATCTCGGTCGAGTCCGGGTTGGGATTCGACGCCGCAGTTGCTCAGGTCGCACGCAACTCCGAGGGTCCGGTGGCTGAAGAGTTCGCCCGGATGCTGCAGGAGATGCAGATCGGCCGCAGCCGTTCGGACGCCCTGCGCTCGCTGGCCGAGCGCACTCAAATGCCCGAGCTGCGTGCCTTCGTGAGCGCGATGGTGCAGGCCGATGCCTTCGGCATCCCGGTGGGTCAGGTCCTGCGGGTCCAATCGTCGGAGATCCGGGTCAAGAAGCGGCAGTGGGCCGAGGAGAAGGCCCAGCAGGTGCCGGTCAAGATCCTGATCCCGCTGATCTTCTGCATCCTGCCGTGCCTGTTCATCGCCGTGCTCGGGCCGGCGGCGATCTCTATCATTAACAACTTCTCGGGGACCGTCGGGTGAGCTGTCCGTGAGCCAGATCCGGCGGGTGGCACTCGCGGCCCGGGTGTTCAGCCTGGCCGCCATCCTGGCGATGCTTCCGGTGTCCGGCACGCCCACGGCCGATGGGGGCCTGATCGTTCTCCTGATCGCCGCGACGGGCCAGGTCCTGTCGTTGAGTCGGCGCATATCGGAGACCTGGATCGGCATCCTCGAAGGTGCCGTAGCGGCGGCAGCAGCGGTAGCGCTCGCTCCCGGCAACGACTCGGTGGTGCCCTACCTGACAGTTCCGGTCCTCATCGGCGGCCTCGCGGGGCGCATCAGCGGCCTGCTGAGGGTCATCGCCACCGAGGCCGTGGTGATGACCGTCGGCTTCCTCTTCCTTCACGAACTGAGCCGCCCGGTGGCGGCCCGTGGCATCGTCTGGATGGTCACGGGCATCGGTCTGGGCCTCCTCGGCGCCTCGATCCACCGCCTGCTGGCCGAGACGGCCACCGACACGTCGTACCGCAACGCCGCAGACCTCATCAAGCAGCTCCAGCAGGTCTCGGGACGGCTCAGCGATGGTCTCGACCTGACCGGCATCGCGGACACGCTTCTCGCTGCCGCATCGGACTGCCTGCCGTTACGGACCTCCGCCCTGTTCTCCCGCACGCCCGCCGGCACGATCACCCCGCTACGGTGCAGTGCGGGCAGCGTGCCCGAGGAGATCGGGGATCACCGGGCGCGAGAGTACGCCTGGTTCGACCGCGCCCCGATCGCTCAGGGCCGCGACCTCACGGTGCCGTTGGTCCGGGACGGACAGACGGTCGCGGTGCTGGCCGCCACCTGTGAGTACCCGCCTTCGCGCCAGGACCTGGACGACCTCGTGGCAGCGCTGTCCCCAGAGACCCTCAAGCTGCATGCCGCCCTGCTGTTCGACGGCGTGCGCAGCTCGGCCACCCAGGAGGAGCGCCAGCGTCTGGCGCGGGAGGTGCACGACGGCATCGCCCAGGACGTCGCCTCGCTCGGCTACCTCCTCGACGGCGTCACCCCCGCCGACCCTGAGCAGGAGAGCCAGCTGGGCGGGCTGCGCGAGGAGATCAGTCGCGTGGTGGGTGAGCTCCGCTACTCGGTGTTCGACCTGCGCAACAGCGTCACGGTGGGCCGTGGGTTGGGCGAGAGCCTCTCGGAGATGGCCCGCTTCGTCGGCAGCCGGACGACGATGGCCGTGCACCTCTCCCTCGATGAGTCCGGGCCGAGACTGCGCCCGAAGATCGAGTCGGAGCTACTGCGGATCGCACAAGAGGCGATCAACAACGCCCGCAAGCACTCTGCTGCGACCAATCTCTGGGTCACCTGCCGGGTGCGCGCCCCCGAGGCCGAGCTCGTCGTACGCGACGACGGCTCGGGCCTCGGCCCAGGACGCGACGACTCGCACGGGCTACAGATCATGAAGGAGCGGGCCGCGGCGGTCGGCGCCGACCTCGAGATCGACTCACCGGCGGCCGACAGCCGTGGAACCTGTGTGACGGTGCGTGTGGACCGCTAGCGTGGCTCCATGGCGAGGCTTACCAGCGTGGTGCTGGTCGATGACCACGAGCTGATCCGCAACGGCTTGGCGGGTGCCTTCGCCCGCGCCGGAGGCTTCGAGATCGTCGGCGATGCCGCCAGCGTCGCCCACGGCCTCGACGTCGCGCACGATCTACGCCCAGACGTCTTGATCACCGACGTCAACCTGCCCGACGGCTCCGGACTGCAGATCGTGCGGACGCTACGCACCGAGCGGCCGGAGATCGGGCTGGTCGTGCTCACGATGTACGCCGGCGACGAACAGATCTTCGCGGCCATGGATGCCGGCGCCTCCGGCTTCGTGGGCAAGGACGCCCCGAGCACCGACGTGGTCAACGCCGCCCGTCAGGCGGCGGTGGCGCCGCGCAGCTTCACCTGCACGGGTCTGGCCACCGCGATGGTCCGACGGAGGTCGTCGGCCTCGCCTCGACTCACCGATCGCGAGCGTCAGGTGCTGCAACTGCTGGCCGAGGGGCTCGGCGTCAGCGGGATCGCCAGCCGGTTGTACATCAGCGAGTCGACCGCCAAGGCGCACATCTCCAGCATCTACGAGAAGCTGGGCGCCGCCAACCGGGCCCAGGCCCTGATGACCGCGATCCGAACGGGTGTCCTCGGCGCGGAGGCACCGCCGCCCTGAGGCGGGGGCATAGCCCGAAAGGACTACTCCACGGATGGCCCGTCCTCGTCACTGAGCTCTGTCCGGAAGGGGAATGTCCCCAGGGCCGCCAACTGGAAGACTTTGTGATGGCCGAACCTGACCGTTCGGCCGGACAGTCACATCAGGACGAGTCCTCGGGAGGGACCATGTTCACTTTTATCTACGTCATGCTCGAGAGTGGAATCCATTCGGTCGATGAGCGACTGCGAGCACGCAGCGAGAAGGGCGCCTCGGCCGTCGAGTACGGGCTGCTGATCGCCGGCATCGCTGCGGTGATCGTCGTCATCGTGTTCGCGTTGGGCGGTGTGCTGCACAACGTGTTCACCAACACCTGCGCATCGATCAACAGCAACACGGCCTGCTGATCGTCGGCCGACCGGTTGCCCTGTGCCCGCCTGACGGGTCCTGGGCAGCCGGCTCCGGCCGAGGTCGCAATGCCCACCGGCCCAACGCACGATGACACCGGCGCCTCGGCCGTCGAGTACGGCCTGCTGATCACCGGCATCGCCGCCGTCATCGCCGCCGCCGTGTTTCTCTTCGGCGGGGCGGTGCTCAATCTCTTCTCCGACTCGTGCCAGTCAGTCGCCGCGCACGTGTCGACCACGTGCACCTGAGGCGCCACGCCGCGGACCGCTCACGTGCACCCGTTCACGGCCCCCGCACCGTGCTGGGCCTCCAGAGCCCATATCAGTGCGCCCTGTGCTCCAACGCCTCGGCGATGCCGACCCGCTGGAGCGTGGTCGGATGCGTCCCGAACCAGAGCTGACCCCACAGTGGAGGTGTGGGGTCGCTCTTCGAGGACACCGCGAGCCGGCGCTGCATCGCGATGAAGTCGCGATAGTCGTCGGTCGCCGCCAGCGACGCACGATCTGCGCGCGCCTCGATCGCCCGGCTGATCGTGTTCTCCACGGGACTGACCAGGAAGGTCGCCACCACGGCCAGGGCGAGCACCAGCGGCACCACCGTCGGGTCGTCCGCGCCGCCGGTACGGCTGCGCCGGAGCAACCGCTCGCTGGAGAGGACCATCCCCAGCAGGCCGATGCCCGCCACGCCGCCGGCGACACCGAGCACGGTGCCCAGCACGACGTCCTCGTGCCGGGCATGACCGAGCTCGTGCGCGACGACGACGAGGATCTCGCCGCGCGGCGCCTCACGGAGCAGGTTGTCGTAGACGACGACCCTGCGGGTGTTGCCGAAGCCGGTGACGTAGGCGTTCAGAGTCGTCGTACGACGTGAGGCGTCGGCCACCAGCACGTCGCTGATGTGCACGTGTTCCTTGTGGGCCAGGTCCATGATCTGCGATCGGAGCTGGCTCGGCCCCATCGGGGTGAAGTGGTTGAACAGCGGCTCCACCACGACGGGGTACACGTAGGACGCGAGCGCCCCCAGCACGGCCGTCGCCGCGGCGACCCAGACCGGCCAGCTGCGGGGGGCCCGGCGAGCGACACCCACCAGCACGAGGAGCAGGATCGCGGTCGGGACCCAGCCGACCCCGAAGGAGACTCCCTGGTCGTGCCACCAGCCAGAGGCCGGCTGGCGGCTCAGCCCGGCGGCGACAGCGCGCTGGTAGGACAGCCATTCGAACGGCAGCGTGGCCGCGGCCCCGATGGCCAGCACGATGGCGCTGCCGACGGCGACCTTCCACCACCAGCGCCCTCCCAGCCTGCGGAGCAGCCCGGCACCCCACGGTGTCAGCCCCAGCACCAGAGCGACCAGGCACGACACGGCGTACGCCGCCCAACCGAGGTGGCGCTGCGCGGAGGAGTAGCGCTGTCCCTGCGCGATCTGGTGGGCGGTGAAGACCTGGTCTGCGCGCACGTGCACGTAGTGGCCGCCCGGCACCCACTGCCACGGCACCAGGAGGGCGGCCAGCACGAGGAAGGCGACGGCCCCCACCACCGTGACCGCAAGACTCAGCCAGCGGTCCGGCAGTCGCCCGATAGGTGGGTTCATCGTGGTCCCCGGGCGACGGCAAGCGAAGCGCGTTCGCCCGGGGTCTTCATGGGCTCAGCCTGCCAGCCGGGCCAAGTCCTGCCGCCAGCCCGCCACGAACTGGGCTTGGCTCACCCCGACGATGTTGCGGAAGGCTGCGGACAGGGACATCCCGTGGTCGACGGCCCGATAGAACGCCACCAGCTTCGCCTCGCCGTACGTCGCGCCCAGGTAGTGGCAGGCCAGCCACGCCTCCTCGTAGGTCGCGCCCAGCCCTCCTGCGGTCGGCTCGAGATCGGTGGCGGTCGGCAGCCCGTGCGGCAGCCCGTGCTTGCGGATCCGGGCCAGGATCTGCGCTGCTGCGGTCTGCACCGGAACACCGGCGTGGTCGAGCGCGACGTAGTCGGCGAAGCCCTCCAGCAGCCAGGTCGGCATCTGCGCGAAGGGCGCGTTCGTCGCCACGTGGGTGGTCTCGTGGCTGACCACGACCTGGGCGCCCTTGGTCTTCAAGGTGCCGAACACGCTCGGGTTGAGGAACACGTGCACCGGCGCCCCCCGGATCGTGGAGCCGTCCACCGTGGTGGTCACCGCGGCGATGTTCGCGTACGTCGCTCGCTGCGCATCCAGCACCGAGTCGAGCTCCCCCTCGGACGCGGGGACCTCGATCACCAGGCGTCCCCGCCATCTCGGCAGCACGAGGTTGACGTCGCGTACGGCGTGCTTGGCCAGTCGGACGTAAGGCGCCGGGCTGCCCGGGCCTGCATCGAGAACCAGGGTCCGTGCCGTTCGGCGCACCTGCAGCGACCCGCGCATCCACAACGGACTGCGCTCTCCGTGCCCGCCGATCGCTGCGATCGTGGCAGTGCGTCGGCCCGGCACGAAGGTGAATGCCGCCTCCATGTGCGTGGCGCCGGTGTCCTCGGGGATCCGATAGGAGATCTGCACGCTGGCCACCCAGGCGCCCGCGCCGAATCTCGCGGCCTGCGCGCGGCTGGGCACGCCGAGGTTCGCGTCGAGGTAGTCGAGCGAGACATGGCGCACCCGGAGAGCGGCTGCGTTGCGGAGGATCTGCGGCACCAGGGCCGCGGCGCCTGGAGCCGCGAGGTCCGGCGCGGGCCGCCCGGTCGCGATGGCGCGACGGAGCGTGTCCAGCGCCTGCTGAGCAGCATCGGCTCGGGAGGCAGCAACGTCCTGCGGTGGCTTCGGCGGCCGGATGCTGACCTCGTGGCTGCACCCGGCCAGCGCAGCGAGGGCGACGAGCAGCAGCGCTGCGACCAACCCGGTCGCGCGCCACCGGCGTGGCTCAGCCAGGTCGGACCGCACCGGAGTACGGCATCGAGTGCAGGCCGGTGATCTTCACACCGACCGACGGGTTCTCTGCGTTCACGATCAGGCCATTGCCGATGTACATGCCGACGTGGCTGACCGGGCTGTAGTAGAACACCAGGTCACCGGGCTGCAGCTGGCTCTCGGAGACGCGGGTGCCGTAGCCCTGCTGGGCGTTCGAGCTGTGCGGCAGGCCGACGCCTGCGGCGCCCCAGGCCCGCATGGTCAGGCCGGAGCAGTCGAACGCGCTCGGCCCCGCCGCGCCGTAGACGTAGGCCTTGCCGACCTGGGCGAGCGCGTAGCGGACCGCAGCGGCTGCCCGGCCGGAGGCGTTCACGCTCGGGACCGGACCGGAGTAGTCCCCGGAGAGGAACTGCTGGCGCTGCTCGGCCTGGAGCTGGTCGAGCTGCTGCTTCGCTGCGGCGGCCCGCTTGTCGATGTCGGCCTTGTCCGCGGCCAGTTGGTCCCTGGTCTTGGTGAGGGCCTTGGCCTCGTCACCGACGGCCTTCTCACGCAGCTTGAGCCGGGAGAGCTCGACGCCGTACTGGTGCATGACCTCACCGCGCTGGCTGTTGTAGGCCGAGACGGTGTTGAGCTGGTCGAGGAACGACGACGGGTCGTCGGACAGCGCCAGCTGGGTGGCGGTCGAGAGCGCTTGGCCCTGGTACTGCTGGACCACCATGGTCGCGACCTGCTGGCGCAGTTGGTCGACGACCTTGCGCTGACGACCGAGGTCGGCGCTGAGCGCCTTCAGTGTCGTCGACGATGCATGCAGTTGCATCTTGGCGCTGTTGTAGTGCTCCGAGGCGATCTCCGCCTGATGGAAGAGCTTGTCCACCTTCTGCTGAACGGTGTCGACGTTCGGCTTGGCGGTGGCGGGTGCTGCGGTGCAGACCAACGTGCCCGAGAGGGCGGTGGCAAAGGCAGCGGCAACGATCTTGCGCGCCGTGTGGCGCTTCCGGCCGTCGTGCACGAGCGGACGGTCTCCTCTTTGTGTCTGACGCCTACCAGGTGAGCTGACGGATTCGGGCCCAAAGAAAAGCCCTACCAGCACACGTCAGGCCACGGTGGCGACCTGCATGGTGTGCCGGATTCACCCCAAGTTAGTGGTTCCCCGGCTCCAGTCTCGCGCACCCCCCGTGGGCACGAAACCGGATTCGACGCGGCTCCTGAGCAGACCTGGTCGGCCCGCTGGTCCAGCAGCCATGAGGCACACACACTAACCGCGCTGGGCGATGACTGGCAAAGAAAACGCGCGGGTCTGTGGATGTGTTCTCGCCCACGACGGTCCTCTCAGGCATCGCCTGTCACATCGGCCACGTGAGCCACACAGGATGGGTCGGGCCCGCTCACGCCGACTCGACCTCCGGTCCCCGCATGGCTGTGACCAGGCGCAGCGGCGGCACCAGGCCCGAGTCGGCCAGGACAGCCAGCGCCTGACGCTCGTCCTCGTCGAAACTGAGCTCCGGAGGTGGCCCCAGGAGCACCGTCACCACGCAGTCGTGGCAGGCCAGCCCACGCACCAGGCAGCTGTCGCAATCGACCAGAACGCTCATCTCGTCACTCCTCGTCATCACCGGGGGAAGTCGGTGTTCTCACACGCTGCCAGCCGCCACCGACAACAATCACCGGGTGGACTTCGACGCCTTCGCCCACCGCCTCGTGCTGGGCGCCGCTGCTGTCGCCGCCTGCCTGATGCCTGCCCAGAACGACACCTGGTGGCAGTTGCGGGCAGGCGCCGACATCTGGCGCACCGGCACGATCCCGCTGGTCGACCACCACTCCCTCACCGCGGCGGGACGGGACTGGCCCGACCACGAGTGGCTGTGGCAGGCAGCGGCGTACGCCGTGCACGCAGTCGGCGGGATGCCGCTGCTCACTGCCGTGAATGCCGCGATGGCGATCGCCGCCCTCATCGTCGTACGCCGGTTGGCGCCCGCGCGTGGCCGGGTGGGGATCATCGTGCTGGTCCTGGTCATCCCGCTGCTGAGTGCCGAGTGGACGTTGCGTCCCCAGGTCGCGACCCTGCTCTTCTTCGCGGTGACCCTCTCGGCGCTGGCCCACGATCGGTTCCTTGTGCTGCCTCCGCTGTTCCTGATCTGGGCGAACGTGCACGCAGGCGTCGCCGCCGGCGGGCTGCTCCTGGTGCTGGTCACCGGCACCGCGCTGATCGTGCATGCTCGGTCGCGCACGGTCGCGTCGCGCGGCCGCACCGTCCGGGTCGGCCTGGTCACCGCGGTGTGCGCGCTGCTCACGCTGCTCAACCCGCTCGGACCGGTGCTGTGGCGCTACGTCCTCAGCTCGCCGTCGACCCCGGGCCGGTCGTCACTACAGGAGTTCCACACTGCGTTCCATCTCGACCCGGTCAGCATCGGCAGCTGGATCTTCATCGCCGCAACCGCCGCGGCCGTCGTCACTCGCCGTGACCGGTTCGCCAGCTGGCCGAACCTCCTCCTCCCGGTGGCTGCGATCGGGATGTCCGCGCTGACGATCGTGGCCGCGCGCAACGTGGCCCTGCTCATGTTGGTGGCGCTGCCCACGCTCATCGTGGCGTTCTGCCCCGCGGATCCCGGCCCTCGCGACGTGGTGCCCGCGGCCCGACAGCTCCTCGGTTGCGCTGCTCTGGTCGGATGCGTCGTGGTCGCACTGAGCTGGGCCCAGCCCCTCGGGCGGCTGGGCTGGAACCCGATCAGCCCAGCCGCACAACGAGCGGTCCGCCAGTGTCCGGAGCCGCTGTACAACACCTATGCCGAGGGCGGCCCGCTGCTGTGGTTCGTGCCTCAGGTCCCGGTGTTCATCGACAGCAGGTTCGACCCGTATCCGTCGTCGGTGGTGCTCGAGGACCGCCACGCCGAGGCGAGCGGCGACTACCGCCCACTCTTCACGAGATGGCGCATCCGATGTGCCGTGGTGCCACCCGGCTCCGCGATCGCCGGTTCACTGCGCAGCGACGGCTGGAGGCAGCAGTACGCCGACGCCGACTGGGCGGTGCTGCTCCGGCCGGTTCGGTGAGGTCCCCCGGCGCGTTGGTCGTCCGAACTGTCGGCGCCGCTGCCTACCGTCAGCAGCATGACCACCCGGACCGGGCTCCTGGGACGACCCTCGCGATCGACACAGATGACGTTCGACGAGCTCGGCCGCGCGCTCCGTGACGTCACGTTCTGCGTCGTCGACCTCGAGACCACCGGCGGATCGGCAGCGGGCGGAGCGATGATCACCGAGATCGGCGCGGTGAAGGTCTGCGGCGGCGAGGTGCTCGGTGAGTTCCAGACGCTGGTCAACCCGCACACCACGATCCCTCCGTTCATCGCCGTCCTGACCGGCATCACCAATGGGATGGTCGCCACGGCTCCGACCATCGACTCCGCGCTGCCTGCCTTCCTGGACTTCGCCCGGGGATCGGTCCTGGTCGCCCACAACGCACCCTTCGACATCGGGTTCCTGCGACACTTCTGTGAGCTCCAGGGGCGCCCGTGGCCGAGCTTCGAGGTGCTGGATACCGCACGCCTTGCCCGCCGCGTCATCACCCGTGACGACGCACCGAACTGCAAGCTCAGCTCACTCGCGGTGGTCTTCAACGCCGAGACCACACCCAATCACCGCGCCCTGTCGGACGCCCGGGCCACTGTTGACGTGCTGCACGGGCTGATCGGCCGGCTCGGTGCGTTGGGGGTCCAGACGCTCGAGGAGCTGCAGACCTTCTCCGCCCGGGTCACCCCACAGCAGCGCCGCAAGCGCCACCTGGCCGAGCACCTCCCCCACGCCCCAGGCGTCTACCTGTTCCGCGACGAGGCCGGGCGCGTCCTCTACGTCGGCACCTCGCGGGACCTGCGCCGGCGGGTCCGGTCCTATTTCACCGCCTCCGAGACGCGCTCGCGAATGGGCGAGATGGTCGGGTTGGCGGCCTCCGTCACCGGCGTCGAGTGCGCCACAACGCTCGAGGCCGAGATCCGCGAGCTGAGACTGATCGCCGAGCACCGCCCGCCGTACAACAAGCGCAGCCGCGACCCCCACAAGGTGCACTGGCTCAAACTCACCAACGAGCCCTGGCCCCGGTTGTCGCTGGTCCGAAGGGTGCTCGACGACGACGCCGACTACTTCGGCCCGTTCAGCTCGCGGAAGACGGCGGAGAAGTGCCTCGCCGCCCTGCACGAGACCTTCGCGGTCCGGCAGTGCACCGGACGGCTTCCTCTTGGGCCCTCGCGCTCGCCGTGCGTGCTGGCGGAGATGGGCCGTTGCCTGTCCCCCTGCGACGGCAGTGTCACATCGGAGGACTACGCCCTGGTGGTTGCCGAGCTGCGCGACAACCTGCTGGTGCGCGCGGACCGGGTCGTCGACACGATCACCGCCCGGATGAGCCATCTCGCCTCCGCTCAGCGCTACGAGGACGCCACCACCCATCGCGACCGGCTGGCCACGTTCCTCCGAGCAGCATCACGTCGGCAGCGACTCGGGGCGCTGACTCGATGCCCGGAAGTGGTCGCCGCACGACGCGAGGAGTCCTCGGTCCGACAGGGTCAGGACGACCTGTCCCGCTCGGGGCAGGCACGCTGGGTGGTGCACGTCGTACGGCACGGCCGCCTGGCAGCGGCCGGCGTGATCCCACCGGGCGCGCATGCGGGCGAGTTCGTCGCCCAGCTCCGGGCGAGCGCCGAGACCGTCCTGCCCGGTCTTGGTCCGACACCGGCGGCAAGCGCCGAGGAGTCCGAGAAGATCCTGCGCTGGTTGGAGTCACCGGGCGTTCGGCTCGTCAGCGTCAGTGGCGAGTGGTCCTGCCCGGTGCGGGGTGCGGCGCGACATCTCGCGCTGCACGACGCCGTCGAGGTATCCCGACGCAGCCTGGTGCCGTTCGACGAGCGTCGCGAGCTCGCGCCGGTGCATCGGCCCGCCCGCTGATCCGGCTACGGTTGGCCCATGATCACCGCCATCGTCTTCGTGAAGGCCGACGTCGCCCGAATCCCCGAGGTGGCCGAGGCGATCGCCGCGCTCGACGGAGTCAGCGAGGTCTACTCGGTGACCGGGCAGATCGACCTGATCGCCATGGTGCGGGTGCGCTCCCACGACGACGTCGCCGCGGTCGTCGCCGACCAGCTCAACAAGGTCGCCGGGGTCCTCGAGACCGAGACTCACATCGCGTTCCGGGCCTACTCCCGGCACGACCTGGAGTCGGCGTTCTCCCTCGGCCTGGACTGAACTGAACGTATGTGGCCGAGCGAGTGTCCATGACGCAGCTCGAGGTGCTCCTGCCGTTCTACGGCGACCCCGACCTCATGAAGGCGGCGGTCCGGAGCGTGCTCGCCCAGGACTGCACGACCTGGCGGTTGACAGTGGTGGATGACTGCTACCCCGACCCGAGCATCCCCGAGTGGTTCGATGGCCTGGACGACCCTCGGGTGACCTATCACCGCAATGACGCGAACCTAGGGGTGAGCGGCAACTTCGCTCGCGCTCTCGAGCTGGCCGAGGGCGACTACGTCGTCTTCCTCGGCTGCGACGACCTGCTTCTTCCGCACTATGTCTCCTCGATCAGGGGCGCGGTCGACACCTACCCGGACACCACGATCATCGCGACGGAGGTGGAGGTGATCGATGCTGACGGTCTCGTCGTTGATCCGCTGGCCGATCGGGTGAAGCGTGCACTATCCCCTCGTCCGCTCGGTCACGTCATGGGAGGTGAGCGGCTGCTGGGTTCGCTCCTGCGGGGGAACTGGACCTACTTCCCGAATCTTGCCTGGCACCGCCCGACGGTGCTCGAGTACGGCTTCAATGAGACGTACGAGGTGGTGCCGGACCTGGCCCTCCTCGTTGACCTCATCCGCAACGGCGGAACCATGGTCGTCGTGCCGGGCACACACTTCCAGTACCGCAGACACCCGGCCAGCGTCTCTGCCCTCAGGGCGTTGTCCGGCGAGCGCTTCCGGGAGGAGCGCGCCTACTTCCGCGAGGCACGCCGTTCCTTGCTGGCCCAGGGGCAGCGACGAGCGGCGCGCGCCGCCCGCTGGCATCTCAGCTCGCGACTCCATGCGCTGGCGCTCGTTCCGCGGTCAGTCACGAGCACGGGTGAACGCGAGGTCGTCATCGACCTGCTCCGACACGTCGTGGGATGACCCCACGCGTTCCCGATCGCCCCAACCCCACACTGACGCCGACCAAGCGGCCCATCCCAACAGCACCACCGCGCAGACGAGAGTCACCGAAGGCTGGTGCCACGCGGCATCGGTACGCGACACCCGACGATGACTCTCCATAGCGAGGACGTGCAGGAGACTGCCCAGGTTGATCGCAGCGAAAGATGCGCACACCGTCGGTACGATCAGGTGACTCACCTGAGGTCGCCAACGCTCGAGCGCCAGTGCACCCAGCAGTGGCACGCCGACGTCCAGGGGCAGCCCGTATCGGCCCTGCCAGATCGCGCCGGTGGTGGAGTACGTGGCTGCCGTGAGCACTCCGGGCATCAGCACGGCCCCGGCACTGAGCACGATGAAGACGTACCGCATACGTCCGACGGACCGCCGATAGCAGGTCACCCAGAACCAGACCAGCACGACGATGAAGACCGGATAGACGAACGCCGGCGCCGGCTGGTCCCGGAACGGGAACGCCGCGATCGTCGACAGGGGCCAACTGAGAAGGTTCTGCCACTCCCAGTGCGGCTTGCCGTCTTGGGGCAGTTGAGTACCGCCACTGCTCCTGATCCATGCGACCTGCTCCAGCACCGAGAGCAGAGTGAGGACGCCGATCGCCGTCGCCGCCCCTCGGCGCCGGCGGATGACCTCCGCGAAACGCGAGAGGTCGAGCGCGGCGCAGATGGCCACCACGACCACCAGGAAGCCCGGACCGAGCTCCCGTAGGTTGCCCAGGATCACGGCGGCAACGCCGACGACCCACAGCAGGCGCGTCTCAGTCTGCGGGTCCTCTACCCGGCCGAGCCCGAGCAGCGCGCACCATAAGGCGACGGCGGCGGCGATCTCGGGACCGTTGGGCGCAGCCACCGTGGTCGAGTAGAGCGCCACCGGGGTGAGCGCGATCATCAGCGCGATGCCCCGCCACGGCCCGGCACGCTTGAGCCCGAGCGACCAGGCTGCGGCGCCGATCAGCAGCGTGCAGATGAGCGCCGTCGCGATGCGCATCGCATACAGGGCACCTGCCCCGCTGAACGGACGAGCGACGGTCCCGATCACCCAGTAGAAGGGCGGGTTGTAGTTCGCGGCACTGGAGGCGATCCGAACCGTCCCGTCACTGGCCTCCGAGACCGGGAAGCAGTTGTCCAGCCCTGTGTAGGGCAGCGACCAGCACTGACCCGCCGCCGCCGCCGCGATGTCGGCAGGTACGCGCACCAATCGCCCGCGGCCGTCCTCGGCGTACCTCCCCGCCGTCCACTGGCCATGAGCAACCGCGGCCGCACGGTAGGCGTGGTCCACCTCGTCGATGCCGCGAAAGGGAGGGAGTACGGCGATCCAGGCCGCCTGCATGAGCGCGATGCCGATCATGACCAGCACCGCGAAACGCCGCGGACTCACCGGGTCAGCTCGTCGTTCGGTGTCCGACGATCGACCGCAGCCGCGCGCTCGGCATCGCTGATCGCGATCTGCCGGGTGAGCTCCACGATCCGGGCCTCCAGCTCGCCCATGCGACGGAAGATCACCGTGACCACTAGGAGCGACGTCACCGCGAGCGCGTACAGAAGCAGGTCCGCGCCACGGCCGATGCCCAGCCCGTTCGCCACCCACGTGACGAGAGCGGGAAAGACCACACTCACGGCCCCCAGGACCAGGACGAGCAGTCCCATCAAGCGCCAGAGCGCGCGGTGGCCGGCGCTGTGCGTGCCGCGCATCGCGAGCACGCCGAACAGCGCGATCGCGGCAAGCAGGAGCAACTTGATCGGCATCGTTGAGCTGGCCCCCCTCCAGGGCATGTCGACGCATCGAAGCGTAGTTCGCTCAGGCCTCGCGCGCGGGCGAACGATGAAGATCGGTCATTCGGCTGCGAAGGGGCCTTGCGACTACCTACGCTCGGCCTTGGGAGGGCGAGGATGAGGGAGAATTCCGACGCCTGTGTAGTAGTTCCGATGTACAACGAGGCGACCGCCGTGGGCGCCGTCGTCGCGGAGCTGCGTCACAGCTTCGACCATGTCGTCTGCGTGGACGACGGGAGCACCGACGACTCCGCACGAGTCGCGACAGCAGCCGGCGCGACGGTGCTGCGCCACCCCATCAACCTGGGGATGGGAGCCGCGCTCCAGACCGGTTTCAGCTATGCCCTGCGCAACGGGGCGCCGGACTGGATCGTCACGTTCGATGCCGACGGACAGCACCGGGTGACGGACGCGGTCCACATGGTCGAGCGGGCCCGCCGCGAAGCGGTCGACCTCGTACTCGGGTCGCGCTTCCTGGGCGGACCGAGTACGACGATGCCGGCGACTCGCCGGGCAGTGCTCCGGGGCGCGGTCCACTTCACTCGGGTGACCAGCGGCCTGCGCGTCAGCGATGCGCACAACGGTCTCCGTGTCCTCTCGCGGCGAGCCGTCGGCGAGCTCCGGATCACGATGAGCGGGATGGCCCACGCCAGCGAGATCCTCGACCAGGTCGCCGCGAGAGGGCTCAGCTGGGTCGAGCACCCAGTGACCGTCGACTACACCGACTACTCGCGGGGCAAGGGACAGAGCAACCTCAACGCGATCAACATCTCGCTGGACCTGATCGGCAAGCGTCTCCGCACCGGAGGGGTGCGTCGCGCGGGCCGCAGCATCGCACACTGACAAGGGGACACAGTTGAACATCTGGGGAGGGGTGCATCTGCGCCCCCTCACGACGATCGTTGCCGTGCTGTCGGTCTTCGTGGCCGGCCTCGCGCTTTCGAGCCCCGCAACTGCGGAGGTGCTTGCCGCACCGGGTTCGCTCTCGCCGTCGACCGGCACGACCGTCTCAGAGATCCCCACGCTGTCGTGGTCCCGGGTCGACGGCGCCCAGACCTACGATCTGCAAATTTCGCAGACGGATGCCTTCGACTCGACAATCGCCGCCGTTACCACGGCAAACGTCCAATACACGCCGACAACTCCGCTCCCGGCTGGGGAGATCTACTGGCGGGTTCGCGTCACAGGGCAGGCCACTTGGAGCACGACCTCGTTCACTCGCGGCGCGTTGGCGGTGCCCCAGTTGGAGGAGCCGGCGTCGAGCGATACACCGATCTACGCGCAGAGTGGGCCTCTGGCGCTGTCTTGGCGGGCTCCGGACACCGAGGGGCCGATTCACGGCGCGAGCCAGTACAACGTTCAGATCGGTGACGACGCCAACTTCACTGACCCTTCCCGGTATAAGGCCTACACAACGAAGTCGACGTCGCTTCTCCTTCCCAGGATGCCCACCCCCGGCACCTACTACTGGCGGGTCCAAGCGCAGTACTCACCAACAGTTCTGAGCGAGTGGTCGACTTCGAATGAGTACGTCATCAAGGCGTTCGATCCGGCGACATACTCGACCAACGAACCGATCTCGCCGCCGAACGACCCCACCACTGATCAGAGCGTGTCGGGCATCGTCTTCAAGTGGAGGCCGATCCTGGGCGCGGCGAGCTACGAGCTGCAGGTTGCTTCGGACGACAACTTCCTGACCCTGGTGACTACCCATACGGGACCCGCAACCAGCTACTCCCCACCTTCGACGCTTCAGAACGACCAGTACTGGTGGCGCATTCGCCCACTCGACTCTGACGGCAATGCTGGGCTCTGGTCGGAGTCACCGACCTGGACGTTCCACCGCAGCTGGCCCGACCAGCCCCATCTCATCTACCCGGCGGATGGCGACACTGTTGGCGATCCTCTGTACTTTGAGTGGTCACCTGTACGACTGGCATCGTCGTACCTGCTGGAGATCGCCAACAATCCAGGATTCACCGGGTCGACGCAGAAGTGCGGCACAGTGCACACCACACTGGTGCCCGGGACGGACTGCTATCCGGGCGCGGGCGGCACGTACTACTGGCGGGTCACGGGTGTCGACGACCCATCCGGCATCAGGACGGTGGGGCTTGACCATGCTGAGGTGCACAAGTTCACCTATGACCCCCAGCGATCAACACTGGAGGCCCCTGTCCCGGGCGCCGCGGTGAGCATCCCGACCATGCAGTGGTCGCCCGTCTCCGGGGCTGCCAAGTACCGGGTCACGCTCACTTCGGCAACCGGTTCGACGAGCACCTGGACCACAGACGGCACCTCTTACACGCCCAGGGGGCTTCTCAAGGCGGGCGGATACCGCTGGCAGGTTCAGACCGTCGCAGCCGATGGTCGCCTTGGCGCCGGAACCCTGCTCGCTGACCAAGATACGTTCAGCGTGTCCGATCCCGCACCCGGGACCGCGGCCAGGCCCAACGCCACGACACCGGAACGCAGCTACCGACGGTTCCCGACCCTGAGCTGGGCTGCAACTCAGAACGCCACGCGGTACGTCATACGCGTGCGCTCGACTGCTGCGACGTCATGGTCGACCGTCAGCGGCACCTTTGCATACCCTGCGGGCGAGGACACCGGCGACACGTTCCTTGCGCCCGGGCGATACGAGTGGCAGGTGGATGCATATTCGGGAAGCGCCTACCTCAGCACCGGCACGAGTGGCTTCTTCACGATCACCAATCCCATCTCCGACCACGGCGGCGAGGTGACGGGGTATCGAGCAGCCCTGGCCGCTCATGACCTCGACGCCGCACCGGCCGCCCGTCAGTGGTGCGACATGTCGTCTGCAACTGCCTGTCAGAATCTCAGACAGACGCCCGTATTGAGGTGGGATGCCGATCCGGATGCGGCGTACTACAAGGTCATCGTTTCCAGAGACGCCACCCTTACGAACAAGATCGGCACCTTCACTGCGTACAGCAACATGTGGATGCCGAACACCGAGTATGCAGACACCAATGCGGATTCGGCCGACTACGTCTTGATCCTTGCGTGTACTTCATCGTCGGTCTGTCCCGCCGAACATGCCGCCACCGCGTCCTTCAGCAAACAGGCGAACCCCGTGATGACCAGCGGGCCGGGGCCGGATCAGACCGCGCAGAACGACGTGACCCTGAGCTGGTATGACTACCTCTGCCCGACGGACGGGTCGGCACCGCCGACTGTCGCGCCCCTTACCTGTCCCGCAGACGCGGGGATCGACATGCAAAGTGGGAGCACTACCTCGTTGAGCACCCTTCCAACGATCGAGGCCAGGTCGTATCGCGTCCAGGTGTCGACGCAGCCTGGCGACCGGACCACGTGGAGCGGCACGCTCGATGACGCCACGGTCGACCAGACGACCTTCACCTCCCCGTCCATCCTCTACCCGGACGGACCCATCTATTGGCATGTGGCGGCGATTGACGGCTCTCTCAACCGGTTGCAATGGAGCGCGACCCACAGGATCGATGTGCGGTCAGATCCGCCTGCTCTCGTCGGGGCAACCCCAGCGGTGGGTGACCCCCTAGGGAGCTCCGGGTTGTTCACCTGGCCAAGGCAGCCCTTCGCGGCCAAATACAACTTCCGAGTTTTGCCTGCCGGCGACTCATCCGTCGACGCAACGACACCTGTCGTCAGCGTCACCGGAGTCGAGCAGGCGGGGTACGCCCTTACCGCACCGCTTCTCGCAGGTTCCGCCTACCGTTGGACCATTCAGCGGGTCAACGCATCCGGACGAGTGGGGCCCTGGGCGGACCCCGTTCGATTCGACGTCCCCGCCCCCAAGCCGGACCTCACGGAGCCCGGGCCAGCCGATTCAGTATCGCCTCGGGGTGCGCTCTTCACGTGGTCTGTACTTGACGGGGCAACGTCCTATCGGTACGAGCGAGCCACCGTCGGCGCCGTGAGACCGACAGAATCCGTGATCACCTATGCCAGTTCATGGGCGCCGACACAAGCGCTCCCCGCGGGCGACTGGCAGTGGCGGGTGACGGCGCTCGACGCGGCGGGCAAGCCGCTGGGCTCGGCTCCGTGGCAAACCTTCACCGTCACGGTCATCACGGGCACGCCCCCAGTAGTGACCGGTTCGGGACAGGTCGGCACGAGCATGCTTGCAAGTGCTGCGTCGTGGAACATGGACGGCGTCATCACGAGCTATCAATGGTTTCGTGGCAGGACGCCTATCGACGGTGCCATCGACCGGGTCTACCAGCCCACGCTCGCGGACCTGAACCAGAGTCTCTCGGTCGTGGCCCGCGGCCACAAACCGGGGTACGACGACGTGAGCCTCACCAGCAATGCCGTCAAGATCGGGCTCGGCCAGGCGCCCAGCCTGGCAAGCGCCCTTCGCCTTACCGGCTCCGCTGCAGCAGGTGCGGCGCTCCACGTCGCACAGGTCTCCTGGCAGCAGGCCGACGTGACGACAACCTATCGCTGGCTCGTTGATGGAACAGCACAAGGCGGCGCCACCAGTGACACCTTCACCCTTGGCCCACAGCAGGTGGGGCACTGGGTTTCCGCGGAGGTCACCGGCACACGTCAGGGCTATACGCCTGCTGTCCTCACCAGTGAGGCCGTGCGGGTCGCAGCAGGCAATGCGCTGACGCCTACCTATCCTCCTAGCCTGTCTGGTACGGCGGCAGTGGGCCAGGCTCTGAGCGCGTACCCAGGGGCATGGGCAGGAACTCCGACTCCTGCTTTCAGCTACCAGTGGCTGCGCGACGGCAACAGGATCAGTGGCGCCACCGGCACGACCTACTGGGTCCAGCTTCGCGACGTCGGGCACCGCATCGCCGCCCGGGTGACGGCGCACAGGCTCGGCTATCGCGACGGAACGGCGACCACAGCGGGCAAGACCATCGCCAAGGTCGCAACGGCGACCGGCGCGACCCTCGCGAGGTCCGTCGTTCGCCGGACCAGGCACGCCAAGGTGCACGTGCTCGTCACCGGCGTACCCAAGCCGCTGGGGAAGGTTGTCGCGTACGCCGGCACGAAGCGCCTTGCAGCCGTGACCCTTCTGGCATACCGGGCGGGCTCCGCAACGATCAGGCTGCCCAGGCTCCACAAGGGCAAGTACCGGATCCGGGTCCGCTACCTCGGAAGCAGCGTCACCAAGCCGTCCCGATCCTCGGCCAGCAGGCTCGTCGTCACCTGGTAGCGATCGGGTTCAGCAGCGATCGGGATCAGTCGTGCGAGGCAGCCACCCAGGCATCCAGCTTGGTGGCTGCCGCGCCGGAGTCGATCGCATCCGCAGCCGCACTGATCCCGGCGGCCAGTCGCTCGTCGACGCCTCCGGCCGCAGCGGCGTGCACAGCGATCGCGGCACCCGCGTTGAGCAGCACCGCATCGCGAACGGGACCGGTCTCACCGGCGAGCAGCCGGCGTACGACGTCGGCGTTGTACGCCGCGTCCTGGCCGCGCAGCCCCTCGGCGGTGCCCTGGGGGAGGCCGAAAGTCGCCGGGTCGACGGTGGTCTCGGTGACCGTGCCGTCGCTGACGACCCAGAGGCGTGAAGTCGTGGTGGTGGTGAGTTCGTCGAGCCCGTCGTCGCCCCGGAACACCCAGGCATCCACCCCTCGGCGCGCGAAGACGCCAGCCATCAGCGGCGCCATCCGCAGGTCGGCGCAGCCGATCGCCTGGGCGGCGGGCCGGGCCGGATTGGCCAGCGGCCCGAGGGCGTTGAACGTCGTCGCGACCCCGAGCTCGCTCCGTGCGGCGGCCGCGTGCCGCATCGCCGGGTGGAAGGCGGCGGAGAAGCAGAAGGTGATCCCGACCTCCCCCGCGATCTCAGCGACCCGCGCGATCGGCAGGTCCAGTCGTACCCCCAACGCCTCGAGCACGTCTGCCGAACCCGACTTCGACGAGGCCGAGCGGTTGCCGTGCTTGACCACGATGGCACCGGCGCCGGCCGCGACCAGCGCCGACA
This sequence comes from Nocardioides marmorisolisilvae, assembly GCF_031656915.1. NCBI lineage: Bacteria > Bacillati > Actinomycetota > Actinomycetes > Propionibacteriales > Nocardioidaceae > Nocardioides > Nocardioides terrisoli. Next base: position 176,093 of record NZ_CP134227.1, on the reverse strand, counting down.
TCGTGGAGATGTTCACCGAGAACGACCGGTCTCCCCCGGTGCCGACGACGTCGAGCAGCCGCCCTGGCACCGCGATCGGCTTGGCGTTGGCCAGCATGGCGCTGACCAGTCCCTCGAGCTCGTCGGTGGTCTCCCCCTTCGCGCGCAGCGCCACAGCGAAGCCGGCGATCTGCACCGGGGTGGCATTGCCGGCGAGGATCTCGTCCATCGCCCAGGCCGTCTGCTCGGTGCTCAGGTCAGCGCCGGAGATCAGCCCGGTGAGCACCTCCGGCCAGGTGAACACGCTCATCGCTCAGCGCGTCGCGGGGACGCGCGACCTGAGCAGCCGGATCACTGCCTCGGCGAGCTCCATCGGGTCCAGGGGGTGCGGCACCGCTGCGTCGGCGCGGGACCAAGTCGCCAACCAGTTGTCGTCGCGACGCCCGGTCAGCACCAGCACCGGCGGACACTGGTAGATCTCGTCCTTGAGCTGGCGAGCGATCCCCATGCCCCCGACCGGCGCGGCCTCACCGTCCAGTACGGCGAGATCGATGCGGCCGGTGTCCATCTGCTGGATCACCACGGGCTCGGTCGCCACCTCGACGTACTCAAGGGGCGGCAGATCGGGGTGCACCCGGCTGCCCAGCGCCAGCAGCACCTGCTGGCGGGTGTCGGCGTCGTCGCTGTAGACCAGCACCCGGAGCGGGTCCGCAGGCGGCACGGAGGAAGTGGCGTCAGTCACGCGGCTGATGCTACCGGCCCGCACCGGCGAGGCGTTCCACCCGGTCGAGCCGCCGGTCCTCCCGCTCGGCCTCCCTCTTCGCCGAGCGGACCCACTGCACGAAGAGAACCACGAAGAACATCAGCCCGATCAGGTCGCCCGACCCCCAGAGGATGCCGCCGGCCAGGTGCTGGTCGGCCAGCGGATCCGGCAGCCAGCCCATGGTGCGGTGCAGGTGCGGGTACCAGTCGCCGCCGATCAGGGTGCTCTGGCTCATGATCGTGACACCGAGGAATGCATGGAACGGCAGCGTGAGGAACACGAGCAGGAGCCGGAACGGGTGCGCGAGCCGGCCAGGGACCGGGTCGACTCCCACGAGCGGCCAGAAGAACACCGCGCCGGCGAGGACCAGGTGCACGTGCATCAGCTCGTGGACGAGGTCGCTGCGCAGCGAGGCGTCGTACCAACCGGTGAAGTAGAGCACCCATGGGCTGAGCACGTAGACCGCGAGCGTCAGCGGCGCGAACGTCAGCACCCGGGCAAGCGGCGAGTGCAGCAGCCAGAGCAGCCAGCGGCGTGGCCGGGGCCGGAAGGTACGCAACGCGAGCGTCACCGGCGCACCGAGGGCGAGGAACAGCGGCACCGGCATCATCAGCAGCATGTGCTGGACCATGTGCACGCTCAGCAGGGTGTCGTCGTACGCCGCCAGTCCGGAGCTGGTCGCGAAGTAGAGCAGTCCCATTCCACCGAGGACGAAGGACAGCGTGCGGCCGACCGGCCAGCGGTCGCCGCGGCGGTGGATCACGCGCACGCCGTACACATAGGCGCCAGCGATCCACACGATCCCGACGAACAGCCACGGGTCCAGTCCCCACTGCGTCCAGATCACCGACGGCCCGAATCGCGGCAGGCCGGGTACGTCGGCGTGCAGCAGCGTCAGCAGCGGCATCGCAGCGAGGCATTCGGGCATGGCAGGACCCTAAGTCTGCGCCTCCTCAGCGGCGCTCCGGGGCAGGTGAGCAGCCGATGTGAAGAAGATGACGGCCCACACAGGGGGGTCGGGGTGCCGATCGGGCGCACTCACGACATAATGACCGCGTGGCGACTGCATCGGCGATTCCTGCGTCCCGTCTACACGGGCATCATGACCGGCCCAGCATGGTCAGCGTCGGAACGATCATCTGGCTCTCCAGCGAGCTGATGTTCTTCGCGGCCCTGTTTGCCAGCTACTTCACCATCCGGGCGGTCAGCCCCGAGCTGTGGGCCCAGTCGACGGCGCATCTCGACGTTCCGTTCGCCTCGGTGAACACCACGATCCTGGTGCTGTCGTCGCTGACCTGTCAGCTCGGCGTCTTCGCCGCGGAGCGCGGGCAGGTCGGCCGCGTCGGCAGTGTCCTGAACGTCAAGGGCTGGGGGCTGCGCGAGTGGTTCGTGCTGACCTACATCATGGGCGCGATCTTCATCGCCGGTCAGGCCACCGAATACACCAGCATGATCCACGACGGCATCACCATCCCGGCGTCGTCGTACGGCACGATGTTCTACCTGACCACCGGCTTCCACGGTCTCCACGTGACCGGCGGGCTGGTGGCCTTCCTCTTCGTGCTGGGCCGCACGTTCCTGGCCCGGAAGTTCACTCACGAGCAGGCCGTGACCGCGATCGTTGTGTCGTACTACTGGCACTTCGTTGACGTGGTCTGGATCGGCCTGTTCGCAACCATCTACCTGATCAAGTAGCGCCGGACCGGATAGGGACTCCTCAGTGCGACTCCTCAGCGACAAGATCTCCGCCAGGATCTCCAGCAAGCGGCGCAGCCGACTGGCCGGTCCCGCGGTCATCCTCCTCGGCCTGCTGCTCACCGGCGGCCTCTACGCGATGTTCGCCCCGGCGAACGGCGCCGCCAGCACGGCCAACAGCGACGATGTCGCCAAGGGCCGCGCACTCTTCCTGGTGAGCTGCGCCTCCTGCCACGGCAAGAACGCCGAGGGGATCGTCACCCGGCGCGGCCACAACCACGGGCCCTCCCTCGTCGGCGTGGGCGCCGCTGCCGTCGACTTCCAGGTGAGCACCGGACGGATGCCGATGGCCCAGCCCGGCGTCCAAGCGCTGCGCAAGACGCCGGTCTTCAACTCCACCGAGATCCGCCAGCTCGGTGCGTACGTCGCCTCGCTGGGTCCCGGCCCCGCCGTACCGTCCTCGTCGGAGACCGACATCAACGGGATGAGCGCGGACGAGATCTCCCGCGGTGGCGAGTTCTTCCGCACCAACTGCACCGCCTGCCACAACTTCCAGGGCCACGGCGGAGCCATGCCCGAGGGCAAGTTCGCACCGAAGATCTACGAGGACACCCCGCGGCAGATCTTCGAGGCGATGATCACCGGTCCGCAGCAGATGCCCGTCTTCGCCGACAGCGTTCTCTCACCCCAGGACAAGCGCGAGATCGTCGGCTACATCAAGGCGATCAACTCCGAGCCCGGGTACGGAGGTTTCAGCCTCGGATCCCTGGGCCCCGTCTCGGAGGGTCTGTTCGCCTGGATCGTCGGCATCGGCGTGCTCGTGCTGGCGGCCATCTGGATCGCTGCCCACACGGCACGCTCGAAGAAGAAGGTGGAGGCTGACGCGTGAGTGACAACCAGAACGGCCACGGCCACGAGCTCGAGCAGATCACCCACGAGCCGATCGCCGACCCGGGCCTCCCCCCGCACGAGCCGCGTCCCACCGACGTCGACCCCGCCGCGGAGCGTCGTGCCGAGCGCCAGGTCGCGATGCTCTTCGGCCTCTCGGTGATCTTCGCGATCCTCTTCTGCGTCGCCTACTTCGCTTTCAGCATCGGCGAGCACCCGACCGTCATCCTCGGCCTGGGTGCCTCCAACGTGGTGCTGGGCCTGTGCCTGGGCCTCGCGTTGCTCTGCATCGGCATCGGCGCGATCCAGTGGGCGCGCAAGCTGATGAGCGACCACGAGATCGTCGAGTACCGCCACTCCGCGTCCTCCAGTGACGAGGATCGCGCCGAGGCGGTGGCCGCCTTCACCCAGGGCGTCGAGGAGTCCGGGATCGGCCGCCGGCCGCTGATCCGCAACTCGCTGCTGGTCGCGATGGGCGCGCTCGGACTGCCGGCGATCGTCGCACTGCGCGACCTCGGCCCGCTGCCCGGCCACAAGCTGTACGAGACGGTGTGGCGCAAGGGCATGCGCGTCGTCCAGGACGTCGGCTTCAACCCGATCAAGCCCGGGGACCTCGAGGTCGGCCAGCTGGTCAACTGCGAGCCAGAGGTCTTCGACCCCAAGAACCTCGGTCCTGACGGCAAGCCGAAGTACGAAGGCACCGCACTGCTGCAGCAGACCGCGAAGGCTGCGGTGATCCTGGTCCGGATGGACCCTGACGACATCACCCCGGCCAAGGACCGTGAGAACTGGGGGATCAACGGGATCCTGTGCTACTCCAAGATCTGCACCCACGTGGGCTGTCCGATCTCGCTGTGGGAGCAGCAGACCCACCATCTGCTCTGCCCCTGCCACCAGTCGACCTTCGATCTGGGCGACAACGGCAAGGTGGTGTTCGGGCCCGCTGCTCGACCGCTGCCCCAGTTGCCGATCACCGTCGACTCCGAGGGCTACATCGTCGCGCAGAGCGGCTTCCACGAGCCTGTCGGACCGAGCTTCTGGGAACGAGGCTGATCTTCAGATGAGCACCATCTCCAGCAACCGCACCACGCCGGCCACCGCAGACAAGCCGTCGAAGCTCGGTGGCGCAGCCACCTGGGCCGACGAGCGCTTGGGCATCGGTGCGATGGCCAAGAAGAACATCCGCAAGGTGTTCCCCGACCACTGGTCCTTCATGCTCGGCGAGATCGCGCTGTGGAGCTTCGTCACGCTGCTGCTCACCGGTGTGTTCTTGTCGCTGTGGTTCAAGCCGAGCATGGCCGAGACGACGTACAACGGCACCTACTCCCCTCTCCGCGGTGTGAGCATGTCCGAGGCGTTCGCCTCGACCCTGAACATCTCCTTCGACGTACGTGCCGGCCTGCTGATGCGGCAGATGCACCACTGGGCGGCGATGCTCTTCATCGCAGCGATGCTCGTTCACATGATGCGGGTGTTCCTCACCGGTGCGTTCCGCAAGCCGCGTGAGCTCAACTGGCTCATCGGCGGCGTGTTGATCCTGCTCGGCATCGTCGAGGGCTTCGCCGGCTACTCCCTGCCCGACGACCTGCTGTCCGGCACCGGCCTGCGGATCGCCGACGGCCTCGTCAAGGCGACGCCGGTGGTCGGGTCCTATATGTCGTTCTTCATGTTCGGCGGTGAGTTCCCCGGTGACGCGATCATCTCGCGGCTCTACATCGCCCACGTGCTGCTGGTGCCCGGCCTGCTGCTCGCACTCATCGGCGCGCACATGCTGCTGCTCGTCTACCACAAGCACACCCAGTGGCCCGGCCCAGGACGCACCGAGCAGAACGTCGTCGGCTTCCCGATGCTGCCCGTCTACATGGCCAAGGCCGGTGGCTTCTTCTTCATCGTCTTCGGCGTCGTGGCCCTGATGGGCGCACTGATGACGATCAACCCGGTCTGGAAGTACGGCCCCTACACGCCCAACCAGGTCACCGCAGGCTCACAGCCCGACTGGTACATGGGCATTGCCGAGGGCCTGCTGCGCATCATGCCCGGCTGGGAGACGCATCTGTGGGGCATCACGATCAGTTGGAACATCTTCCTGCCCGGCCAGATCGCTCCGATCGCGCTGCTCGCGGCCGTGCTCGCCTATCCGTTCATCGAGCAGTGGGTGACCGGCGACCGACGTGAGCACCACCTACTGCAGCGTCCACGCAACGCTCCGACCCGTACGGCGTTCCTGGCGGCGATGATCACCGTCTACGGCCTGCTGTGGGCCGCCGGCGGCAATGACATCATCGCCACCCAGTTCCACCTGAACATGGAGGACATCAGCCGGTTCATGCGGGTCGCGGTGTTCATCTTGCCGGTGATCGTCTTCATGATCGCCAAGCGCTGGTGCATCTCGCTGCAGCGCCACGACAACGACATGCTGCTGCACGGCTACGAGTCCGGCGTCATCATGCGTGATCCCGAGGGCGGCTACTCCGAGAAGCACCTGCCGCTGTCCATCGAGCGCCAGTACACGCTCACCGCACGGGAGCGGGACGAGATCCACTCCGCCCCGAACGGCACCGACGCGAACGGGGTCCCGGCCCCGACCGCCCGCGCGGACACCGTCCGCGCGAAGCTGTCGCACGCCTGGTTCGCCGACAACGTCCAGAAGCCGACAACGGCCGAGCTCGAGGACGCCCACCACCACGCCGATCACGAGGCCGCCCACCAGGCGCCACTGCTCGACCATCCCGCGGACGGTCATCAGTTCGACGGTATGCACGACGTCGAGGGTGACGACCTGACGCACAAGCACTGACGGGAAATGACTTTCCCAGGTTAAGCAGCCAACGGTCCCCTTCACACACGAGAGTTGGTGTGTGAAGAGGACCGTTGCCATGTGAGGACGCCCGCCTGAGCGCTCTCCTCCCCCGTGCCACGGCGGCCCTCGCCCTTGCTGCCCCGCGGGTCGACCGTTCTGCGTCCACAGGGAGGCGCTCGACGGTTCCGCCCACAGGATGCGGACGTCGTACGGCGGCGAGCACCGGACGCCCTCCACGCTGTTCGGCATGAACGACGACCCGCTGCGTGCCATCGCGCACCACGACGGCGTCTTCCTCTACCGGGAGGCGCTCGATGCCGGCTACACCAAGGCGGCCATCGCCGCGATGCGCCGGCAGGGCATCTGGCACCGGGTCCGGCACGGCGCCTACTGCTTCGGTGACGTCTGGGCCACGCTCAGCGCCGAGGAGCGGCACGTCGTACTCGCCCGTGCGGTCGCGCGGACCACGCCCGGCCCGATCGCCTTCAGCCACACCACGGCGCTGGTGCTGCACGGGATCGCGGTCTGGGGAGCCGACCTCTCCCGCGTCCACGCCACCCGGCTGGACGAGGGTGCCTATCGGCGGGAGGTCGACGTCGTGCACCACGTCGGCCTGTGCAACGACAACGACCTGTCCACGGCACAGGGCCTCCCCGTGGTGAGGCCGGGCCGAGCAGTCATCGAGCACGCCTCCATCACATCGACCGAGTCGGGGCTCGTCTCGGCGGACAATGCTCTGTTCACCCAGATGACGACCCCCGCGGAGCTGCGGGACTTCAATGAACGATTCACGAACTGGCCGGGGTCACAGCCCTTCCATGTCGTGCTGCATCACATGGACGGACGAGCGGAGTCCGTAGGCGAGACGCGCGCCCGGCACCTGTTCTGGCGCCAAGGACTCCCCACGCCGGAGTTGCAGTGGGAGGTCCACGACGCCGGCCGGCTCATCGCCTCCACGGACTTCGCATGGCAGCAGCACCGTCTCTTCGGCGAGTTCGACGGCAGGGCGAAGTATCTGCGCCCGTATCACGACGGTGACGATCCGGGCGACGTCGTCTTCCGGGAGAAGCAGCGCGAGGACCTCATCCGGCGGCTCACCGGATGGCGCTTCGTCCGTTTCGTGTGGGCCGACCTGGCACGTCCGCAGTGGGTCGCAGCCCAGATTCGTCAAGCGATGCGGGACGCGGCAGCCTGAGCCACGACGTACGCCCGCCGTTCCCCCAGGAACAGTCACGTTCACACACGAACTCTCCTGGGTGAACGTGACCCTTGGGTTCTTAACCTGGGAAAGTCACCCAGCTACGACAGCGCAGAGCCCTGCTTGTACTGGGCGAACGACTCGTTCCAGTCGCCGTAGCCGTTGGTGAGGGTCATCTGGCGGTTGGTGCCGGAGAACTCCACCGGGTCGCCGATGAGGGTGTGGTTGTAGAGCCAGCCGGCGTTCGAGGTGGACATGCCGGTGCAGCCGTGACTGACGTTGACGTGGCCCTGCGATGCAACCGACCAGGGCGCGGCGTGCAGGAACTCGCCGGAGTAGGTCAGCCGCATGGCGTACTCGACTCCCTTGAGGTTGTAGCCGTCGGCGCTGTTCGGGTCGATGCCGATGGTCTCGGAGTTCATGTCGTGGCGGCGATCCTTCTCCACGATCACCTTGATGCCGGAACGGGTGGTGTACTTCGGCTCCGCGCCGGACGTGACCGGGATGGTCCGGATCAGCTTGCCGCTGCGGAAGACCCTCAGCTCGTGCTCTGCGACGTTGACCTTGGTGATCTGGCCGCGGCCGATGTGGAAGGTCTCCTCCCGGTCCAGCTGGCCGTAGATCCCGTTGCCCGCCGGCACGCTGCCGATATCGGCCTTCACCGTCACAGCGGTCCCGGGCTTCCAGTACGTCTTCGGCCGCCAGTGCACCTCGTTGTCGCTGATCCAGTGGAACGCGCCCGCCTGAGCCGGCTGGCTGACCACGCTCAGGTGTCGCTCGATCGACGCCTTGTCGGTCACGGGTACGTCGAAGCGGATGATCACCGGCATCGCGATCCCCACCGTGGAACCGGCGGTGGGCACGAAGCTGGGATAGGTCTGCTGGTCCAGGGTCAGCTTGCGGGTGTGGAACTTGCGGGTGAAGTGCTTGCGCAGTCCCTCGTTGTCGACTGCAAGCCCACGCACGACGTACTTGGAGTCTGCACGCAGCAGCCCGCTCGCCTTCCAGACCTGCGAGTTGGTGGCGAGCTTGCCCGGCACGGTGCCGCCAGGGCCGGTGAGCGTCACCTGCTGCAGCTCGCCGTTCGTCGACGAGACCTTGATCTTCTGGTCGACCGCGACCCGCGTCGCGTGCCGACGCACGTTCATGTGGATCGCGACCTGAGGAACCTTCGGCGTGGGCGAGGAGGTCGGCGACCCGGACGTGCCCGAGCTGGTCTCGAGGACCTTCGCGGCGCTGCAGCCGGACATGGCGAGCGCCGCCACGGTCGCCACCGCCAAGACGGTCACGGTGCGCCTCGGGGCACGATACATCGGGGCTTCTCCCTCGCTTCAGCGGCCGCCGCTCGCGCATTCGGCCATCAGAACAGGGTGAAAGCCTAACAACGAGAACCCTCAGTTCTCGCCAGGGCACGAGGTGTGCCTCATCACGCGTCCGTCACGAGTTGCGGAGCACGAGCGCGCTCGCACCGCTCGTCGCGTCAGTGCGCGTGTTCGCCGCGGTAGTACTCGAAGATCAGCCCCTGCAGTGCCACCAGGCCGAGGACGGAGCCGATCACGACCAGCCACCAGCCGATGACCACGCCGAGCACGATCATCGCCAGGGTCAGTCCGCACCACAGCGGCCACCAGCTGTACGGCGGAAAGAAGCCCAGCTCGCCGGCTCCCTCCGCGATCTCGCCGTCCTTGCGGTCCTCGGGACGCGGCTCCATCCGGGAGGCGTGGAAGCCGAGGTAGAAGCTGCACAGCGCCATCAGCAGGGTCGTCATCACCAGTGCCGAGGTGCCGGTCGGGTCATAGGTGATGAACCAGTACGCCGGGGCGACGAGCGCGAAGAACACCGTGCAGATCACGAAGATCCATGCCTCGGACTTCATCGGTCATCCCTTCTCTCGTCGAGGTGCTCGCGTCGCCCGCTGACCTCAGGCGCGTCGGCGAGCACCCGCTCCATGTTCTCGTTCTCGGCATACTCCAACGCTGCGATCTCCGGATGGTGCAGGTCGAAGGCCGGCGACTCGGAACGGATCCGCGGGATCGAGTTGAAGTTGTGCCGCGGCGGCGGGCAGCTTGTTGCCCACTCGAGCGAACGACCCCAACCCCACGGGTCGTCCACCGGCACCTTCGGGGTCCGGGAGCTCTTGTAGACGTTGATGAACCACGGGATCATCGACGACGCCAGCAGGAACGCGCCGATGGTCGACACCTGGTTGAGGGTGGTGAAGCCGTCGGAGGCGCTGTAGTCGGCGTACCGACGCGGCATGCCCTCCACACCCAGCCAGTGCTGGACGAGGAACGTGGTGTGGAAGCCGACGAACAGCAGCCAGAAGTGGATCTTGCCCAAGCGCTCATCGAGCATCTTGCCGGTCATCTTGGGCCACCAGAAGTAGAAGCCCGCGAACATCGCGAACACCACGGTGCCGAAGACCACGTAGTGGAAGTGCGCCACCACGAAGTAGGAGTCGGACACGTGGAAGTCCAGCGGCGGCGACGCCAAGATGATGCCGGTCAGGCCACCGAAGAGGAAGGTGGTCAGGAACCCGACGGACCAGAGCATCGGTGTGTCGAAGGATATGGATCCCCCCCACATCGTGCCTATCCAGTTGAAGAACTTCACGCCGGTAGGCACTGCGATCAGGAAGGTCATGCCGGAGAAGAAGGGCAGGTCGACCGCGCCGGTGACGAACATGTGGTGCGCCCACACGGCGACGGAGAGCACTGCGATGCCGATGGTCGCCCCGACGAGACCGACGTAGCCGAACACCGGCTTGCGGCTGAACACCGGGAAGATCTCCGTGACGATGCCGAAGAACGGCAACGCGATGATGTAGACCTCGGGGTGGCCGAAGAACCAGAACAGGTGCTGCCACAGGATCGGACCGCCGTGCACCGCGTCGAAGACGTGCGCTCCGAGCTTGCGATCGGCCTCGAGCGAGAGCAGCGCACCGGCCAGGATCGGGAACGCGATCAGCACCAGCAGGCTGGTGACCAGTGTGTTCCAGACGAAGATCGGCATCCGGAACATGGTCATGCCCGGGGCACGCATGCAGATGATCGTGGTGATGAAGTTGACGGCTCCCAGGATGGTGCCCAGACCCGCCATCCACAGCCCCATCACCCACAGGTCGCCGCCCATGCCGGGCGAACGGACCGCGTCGGACAGCGGCGAGTAGGCGAACCAGCCGAAGTCCGCGGCGCCCTGCGGTGACAGGAAGCCGGAGGCCGCGATGAGGCCACCGAAGAGGAACAGCCAGTAGCTGAACATGTTCAACCGTGGGAACGCCACGTCGGGCGCGCCGATCTGCAGCGGCATGATCGCGTTGCCGAAGCCGAAGAACAGCGGCGTCGCGAACAGCAGCAGCATGATCGTGCCGTGCATCGTGAACAGCTGGTTGTAGGTCTCGTCGTTGACGATCTGTTCACCAGGGAAGGCCAGCTCGGACCGGATCAGGAGCGCCATGATCCCGCCGATGATGAACCAGGCGAACGACGTCCCCAGGTAGAGCTTCCCGATCAGCTTGTGGTCGGTGGTGGTGAGGATCCGTACCACCTGCTGCCCCAGCGTCCGCTGGGGTGTCACGACGGGTGCGTCGGAAACGGCAGTCACTGCTGTCCTCCGTTCTGCGTGGTCTCGAGACCGGTCTGGGTGGAGACATCCGAACCGCCGACCGCCTCACCGGTGTTGCCCTGCTTGGCCAGCTCCGCCATGTGGGCGTCGAACTGCGGCTTGGTGACGACCTTGACGTTGAAGAGCATCTGCGAGTGGTAGAGGCCGCACAGCTCGGCGCAGCGACCCTCGAAGGTGCCCAGCCTGCTGGGGGTCAGCCCGAACTTGTTGTCCCGCCCGGGTACGACGTCCATCTTGAACAGGAAGTCCGGCACCCAGAAGGAGTGGATCACGTCGGGCGAGTAGAGGTGGAACTCGGTGCGCTCGCCCTTGACCAGCCAGAGGGTCGGTCGGTTGGCGGTGGTGCCCGCGTCGTACACGACCTTGCCCGTGGGCACGAACTTGTTGGTCGTGTCGTCGTAGCCCAGGTTGTAGTTGAAGGTCCAGGACCACTGCTGGCCGACGACGGTGATCGTCCGGTCAGGGTGCTCGAACTGGTGCAGTACTTCGTTCTGGGTCTTGACGGTGAAGAAGAAGAAGACGATCACCATCATGATCGGGGCGATCGTGTAGAAGATCTCGATCGGCAGGTTGTAGCGCGTCTGGACCGGGACCTCGTCCTCGTGGCGCCGGCGGAACCGGAACGAGGCGTAGAAGATGAGCCCCCACACGATGCCGCCGGTGATCAGTGCCGCCACCCACGCCCATTGCCACAGGTGCAGCGTGTGCGGTGCCTCCTGAGTGGCCGGGACCGGCATCGCCAGTCGCTTCCACTCACCCTTGTCCGCGCTCGAGCAACCGCTCAGCAGGAACAGGGAGGAGAGGCCGACGACGACGAACGCCAAGGTGCGCGCGCGCTTGGGGAGCTCCAGACTCACGAACGAGCCCTTTCTCTTCAACTTCGCAACAGCAGACATGGCGAACACTACTACCGAGGTAACCTCCGAAGGTCCGCAGGTCGGCGGTAAGTTCCCGGTGTGACGCATCCCCCAACTGACGCGCCGATCGAGACCTATCTCGACACCGCATCGGGCGAGCCGCTGCACCCGGCGGCGCTGGAGGTCATCGACCGGGCCCGTGCGGTCGGGTACGCCGACCCGCGGCGCCTGCACCAGCCCGGCCGGCGGTCGAGGATGCTGCTGGACAACGCCCGCGCCTCGATCGCCGAGAGTCTCGGGGTGCGCACCGAGGAGGTCACCTTCACCCCGTCCGGCACCCACGCGGTGCACCTGGGCCTGCTCGGGTTGGTCTCCCGCCGGCCCGAGGCCCGCGTTCTGGCCGGGGCCGTCGAGCACAGCGCCGTGATGCACGCCGGGCGGTGGCACGCGGATCGCGGGGGCCGCTTCGAGACGCTACCCGTCGACCCGACCGGCCGGCTGGAGCCGACGACGGTCGCTGCCGCCCTCGAGGGCGGACCCATATCCGTGCTCGCGGTCCAGACTGCGAACCACGAAGTGGGCACGATCCAGCCGATCGCCGAGATCGCCGAGGCCGCGCCGGCGGTCGACCTGTTCGTCGATGCCTGTGCCTCGGGAGGCAGGCTGGCGCTGCCCGACGGCTGGGCGACCGCAGCCCTCTCCGCGCACAAGTGGGGCGGACCCGCCGGCGTAGGCGTGCTGCTCGTACGCGGTCGCGCCCGCTGGCATGCCCCGTTCCCCGTCGACGATCGTGCTGACGATCGCGGCATCGGGTTCGAGGACGTGGCCGGAGCACTCGCAGCGGCGGCGGCACTGCGCGCCGTCACCGACGATCAAGCCACCACTGCGCGCCAGCGCCGCCTGGTCGACCGGATCCGCGGCGCCGTGGCCGCTCTGCCCGACGTGGAGGTGGTCGGCGACCCGCAGCGACGGCTTCCGCACCTGGTGACCTTCTCCTGCCTCTACATCGACGGCGAGGCCCTGGTCACCGAGCTGGACCGGCTCGGCTTCTCGGTGGCGTCCGGATCTGCGTGCACGGCGAGCACGCTCGAGCCCAGCCACGTCCTGGCCGCGATGGGGGTGCTGACCCACGGCAACGTGCGCGTATCCCTCACCCGTGAGACCAGTGAGGCGGACGTCGAGCGCTTCTTGTCCGCCCTTCCCGGGGTGCTGGCCCGCCTCCGCAGCGAGGTCGGTCTGTGAACCCGGAGCAATCCCAGGACGGCCCGCGCCCCGACCGTGAGCTCGACTGTCGCGGGATGCCCTGTCCGCGCCCGATCATCGAGCTGGCCCGGCACCTCACCGAGACGCCCGTGGGCGGCATCCTGGGCGTCGCCGCCGACGATCCCGCCGCCGCCGTCGACGTGCCGGCATGGTGCCGGATGCGGTCTCAGGAGTACGCCGGCAGCGTCCGTGCCCAGGACGGCACCCCTGTATACCTGGTGCGTCGGGTCAGCTGAGACCCGGCAGGTGGGCGGCCACCTCGTCGGCAGCGGCATCGCCGTACGACGATCGCACCCGCGCCACGAAGCCGGCCGGCTCGAACGAGTACTCCTGGGTGCCCACCGTCTCCACGACGTAGGCCGCGAGCACGCACCCGACCTGGGCAGCGCGCTCGAGGCCGACCCCCCACGCGAACGCGGCGAGGAAGCCTGCGCGGAAGGCGTCGCCGACACCGGTCGGCTCGAGAGCCTCGACGCCGCGTGCCGCAGACACCTCGATGGGCTGCTCACCGCGTTGCGTCACCCGGACCCCGTCGGCCCCGAGAGTGGTGACCTGGGTGCCCACCCTCGCGAGCACCTCCTCGGCGCTCCAGCCGGTCTTCTCGGTGATCAGGTGGGACTCGTACTCGTTGGAGAACAGCATCTCCGCGCCATCGACGAGACTGCGGATCAGCGCGCCCTCACCGAAGGCGAGCTGCTGGCTGGGGTCGGCGATGAAGCGGTAGCCGCGGTCCCGGCACTCCTGGGTGTGCCGCAGCATCCCGTCCGGGTCGTCGGCGCCGATCAGCACGTAGTCGGGCTCGCCGACCCGCTCCACGATCGGGGCGAGCTCGATCTCGCGAGCCTCGCTCATCGCGCCGGGGTAGAACGAGGCGAACTGGGCCATCGTGGTGTCCGTCGTGCACACGAACCGGGCGGTGTGGAGGCTCTGCGAGATGCGCACCGAGTCGCAGTCGACGCCGTGTCGCTCCAGCCACGACCGGTAGTCACGGAAGTCCTCCCCCGCCGCGCCGACCAGTACCGGGCGCAGACCGAGCATCGCCAGCCCGAAGCACATGTTGGGCGCGACGCCGCCGCGCCGGATCTCGAGATCGTCGACGAGGAACGAGACGGAGAGCTTGTCGAGCTGCTCGACGACGAGCGAGTCGGCGAACTTGCCCTGGAAGGTCATCAGGTGGTCGGTCGCGATGGAGCCGGCAATCAGGAGGGACACGACAGGAAACACTACCGAGCGGTACCGCTGGGGGTACCCATCGGTAGCCCCTAGCCTCGATGACATGACCACCGCACACCTCGCGTACGACGATCTCGACTCCACCTCGGAGATGGTCCGTGACGCCTCGGCATGCCGGGCGGAGGCCCACATCGCGCGCGCGGTTGCCCTGCTGGGTGCCGCCCGGAGCACCGTCGACGTGGTGCCGGGCGCAGTCCTCCAAGCGCCGCGTCAGCTCGGCCGCACGGCGTTGGCGGTCAGCGAGTCCGCCGCGAAGTTCGCCGGCAGCCTGTTCGACTGACCGCGCCGGCTTCCTCGCGAAGCCCAGGGCGCGCTCGTGGCGTGCCGGTCAACGGCCCGGGCAAGACGCCCGGGTGCGTGCTGACTGGGTCGAGTCAGTGGAAGGAGTCGCCGCAGGCGCAGGATCCGCTGGCGTTCGGGTTGTCGATCGTGAAGCCCTGCTTCTCGATCGAGTCCACGAAGTCGATAGTGGCGCCATTGAGGTAGGGCACGCTCATCCGGTCCACGACCACGCCGACTCCGTCGAAGTCCGTGACCACGTCACCGTCGAGGGTGCGCTCGTCGAAGAACAGCTGGTAGCGCAGACCCGAGCAGCCACCGGGCTGGACGGCGATCCGCAGCTGAAGGTCGTCGCGACCCTCCTGCTCGAGGAGGCTCCTGACCTTGGACGCGGCGGCGTTGCTCAGGTTGATGCCGTCGGTGCGGTGCTCGGTCTGGGTGTCGACCTGCTCGGTCATGCTCTCTCCCTTGCCAACGAAGCTTCGTCGTACGTCTGCATCAATGGTCGCACACGGTTGGATATTCCCGTGCAGAAGGAGAAGTCCGCGACTCAGCGCGACCAGGTCCGGGCGACCCGGGCCGCCAGGTCTGCCAGCGTGGCCGCCGGTGCGCCGAGCGCGCGCTCCTCGCCGAACAGCTCGACCATCGAGTACGCCGACTCGATCCCGATCGCCCGGGTCTCCCGGGCCCCGATGCCGACCCTGCCCGCCAGCACGATGCAGGCGGCGAGCCGCTCGGCGGCGGCCTGGGCGACCCCGTAGGGCACCTTGCCCGCGCGTGAGGAGAAGTCGAAGGACCCCTCGCCGGTGATTGCGAGGTCGGCACCGCGCAGGTGCTCGGCCAGTCCCACCGCCTCCGCGACGACCTCGACCCCGGGCCGGTGGATGGCCCCGAGGAGTCGGAGCGCGAACCCGGCACCACCCGCCGCGCCGGCGCCCTTCTGTGACGCTGCCTTGCGGTCGGTGGCCTCGGCGAAGCCCTGGAGCCAACCGTCGACGGTGAGCAGCTGCTCCTCGCTCAGCCCCTTCTGCGGGCCGAACGTCTTGGTGGCCCCGACGATGCCCAACAGCTCGTTGTCGACGTCGCTGGCGAGCACGAGCTCGACACCGCCCAGCAGGCGTCGCGCCGGCTCGAGGTCGACCGACCTCACCCCGGCGAGCCCGGCCGGCCCACCATCGAGCGTCCCTCCCTCGGCGGTCGCGCCGAGCGCCGCGAGCAGTCCGGCTCCCCCGTCGTTGGTGCCGCTGCCACCCAGCCCGACCACGACGCGCGCCGCCCCCGCGTCGACCGCGGCGCGGAGGAGCTCGCCGAGTCCCACCGTGCTGGCTCGGGTGGCGTCCCGGTCGTTCGGCGGTGTCAGGTGCAGCCCGATGGCCTGCGCGCTCTCGACGTAGCCGGTCCGACCGACCAGCAGCACGGCGGCAGGTGTGGCCGCGGCGTACGGATCCGGGACGGTGACCGCGACCAGCGCGCCGCCCAGTGCAGCGTGCAGCGCATCGATGAAGCCGGGACCGCCGTCGGACATCGGCACCCGGACGAGCTCGTCCGCCGACGCGTGCCGGGCCCAGCCCGACGCGATCGCGTCAGCCGCCTCGCCTGCTGTGAGCGTCCCCGCGAACTTGTCCGGAGCCACCACCACGCGCATGGCCGGTGACGATATCCGGTGTCGTCCAGCAGGGGCGATGCGGCAGCATCCACCCATGGCCCAGGACAGCAACGACCGGATGGTCGACCCCCGATCAGTGCTGGTCCGTCCGATGCGACCCGAGGACGTCGTGACGGCGAGCGAGATCACCCAGGCGGCCTTCCGCGAGGTCGACCGGGCCACCGCGCGGCGCACCGATCCCGAGCCGACCGAGTCGAGCCCGAGACACCGCGCGGCGTGGGAGGAGCGCACCCGACACTTCCTGGCCACCGACCCGGCGGGGTGCTGGGTGGTGGAGGTCGACGCCGAGGTGACCGGCTTCGCGGTGTCCTACCGGCGAGACCTGACCTGGATCCTCGCCACGTACGCCGTGCAGCCCGGTCGCCAGGGCGTCGGGATCGGCACGCCGCTGCTGGCCGCGTCCCTGGGTCACTCCCGGGGATGCCTGCGTGGGATGCTCGCGGCGTCAGACGATCCGCGTGCGATCCGCCGCTACCGGCTGGCGGGATTCACCCTGCACCCGCAACTGCTGTTGACCGGGACGGTCGACCGCAGCGCGATCCCCGTGGTCGAGCACGTCCGCGAGGGCACCGCGGGCGACTTCGAACTGATGGACTCGATCGACCGTCGGCTTCGCGACGCGGCGCACGGCGTGGACCACGAGGTGCTCACCCGTCTCTACCGGCTGCTGGTGACCGACCGCAGCACCGGATCGGGATACGCCTATGTCGACGATGGTCGACCAGTGCTGGTCGCGGCAACCAACCGGCGTACCGCCACGCGCCTGCTCTGGGAGGCGCTCGCCTCCTCCGAGCCGGGCACCGAGGTCTCCGTCGCCCACGTGACGGCGGCGAACGAGTGGGCTCTCGACGTGGGGATCGCCGCGCGGCTCGCCGTACGCACGTCAGGTCACCTGGCCCTGCGCGGGATGAAGCCTCCGATGCCCTACCTCCACCATGGCTCCTTCCTGTGATCGCTGCAGACCGCACGTGGGAGAATCGCCGGCATGACCACCGTTGACCTTCCGCTGCTGCCTCTCGGCAAGGGCAAGGATCTCGGCACCGAGCGCGGCGTCGAGTGTCCGGGCGACCTGCCACCGGCCTCCGACCCGGCTCTCGTCGAGCGTGCCCGCGTGGCCAAGGAGCGGCTTGGGGAGCGCGTGTTCGTGCTCGGTCACCACTACCAGCGCGACGAGGTCATCCAGTTCGCCGACGTGACCGGTGACTCCTTCAAGCTGGCCCGCGAGGCCGCGGCCCGACCCGACGCCGAGTACATCGTGTTCTGCGGGGTCCACTTCATGGCCGAGTCGGCGGACATCCTGACGGCTGACGAGCAGAAGGTCGTGCTGCCGGACCTCGCGGCCGGCTGCTCGATGGCCGACATGGCCCGGCTCAGGCAGGTCGAGGATGCCTGGGAGGCGCTCGCCGCGGCCGGGGTCGCCGACTCCGTCGTACCGGTCACCTACATGAACTCCTCGGCCGACATCAAGGCGTTCTGCGGGCGCAACGGCGGCGCGGTGTGCACGTCGTCCAACGCCGAGGTCGCCCTCGAGTGGGCGTTCGCGCAGAAGCCGGACGCGAAGGTGCTCTTCCTGCCCGACCAACACCTCGGCCGCAACACCGCGGTGCTCCAGCTCGGCCTCTCCCTGGATGAATGCGTGGTGTGGAACCCGCTTCTCCCCGACGGCGGCCTGACCACGGACCAGCTGCGTGACGCCCGGATGATCCTGTGGAAGGGCCATTGCTCCGTCCACGGCAAGTTCTCCGCCGACGTGGTCGATGAGCTGCGCGCCCAGCACCCGGGCATCCAGATCCTGGTCCACCCCGAGTGCACCCACGAGGTCGTCACCAAAGCGGACCTGGTCGGATCCACCGAGTTCATCATCAAGACCATCGAGTCCGCGCCGCCGGGCTCGTCGTGGGCCATCGGCACGGAGCTCAACCTGGTCAAGCGACTCGCGAACGCCCATCCGGACAAGCAGATCGCATTCCTGGACCGGACGGTCTGCTTCTGCTCGACGATGAACCGGATCGACCTTCCCCACCTGGTGTGGGCACTGGAGTCGCTCGTCGACGGCCACGTCGTCAACGTCATCGAGGTCGATGAGCAGACCCAGGCCGAGGCACGGCTCGCCCTCGATCGCATGCTCGCGCTGCCCGGACGATCCGCGAGGGACTGAGCCGAGCGGCCGTGGCCGGGAGCCTCCTGCAGGTGACGGCATTGACCTCCCCCACCGTGGTGCCGAACACCTGCGCCGCCGAGGCGGCAGGTTCCCTCAGCGCGGGGACCGGCGGCTTGCCGAGCACCTCGTAGCTGAGCAACTCGGCTTTCCGGACCAGGTCGTCACCAGGTCGTCTGCACGCATGCGCGGGAGCCGAGACAATCCTTGAACCGCCGCGGTGGTGGAATCGTCCCCGGTCCGGCGGCTCAGAGCCCCGGAGCTCCCCAGAGGGCGAGCCAGCGACCCGGGTCGGGCTCGAAGGGCAGGTCACTGCCGATCGCGTCTCGGACCTGGCGCTCGAACATGCTGTTCCGGGCCTTCTCACCCGACGGGCTGAACGGGTAGAACGTGCCCTGCTTGTAGAGATAGACCAGTCCGACGCGACGCCCGTCGGTGTCGGCGAAGCCGACTACCGAGCAGAGCAGGCCGGAGCCGAAGCCCTGGGTCTCCAGACCGGTGTTGACCGCGTGCAGGTCGGTGACCAGGCCGGAGACGTCGGTCGGCTCGGCGCGTACGACGAGCCAGCTGAACCCGAAGCCGTCCTCTGAGTGCTCGACCTTGGGCCCGCCGTCGGTCTCGATGAGCGCGACGGCGTCCGCCTCGACGCCCGCCATCGCCGCGCCCGCGGCTGCGCGGAAGCAGACCGACCCGATGCCTGTCGGGTTCATCCCCAGCGACGTCTGGAGGGTGATGGCGGCACCTGGGATGGCGAACAGGTTGTCGAGGTTGGGGCCCCGCGTCGCCGATCGCCCGCGGATGACGTCCCAGAGTCCCATCAGGCGCCCAACTGGGGGCCGTCCAGCGGCCGGCCGAGCTCGGTGGCGATCTTCGCGAGCTGATCCAAGCGCTGCTCGAGCGTCGGATGGGTCGAGCTGAGGGTCCGCAGACCCAGGCCGTGGATGGCTGGGGCGATGAAGAAGGCGTTCATGGTCTGGGCCTCGCGCAGGTCGCGCTGCGGCGTGGCGGAGATCTCTCCGGAGATCTTCTGCAGCGCAGAGGCGAGCGCGCCGGGCTTCTGCGTCAGGTAGGCACCCGAGCGGTCCGCGCACAGCTCGCGGTAGCGCGAGAGCATCCGGGTCAGCAGGAAGCTGATCGCGTAGACGACGAGGCTGACCACGAGCATCACCAGCCAGATCGGCATGCCACCGGCATTGTTGTTGTTGTTGTTGCGACGGCCGCCCCCGAACATCGCGCCGTACTGGGCACCGCGGGTAAGCAGTCCCGCGATGATGCCGGCCGAGGAGGCGATCGTCATCACCAGCACGTCGCGGTGGGCGACATGGGACAACTCGTGCGCGAGCACGCCCTCGAGCTCCTCGGCATTGATGGTGTTCAGGATCCCCGTGGTCACGCAAACCACGGAGCGGTTCGGCGAGCGGCCGGTGGCGAATGCGTTGGGCAGAGCGGTGTCGGCGACAGCGATCCGCGGCTTGGGCATGTCTGCCAGCGCACACAGCCGCTCGATCATGCCGTGCAGCTCCGGCGCCTGGTCCTGGGTCACCTCGCGTGCGCGCATCGCCTTGATCGCGACGGTGTCGGAGAAGTACCACTGACCCCAGGCGATGCCCAGTCCGACGATCGCGATCAGGAACGCCAGTCCGGCGTTGTTCCTGCCGAACACGTAGATGAGGGCCACGATCAGCGCCACGAAGAGTGCACCGAGCAGGAACATCACCGTGGTCATCCGGAAGGTGAGACCACCGTCCTTGATGAAACGGGTGCGCGCCATGAGGAAGAGTGCTCCTGCCTTGAGGTCAGCCGGGGATGAGCCCGTCGTCATTGAGCAACGCCCGGACCTCGTCGAGAGTTCCGTCGGCAGGCGGCAGGATGAAGTCGGAGTCCGCCAACGTGTCGGCTGCCAGCGGCGTACCCGAGGTGCGTACTGCGCCGAGAAGGGCCTCGAGTGCCGCCCCGAAATGTGCCTCGTCGCCCGTGTCGACCGCACGCTGCACAGCGGCGTCGAGCTCGTTGAGCCGGTCGAGCTCCGCGTCGGGTACGTCGAACTGCCCCTCCGCGAGGATCCGGACGATCATGACTGCGCGCCTCCCTGCCCCTCGGGCTGTGCGGACTCCTCGGCGGCCGGGGACGCCGCGGGCGCGGCGGCCTCGCCGGAACCCTGACCGAGCGCGGCGGTCTGCGAGCCGGCGACCTCGGGCGTGGTCTGCGCCTTCAGTGCCGCGAGCTCGGAGTCGACCTCGGACTGCGAGCTCATCGACTCCAGCTCGCGGCTGATGTCGTCGCCGCCACCGAGCGACGAGCTGTCCTCGAGCGCACCGGACGAGATCAGCTCGTCGATGGCGCCGGCACGCGCCTGCATCTGCTGGGTCTTGTCCTCGGCACGCTGGATCGCCATCCCCACGTCGCCCATCTCCTCGGAGATCCCGGAGAATGCCTCGTTGATCCGGGTCTGCGCCTCGGCGGCGGTGTAGGTGGCCTTGATGGTCTCCTTCTTCGTCCGGAACGCCTCGACCTTGGCCTGCAGCCGCTGGGAGGCCAGCGTCAGCTTCTCCTCCTCGGCCTGCAGCTGCGCGTGCTGGGCCTGGAGGTCGGTGATCTGGGACTGGACGCCGGACTTGCGGGTCAGCGCCTCGCGAGCGAGGTCCTCCCGGTCCATCGATAGGGCCTTCTTGGCCTGCTCGGTGAGCTTGTCGGACTGCTGGTTGAGTTGGTTGACCTGAAGCTCGACTCGCTTGCGGCTCGTCGCGACATCCGCGACGCCGCGGCGCACCTTGGTCAGCATCTCCACCTGGCGCTGGTAGCTGTAGTCGAGCGTCTCGCGGGGGTCCTCCGCCTTGTCGAGTGCCTTGCTGGCCTTGGCGCGGAAGATCATCCCGATCCGCTTCATCATGCTCATGCGCTGAGCCCCTGTTCTACCTCGTCCGTACGGCGTCGTACTGCGCCTCGATCAAACCTAGCCGACATGTCCCACCACGGGCCCGGAGATTGCGGGCGGATAGGCTCAAGATGAGCTCCACCCACCACCAGGCGACCCACGACACGACGAGGCAGCAGTTGTTCGGACGCAGTGACAAGAAGGCCACCACCCCCTCCGCTACGCAGGAGAAGGAAGGCGGCAAGGGCCGTCCGACGCCTACCCGCAAGGAGGCGGAGGCCGCGGCGCGGGAGCGTGCACGGGCGGTTGCGGACAAGAAGGGCGCTCGTCAGCGCCGGTCCTCGGACACCCGCAAGATGCGCGAGGCGATGCGGTCCGGCGACGAGCGCTACCTGCCCGCCCGTGACCAGGGTCCGGTCAAGCGGTTCGTCCGCGACTTCGTGGACAGCCGGCTGTGCTTCGCGGAGTTCCTGTTGCCGCTGCTGATCGTGATCATGGTGCTCAGCTACTCCGGCAGCCACCAGGCGAGCAGCTTCGGCAATGGACTGTGGACCGCCACGATCCTGCTGGTCATCGTGGACACCGGCTGGATGATCGTCCGGCTCCGTCGGGCGCTGCGGGCCAAATTCCCGGACGAGAGCCTGCGCGGGGTGAACTTCTACGCCATCACCCGGGTCATCCAGATGCGCTTCATGCGGATGCCGAAGGCGAAGGTCGGCATCGGCGGCAAGCCCAAGTAGCGCTACTGGGCCGAGAGCGACATCGGGCCGTAGACCTCCCGGTCACCCTCGAAGAGCGTCACCGACGCGACCCCCTCCTCGACCAGCTCCGCCCAGGACTCGCCCAGCCAGGACTCCGCATCGCCGCGGGTCGGGAACTCCTGACGGCCACCCTCGGGTTCGATGACCGCGCCCGAGGCGTTCAGCCGCTGCCACCACCACGGCAGTGCCTCGGCCGCGGAGCGGGATGGGAATGCGGACGCTTCCGGTGTCGTGCTCATGACTGCCTCACATCGGTCGAGACGAACGGCGGCTTGGTCACCACGAAGGTCTCGGGCTTTCCGCGTACGTCGACGAGTACCTCGGCGCCGAGCTGCGCCTGCTTGTTGATCAGTGCGAGCCCGACACCCTTGCGCAGCGTCGGCGAGAACGTGCCCGAGGTGATCTCGCCGATCGGCAGGTCGCGGGTCAGCCGGACGCTCATCCCGGGGCGCGGGATGGCCCGGTCCTTGGCGATCAGACCCCGCAGCGCGACGGTGGTGCCCGCCTCACGCTCAGCCACCAATGCGTCCTTGCCCCAGAAGGCGGGCTTCTTCCAGCCGACGGCCCAGCCGAGGCCCGCCATGTTCGGGGTGATCTGCGGGCTGAGATCCTGCCCGTGCAGCGGATAGCCCATCTCGGTGCGCAGGGTGTCCCGGGCTCCGAGCCCGCAGGGCAGCATGTCGTGGCTCTCCCCGGCCTCCATCAGCACGTCCCACAGTCCGAGGGCGACCGACGCGGGAGCGATCAGCTCGTAGCCCCGCTCACCGGTGTAGCCGGTGCGGCAGACCACGATGTCCTCGCCGCCGAACGGCGCCTCGACGAACGACATGTAGTCGTGGCCGACCGGGAGGCCGACCGCCTTGAGCACGTCGTCCGAGTGGGGCCCCTGGACGGCGATGACCACCTCGTCCTCGTGGTGGTCGGTGAGGGTGACCCCCTCGGGGCTGTGCTGTGAGAGCCGGCGGAGCACCTCGCCGGAGTTGGCCGCGTTCGGCACCAGCAGCAGATGGTCGTCGTCCTTGAGGTAGACGATCAGGTCGTCGACGACGCCACCGGACTGCTCGTCGCAGCACAGGGTGTACTGCGCCTTGCCGACCTCGATCCGCTCGAGGTCGTTGGTGAAGGACGAGTTCACCAGCTCCTTCGCACCGATTCCCCGGACGACGAGCTTCCCGAGGTGGCTGACGTCGAAGATGCCGACGGACTGACGGACGGCGTTGTGCTCCTTGACCACCCCCGTGGGGTACTCCAGCGGCATCTCCCAGCCACCGAACTCCGAGAACTTCGCCCCCAGCGCGACGTGGCGCTCATGGAGGGGGGACCGCTTGATGCTCATGCCTGGGGAAACTACCCCACCGCCGACCCGAGGCTGCTGACTAGCATGGCCGATCGTGACCACCTACACACTTCGCAAGGGCAGCCCGGCAACCACCCGGACCGACGTCGTCGTGGTCGGGGTCGCGCGGGACGCCAAGGGTGGTCTGGTGGTCTGCCCGGGTGGTGAGGACGTCGCGTCGGCGTACGGCCGGAAGTTCGCACCGCTGCTTGCGTCGATGGGCTTCACCGCGCGCAGCGGGGAGGTGCTGCGGATCCCGGCCGGCGAGGCGGTGAAGGCGGCCACGCTCGTGCTGGTCGGCCTCGGCGAGCGCGACCGGCTGTCCCTGCAGGAGGTACGTCGCGGCGCCGGCGTCGCGGCCCGCAACGTGGCCAACGCGGCCACCGTCGCGGTGGCCCTGCCCGCGGGGGACGCTGCACACGTCGGTGCCGTCGCGAACGGCTTCATGTCCGGCGGCTACGAGTACAGCGGATACAAGTCGGGCGAGGCGGCCAGTGCCCCCACCGAGGTCATCCTGCTGAGCGAGGTGGCCCGACGCCAGGACGCAGCCGCAGCCATGACGAGGGCTCGGGTCCTGGCAGAGCTGACCGATCACGTGCGGGACTGGGTGAACACGCCGGCGAACGATTTCACCCCGAGCCGGTTCGCCGATGCGGTCGAGGAGCTCACCACGTCGCGGAAGGACGCCGGCGTGACGCTGGAGGTGCTCGGTGTCCGCGAGCTCGAGGAGCTCGGTTGCGGCGGCATCCTGGGCGTCGGGCTGGGATCGGCCAACCCGCCCCGGATGGCCAGGCTGAGCTGGCGGCACGAGGCCCCGGTGGCGTCCGTCGCCCTGGTCGGCAAGGGGGTCACCTATGACTCGGGCGGGCTGACGATCAAGCCGGGCGGCTCGATGGCCACGATGAAGAACGACATGGCGGGCGCCGCGGCCGTGGTGGCCGCGATCCACGCCATCGCGACCCTGAACCTACCGGTCGCGGTCGAGGCCTTCGCGCCGATGGCGGAGAACATGATCTCCGGCTCGGCGATGCGGCCCGGCGACGTGATCCGGACCCATGGGGGCAAGACGGTCGAGATCACCAACACCGACGCCGAGGGCCGACTGCTGCTCGCCGACGCCCTGGGCATGGCCGCCGAGACCCGACCAGACGTGATCCTCGAGATCTCCACCCTCACCGGACCGTGCGTGGTCGCCCTGGGCGACCGGGTCGCCGGGCTCTTCGGCGACGACGGGCCGGTGACGCGGATGCGGGACGCCGCAGAGACAGCGGGCGAGCTCGTCTGGCACCTCCCCATCCCCGAGCGGATCGAGGAGCAGGTTCGCACGGAGTCCAGGCTGGCCGACGTGCTGCAGCACAACTGGGTCCGCTGGGGCTCGGCGTCCTACGCCGCGGCCTTCCTGCGGCAGTTCGTCGGCGACGTGCCCTTCGCCCACCTCGACGTCGCCGGGCCGGCGTGGAACAACGGGGCCGCCTGGGGCGACGTACCTCGCGGCGCCACCGGCTTCGGCGTGCGCACGCTGGTCGAGTACGTCGCTGCGCTGGCCCGCCCGGCCGGTGAGGACCTGGCTCAGTCTTGAACGGGCTCGTCGCCGAGCGGGGTGTCGGTGACGCTCAACTGCCTCTGGCGGCGGTTGTACTCACGCATCCGCGCAGGGATGCCGACCACGGCCGCGTCGTACGACGGGACCCCGAGCCGGTTGGCGAACTGGTGTGCCCACTGCACCGAAGGCACCCGTCGGCGGGTCCACTCGCCGTCGTGCGCCACCAGCAGCAGGGTCACGTCGCTGACCGCCGTGCGAGGCTCGACGAACCCCTCCACGCCACGCCGGGACCCGATGAAGCGCTCGAGGTGCTGCTGCGACTCAGCGACGACGGGCGGGGCGCCGGCCGTGGCGGATCGACGGCGGAACCGGTCGAACAGGCTCATGGGACAAGTGTGCTGCACCGGACCCACCGATGGCACGACAACGGGCCTGTCCGCCTGCGTGAGTACCGGCTGGTCAGTCCCTAGACTGCCCGGGGCATCCGGCGACGAGCACTCGGGAGGAACCATCGTCGACATCGAGCCCGGCTGCGCGGGCCGGACCGCGGACGAGGCATAGCAGGACCAAGTGCAAGGATGGCCGGGCAGTGGTTGCTCGACGCGAGAGGGTTGCAGTGGTGGAACAGTTCGACGTCGTCGTTCTCGGGGCCGGATCGGGGGGCTACGCCTGCGCGCTGCGGGCCGCCCAGCTCGGACTCGGGGTCGCCCTCGTCGAGAAGGGGAAGCTCGGCGGGACGTGCCTGCACGTCGGCTGCATCCCCACCAAGGCGCTGCTGCACGCCGCCGAGGTGGCCGACCTCGCCCGGGAGTCCGCGCAGTTCGGCGTCCGGGCCAGCCTCGACGGCATCGATATGGCCGGCGTCAACGGCTACAAGGATGGCGTCGTGGACCGGCTCTTCAAGGGCCTGACCGGTCTGATCCAGGGACGTGGGATCACCGTCGTCGAGGGCGAGGGTCGACTGACCGGCCCCGGGACCGTGGAGGTCGGCGGCACGACGTACACCGGCCGCAACGTGGTGCTGGCCACCGGTTCCTATGCACGGTCGCTGCCGGGCCTCGACGTCGACGGCGAGCGCGTCATCACCAGCGAGCAGGCGCTCCGCCTGGACCGGGTGCCCGGCTCGGCGATCGTGCTCGGCGGAGGCGTCATCGGCTGCGAGTTCGCCAGCGTCTGGCGCTCGTTCGGCGCCGAGGTGACCATCGTCGAGGCACTCCCCCGGCTGCTGCCGCCCGAGGACGAGTCCTCGTCGAAGTCACTCGAAAGGGCGTTCCGCAAGCGCGGCATCAAGGCAATGACCGGCACCTCGTTCCAGTCGATCGAGCTGCATGAAGACGGGGTCCGGGTGACGGTCCAGCCGGGATCCGGCGCGGCCACCACGCTCGAGGCCGACGTACTCCTGGTAGCGGTGGGTCGCGGACCGGTGACCGAGGGCCTCGGGTACGACGAGCAGGGCATCGCGATGGACCGTGGCTTCGTCCTCACCGACGACCGGATGCACACCAACGTCGACGGGGTCTACGCGGTGGGGGACATCGTCCCGGGGTTGCAGCTGGCGCATCGCGGCTTCCAGCAGGGCATCTTCGTCGCCGAGGAGATCGCGGGGCTGGCTCCACCGTCCTTCGACGAGTCCGGGATCCCGCGGGTCACCTACTGTGATCCGGAGGTCGCGTCAGTGGGACTCACCGAGGCCCAGGCCCGGGAACGGTACGGCGAGGTCGAGACGCTCACCTACGACCTCGGCGGCAACGGCAAGAGCCAGATCCTGAAGACCCAGGGCGCGGTCAAGCTGGTCCGGAGCAAGGGCGGCCCCGTCGTCGGTGTCCACCTCGTCGGCGCCCGCGTCGGCGAGCTCGTGGGCGAGGCCCAGCTCATCGTGAACTGGGACGCCCACCCAGAGGACGTCGCGCCGCTGGTGCACGCCCATCCGACCCAGAACGAGGCGCTCGGCGAGGCGCATCTGGCGCTGGCCGGAAAGCCGCTGCACGCCCACACCTGACGAACCGCGTCCGAGCCGCATAGATTTGCCTCTGATCCCGCACACGAGACGAAGGAACACGATGTCGACACCGGTCAAGCTGCCCGAGCTGGGTGAGTCCGTCACCGAAGGCACCGTCACCCGATGGCTGAAGCAGGTCGGCGACACCGTTGCGGTGGACGAGCCGCTGCTCGAGATCTCCACCGACAAGGTCGACACCGAGATCCCCTCTCCGGTGGCCGGCACGCTGCTGGAGATCAAGGCAGCGGAGGACGAGACCGTCGAGGTCGGCGCCGAGCTCTGCGTGATCGGTGACGAGGGTGAGGGCACGGCGTCGTCCGGCGACTCCAGCTCCTCGGCCCAGGCCGAGGCCGAGCCCGAGGAGGACGCGGCCGCCCCCGAGGCGGAAGAGGAACAGCCCGCGCCGGAGCGGGCCGAGGCGAGCGAGGAGCCACCGGCTGCGGCCGAGAAGCCCTCGTCCGGATCAGGAGCATCCGGCGGCGGTTCCGGTACGCCGGTCACGCTCCCGGCACTCGGCGAGTCGGTGACCGAGGGCACGGTGACCCGGTGGCTGAAGCAGGTTGGCGACACCGTGGCCGTCGACGAACCGCTCCTGGAGGTCTCCACCGACAAGGTCGACACCGAGATCCCCTCGCCGGTTGCGGGCACTCTCCTGGAGATCAAGGTCAGCGAGGACGAGACCGTCGAGGTCGGCGCCGAGCTGGCGATCGTCGGCTCCGGAGACGCTGCGCCGCAGGCTGAGACCAAGCCTGAGCCGGAACCCGAGTCGCAAGCTGAGCCCGCGCCGCAGCCCGCACCGCAGGAGGAGTCCGAGCCGCAGGAGGAGTCCGAGCCGCAGGAGGAGCCCGCACCGGCTCCCCAGGAGCAGCCGAGGCCGGCAGCGCAGCAGTCGGCGCCCGCAACCCAGGCGCAGCCCGCCGCACCCGCGGCCCGTTCCGACGACGCCGGCGCCTACGTGACACCGCTGGTCCGCAAGATGGCCACCGAGCATGGCGTCGACCTCGCCAGCGTCAAGGGCACCGGTGTCGGTGGTCGGATCCGCAAGCAGGACGTGCTCGCTGCTGCCGAGGCCGCGAAGGCAGCCGCGCCCCCGGCAGCGTCGTCGGCTGCCGCCGCCGCGCCGGCGGCAGCGCCGTCGGCCCCGTCTCCGATGCGTGGCAAGACCGAGAAGATGTCGCGGCTGCGCAAGGTGATCGCGAGCCGGATGGTGGAGTCGCTGCAGGTCTCTGCCCAGCTCACCCAGGTCATGGAGGTCGACGTCACCAACATCGCTCGTCTGCGGGATGCCGCGAAGGCGGACTTCCTGGCCCGCGAGGGGGTCAAGCTGACCTACCTTCCGTTCTTCGCCAAGGCGGCGATCGATGCGCTCAAGCAGCACCCGAAGCTCAACGCCAACATCGACACGGAGGCCGGCGAGGTCACGTACTTCGACCGCGAGAACATCGCCTTCGCCGTGGACACCGACAAGGGCCTGCTGACCCCGGTCGTCAAGGACGCCGGCGATCTGTCCATCGCTGGGCTGGCCAAGAAGATCGCCGACATCGCCGACCGCACGCGGAACAACAAGATCGGTCCCGACGATCTCAGTGGAGGCACCTTCACGATCACGAACCTGGGCACGTTCGGGGCGATGTTCGACACCCCGATCATCAACCAGCCCCAGGTGGCGATCCTCGGCCCAGGCGTGGTCACCAAGCGTCCCGTCGTGATCGACGACCCGAACCTCGGCGAGACGATCGCGGTGCGGCACATGGTCCACCTCGCGCTCACCTACGATCACCGGCTGATCGACGGCGCGGACGCCGGGCGCTTCCTGGCCGACGTCAAGACACGGCTCGAAGGCGCGCAGTTCGAGGTCTGAGGTGAAGCGGGACTGGCACGCCTGGCACCAGGAGTACGACGACCCCGTGTCGTCATTGTCCCGACGGCTCGAGGTGATCCGCCACGAGCTCGACCGGGCCCTGTCCTGGCTGGAGACCGAGGGCGTCGACCATCCCCGCCTCGTCAGCCTGTGCGCCGGCGACGGCCGAGACGTGCTGCCGGTGCTCGCCGCGGGCCACCCGACGGTCAGCGCGACGCTGGTCGAGAACGACGCTCCACTCGCCGATCGGGCCCGCGCTGAGGCCGCACGCCTGGGGCTGTCCGGTGTCGACGTACGCACCGCGGACGCCGGGGTCAGCGACAGCGTTCGCGAGCGCGTCCCGGCCCACCTGCTGATGGCCTGCGGGGTCTTCGGCAACGTTCCCGACGCCGATGTGCTGGCCACGGTGCAGAGTCTCCCGCACCTGCTCGCGGGCAACGCGCTGGTGATCTGGACCCGGGGCCACCGGATCGACCCGCGGGATCCGTCGGCCGTCGACGGCGACCCGAGCACGTTCGTCCGCCAGGCCTTCCTCGACCACGGCTTCTGCGAGGTCGCGTTCGTGCGCCCCGAGGATGCGTCCTACCGCGTGGGAGTCTCCCGGTTCACCGGCCAGCCGGCGCCGTACGCCGACGGCCTGCGGATGTTCACCTTCCGCTGACGAGAACGCCGCCAGCGCGTGTGCTCACCGCCCGGCGCCGTCAAACGTGCGTGATGGCAAGACCGAGGAACGCAGCCGACCCGGGTTTGGTCGGCAAGTGACGAGAACGCCGCCAGCGCGTGTGCTCACCGCCCGGCGCCGTCAAACGTGCGTGATGGCAAGACCGAGGAACGCAGCCGACCCGGGTTTGGTCGGCAAGTGACGAGAACGCCGCCAGCGCGTGTGCTCACCGCCCGGCGCCGTCAAACGTGCGTGATGGCAAGGCCGAGGAACGCAGCCGACCCGGGTTTGGTCGGCAAGTGACGAGAACGCCGCCAGCGCGTGTGCTCACCGCCCGGCGCCGTCAAACGTGCGTGATGGCAAGGCCGAGGAACGCAGCCGACCCGGGTTTGGTCGGCAAGTGACGAGAACGCCGCCAGCGCGTGCGTTTCACGGCGCCGTCAGAGGTTGATCATGTGGCCGGCAATACCCTCGACAGCCTCCTTGACGGCCTCGGACAGCGTCGGGTGGGCGAAGACATTGCGGGCGACCTCGTCGGCCGTGAGGTCCCACTTCTGGGCCAGGGTCAGGGCTGGCAGCAGCTCGGTGACGTCGGGACCGATCAGGTGGGCGCCGAGGATCTCGTTGTGGGTAGCGTCGGCCACCACCTTGACGAAGCCGACCGCCTCGCCCAGACCCATTGCCTTGCCGTTGGCGGAGAAGGGGAACTTCGCGACCTTGACGTCGTACCCCTTCTCCCTGGCCTGCTCCTCGGAGTAGCCGAAGGACGCGATCTGCGGCTGGCAGTACGTCGCCCGGGGAATGAAGTCGTACTCCACCGCCATCGTCTCCGCACCGGCGATGGTCTCCGCGACGACGACGCCTTGAGCCTCCGCGGTGTGGGCGAGCATCAGCTTGCCGGTGCAGTCGCCGATCGCGTAGACGCCCTCGACGTTGGTGCGCCCGAAGTCATCGATCGCGACCGCGCCGCGGTCGGTGAGCGCAACGCCGGCGGCGTCCAGGCCGTAGCCCTCGACACGGGGAGCGAACCCGAACGCTGCCAGGAATCGGTCAGCCTCGATGACCTGGCTGTCACCGCCACCCGCCGGGGCCACCGTGACCTTCACGCCCGCACCGGTGTCTTCGACGCCCTTGACGGCCGTCGACAGCAGCACCTTGATGCCGAGCTTCTTGTAGTGCTTGAGCAGCTCCTTGGAGATCTCCGCGTCCTCGGTCGGCACCATCCGGTCGAGGAACTCGACAATGGTCACATCGACCCCGAAGTTCTTGAGCACGTAGGCGAACTCCACACCGATCGCGCCCGAGCCGCCGATCACGATCGACCGGGGGAGCTCGGAGTCGAGGATCTGCTCCTCGTAGGTCACCACGTTCTTCGACAGCTGCACGCCGGGGACCAGGCGCGTGGTCGCGCCGGCGGCGATGATGATGTTCTCGCCGGTCACTTCGCGGATCGAGCCGTCCTCGCCCTTGACCTGGATGCTCTTCGGACCGGTGAAGGTGCCCCAGCCGTGGATCTCCTCGATCTTGTTCTTCTTCATCAGGAAGTGGACGCCCTTGACGATGCCGTCGGACACCGCACGGCTGCGCTGGTGGGTCGGTCCGAACTGCATCGTCGCGTCACCGACGATGCCGAACTTCTCCTTCTCCTGGCTGAGGATGTGCGCCAGCTCGGCATTGCGCAGCAGCGCCTTGGAGGGGATGCACCCCACGTTCAGGCAGACGCCTCCCCAGTACTTCAGCTCGACGACAGCAGTCTTCAGGCCGAGCTGCGAGGCGCGGATGGCGGCGACGTACCCACCGGGGCCCGCACCGAGGACGACGACATCGAAATCACTCACGAGCGACAGGCTATCCGCTCGGCTGCGACCGCGATCATGGCAGGCTGACGAGATGCACGCGCTCATCGCTGGGTCGTCCGGCTTCCTTGGCAACGCACTGGTCGAGCACCTCACGGGTGAGGGCCATCGGGTCACTCGCCTGGTGCGCCGTACGGCGGGATCGGGCGAACGCCGCTGGGACCCGTACGCCGGCCCGCTCGACCCGGACGTGCTCGCCGATGTCGACGTGGTGGTGAACCTGGCGGGCAGTCCGACGTTCGGGAACCCTCGCTCACGGAAGTGGGCCCGCAACCTGCGAGACAGCCGGGTCACCACCACGCGGGCGCTGGCCGAGGCGATCGCCTCAGGAGCGCACCGGCCCGCGCTGCTCGCCGGCAACGGCATCTCCTGGTACGGCGATCACGGCGACCAACCCCTGACCGAGGACGCGGACACCCGGGGACACAGCCTCCTCACGGACGTGACCCGGGAGTGGCAACAGGCGACTGAGGCTGCCGCCGAGGTCGGCGCCCGGGTGGTCGTGCTGCGAACGGCGCCGGTGCTCGACGCAGCGAGTCCGCCGCTGAAGCAGCTGCGGATCCTCTTCTCCCTCGGTCTCGGCGGGCCGATCGATGCGGGCCACCAGTTCTTCCCGGTGATCTCCCGGCGCGACTGGGTCGGGGCGGTCGCGCACCTGGCCACCGGCGAGGCCAGCGGCCCGGTGAACCTCTGCGCCCCGCGGACGCCGACGAACGCCGACTTCACCACGGCGCTGGCCAACGCGCTGCACCGTCCGGCGATGCTGCGCGTCCCATCGGCAGCGATCCGCCTCGCAGCGGGCCCGATGGCTCCCGAGCTGCTCGGCTCCGTGCGGGCCGTGCCCCAGCGGTTGCTGGACGACGGCTACGAGTTCGCCGATCCCGATGTGCGGTCGATCCTCGCCGCCGCCTTCGCCCCCGCCGCGCCGGGTCGCCTCAGCCGCTGACCGAGGCGACCAGCCAGGCACCGCCCCCGCCGCGGTGCAGCTCGACGGTGCGCTGCCGGGGCGGGGACACCGGGAGGGCGACGCACCGCTGGCGACCCATCCCGCTGCCGACCGCGCGGTCGACGATCACCAGCCGGAGACTGCCACCACTGCGGCCGAGCACCCGCACCGAGAAGATCTGGGTGTGCAGATCGACGACCTGCACACCGCGGTCGGAGTACTCCCGCAGCCGGCGTACGTCGGTCCTGGCAGCGGTCGACCCGGGCACGTAGAGACGACGCAACCCACTCTCGTCCTGGCGCAACCAGGCCGCCGCGCGAGCGTCGTCCCACTGGTGCAGCACCGCCAACGGGTCCGGCAGGGCGCCCGGTGCGGCCGGCCGTCGATCCGGCAGCGCGGCCGCCGTACCGCACACGCGGAAGGCCGTGCCGACCAGTGCCAGGAGGACGCAGATCCGTACCATGCCTCCACTCTGGGGCACCGCAGCGGCTCTCCGGCCGTCGTCCACAGGACGCCTTCGCCGATCTTCACCGACGCTTCACCGACCGATCCGGTCGCTGCCCGCAGGAGTAGCCTCGATGAGGTGAGTGACCTTCAGTTCCGCGTCGTCGGCTTCGGCGACGCGGCCGTCGACTACGTCGACGCCTGGGAGACACAGCGACAGGTGCACGCCGAGGTGGTGGCCGGCGGCCCCGGCACGGTACTGCTGCTCGAGCATCCCCCGGTGTTCACCTGCGGCAAGCGCACCGACCCCCACGAGCGACCCACCGACCCGGGCGGCGCCGACGTGATCGACGTCGACCGGGGCGGCAAGATCACCTTCCACGGACCGGGCCAGCTGGTCGGCTACCCGATCGTGCGGCTGCCCGACCACGTGCTGGTCGTCGACTACGTGCGTCGCATTGAAGAGGCTCTGATCGGGGTGTGCCGCGACCTCGGCGTCACCACCGCCCGGGTTCCGGGGCGCAGCGGGGTGTGGCTGCGCGCGGACGACCGCGGCCCGGAGCGCAAGGTCGGTGCGATCGGCCTGCGGGTCAGTCGCGGCGTGACGATGCATGGGTTCGCCCTCAACTGCGACGTCGACCTCGGGTGGTACGACCGCTTCGTCCCCTGCGGGATCTCCGACGCCGGGGTCACCAGCCTGAGCGCCGAGCTCGGTCGCGACGTGACGGTCGAGGAGGTGGCTCCGATCGCCGAGGCACATCTGCGTGAGTTGCTCGCCTGGGCGCCGTACGACCCGACGCCGGACTACGAGCCGCGCCCCGAGCCGGGCAGGCTGCGCGTGCCCGTGCTCGGTCCCTGAGCGTCACCGCGGCGGCGAGGACGGGTCGGCGCTGCACCACCGCCTTCGAATCGACGGTCGCCATCGGGCCCGACCATCGCTGTGCTCCGGGGCACACCCGGTCGCCTGCGTGTCCGTGCGCGTCGTCCCGCTGCCGTAGGCGCCGTTGCGTCAGACTGACCCGGTGAGCGAGGCCCCCACGAGCGACCCGGTGATCCGTACGTCGGGCCTGCGCAAGGTGTTCCGCTCCCCCGGCCAGCGTGCGGTGGTGGCCGTGGACGGGCTCGACCTGACCGTCGCCGCCGGGACCGTGCACGGCTTCCTCGGCCCGAACGGCTCCGGCAAGACCACGACGATCAGGTTGCTGCTCGGCCTGGCCCGGCCGACAGCGGGCAGCATCGAGCTGTTCGGCCAGCGCGTCCCGGCCCACCTGTCCGCCGTGGTCGACAGGCTGGGCGCAACGGTCGAGGAGCCTGCGTTCACGCCTGGGTTCACCGGCCGCCGGAACCTCATGCTGCTGGCGCGCACCGCTGGGCTGCCGCGCCGCCGTGTCGATGAGGTCCTCGAGCAGGTCGGGCTGCGCCGGCACGACCGTCGCCGGTTCGGCCGCTACTCGCTCGGCATGAAGCAGCGACTGGCGCTGGCCGCGGCACTGCTGCGCTCCCCCGACCTGTTGATCCTGGATGAGCCGGGGAATGGTCTGGACCCCGCCGGCGTACGCGACCTGCGCGAGCTCGTGCGCAGCCTCGCCGACGGAGGTACGACCGTGCTGCTGAGCTCCCACAACCTGGCCGAGGTGCAGCAGATCTGCGACGACGTGTCGATCCTCAGTGGGGGCAGGCTGCTGGCTACAGGTCCCGTGGATGCGCTGATCGGCGAGCGGCTGTCCCGCACCCGCGTCCGGGTCGGTGAGCCCGACCGAGCAGCTGAGGTCCTCCGCGCGGCGGGCTACGAGGTGAGCCACGACGCAGATGCCCTCCTGGTCGGTGGCCACGAGCACCCCGAGGATGTCACCCGCATCCTGGCCGGCCACGACCTCTTCGTCGGCGAGCTCTCCGCCGTGCGTCCCGACCTGGAGTCGTACTTCCTGCAGCTGACCGGGCACCCGATGACCGGCACGGACGAGGACGGTGGGAACCGATGACGCGACTGCTGCGGGTAGAGCTGAGCCGCTTCGTCTCCCGTCGCGCGATCGCCCTGCTGCTGCTCGCGGGGGCGGTCTTCGTGGGGGTGGTCGCCGCGAAGACGATCTGGGACACCCGGCCGCCCAGCAGCGCCGAGATCGCGACGGCTCGAGCACAGGCGCAGCTGATCGCCGGCGAGTCTCAGCTGAAGGCCCAGATCGCCAGCTGCCGACAGGATCCCGCACGATTCCTGGGCTCCGGGGCCACGGCGCAGGACTGTCGCGACACGCTGGCGGGTTCTGCACAGAGCCTGTTGCCCCGGCAACCGCTCGACCTCCGGCAGGTCCTCGGCGGCAGCGGAGCCGACGTGGCGGTCGGCTTGGTCGCGTTGATGGTGCTCGCGGCAGCGACCTTCATCGGCGCCGACTGGGCCTCGGGGGCACTGACCACACAGCTCACCTTCGCGCCCCGGCGGGGCGCGGTCTGGGTCGCGAAGGCGATGGTCGTCCTGATCGCCTCCGCCGTGGTCACCGGCGCCCTGCTGGCCTGCTTCTGGGCGACCCTGTGGATCACCTCCGATGTGCGCGACCTGCACCAGGGTCCGCACCTCTTCCACGACGTCGCCTGGCAGTGGGCCCGCGCCGTCGGCTTGGCGATGGCCGCGGGGCTGGGCAGCTACGCGCTGACGATGTTCTTCCGGCACACGGTGGCGACCCTCGGGCTGCTGTTCGCGTATGCAGCGGGCGGCGAGGTGCTGGTGAACCTGATCCCGATCGCGGGCGCGTCGCGTTGGGCGATCGGCAACAACATCTACGCCTGGCTCAACAGCCACTTCGTGTACGCCGACCCGGGCGTCGGGTGCGGCGCCTACTCCAGCTGCGACGCGGCCCGGCACCTCGGTCACGGCAATGCGGCCTGGTTCCTCGCCGTGCTGCTCGCGGTGGCGGTGCTGCCGTCGTTCCTCAGCTTCGTGCGCCGCGACGTAGGCTGAGCGGGTGACTTCCGCAGTAGCTCCCGATGGTCGAAAACTCCTCCGTCTCGAGGCCCGCAACGCCGCCACCCCGATCGAGCGCAAGCCGGAGTGGATCAAGACACGCGCGAAGATGGGACCGCAGTACCAGGAGCTCCAGCAGCTGGTGAAGAGCGAAGGCCTGCACACCGTGTGCCAGGAGGCCGGCTGCCCGAACATCTTCGAGTGCTGGGAGGACCGCGAGGCGACCTTCCTCATCGGCGGCGACCAGTGCACCCGACGCTGCGACTTCTGCCAGATCGACACCGGGAAGCCGGAGCCGCTGGACCGCGACGAGCCGCGCCGGGTCGCGGAGTCGGTCCAGCAGATGGGCCTGCGCTACGCGACCATCACCGGCGTGGCCCGCGACGACCTGCCCGACGGCGGCGCGTGGCTGTACGCCGAGACGGTGCGCGCGATCCACGAGCTGAACCCGGACACCGGCGTGGAGAACCTGATCCCGGACTTCAACGGCATCCCGGAGCTGCTCCAGCAGGTCTTCGAGTCCCGGCCCGAGGTCCTCGCCCACAATGTTGAGACGGTGCCGCGGATCTTCAAGCGGATCCGCCCGGCGTTCCGCTACGACCGCTCCCTGGACGTGCTCACCCAGGCCCGCGCGTTCGGCCTGGTCACCAAGTCCAATTTGATCCTGGGCATGGGCGAGACCCGCGAGGAGGTCAGCCAGGCGCTGCGCGACCTGCATGCCGCCGGCTGCGAGCTGGTCACGATCACCCAGTACCTCCGCCCCTCGCTGCGCCACCACCCGGTGGAGCGATGGGTGAAGCCCGAGGAGTTCGTCGAGCTGCACGACGAGGCGCTCGAGATCGGGTTCGCCGGCGTGATGAGCGGCCCGCTGGTGCGTTCGTCGTACCGCGCCGGCCGGCTCTACCAGCAGGCGATGGCAGCCCGCACCGCCACGGTCTGAGAGACTGGGGTCCATGGCACGAGACAAGTCGAAGCAGGGCCGCGCGGCCCAGATCATCCAGACCTACCGACTGACCAAGCAGTCCGACCCCAACCTGGGCTGGATCCTCCTCGGCACCTTCGCCGTCGTCGGTGTGATCGCCTTCGCAGTGCTGTTCTTCGTGCTCCAGGGGATCGTCTTCCCGATCGTCTTCGGCATCCTCTTCGGCACCCTGGCCGCCCTGATGGTCTTCGGCAGGCGAGCGCAGAAGGCGGCCTTCGCGCAGATCGAGGGCAAGCCCGGCGCCGCTGCCGCTGCGCTGGGCATGCTCAAGCGGGGCTGGAAGATCGAGCCGATGATCGCCTTCAACAAGCAGCAGGACCTGGTGACCCGGCTGGTCGGCCCTCCGGGCATCGTGCTGATCGGTGAGGGCAGCCCGAACCGGCTCAAGCAGCTGATGTCCTCCGAGCGACGCAAGCACGAGCGGGTGGCCAGCGAGACCGCGATCCACGAGGTGTACGTCGGCGACGGCGAGGGTCAGGTTCCGCTGCGCAAGCTTGGCAAGCACATGACCAAGATGAAGCGCACCCTCAAGCCCGCAGAGATGACCGACGTGCTGCAGCGGCTGAAGGCACTCGACGCGAACCGGTCCGCCGTACCGCTGCCCAAGGGGCCGGTGCCGACGTCGATGAAGGGGATGCGCGGCAACCTCCGCGGTCGCTGACTGCGGCGTGCGCCCCCGGTCAGGCCTTGGGCTTGGCCACCAGGTCCGAGGCTGGCGGGGCGCTGATGTGCACCGGCTTGCCCCAGTTCGTGACGTCCACCCGGGTCTGCTGACCCATCAGGTCGATGACGATCCGTCGCATCAGGTGGTTGCTGTCGAGATACATGTCGTAGGTGACCGTGTGCGGGATCTTGTCCTTGGCGGCCTTCGGGACCGCTGTGCCCATCTGCTTGAGCATCGCGCGCGCGTCGACGGTGACCTTGTAGTGGTCGACCTTGGCGCCGTCGACGGTGTCGGCGCCGATGTACTGGACCTTCTGCAGGCCCTTGGACATCGCCTCGAGATTGCCCTGCGGGCCGAAGTTGCGGATCTGCCCGATCAGCGGGCCGATATTGGGGTCGCTCGCCGTGAGCTTGACGAACTTGCCGGCGGGGGTGAGCCCGGGCATCGACATGTAGAGCACGCCGTCGACGATCCGCACCTCGCCCTTCTGGCCGTTCACCGCGAGGGTCATCGCCATCGCCGAGGCCTTGCCCGCATAGGACACGTCACCGTCGACCTTGAGCAGCTGGGACCGGACCGCTACGTGCGCCGTCTTCTGGGCACCGACAGCGGAGGACACGGTCTGCACGAAGTCGGCCTTCGTCAGGCGGCCCGCCGTGGCGGACCCCGTGGTCGTGCCCGTGGACCCGGAGGGAGACGACACGGGAGCCGACGTACTGTGGCCGGCCGCGCTGGAGCCGCCGCACCCGGTCAGACCGAGGACTGCGGTGGTGGAGACGGCGGCCAGTGCAAGGGCTCGGGACCTGTTCATGTTCTCGCTCCTGTCAGCAACGGTGGTCGATCGGCACGCTTGCTCAGCGGGTCGATCAGCGGGCCTTCGGCAACCGGTAGGCAGCCGAGCCCGTGGCCATGTCGTGCAGCCCACGTCCGTCGGGCCGGAACACCAGCGGCGGAATCACCAGGCACACCATCAGGCTACGCAACAGGGCCATGAGCAGGCTGAGCGGCTTGCCATCGGTGCGCAACACCCGGATCCGGGTGAGCATCTGGCCGAAGGACCCCCCGACGATGGCAGTGCCGACTCCGGTCTCGATGAAGAACACGATCAGGGGGGCGAACGAGCTCCGGCTGTATCCCTCGGGACCGAGGATCGCGAGGGCCACCAGCGCGCTCGCCACGCCGTCGATCAGCACGGCGCCGATCCGACGCCCCCACGAAGCCAGCTCGAGGCCGGCGGGCGCGGGCGGAGGGGCGGAGGGTCCAGACATCGCGCCGACCCTATCCGCGGGAGCACGCTGACCGTCAGGTGGGCAGGTGTTACACGCCCGAAACAAAGCGGATACGGTCGATTAACCGCCCATGCGTACCTTTCGGATCAACGCGGCGCCCCCATGGTGTCGCCCGGACCACTGTGCGGCCCGCTCATCGCGGGCCAAGGAGGACGAATGTTCAACAACAGCGAAGAGCTGCTGAAGTACATCAAGGACGAGGGCGTCGAGATGGTCGACGTGCGCTTCTGCGACCTGCCCGGCGTCATGCAGCACTTCACGGTGCCAGTCTCGTCCTTCGGCCAGTCGGTCTTCGACGAAGGCCTCGGCTTCGACGGCTCCTCGATCCGCGGCTTCCAGGCGATCCACGAGTCGGACATGCAGTTGTTCCCCGACCCGACGACGGCGTACATCGACCCGTTCCGGGTGGCCAAGACCCTGGTGGTGAACTTCTTCATCCACGACCCGATCACCGGGGAGGCGTACTCGCGCGACCCTCGCAACATCGCGCGCAAGGCGATGGCCTACCTGGCGAGCACGGGCATCGGCGACAGGGCCTACTTCGCCCCCGAGGCCGAGTTCTACGTCTTCGACTCGGTGCGTTTCGAGACCAAGACCAACGCGGGCTTCTACCACATCGACTCCGAGGCAGGCGCCTGGAACACCGGGTCGGAGGAGAACAACCGCGGCTACAAGGTGAAGTACAAGGGCGGCTACTTCCCGGTGGCGCCGTACGACCACTTCGGCGAGCTCCGTGACGAGATGGTCGTCGAACTGGAGCGCGCCGGACTGCAGGTCGAGCGTGCCCACCACGAGGTCGGCACCGCAGGGCAGGCGGAGATCAACTACCGCTTCGATGAGCTGCTCAAGGCCGCCGACGACGTGATGAAGTTCAAGTACATCGTCAAGAACGTCGCATGGCGCAACAACAAGACCGCGACGTTCATGCCGAAGCCGATCTTCGGCGACAACGGCTCCGGGATGCACTGCCACCAGTCGATCTGGAACAACGGCGAGCCGCTGTTCTACGACGAGACGGGGTACGCCGGGCTGTCCGACATGGCGCGCTACTACATCGGCGGCATCCTCAAGCACGCCCCGTCGCTGTTGGCGTTCACCAACCCGACGGTGAACTCCTACCACCGGCTGGTGCCAGGCTTCGAGGCGCCGATCTCGCTGGTCTACAGCCAACGGAACCGCTCGGCCTGTGTCCGGATCCCGATCACCGGGTCGAACCCGAAGGCGAAGCGGATCGAGTTCCGCTGTCCCGACCCGTCGGCCAACCCCTACCTGGCGTTCTCCGCGCTGTTGCTCGCCGGCCTGGACGGCATCCAGAACAAGATCGAGCCTGCCGACCCGGTGGACAAGGACATCTACGAGCTCCCGCCGGACGAGATGGCCGAGATCGACCAGGTTCCCACCTCGCTCGACGCGGTGCTGAACACCCTCGAGGCCGACCACGACTTCCTCACCGTCGGAAACGTGTTCACCCCGGACCTGATCGAGACCTGGATCGACTACAAGCGCACTAACGAA
Source organism: Nocardioides marmorisolisilvae (assembly GCF_031656915.1). NCBI lineage: Bacteria > Bacillati > Actinomycetota > Actinomycetes > Propionibacteriales > Nocardioidaceae > Nocardioides > Nocardioides terrisoli. The sequence goes on along the minus strand of NZ_CP134227.1, from coordinate 136,002 downwards.
ATCCTGCCCGTGCAGCAGCGCCCGCACCCTCACGAGTTCGAGCTCTACTACGACATCTAGGCCATACGGCCCAGTGAACTGGCCTCTGACGCGAAGATTCATTCCCAGCGGGTGGGTCTCGAGTCAGGGGCCGGTTGGTTTATGAGGCGTTGTCGAGCGTGACTCGGTTCCCACGACGGCTTCTTCCGCGGGACCCGTTTTTCGTCTTACGATATTGGCATGGTCAGTGACGAGCAGGTCCAGCAGTGGGCGGACGAGGCCGAAGCTGGCTACGACGTCGAGGAGATGAAGCGCCGCGGACGCGGTCGTCCCGGGCGTGGCGCCGAACCGATGCAGGTAGTGGCCGTCCGTCTAACCGCTGAAGAGCTCGCTGCGGTCGACGCCATCGCCGAACGCGAGCACATTTCGCGATCCGAGGCGATCCGCAGGGCGCTGGCCAGCTTCGAGGCGTGAAGGTCCACGACAGCGCACTCAAGCACGGAGTACTCGCAGAGGACTCGGTCCAGGCAGCCGACTGGCCGGTCTGGGCCGAGCCACTCGACGAAGCGGACTGGCCGCACCTCGAGCTTCGGCTCGGATTCGGCACTCAAGCGCGCCTGCTCGAGACCGTCGTTCTCATCTTCGAGAGCGGCGGCGAGATGGTCATCCACGCCATGGCAGCCCGCAAGCAGTACTTGGAACCTACTGCTCTGAGTCGGGACTTCATATCACCGCAAGGCGATCCCGTTGTGGCACGCTCCGCGGGCCGATCCGCTGCCGGGCTTGTGTTGGCTGACCTCGTCGGCCTACGTCGCACCCGTGGTGTCCATCTCGCCTCGGCTGAAGGCGTCGTACACGTGCTGGACCAACTGTGGATTCGGCTTTGAGTTGTCCATCGGGCTTCCTCCGTTCAGTCATCGGTAGGCCCTCTGAGAATCACAAGCCGCCAGCAGGGCCACCGAGAGGAAACTGCGGCCTCTCTACGATGTACCGGCGACCAGCACCCCTGAACTGCGCTCGGGCGGTCCGGAGAGCAGCGGGAGCAGGTGCTCTCGCATCCAGGGTCCGCCGATGTCGGCGGAGACCCGCTCCTCGGTCTCCTTGTCAGGGAAGCTCAGGACGAGGATCGCGTGGCCGTCGTCGACTTGCACGACGCTGACGGATCGTGCGCCTGCGGCCAGGATCTGTTCACAGACCTCGCCGGCAGCACCGATGACCGACTCCGTCAGCGGTGCCGCGAGCCGCAGGTGGTTGACGACCACGCGGGTCATCAGCGCGAGATCTCTTGCAGGATCAGCAGTGTCTCGGGCCGGACGCCGTCATGCTGCATCGCTGCGGGCATCTCCTCATCCGCGAGGACCTTCGGCACCACTGCGAGGTCGGGCACCTCCAGGATCAGCCCGACGCGGTTGGAGCCGTTGGGGTCGGTGAAGGTGCGGATCTGGGTGACGTCGTACTTCCCGAAGAGCTCGGTCCGCTTGGGCGAGGTGAGCCATTGGTCGACGTTCTCGACTTCGTGGAAGGCCAGCACTGTAGGCATCGGGTACTACTTCCCGCGGCGTTGCCGCTGTCATCCGAGATCGATTTTCTGAGCATCCACCCGCGTGGCAATATTGTCAACCATGGTGAACTATTTGTAGCGTGGTGTGATGCCGAAGAGCCTGCAGGTCCTCTTGCGCGATGCGCATGCCGCTGTCGACGCCGAGGTGGCCGCGGCGGCGACTCGCGCCGGCTTCAGCGAGCTCAATCCCGGGCACCACGTCGTGCTGCGCAACCTCGGCGAGCTCGGAGCCCGTCCCAGCGAGATGGCTGCCGCCGCGGGAGTCACCCGTCAGGCGATCACCAAGGTCGTCGATGATCTGGAACGGCGCGGAGTGGTCCGCCGCGAACCGGACCCGGTCGACGGTCGGGGTGTGGTCGTCCGCTACACCGAGCGCGGTCTCGAGGGTCTCGCGGTAGCCCGCCGGCGTATGGCCGCCATGGAGGCCGACTTCTCCGCCAGGATCGGCGCCGACCGCTGGGCCGAGGTGCGCATCGCCCTCGAGATCCTCTTCCCCGAACACCCCAAGACACCGCATCCGCGGTGACGGTGCCGCCGAGCGCCGCCCCGACCGCCACGACATCGCGGCGCCAGATGATGAACTCAATCGCGTTGCAGCGCGTGCTCCCAAAGATGCTTCTCGTCGCGGCCCGAAGGACTCGGCCGACGCCAGTGGCTTGGCGATCGCACACGCCGTCCCGCTACACGATCTCATGCGGAACGCCCGGATCTGGCCGCTCGCAGCGTCTAGCTGGAGCTGCGTGATTTGGGAGCAGCCCGGACATGTGCGCGTTCGCCGTGCTTGCCGATCAGGCTGAGGTACTCCACAGGTCCTGAGCTGGTGGCGGCGAACCAGTGCGGGGTGCGGGTATCGAACTCGGCAGCCTCGCCGGGTTCGAGGATGAGGTCGTGCTCCCCTAGGACGAGGCGGAGCCTGCCATTGAGAACGTAGACCCAGTCGTATCCCTGGTGAGTGCGCATGTCGGGCTCGGCGTCATCTCGCCCGGCGGGGAGGACGAACTTGTAGGCCTGGATCCCGCCGGGACGGCGGGTGAGGGGCAGGATCGTGGACCCGTCGGCGCACGGGATGGGCCGCAGGTTGATGCGTGGGTTGCCGGTGGGTGGTGCATCGACAAGCTCGTCGAGGGTGACGCCGTACGCGCGGGCCAGGGGCAGCAGTTGTTCCAGAGTCGGACGCCGCAGTCCGGCCTCGAGCCGGGACAGTGTGCTGGTCGAAATGCCGGTCTCCTGGGCGAGGCCACTGAGAGTGATGTCGCGACGCCGGCGGAGTTCCTTGAGTCGCGGCCCCAACGCGTCGAGGGTGCGATCGGGCGAGTCGTCCATGGCTTCAGTTTGCCATTCGGCAACAACGTTTGCGAATCCGATCCCTCCTGCGCACCATCTGAGCAAGCGGGTGTCGAGCGATGCCCTCGCCCATCGAAGGAGTTGACATGGCGGAGCAAGACCCAGTGTGGGACGTGGTCATCGTCGGCGGAGGCGCGGCCGGACTCAGCGCCGCGCTGACCCTGGCGCGGGCCCGCCGCCGAGTCACCGTCGTCGACGCCGGCGAACCGCGGAACGCGCCGGCTGACGCCGTGCACGGGCTGTTGGCGCTGGACGGGGTGAGTCCTGGCGAACTGCTGGCGCGCGGTCGCCAGGAAGTCCTCGGGTACGGCGGCGATCTCGTCGCTGACGAGGTGGTCGACGTGCAGCTAGGGACGTGTGGGTTCGCGGTCGCGCTCCGCAACGGCCCTACCCTGCAGGCCCGACGGCTCTTGATCGCTACCGGCCTGGCCGACGAACTGCCCGACATCCCCGGTATCCGGGAGCAGTGGGGCCACGGCGTGCTGCACTGCCCGTACTGCCACGGCTGGGAAGTCCGCGACCGCTCCGTCGGAGTGCTGGCCACCGGGCCGATGTCGGTCCACCAGGCCCTGCTGTTCCGCCAGTGGAGCCCCTACGTCGTATTCTTCGCCGGCGAGCAGCCGCCCGCCCCGGAGGACCGGGCCCGACTGCACGCTCTCGACATCGCGATCATCGAAGGCCCGATCGCGCAGGTCGAGGTCGTCGGCGATCGCGTGACCGGCGTGCGTCTGGCCGACGAGCAGCTGATCGAGGTCGACGTTGCGGTAGTTTCGCCGCGAATGGTCGCCCGTGCCGACGTCTTCGCCGGGATCGGCGTCGAACCGACCGAACATCCGGCCGGCTCGTTCATCGAGGCCGACGCCACCGGGCGGACCAGCGTCCCCGGGGTATGGGTCGCTGGAAACGCCTCCGATCTCTCCGCCCAAGTCAGTGCGGCCGCCGCGGAGGGAGCTCGTGCGGCCCAGCACATCAATGCCGACCTCGTGATGGAAGACCTCGCCGAGGCCGTGGCCGCCGTCGGACGGGAGCGGGCCCACCGATGACGCACTCGTTCGACGAGGACTATTGGGACCAGCGCTGGCCGGGCGACCGAACCGGTGCCCCGATGGCAATGGCCGAGGGCCCGCCCAACCCCCACCTGGTGCGGGAGGTCGACAACCTGGAACCCGGGACCGCGCTCGATACCGGCTGTGGCGCGGGAGTGGAGGCGATCTGGCTCGCGTCACGCGGCTGGCAGGTCACCGGAGCGGACATCGCGGGGCAAGCCTTAGGCCGAGCGGCCGAGCGGCCGAGCGCGCCACCGCGAGCGGCGTCGCCGATCGGGTGCGCTGGGTCCAGGCAGACCTGTCCCGGTGGGGGACCGGGTGCGACGTACGACCTGGTCACCACCCACTACGCGCACCCTGCGATGCCGCAGCTGGAGTTCTACGACCGTGTCGCCTCCTGGGTCGCCCCGGGCGGCACCCTGCTGATCGTCGGACACCTCCACCACAACCACGATGGCGGGCACGGGAACCGGCCGGACGGGGCTGATCCTCCTGCTTCAGCGTCGGTGACCGCGGCCGGCGTCACGGCACGCCTCGACCTGACCGTGTGGAAGGTCGTGACCGCACGGGAGTCACACCGCACCTTGGCCGGCGCCCACAGCGGCGGCGCTGCAACGCTCCACGACGTCGTCCTTCGAGCGACCCGCCGCCACTGACCCAGCCATTCAGCACGCGTCGGTGCCGGTGAGCCGGGCGACTCTGACGACCCGACCCGTCGAGGACGCACGGCTGTTGTGGTTCATCAACCTCTACGCGATGAGCCTTGCTGCGCCGCTGCTGCTATCCATCACGTCACCGCGCGAAAGCTTTCAACGTCATGCGTACCGAGTGCACCCCGCGGGCCCTCTGGAACGCCGTATGCGCAGGTCACACGGCAACGTCGATCATGACCTACGACATCTGATCCCCCAAAGTCGCACAGGATCTTTTTCACGCACGGAGGGTCCCGAGCATCTAACGTTCTGTCATGGAGCTCACTCGACCTCCGGCGGCAGGATCCGACCTTGACGCATCAGCGTGGAAGGCGAGCGCGTGCATCCTCTGCGAGTGCAACTGCGGCATCGAGATCCTGGTCGACCCCGCGACCGGCGGCTTCACCAAGATCCGCGGCGACAAGCTGCACCCATCCTCCGAGGGCTACACCTGTAACAAGGCCCTGCGCCTGGACGCCTATCAGAACGGCCGCAACGACCGGCTCATGTCTCCCCTGCGCCGGCGCGAGGACGGCACGTTCGAGGAGGTCGACTGGGACACGGCGTTGGAGGGAATCGCCCAGCGACTGACGGCCATCAAGGACGAGCACGGCGGCGAGTCGATCTTCTACTACGGGGGTGGCGGGCAGGGTAACCACCTCGGCGGTGCCTACTCCCCCGCCACGATGGCTGCGTACGGCGCCCGCTACCGATCCAGCGCGCTGGCGCAGGAGAAGACCGGCGACTTCTGGGTGTCCGCACGGATGCTCGGGCGGCCACACCGCTCCGACATCGAGCACGCCGAGGTGGCGGTCTTCCTCGGCAAGAACCCGTATCAGTCCCACGGATTCCCCCGCGCCCGCTCGGTGCTCAAGGAGATCAGCAAGGATCCGGCCCGTTCGATGATCGTCATCGACCCGGTCCGCACCGAGACCGCCGAGCTGGCCGACTTCCACCTGCAGCTTCGTCCAGGCACCGACCTGCACCTGGTCACGGCGTTGGTCGCGGTCCTGGTTCAGGAGGATCTGATCGATCACGACTGGCTCGCCGAGCGTGCCGACGGACTCGACGCCGTCACGGCGGTCATGCGTGACGTTCCGATCGCGTCGCACTGCGCCATCGCCGACGTGCCCGAGGACCTCGTCCGCGCGGCCGCCAGGCGTATCGCGAGCGCGGACTCGGTCGCGATGCTCGAGGACCTCGGCGTCCAGATGAACCGCCACTCGACCGTCGTGTCGTACGTCGAGAAGCTGGTCTGGTTGCTCACCGGCAACTTCGCCAAGCCTGGCACCCAGTACGTGTTCTCCGGGCTGGCCCGGATCGCCCGCGATCGCGGGAAGGCTCTCGACGAGACGCCACGCACGCCGGTCACCGGCGCGCCGATCATCAGCGGGCTGGTGCCCTGCAACGTGATCCCCGATGAGATCCTCACCGACCGCCCTGCGCGCTTCCGGGCGGCGATCGTGGAGAGCAGCAACCCGCTCCACTCACTGGCCGACAGCCAGCGGATGACCGAGGCGTTCCGCGCGCTCGACCTGCTCGTGGTCATCGACGTCGCGCTGACGGAAACCGCGCTCGAGGCCGACTACGTGCTGCCGGCGCCCACCCAGTTCGAGAAGTACGAGGCGACGTTCTTCGACTTCGAGTTCCCGCGCAACATCTTCCACCTGCGGCACCCGGTCGTCGAAGCACCCGCCGGGATGCTGGCTGAGCCCGAGATCCACGCCCGGCTGTGCGAGCTGTCCGGGGCGGTATGCGAGGCCGACTATGCGGAACTGCGCGCAGCACTCGCCGAGGGCCGCGAGGCGTTCGCCACCGCGATGATGCGCGTGCTGACCGACCATCGCCTCGCGCGCCTTGCCCCAGTGCTGCTCTACCGCACCCTCGGCCCGACCCTGCCCGGCGGGGCGGCTGCCGCCGCGGTCCTGTGGGGCGCATCGGTGATGTGCGCGATGGAGAATCCCGCCGGCGTCGCCAGGGCAGGGTACGGCGACGGTCTGATGGCGGGTGACCGGCTCTTCGACGCCATCCTCGCCGGCCAGCACGGCGTCGTCATCACCGATGACGAGTACGACGCCTCGTGGGAGCGGCTCGGCGGCCATCGCATCCAGCTCGACGTGCCTGAGCTGCTGGAGGTCGTGGCGGGGCTGACCACCGACGATCCCGTCCCGGTCGATCGGGACTATCCCTTCGTGCTTTCCGCTGGCGAACGACGAGCGTTCACCGCCAACACCATCATCCGGGACGGCAGCTGGCGACGACGCGATCCCGAGGGCGCCTTGCGCCTCTCCGTCTCCGACGCGGCGGCGCTCGGGCTGGAGACCGGCGACCGGGTGCGGGTGAGCACGCGGCGCGGCGCAGCCGAGGTGCCCGTGGAGATCGTCGACTCCATGCGCGCTGGCCACGTGTCGCTGCCCAACGGACTGGGCGTCACCTCGCGAAGCGGAGAGCGGGTCGGCGTACGCCTGAATGAGCTCACCGCGTCGGAAGACCGCGACGAGTTCGTCGGGACTCCGTGGCACAAGTACGTCCCGGCTCGCCTGGAGAAGCTGCCTGCTGGCGTCACCGCGATGACGACCTCCTGAGCCCTTTCACCGGTCCTTTCGCGCGAAACGCCCTTATCATCCCCATGTGAGCGCCCCGGCTGGAAAGGGGCCAGTTTCCCGAACAGCGACGGCGTCGGTCGTATTCGTCGACGTCGTGGAGTCGACTGCGCTCCGAGCACGGCTCGGTGAGGAGCGCGCCGATGCGCTCGCCCGTGCCCTCGAGTCACAGATCGGGGCCGTTGTCGGCGAGCAGCACGGCCAAGTCGTCAAGGGCCTGGGCGACGGCGTTCTCGCGGTCTTCGACTCCGCGGTCGACGCCGTCGGCGCGGCGGTCAAGATCCAGCAGCACGCCGAGCTCGCCGCACGCGAATCGACGGACAGGCTCACTGTGGCCGACGGCGAAGATGCGGTACGGCTGCGCGTCGGCCTCTCTGTGGGCGACGTCTCATTCGAGGCCGGGGACGTGCTCGGAACGCCGGTCGTCGAAGCATCTCGGCTGTGCGGAGCCGCGCAGCCCGGGCAGATCCTGGTCGCCGATCTCGTGCGGGCGCTGTCCCGCGGGCGCGGCAGCTTCGTCTTCGAGCCGGTCGGCGAGCTCTCCTTGAAGGGCCTGCCCGAGCCACTCTCCTCCTGCCAGGTGCGATGGGACCCGCTTCCCGCCGACGAGCTCGCCACCGGTGCTCTCCTCCCCTTCCCCGGCCTCCTCGCGAGTGGTGTCGCAGCGACGTACGTCGGCCGCGGTGCCCTCACCGGCTCGATGACCGCGATGCTGCAGTCGGTCCTCGAGAGGAGAGCGAACGTGGCCGCCGCCCTGCTGTCCGGCGAGCCGGGGATCGGCAAGACACGCACCGCGAGCGAGCTCGCGCGACACGCTCACGCGCGAGGCGTACCCGTGCTCTACGGATGTTGCGACGAGGAGCTCGGAGTCCCGTTCCAGCCCTTCGTCGAGGCCCTCGACTTCTACAGCAGCCACCACCCCGAGCCACGACTGGGGCGGCTCCCAGGCGAGCTCGTGCGGTTGTGCCCGGAGTTGTCCGCGCGGGTGGCCGACCTGCCACCGGCGGTCGCCTCGGATCCCCGGACCGAGGAGTATCGCCTCTTCGAGGCGGTCACCTCCTGGCTCCTCGAGGCCTCCCGTCCCGACGGGCTGGTCCTGGTGGTCGATGACATCCACTGGGCGACGAGGTCCACGCTGTTGCTGCTGGCACACCTGCTGCGCGCGGCCGCAGGGGACGACGCGGCGCGACTTTTCGTGGTCGCGACCTACCGGGACACCGAGCTCGACCGGGCGCACCCGCTGACGTCGGTGCTGGCGGACCTGCGCCGGCTGCCGGGGGTGGAGCGCATGGACCTGCGCGGGCTCTCCCTCGAGGAGTCCGTCGCGCTGGTGCAGTCCGTCGCAGGACACGAGCTGGACGACGACGGTCTCCGGCTGGCCCGGCTGGCGTTCGACGAGACCGAGGGCAATCCGTTGTTCGTGGGCGAGGTGCTGCGCCATTTCGTGGAGACGGCGACGGTCAGCCTCGTCGACGGGCGCTGGCAGGTCACCGACCCCGGGCAGATCGACGTGCCCGAGGGAGTCCGGGACGTGATCGGCAGGCGGCTGGGCCGGCTCTCGGAGGAGGCCAACCGGCTGCTGTCCGTCGCAGCAGTGATCGGACGCGACTTCGACCTGGAGCTGGTCGCCCAGGTCAGCGACATCGACGACAACACCATCCTCGATGCGCTCGACGATGCCTGTCGGTCCCGGGTGATCGAGGAGGCCGGCCGCGATCGCTTCCGGTTCTTCCACGCGATGATCAAGGAGACGCTGTACGCCGAGCTGTCTTCGGCCCGCCGGCGCCGGCTGCACGAGGCGGTTCTGCACGCGTTGGAGAAACTGCGGCCCGACGACGCGGTGGCACTCGCCCATCACGCGGTCGAGGCCGGGCCGATCGGAGGCGACAGCAGCGCCGCAGTGGCACACCTGCTCAGTGCGGCCGGCCAGGCCTCCGACTCGCGAGACATAGCCGGCGCGGAGGGCTTCTACCGCCAGGCCATCGAGCTGATCGACGCCGGTGCGCCGGACCCCCACCGACGCGCCGAGGCAACGTGCGGCCTGGGCGAGGCTCAACGCGACCTCGGCAACCCTGAGTTCCGGCAGACCCTGCTCGACACCACCCGTGAGGCGCTCGAGCTCGGCCGCCGCGACCTCGCCGCGCGTGCCGCGCTCGCGAACTTCCGAGGCACCAGCAGCGTCATCAACGACGTCGACGCCGAGCGCGTCGAAGCACTTGAGGCGGTGCTGGCCTCGTACGGCGATGAACGCAACGCCGAGGCCGCCCTCCTCGGCGCCACCCTCGCCGAAGAGACCACCTACGACCACACGGTGCCCGTCGAGCGTCGGCTGGCCTTGGCCGACAGGTCGATCGAGATCGCACGGCAGCTGGGTGACCCAGCAGTGCTCAGCGACGTCCTGCTTCGCGCCGCCCGGACCCAGCTGGTCCCCGACCGAGCGGCGGGTGCTCCCCCGTTGATGGCCGAGGCAGTCCGACTCGCGGACCAGGTTGGCGACCCCTTCCTCGCGGTGATGACCCGGGTGTTCGCGAACGCGGCGTACCTCGGCGTCGGCGACATCGCGAGCGCGCGCCGCTACACCGCCGAGGGGCTCGAGCTGGCCCGGACCGACTGTCCGCCGGCTGCCTTGACCGCCTCCATGGCGAACTGGGTGCAGTACCACCTCTACGACGGGGAGCTCGACGAGGCGGCCTCCCTCAACGACCGCTTCCTCACGCTGGCCACCGAGATCGGCATGGTGGACGCCGAGCAGTGGTGGGCCGCCAACACCCTGGCGATCCAGTACGCCAGGGGCACAGCCGAGGACCTGGCGGACGCCGCCGGCGAGTTCGCAGACCGGTACGGCGAAGCAGCGGCCTGGCGATGCCTGCACGCGACCCTGCTCTGCATGGCCGGCCGGATCGCCGAGGCCCTGGAGATCGTCGACACCTTCGGCCTGCGTCGGCCGGACGCGTTCCCGGTCGACGACTTCACGCTGCTCTCTCAGTCCTATCTCGGCTACGTGGCGCTGGTGATCGACGACGTCGAGCTGGGTCGTGCCGTCGAAGCGGTGCTCCGCCCCCACCAAGACCTGTGGGCCAACGTCGACATCTTCACCAACGGCCCGATCTCTGCGATGTTGGCGGCCGCGGTGGGCGCCCAGGGCAGGTATGGCGAGGCCGACGAGCTGTTCGGTCGCGCCGACGCGCTGCTGGACGAGCGCGGTCTCCACCCGATCCGCAACCCGATCGCGTGGTACCGCGCCCTCAGCCTGTTGCGCAGCCCCGACGCAGAACACCATGCTCGGGCGGAGGTCGTGATCGGTGACGCGATCGAACGGACGGCCGCGGCCGGCCTGGACCGCTTCACCGCCAAGTTCGAGGCGCTACGCGAGGAACCCGGCTGACCTTCCCCGATGCGGCGGACTCGGCGGCGAACCGTGCGGAGTTGCAAACTGCGAAAGGAATGAAGGGAGACGGTCACGAGAGCGGATCATCCAGCGCAGGAAGATGGCGGCGTGCCCGCCCATCGGCCCGCGTCGCCAACGCCTGATGAACGCGATCGGCTGGTGTACTTCCTCGATCAGCAGCGCGGTGCCGTGTTGGCGATCCTCGACGGGCTGGACGAAGAGCAGTTGCGCACGCCCGTGCTGCCGTCGGGTTGGACCCCGATCGGGATGATCCTCCACCTGGCCAACGCCGAGGCGGCGTGGTTCCAGCGGGTTGTCGCCGGGTCACAGTCGGGCGTCGAGTGGGACGATGGCGTCGTCGATCCGCCGTACGATCCGGAGGCCGCCCTCGTGACCGAGCACTCGACGGCGGCGGTGATCGCACACTACCGACGCCAGTGCGAGCACTCGAACGCGATCCTGCGCTCCTGCGCTCCTGCGAACTCGACCAAACCTTGGCCGCCGACCACGGCATGGATTGGCCGGACGAGCCGATCACCGACGTGCGCTGGGTGGCCCTGCACCTCATCGAGGAGACCGCGCGCCACGCCGGCCATCTCGATGCCGCGCGCGAGCTCATCGACGGCAGCGTCGGCCTCGGGCCCCGGTGAGGGTCCCGGCCGCTGGACGTGATCTTTGGGCACTTCAGCCCGGCGGCAGGCGACCTCTGCGACGATGACTCGGGGGCCCACCGGAAGAAGGAACGACATGTCCAAGATCGCCATGATCACCGGTGCGAGCAGCGGGATCGGACTGGCTACCACCAGCGCCCTGGCAGCGGCGGGCTGGGAGGTCGTCGCCACGGCGCGCCAACCAGAGACGGCGGACACCCTGCGCGCACTCGCCGCCGCACTGCCGACGGTGCAGGTCCGCGCCCTCGACGTGACCAGCGACGCATCGGTCGCCAGCTGCGTGAGCTCCGTCATCGACGACCTGGGCGCGGTCGATCTGTTGGTGAACAACGCCGGCGCCGGGCACCGCGGCACACTCGAGCAGCTCGACGTGCGCGAGCTGGCGCAGACGATGGACCTCAACTATCTGGGCGTCGCCCGCGTGACCAAAGCGGTCCTGCCGGGCATGCGGGTCGCGCGCGCGGGCCGAATCATCACCGTGACGAGTCTCAACGGGGTGGTCGCGCTGCCCTTCAGCGACGCCTACAACGCTTCCAAGTTCGCGGTTGAGGGACTGATGGAGGGCCTTGCCGCGGTCATGAGGGAGTTCGGAGTGCACGTCTCGGTCCTCGAGCCCGGTCCCGTGCGCACGCCCTTCTTCGCCAAGCTCGGCGGCAGCGTCGACAACATCGCCGCTGATGATCCCTACAAGGAGCTCATCGATCGGTTCACCGCCACCATGGCCGCCCTCGGCTCCGCGGGGCAGTCACCCGAATCAGTCGCGGAGGTCATCTGCCAGATCGCCGCCGATCCCTCCCCCGCGCTGCGCTACCAGTCCTCGGCGGACGCGGCTGGATTCGCCGCTCGGAAGCTGGTCGACCCCACCGGCAACAGCATCTTGGACGCAACCGGCGCCCTGCTCCAGATGTGACTCTGCGGGTCCCGTCGCCTCGGTGCGCCATCTGCTGGCACATGGGCACCCACGATCGCGCCGCCTGCCCGGATCCGGGTCGATGAGTCGCGGACCACGGCAGAGGCTCGAGCTATGAGCGCGTGGGGTGGTCGTGATCTACGTTGGCAGGCATGCGGAACGTCGATCATGAAGCGCATCTGCCGGTCGGACTCCGTCCGGACTATCCGATCTTGACCGCGCGCCTGGCGCTGCGACCGCACCGGCCGGAGGATCTTGAGGATCTGCTCGAGTTCCACTCCGACCCTGAGGTGGTGCGCTTCGTCCCGTGGCCGGTCCGCGATCGCGAGGCCACCCGAGAGGCACTGGCGGTCAAGGTCGATCAGGGCTGCATCGACCGTCCCGATCAGTGGCTCGTGCTGGCTGTCGAACTCCGCGAGACGGGCCAGGTGATCGGCGAGGTGCTGCTCAAGTGGGCAAGCGCCGAGCATCGCCAGGGCGAGATCGGCTTCGCCTTCGCGCGGCAGCATCACGGAAGCGGGTACGCCGCCGAATCTGCCACCGAGATGCTGCGCCTGGCCTTCGACGACCTGGGGCTGCACCGCGTCACCGCCATGTGCATCGACGGCAATCAGTCATCGGTCCGTTTGTTGCGTCGTCTGGGGTTCGTGCAGGAAGCCCGGCTGGTAGACAACATCTGGTTCAAGGGCGCCTGGGCAACTCAGCTCGTCTTCGCCCTCGTTGAAGACGCCTGGCGAGCACCCACCACAGTCTCGGACGACCTGCGGGAGATCGAATCGCTCGTCCGCCGGTTCTTCGACGCCTTCGCCTCGGGCCCTGGCCTCGACGTCCGGATGGAGGAGCTGCGCACCGCGATGCTGCCCGAGGCCCGGATCGTCCGCACCTGCGGAGTGGTGCCCGCGTCCTACGACGTCGACTCCTTCATCAAGCCGCGGCAGGCACTGCTGACCGATGGCACCCTCACCGACTTCCACGAGTGGCCGACCAGCGGGCGCATCGATATCTTCGGCGACATCGCGCACTGGTTCGGCCGGTACGCGAAGGACGGCCGGATGAACGGTGCGCCGTACGCCGGCGGAGGCATGAAGTCGATCCAGTTCGTCCGCACCGAAGCCGGGTGGCAGATCAGTGCCGCCGCATGGGACGACGATCGGGACGTCCCGTTGACGAGCAGGAGAGGGCCCTCAGCGGCGCCCCACTGACAGAGCGACCGTCACCAGCTCATCGACCTCGATCTGCGCGGACCTGCGGACCACGCCCTTCAGCGGCAGCAGATAGCGACCGTCCTTGGGGAACAGCGCCGTGGTGAAGTCGGTGTCGCCGATCCGCACGACGACCGGCACCTGACCCCAGTACTCGACCCCTCGCGCGGCGACCTTGATGTCGGCGCTCTCCTCCACCGGGATGGCCACGAAGAAGTACGGCGCCGGGCCGCGCCACTCGACGACTGGTCCGGCGAACTCGAAGTCCATGACTTCCATGGGGCCGAGTATCGCCCACCACGACGACGGTGGCGCGGCGCCGCCCAGGGCACCGTCCCGCACCATGCGGCAACGGCGCGACCGCAACTCGCACGCATCCGCATCGCCTGCAGGCCGCCGATCGTGGCCTGCGACATGACCCGCGCTCCCCACACAGCCACGCGACGAAACTAGGCTGTCCGGCGTGAACCGGGCAGTCGATGGCGCCCGAGCCTGGGCGCCCGCGATCGACGGCTGGGCGCGCGAGGCGCTCGCCGAGCTCACTGCGCTGCCCGGCGTACGACGTGTCGGCCTCGCGGTCTCGGAGGGCGGCGGCCGGCGGCTGCTCTTCGCCGCCAGCGACCGCGACAACGCCGAGCGGATCGACTGGTGCGAGGTCGACGCCTACCAGGACGTGCCGCTCAACACGGCGGTCCGCAGTGGCGACTCCATCACCGGCTCGCTTGCCGAACTTCAGCAGGGCTACCCCGCCTTCGTCTCCCGGCAGGACCCGACCGTCACGTCGGCCCTGGTGGCGGTACCGATCAGGGCGACCGGGCAGGTGCTCGGCGGGATCGTGCTCTACCTCGCGGGCACCGGGTCACCTGACACCTCCGATCTCGAGTCGATCGCCGCGGACCTGGGTCGTCGACTCCGACGTAGCCAGCGGCTGCGCCGCCGCCACGGACGGCGACTGGCCGACGAACCGGTGCCCGAGGATGCCCGCGCGGTGTCGTACGACGTGGACACCGACCCACGCACCGTCGGCGACACCCGGCGCAGCGTCGCCGCCACACTGTCCACCTGGGGCCTGGCCGAGGAGCAGGTCGAGACCGCCGGGCTGTGCCTCAGCGAACTGATCACCAACGCGCTGATCCACACGACCCGGGGCTGTGAGGTCCGGGTCGTCCTCGACGGCGGCGTGCTCACGGCCACCGTCCGCGACGAAGGCTCCGAGCACCTTCCGCAGCCCGCGGAGACCGACGTCCTGGCTGGCTACGGGCGCGGGCTGCAGATCGTCGACGCGCTCGCCTCGCGCTGGGGCTCGGTGGTCGACGCGGTCGGTACGACGGTGTGGTTCGTGCTGGACACCTGAGGCCGCGCCCGGGTCAGGGCACGCCGACCAGCGCTGTCCTGGTGCCGTGCGAGCCCTTCACCTTCACCGTGATGACCGTGCCCGCAGGAAGCGACGTGGTGGTCGCCTTCCAGGCCGTGCCGTGCCGCTTCAGGCGCAACCTCGTCGGGTGCGAGATGCTCGAGGTGCTGCTGATGAGCGCGGTCGCCCTGACATGGTGGCCGGCACCACCGACCTTGACGGTGAGCGCGAGCCGGTGGCGTGACTTCCTCTTCACCGAAGGTCTGACGACGAAGTCGTCCCCGCCGATCCGGGCGGCCATGCCGACCCTCGCGGTGGTCGCACGCAGGTTCTTCAGCTCGATGGTCCACGTGCCGTGCCGGCGCACCTTCGCTGCGACCGCGCTGAGCTCCTGACCGGTCGCCACCGTAGACATCTGCCTGCCGTGCGGGTCGAGCAGTCGAGCGCGGATCCCTGCCGGCGCCACCAGCAGCGCGCCCACGCTGGTGCCGGAGCGGACTGCCAGCCGGACTCTCGTCGTGTGGTGTCCTGGCACCCGCACGGTCTTGGCCAGCGCCATGCCGGGCAGGGGGTCGGGTCTCGCAGCCACCACGGCCGGGCGAGGCGACGCCACGGCCCGGGCACCGGCCACGGTGCCCTCAGGTGTGACCTCGAGATGGCGGGTGACGAAGGTGCTGAACGCGCGTCCGTCGTGGGTCATGTTGATGTGCACCAGGCCCTGCTGCTCGGCGCGGTCGACGATCGTCCAGAACGCCGATGTTCGCCACACCACCAGGTCGTTTGGCTCCTCCAACCCGCACAGCACATGGCTCGCGAACTGGTTGAGGAAGCCTCCCGTGGCGATGCCCGCCAGCACAGAGAACTTCGTGCCGCGACGGTCGGTGACGCGGTGGTTGAACACACCCTCGATGAACGCCGGGGTCAGCTGGAAGGTCGGCTGTCCGGTCTTCCCGGCGATGAAGGCCAGATAGGCGCAGTCCGAGCCCATGTTGGGTGTGCCAAGCATGACCAGGTGCGCGACGAGTGGACGGTGATCGGCGACGTCGGGCGCGTGGTACTGCAGGTAGTCGCGCGAGATCAGCCCGCCCATCGAGTGCGCCAACAGGTCGATGTGCGCCGCGTCGTAGCGGGCGCGCAGCTTGTCGATGGCGAACCCCAGGACCCGGGCGTTCCGATCGATCGGGTCGCCCGATCCCGGGTCGGTGTTCATCCCCGTGACCGCCTGGGCGATCCAGTCGCTGCGGATGTTGCTGAACCGGTCGGGATAGCCGTCCCAGGTGGACGCGTCGGAGTTCCAGCCGTGCACCAGCAGCACAGGCTTGGGGCGCACGGACAGGTCGCGGCGGCCACCGCCGTACGGCGTGAGGACCGCGACCTTGTGCGGGTCCGGCTTGTGCGGGAGGTACCACGCGAAGCCCTCGGTGTCCCAGTCGAGGGTCACCTTGGTGTCCGCGCCAGCGGGGAACGTGACCGACGAGGTCGGCTTCAGTCCGTCCTTCGCGACCGGCAGGTCCTTGTCCACGGTGAGGTCGCGGAACCGCACCGGCGCGGTGATGGCGTGCTTGGTCTGGTTGTGCACGGTCGCGGTGACCCGCACGACGTTGCCGTCGAAGGTGCCGTCGTCGGGTACGGCGTGCATCCCGCCCCGGTCGATGTTCGCCTGCTGGAAGTCGATGGCGGTGACGCACAGTGCGCAGCTGACGGTGAGCGTCGACGAGCCGGTCTGGGTGCACGACTCGGTGTCGTCGGTGCGCTCGCAGTTGGGTTCCGCGGGCGACTTCGCGTGGTCGAAGGTCTTGGTGATCTTCGCCGCGGCTCCGGTCAGGGGCTCCGCCGGGAAGTCGACGAAGGCCCCACACGGGTCGTTGTCACCAGCGAACTCGTCGCAGTCGCGCCACATCCCGGGCTCGTACCAGGGCTGTTGCGCGGCGCAGCTGTACTTGCTGTCCGCGCCGTGGCCGGTGGGATTCCCCTCCGAGATCACCCACCTGTGTCCGAGGCCTCCGTCATAGGCAAAGGCCGCCGGGCCAGCGGTGATCTCGTGCCAGCTGCAGTCGGTGGTCGGGGTGATGTTGGCCGAGCAGTCGGGGTCGCCATTGTCGACGTCACATTCCTGCGTGAGGTGCTCCGTGCCGGTGCCGAGGTCGGTCCTGAAGTCGGTGGGCAGCACATAGCCGTTGCCGCCCACCCCGACCGGCGTCTTCGGGTCGTCGGGGTAGTGGCCGGCGAGCAGGATCCGGGTGTCCCAGCTGATCGTCGAGGTGGCGTCGTCGGTGGTCCGCACGTAGCCGTCGTCGGACCTCCCGCTGTAGACCCGGGTCGCGGTGCCGACCCAGTGCGCCTCACCGCCGCTCAGGATCGGCGTGACGTCGGTCGAGTCGGCGACGGCCGGCGCAAGCGACGAGGGCAGGATCGTGACCAGAGCCGTGACCAGGGCGCACGCGAGCGCAAGTCCGAGAGCCCGCACACTCCGCATACCGCAGATGGTGTGCGAGCGAGCGCGGCGGAGTCGTCATCCGTTGGGATGATTTCGGCTGTCTGGTGGCGAAGTCCGGCGTACCGTTGTGCGGTGACGAACCTCGGGCAGCACGGCGCGCCCCGGCACACGATCGCGCACCTGAGCGATCCGCACCTGCTGGCCGGCGGAGCGCTGCAGTACGGCGCCGTTGACACCGAGGTCCGACTCGAACGAGCGCTACGGCTGCTCGGACGCCTCCAGACGCCGCCCGAGGCTCTGGTCTTCACCGGGGACCTGGCCGACAAGGGCGAGCCGAAGGCCTACCTACGGCTGCGCGAGATCGTCGAGCCGGTCGCGGCCGACCTCGGTGCCGAGGTGGTCTGGGTGATGGGCAACCACGACGAGCGGGCGGCCTACTCCCACGGCCTCTTCGACGCCGAGTCCGAGACACCTCAGGACCGGGTCCATCACATCGGCGGGCTGCGCATCGTGGCGATGGACAGCACGGTGCCCGGCTGGCACCACGGCGAACTCACCGACGATCAGCTCACGTGGCTGGCCGACCTCCTGGCCGAGCCGGCCCCCGACGGCACGCTGCTGGCGATGCACCACCCCCCGATCCCGATGCCGATGCTCCCGCTGGCCGAGCTCATCGAGCTGCACGACCAGCGCCGACTGGCCGAGGTGGTGCGTGGCACCGACGTGCGCGCGGTGATCGGCGGGCACTTCCACTTCACGTCGTTCTCGACGTTCGCCGGCGTCCCGGTCTCGGTGGCCGGGGCAACCTGCTACACCATGGACGTCGCGCCCGCCGACCGGCTGCTGTCCGGGGTCGACGGCCACCAGTCGTTCACGATGCTGCACCTCTACGACGACCAGGTGGTGCACTCGGTGGTGCCGACGGCCGACGCGGTAGAGGTGACCGGCTATGCCACCGAGATGGCCGAGCCGTTCGCCGCCCTCAGCGCGACCGAGCAGTTCGAGCTGGTCTCGCGCAAGGACTCCTGGCTCAACTCCGGGACCGGACCAGCCGACTGAACGCCGTCGCCACCGGTCGCCAGGCATCGGCCAGGGCGACCTCGGCGACCCGCACCCCGTCGACGTAGGCCGACACGTCCTCGCCGCGGGCCGCATACTCCCCACGATCGTGCTCGGCCCAGGCCGCGCAGATCTGGGCGCCGGCCTCGGGATGGCACTGCAGGCCCCATGCGGTCGGGCCGAACCGGGCAGCCTGCACCTCTCCCCCGGCTGCTCGCGCGAGCACCTGCACCGACTCGGGCAGGCCCACGACGATGTCGTGGTTCCACTGCACCGCCACCGCCGGAAGCGAGGCGAGGAGCGGATCGGCACCAGCGGTCTCGGTCCAACCCATGGGCAGCACTCCGATCTGCTGGCCGTCGGGATTGCGGACCGAACGTCCGCCGACGCTGACGGCGAGCAGCTGATGACCCAAGCAGATCCCCAACAGCGGCACCTCCCGAGCCAGCGCATCGGCACACAGCGCGCGCACCGCCGCTAGCCAGGGAGCCGACTCGTCGTCGTGGGCGTTCGGCGACCCGCCCAGGACGACGACACCGACGTGCTGAGGCGTGGCGCCGACCGGCTCCCCGCGGTCCGGACGGCGTACGTCGAGCTGGCAGCCCTCCTCGAGCAGCCAGTCGCCGAACCACCCCGGCGGGCAGTCCGACTGGTGCTGGACGACCAGGATCTTGCTCATGAGCACAACCTAGGGGGCGTCCCTCGACCGCCGTGCAGGTTGCGGGCAAGTCGCCGGTGGAGCAGGCTAGCCGGGGAATAGAACGTGTTCTAGACGAAGGGCTCGCGATGACCGACTCCCCCGCCCGCTTCGACCTCGTCGTGGTGGGCTCCGGTGGGGGCGCCATGACCGCGGCGCACCTTGCCCAGAAGCGCGGCCTGTCCACCGTGGTGGTCGAGAAGACCGCACTGCTCGGCGGGACGTCGGCGTACTCCGGCGGCTCCTGCTGGCTGCCCGGCTCGCAGGTCCAGCAGCGTGCCGGCCTGACCGACTCCACCGAGTCGGCGCGCAGCTATCTCGACGCGGTGCTCGCAGACCCCGACCCGATCAAGATCGACGCCTTCCTTGCCACGGCCCCCGGCCTCGTCGCCGCGCTCGAGGACGATCCCACGATGGAGTTCGAGTGGTCGCCGTTCCCGGAGTACTTCGACGCGCCGGGGCGCGTCGGCGGGGGACGCTCCATCCAACCGGTGAAGGTCAGGCGCTCCGACCTGCCCGACGTCGTCGCTGCCCTGGTCCGGCCGCCGATCGAGCGTGATCGCGCTGGAGAGCGCGGCCGCAACACCCTCAGCGGCGGCCAGGCGCTGATCGCCCGGCTGCTGTGGGCCTTCACCCGGGACGGCGGCACCGTGCTGACCGGCCACTGCATGGACCGGCTCGTCGTCGAGGACGACCGCGTGGTCGGGGTCGAGGCGGTCAGTGAGTCGGGCAGGGTCCGGATCGACGGCCGGTGCGGCGTCCTGCTGGCGGCCGGCGGGTTCGAGCACAACCAGCCGTGGCGCAGCCAGTACGGCGTGCCCGGCGACTCGCGCTGGTCGATGGCTCCCGCCGGCACCAACACCGGCGAGCCGATCGCCGCGGCCTGCGAGATCGGAGCCGCGACCGATCTGCTCGACCAGGGCTGGTTCTGCCCCGGTCTGGTGCAGCCCGATGGCTCTGGGAGCTTCACTTTGGGCTTCCGCGGCGGGCTGATGGTGGACCAGACCGGGCACCGCTACGCCAACGAGTGCCTGCCCTACGACCGGTTCGGCCGTGAGATGGCGAGGTCGGCGGACCGGGTGCCGTCGTGGTTCGTCTTCGACGACCGCGAGGCCGGCCGACTTCCCGCGATCGCGATGCCCGAGGGCGACCCCGAGGCGCACCTCGCCGGCGGCACCTGGGTGCGTGCGGACGCGCTCGAGGAGCTCGCAGACGTGCTCGGGCTGCCCGACCTGCCGGCCACGGTGGCCCGGTTCAACGACTTCGCGACCACCGGCGTCGACGAGGACTTCGGGCGCGGGGGCGACGAGTACGACACGTTCTTCGCCGGCGGCGACGGGCCCAACACGGCACTGACCCCCATCGACCGGCCGCCGTACTATGCCGCGCAGTTCGTGCTCTCGGACCTGGGCACCAAGGGCGGCCTGGTCACCGACGCCGCGGCCCGGGTGCTCGATGACCAGAGCCGGCCGATCGCCGGGCTCTACGCGACGAGCAACGGTGCAGCCTCGGTGTTCGGAGCCGTCTACCCGGGGCCGGGTGCGCCGCTGGGCAGCGCGATGGTGTTCGGCGCGCTGGCCGTCGAGGACCTGGCTCCGCCAGGGTGATCCTCGCTCGTCCTAGTCGAGATAGTCGCGCAGCACCTGTGAACGGCTGGGGTGACGCAGCTTCGACATCGTCTTCGACTCGATCTGGCGGATCCGCTCGCGGGTCACGCCGTACACCTTGCCGATCTCGTCGAGGGTCTTCGGCTGTCCGTCGGTGAGGCCGAACCGCATCGACACCACCCCGGCCTCACGGTCCGACAGCGTGTCGAGCACGGCGTGCAGCTGTTCTTGCAGCAGCGTGAAGCTCACCGCGTCGGCCGGGACGATCGCCTCGGAGTCCTCGATCAGGTCGCCGAACTCGGAGTCGCCGTCCTCACCAAGAGGGGTGTGCAGGGAGATCGGCTCGCGGCCGTACTTCTGCACCTCCACGACCTTCTCCGGGGTCATGTCGAGCTCCTTGGCGAGCTCCTCCGGCGTGGGCTCGCGACCGAGGTCCTGGAGCATCTGCCGCTGGACTCGGGCGAGCTTGTTGATCACCTCGACCATGTGCACCGGGATGCGGATGGTGCGAGCCTGGTCGGCCATCGCCCGGGTGATCGCCTGCCGGATCCACCAGGTGGCGTAGGTCGAGAACTTGTATCCCTTGGTGTAGTCGAACTTCTCCACGGCACGGATCAGGCCGAGGTTGCCCTCCTGGATCAGGTCGAGGAAGAGCATGCCGCGACCTGTGTAGCGCTTGGCCAGGGAGACAACCAGGCGAAGGTTGGCCTCCAGCAGATGGTTCTTGGCGCGCCGTCCGTCGGCGGCGATCCACTCGAGCTCTTCGAGCATCTTCGGCGAGATCTTGCCGCCCTTGGCGAGCTTCTCCTCGCTGAACAGGCCGGCCTCGATCCGCTTGGCGAGCTCGACCTCCATCTCGGCGTTGAGCAGCGGCACCTTGCCGATCTGCTTGAGGTAGTCCTTGACCGGGTCGGCGGTGGCACCGGCCACCATCACCTGCTGCTCGGGCTCGTCGGTGTCGTCGGCGGCGGAGACGATGAAGGACGCCTTCTTCTCGTCCTCCTCGATCGTCGGGTCAGCCTTGACGTCGGCCTCGAACTGCTCGTCGGGGACGTCGGCCAGCACCGGCTTGCCGTCGGGGCCGATCACCTGGGCGGTCGCCTGCAGCGCCTCGGCAGTGCCGGGGGCGATCTTCTTGGCGACCGGCGCCTTCTTCGCCGCAGGCTTGGCGGCGGGCTTCTTCGCGGTGTTCGGCGCCGCCGTCGCCTTCTTGGCCGTCTTTCCGGCAGGGGATGAGCTCGCGGACACGAACTACCTCTCGGGTCGATCTACGGGGGGCACTGATGCGCAGCCGTTGTGCTGTCTGGGTTGCTTCTCACTGGGCTCGCGGCGGTCCCGGGCACACCAAGGCTCGTACCTGTCAACAGCCGCACGGACCATTGTGACACGCGGCCAAGCGGCACCCGACCGCACCTGTCCAGCATGAACGCTCGGATCCGCCGGAGGTCACGCCGTACGGCGGCTTCCGATGCCTGTGGAGAGTCCGTGCTGAGCGGGCCCTCGGGGGGCATCATGGCGGCATGTCGCCGGAATGGGTGCGGGGCGGAGTGCCCCTGGCAGGACTGGTCAACATCGCGATGCAGCAGTTCGTCGCCGATGCCGGCCGGCGCCGCAAGCTACCGGTCACGCTGCACGTGGGGCTCCCCGGTGGCGAGACCCGTTCGGTGTGCGACCAGCCCTGGTACGACCACGGTCTGAGGGCCGACCTCGCCACCTGTGCGATCGACGGTCTCGAGGTCCCCGACCCACTGGCCTGGATCTCCCGGGGCGGCGACCTGAAGCCCCACGACGCCGACTGGGACTGGCTGGCCGCAGCCCGGACGGCGCACGACCGGCACGGATTGGCGATGCCGGGGTTCTTCCTGGTGACGCGGTACGGCTGGGCGGAGCTGGTCGGTGGCCAGCAGCATCCGTGGCACCGGGTCAGACCGGCTCGGCTGCTCCGTCACGACGCCTAGCCTGTCTCGACCGGCCGGTCCCACTCATGCACCGGAGCGTTGGCGTGCATCCGGTCGAGGTAGTCGAGCAGCGTCCGGCGGACCGCCTCTCCGCGGTCGACGCCGGTCGCCTCACGCTCGTGGACCCGGCCGGCGAACCAGGAGGCACCGTTCTGCCCGACCACGCAGCGGCGCTCGATCACCTCGAGCAGCCGGTCGGCCTCCGCTGCGTCGACGCCCCAGGTCGCAAGCCCCTCGCGAGCCATCGGCAGCAGCCTGCGCAGTACCAGCTCGGTGCTGGAGACCTCCCCGATGCCGGGCCAGTAGACCCGAGAGTCGATTCCCCACCGGGCGGCGGCGTGGAAGTTCTCCTCGGCCGCCGAGAACGACATCCGGGACCACAGCGGCCGCTCGCTCTCCGCGAGGGACCGCACCACGCCGAAATAGAACGCGGCGTTGGCCATCGTGTCGATGACCGTGGGACCGGCCGCGAGCACCCGGTTCTCGACCCGGAGGTGCGGCACGTCGCCGACCACGTCGTAGATCGGTCGGTTCCACCGATAGATGGTGCCGTTGTGCAGCTTGAGCTCCTCCAGGGCCGGCGTGCCACCTGCCTCCAGGACCGCGACAGGGTCCTCGTCCTCGGTGATCGGCAGCAGGGCCGGGAAGTAGCGGGCATTCTCCTCGAAGAGGTCGAAGATCGAGTTGATCCAACGCTCGCCGAACCAGACGCGCGGCCGCACCCCTTGGGTCTTGAGCTCCTCGCTCCGGGTGTCGGTGGCCTGCTCGAACAGCGGGATCCGGGTCTCGTGCCACAGCTCCTTGCCGAGCAGGTACGGCGAGTTGGCGCCCAGGGCGAGCTGGATGGCAGAGATCGACTGCGAGGCGTTCCAGTAGGCCGCGAAGTTGTCCGGGCTCACCTGGATGTGCAGTTGGGTGCTGGTGCACGCGGCCTCAGGCATGATCGACTCGGAGGTCGTGCGCAACCGCTCCTGCCCGGAGATGTCGATGAGCAGGTCCTCGCCGCGCGCGGCCAGGATCTGGTCGCTGAGCAGCTGGTAGCGGGGATTGGGGCTGATCGTGGCGGGCCCGAGGTGTCCGGCCTCGAGTGTCGGGAGGATGCCGATCATCACCAGATGGGCGTCGACCTCGTTCGCGGCCCGTTCCGCGTCGTTGAGGCTGGCGCGCAACGTCTCCTCGAACCGGGCCGCGCCGTTCTCGTCCAGCCGCCGCGGCGGGACGTTGATCTCGAGGTTGAACTGCCCGAGCTCGGTCTGGAAGGCGGGGTTGGCGATCCGACTCAGCGCCTCGACGTTCTTCAACGCCGGCCGGCCCTCGTCGTCGACGAGGTTGAACTCGATCTCGAGCCCCGTCATGGGGTCCTCGGAGTCGAAGCGGGACTCCCGCAGCATCAGCGCCAGCACGTCGAGGCAGCGACGCACCTTCTCTCGGTAGCGCGTCCGGTCGGCGCGGCTGAACTCCTGGAGGTCGACGTCGCGTCCCATGTCCGCACACTACGGCGCAGATCGCCCCACCGGGATCCCCGACGGGTTCCTCACCCGGCCCCGTCGGCACACATCTCGTCCCACACCGTCGGCGGGACGGCGCCGAGCAGCAGGTCGGCGATGCACTGCGCCAACGAGTAGTCGGGGTCCACCTCCGTGCATCGGTCCAGAGCGCACCACGCCAGCGCACCGTCGCCAGCGAGCCAGGCCGCGAACCCCAGCAGCGCGGCGGCGGGCGGCAACAACTCGTCGGGGGCTCGCCGGACCAGGTCGCGCCACACGTCGACACACGCGGCGGCGTTGTCCCGGGTCATCTCCGCCCAAGCCAGGTCGCGGAGCGGGATCGACCGGCACAGGGCGAGCACCCGGCCCGCGTCGGCGGCCGTGAGCGGCAGACCGCCGCGACGCCGAAGCCTGGCCCGCAGGCAGGCCAGCAGCCACTGCGCATCGCGCGCGACCGGTCCGGGCGCGGACCCCGCCGCCATGATCGCCTCGGCCGCCCGGGCGACGGCCTCGCGGTCGTCCTCATCGGTGCCGACCAACGTGTCGGCCAGCGCCTCACGAGAACGCTCCACGACCTCACCCTCGAAGACCCGCTGGGTGGTGAACGGGTGCCCCGTGACGTCGTACGCCGTGCCCTCTGCGCCGTCCTCCAGCGCCGGGAAGTAGCGCTCGGCCTCCACCCGCACCACATCGATCACGTCGACGCCCGCGGCGTGCAACCGGTCGCACAGCACCCTCCCCTGGGCCGCCGCGACCTCGGCATCGGTCGAGTAGATCAGCACGGCCGCCCCGGTCCCGCGGTTGCGCACCACGGCGCCGACGAGCATCTCGGCGATCTGGTGCTGGTCGTCGGTCCCCGTGAGCAGGTCGACCCGCGCGTGGAACGTGCCCCCGGGCGACCCGAAGGCCATCAGCACGACGTCGTCATGCGGTTGGAAGCCCAGCGCGTGAGGAGCGATGGCGATCAGGTCGACGGCCGTGCGTGCGGTGTAGGTCTCGTTCGTCATGGCGACACCGTGCGCCCGGCCGGGGACCGTTCCGTGCCCCCTCGAAGACGGCTGTGGAAAGGTCCCTGCTCGGCTCGGATGTGGACCCGGAACGGTCAGCCGTCCTCCGCTGCGCGTGGCACCATGCACGGGTGCGTGCCGAGGCGTCCATCCTGCATGTCGACCTCGATGCCTTCTTCGCCGCGGTCGAGCAGCGCGACAAGCCGTCCCTGCGCGGCAAGCCGGTCGTCGTCGGGGGCGTCGGCGGTCGTGGAGTCGTGGCCACCGCGTCGTACGAGGCGCGCAAGTACGGCGTGCACTCGGCGATGCCCACCTCGGAGGCGCGGCGCCGATGCCCGCACGCGGCCTTCCTCTCCGGCAGATTCGAGGCCTATCGGGACAGCAGCCGGCGGGTGATGGAGGTTCTCCGCTCGATGAGCCCGCTGGTCGAGCCGCTCTCCCTGGACGAGGCCTTCGTCGACCTCGCCGCGGCCGACCTCGCTGATCTCACCGTCGCGACGGTCAGTCGGGTGGGCCGCGAGCTCAAGCAGCGGTTGTACGACGCCACCCGCGGGCTGACCAGCTCGGTGGGCATCGGCACCTCCAAGCTGGTCGCGAAGATCGCCAGCGACCTCGACAAGCCCGACGGACTGGTCGTGGTGGCACCAGGCATGGAGCGCGAGCTGCTCGGTCCGATGGCGGTCACCGTGATCCCGGGGGTCGGCCCTGCCACCACCGAGCGGCTGCGGCGCATCGGCGTGCACACGGTCGGTGACCTGGAGCAGATCAGCGAGGAGGAGCTGGTTCGCGTCCTGGGCCGCGCCCACGGCCGGGGCCTGCACCTGCTCGCTCGCGCCGAGGACGACCGGCCCGTGACGGCCTCCCGCGAGGCGAAGTCGATCAGCGTGGAGGACACCTACGAGACCGACCACGTCGATCGACGACTGCTCGAGGCGCTGCTGGACCGGCAGGCGGCCAAGGTCACCGAACGGCTCGGTCGTGCGGGGCTGTCCGGCCGCACCATCACCCTCAAGGTCCGGCTGCACGACTTCTCCACCCACACCCGGTCGACGACGCTGCCCGCGCCCACCGACGACGCACGCACGGTGTCCCGGTTGGCTCGTGCACTCCTCGGCGAGGTGGACACGTCGGGCGGAGTGCGGTTGCTGGGGGTCGGGGTCTCGGGCCTCGCCGACTGGATCCAGGACGACCTCTTCACCGCGGAGGACCCCGACCCGGCCCCGGACGATGCCGGCGACGTGGTGGATACGTCGGCGGCCGCCGACGTGATCGCGACCCGGCGTCGGACCGGCTGGCACCCGGGCATGGACGTCGTCCACGACGAGCACGGACCAGGGTGGGTGTGGGGCTCGGGCAAGGGAGTGGTCACCGTCCGGTTCGAGACGGCCGAGACGGGTCCCGGCCCGGTCCGGTCGTTCCCCGCCGACGACCCCGCGCTCCGGGCCCCCGTGCTCGCCGACGACTCATAATCGGCACTCGGCGACGCCGTCGACCTGACCATGGAGATGCGCGCAGGGTGCGCCGATCCCGTGGACCGACACCTTCCGGTTGGAGCAGCTCAGCCAGTGATCCGACGCTCGAGCCCGGAGAGGGACCCCGGGAGCCGAGCCACGCCGAGCACTCGGAGAAAGGTGTAGGGCCCGCGAAAGTATGAGTTTCACGGGCCCTACGGTGCGGACCGGCCGTGATGCTCCGACCCAGACCGCTCGCCTCCGCACCCTCCGGCTGACCTCATCACCCGGTCGCCTCAGGCGGGTCTCCCCACCTTCACTGGACGGTGCTTCTTCGTTCGGCCCCGAGACCCTTGCGGGCCCCGGTGAGAGATGTCTACGGCACGGACGAGCCGCGCGCAAGGGTCGTGGGGAAGGAATCTCGCGCAACTGCGGAAGTACCGGCCTCGCTCCACAGATCGGCGGCCGATCTCCACCATCTCGGCGCCGTCGTCCACAGGGCCGGGCCCTCGCCTGTGGAGGACGGACGCCTGTGAACTGACTGAGAAGCGCATGGACCGGCAACTTCCGGGAACTCCCAAACGTCTAGACGGGTGACAGCCCATGCGAAGCGGCCGGACCGGGAATCCCGGGCCCCCTCGGAGCGTTGGAGTAGTACGGAGCCAGCAGCACCGGCCCCCCTGTAGGAAGGGAGCGTCACAGTGACCACTCGCCGCAACAACCGGGACATCGAGGGCCGCGACAGCGTCGGCATGTACCTCGACGAGATCGCCCGTACCCCCCTGCTCGACGCGATCACCGAGGTGGAGCTCTCCAAGACCATCGAGGCTGGCCTCTTCGCCCAGGCGCTGCTCGACGAGGGCCGCGTCGGACGCAAGAAGGGCGGCGCCCCCAAGTACGCGACCGAGGACGAGTTGCGCTGGATGGCCGAGGAAGGCGAGCGCGCCATGCAGCAGTTCATCAATGCGAACCTCCGGCTCGTGGTGTCGATCGCCCGCAAGTACGGTCGCAGCGCGATGCCGATGCTCGACCTGATCCAGGAGGGCAACACCGGCCTGATCCGCGCCGTCGAGAAGTTCGACTACGCCAAGGGCTACAAGTTCTCGACCTACGCCACCTGGTGGGTGCGGCAGGCCATCACCCGCGGTATCGCCCAGCAGGCACGTGTCGTCCGGCTGCCCGTGCACGTGGTCGAGGAGCTGAACCAGGTCGGCTCGGCCCGACGGCTGCTCGAGCGCCAGCTCGGCCGGGACCCCGAGCCCGCGGAGATCGCCGAGGAGCTGGGCATGGACGTCGACCGGGTGATCGACCTGATGGGCTGGGGCCGCGACCATGTCAGCCTGGACACCCCCATCGACGAGGACGGCGACACCTCACTCGGCGACCTGATCGCCCAGGAGAACTCCCCCGGTCCCGACCTCACGGTGCTGGACGTGGAGGCGCGCGACCGGCTGTTGTCCCTGGTCGGGCACCTCGACGAGCGCTCGGCGGACATCATCCGGTCCCGCTACGGCCTGGTCGACGGTCGCCAGCACAAGCTGGCCGACATCGGCACCCGGCACGGCATCTCCGCAGAGCGGGTCCGCCAGTTGGAGCGCGAGGCGATCGCGAAGCTGCGCCGACTCGCCGACCCCGACCTGGCGGCCTGACCGGCCTGAGCGGGCTGGTCGGACTGGTCGGCAGTCAGGCGTCGGTGCCACCGCTGCTGGTGAGCGCGCGGTAGACCTCCGTTACCCGGGCTCGCAGGTCCTCGAGGGTGCCGGTGTTGTCGATGAGGTACGTCGCCAGCGCGTTGCGCTGCTCCCGATCGGCCTGCGCAGCGATCCTGGAGCGCGCCTCAGCCTCGGTCCAGCCGCGGTCGGCGACCATGCGGGCTACCTGGACCTCCTCGGGCACGTCCATCACGATCACCGCGTCGAAGCCCCCTCGATCCGATCCGGTGGCGCGGCCGGACTCGGCGAGCAACGGGATGTCGTGAACGACCACGCCGTCGGCCGGTGCGGATGCCTCGAGCTCGACGATCCGCTCGAAGACCAGCGGATGCACTATCGCCTCGAGTCGCCGTCTCGCCTCGGTGTCGGCGAACACCAGCGAAGCCATCGCCGGACGGTCCAGCTCGCCGTCAGGTCGTAGCAGAGCCGGCCCGAACTCCTCGACGACGGCGGCCAGCCCCGGCGTGCCGGCGGCTACCACCTCGCGCGCCAACGCGTCGGCGTCGATGACGACGGCACCGAGCTCGGTCAGCAGCGCGGACACCGTGCTCTTGCCCGACGCGATCCCGCCGGTCAGGCCCACTCGCATGGGCGGGAGTATGGCAGACCTCGACCTGTCACTCTCGTCGCAGTCCGTCGGCCCAGCCCGAGCCGGGGTCAGCCCGCTCCGGCTGCCTCGTCCTTACGGTCGTGGACCAGGGCCACCACGCTGACCCCGGTCTGCGGGGGCTTGCTGCCCTCGTGCAGCACCTCGAGCTGATCCCCCTTGACGGCGAACATCAGCACGGTCTGCTCGCCGTACCTGGCCAGGAAGTCGTCGAGGGTGAACGCCTCCGACAGCCTGGTCCGCTTCACGGTCATCCCGGCAGCGACCCGCTCCTCGAGCTCGGGCTCCGAGAGGGCGGGACGGAAGGGGAACCGCGCAGACAGGTGCCGAGCCTCCGCCTTGCGTTGGTCGCCCGACCGATCCTCGGTCTGGTCGCGTCGCAGCTGGTAGACGTGGGCCCGCCCGAGCACGTGCGCGAACTCGCGCGCCGCGGTGGCGTTGACCTCCTCCTCCGGTGTGCAGGCGATCAGCGTCCCGATCCCGGCCAGCTCCATGTCCTTGACCGCGTAGTCGCTCAAGATGTTCGCCGTCACCGTGGGCAGGCCCGACATGCGGGCTCCGGCCAGCGACCGGTAGTGCCGGGACACCACCAGCGTATGGATGCCGCCCTCGTCGAGGACCCGCGCCGCTTGCACCACCCAGTCCTGGTCGCCGACGAACAAGGCGCCCTGGGGCGACGGGCTGGCGAGGCCGAGTCGTTCCGCGAGGCGGCCCACCCCGAACCCGTAGATCGCGACCGTGCACACCACGACGACGAAGACCACCGGGACCAGCCGGTCGGCCTGGCCCGCAAGGGTCCGCAGGCCGGGACGGTCATGGGCGGCGGAGGCGATCGCGAGCGCGAAGATGCTGCTCACCGCGGCGGCGACGATCCCGCGCGGCGCCATGCAGGCCAGCAGGATCCGTTCGGACCGGGTGACCTTCGTGCCCCACAGACCGATGAGGACGCTGACCGGTCGGACCACCACGATGAGGACCAGCACGAACAGCAGTGCCTGCGGCGCCACGTCCAGGATCTGCCTCGGACTGATCCGCCCGGCGAGCACGACGAACAGCCCGCCGACGAACAAGACCTGCAGGTGCTCCTTGAACTCGGCGACATGCTCCACGTGCAGATCGGGCCGGTTGCCGACGTACACCCCGAGGATCGTGACCGTCAGTAGCCCGCTCTGGTCCTGCACCGCGTTCGCGCCAACCAGGCCGCCGACGGCCGCGGCGAGGAAGGTGACCCCGTGCAGGAAGTCGGGTACCGCGTGTCGACGCATCAAGAACTCCAACAGGATCCCGAGCGCGAGAGCGATCGCCACCGACACCAGCAGGGTCTTGACCACCGCCCACAACAGCTCGGGCAGGGCCTCGCCGAGCCCGCCGATCAGCACACCCTGGAAGACGAGGACGGCGAGCAGCGCACCCAGGGGGTCCACCACGATGCCCTCCCACCGGAGCAGCGACGAGACCCGCCGGGTCGGCCTCAGCTGGCGCAGGATCGGCGCGATCACGGTCGGCCCGGTCACCACGAGGATCGCCCCCAGCAGCAGCGCCAGCGGGAGCCGGAAGCCCAGCAGCCAGGCAGTCAGGGTGATCAGCGCCCAGGCGATCGCCACCGTCACGGTGCACAGCCGCAGCACCGGTTTGCCGAGGTCGCGAACGTGCTTGAGCCGCAGCGACATGCTCCCCTCGAAGAGGATGATCCCGACGGCGATCGTCACCCCGCCGAAGAGCACCTCGCGGCCCAGCACCTGCTCGGGAGCAACCAGCCGTCCGAGCCCGAAGCCGACGAGCAGCAGCGCCAGGATCGCCGGCATCCGCACCTGCCAGGCCAGCCACTGCGCGATGACCGAGACGACCAGCACGACGGCGAGGTACGGCGCTGGGCCGATGTCGTCGAGCACCATGCCCGCGAGTATGCCGGGTCGGTCCTCGGTACCGTGCAGGAGTGGAAGCCGGTGACGGACATGTGGAGCTGCGACGGGGCGACCGGGTAGCACTGCTGGTCCCGGGCTCGGTGGCGTACGTCGAGCTGGTGATCAGCCTGCTCGCCTCCGGACGCTTCCCGGTGCCACTGGACCCCAAGCTGACCTCCTTCGAGCGGCAGCGGATCCTCGAGGACGTCCGTCCGCACCTGGTCGTCGAGACCGAGGAGCAGCTGGTCTCGATGGTGGCCAACACTCCTCCGCAGTACCGTCTCGGGCTTCCGCGCGGCCGGCCGATCCACGTCACCAGCGGGACCACGGGGCGACCCAAGGGCGTGTTCAGCGGCCCCCTCGACGAGTCCGACGCCCGGGCTCTCGTCGAGGAGGAGCGCTCCCTGTGGGGCTTCACCGACACCGACGTCAACCTCGTGCTCAGCCCGCTGCACCATTCAGCGCCGCTGCGCTTCGCGATGGGCACTCTCCTGGCCCGTGGTCGCGTCGTCGCCCCTGGCGCGTTCGATCCCGCCAGGGTGACCGAGGCGATCCGGACCGAGCGCCCGACCACGATGTTCTGCGTGCCCGCCCACCTGCAGCGGTTGTTCTCCCATTGGGACGAGGTCGGCGTTCCCGACCTCGGCTGCTTCAGGCTGGTGGCCCACGCCGGGGCACCGTGCCCCGCCCACGTCAAGCGACGGCTGATCGAGCTCTTCCCGGCGGAGTCGACGTGGGAGTTCTACGGGTCGACCGAGGGGCAGTTCACCGCGTGCCGCAGCGAGGAGTGGCTGACCCGACCGGGCACCCTCGGCCGCGCCCGACCGGGACGGATGATGACCGTCGACGACGACGGGCTGCTGTGGTGCACGGTGCCGCGGTACGCACGGTTCGAGTACCTCGGCGACCCGGAGAAGACCGCGGCGGCGTGGCGGCATCTACCGTCGGGTGATGCCTTCACCGTCGGAGACCTCGGCCGGATCGACCCGGACGGCTACGTCTACCTCGACGCCCGTCGCGAGGACCTGATCATCAGCGGCGGCGTGAACGTCTACCCCGCCGAGGTCGAGAACGTGCTGGCCGAGGCGGCCGGGGTCAACGACATCGCGGTGTTCGCGCAACCCGACGAGCACTGGGGCCAGCGGGTCTGTGCGGCGTACGTCGGCAGCGCCGATCCCGTCGAGCTGGACGCATTCGCCCGTGAGCGGCTCGCCCCTGCCAAACGGCCCAAGGAGTACCACCCGGTGCCGGTACTGCCGCGCACGGCCACCGGCAAGGTGCGTCGCAACGAGCTGCCGGGCATCAGCCGGTCCGCTCCTCCGGATCCGCTGCACAGCTGAACGTGCGGCGGTACTGCCGGGGGCTGACCCTGCGGGCCCGGGTGAAGTGGTGCCGCAGCGTTGCCGCGTTGGCGAAGCCGACCTCGGAGGCGACCTCCTCGACCGGGAGCGCGGTCTCCTCCAGCAGCTGCTCGGCGGCGAGCACCCGCTGGTGGGTGACCCACGCGTGGGGCGTGCTCCCGGTCTCCTGACGGAACCGACGGGCGAACGTCCGCGGAGACATCAGCGCGTGCCTGGACAGTGCCTCGACGCTGAGGTCGTCCCCGAGGTGCTCGGGGATCCAGGCCAGCACCGAGCCGAGCGCGTCGGACTCGAAGTCGGGTACCACCGACCGGATGAACTGGGCCTGGCCGCCGTCACGGTGCGGGGCGACCACCATCCGTCGCGCCGTGGTCGCGGCGACCCTGCCGCCGAACGTCGTGCGCAGCAGGTGCAGCGCGGCGTCGATCCCGGCCGAGGAGCCGGCCCCGGTGAGCACCCGGCCGTCCTGCACGTAGAGCACGTCGGGGTCGACCCTGGCCTCCGGGTAGGTCCGGGCCAAGGTGTCGACGTGGCGCCAGTGGGTGGTGCAGGCACGCCCGTCCAGGAGACCCGCCTCGCCGAGCGCGAAGGCGGCCGTGCAGTGCGCGAAGATCGTCGCGCCGGCGTCGTGTGCGGCACGCAACGCATCCGCCACCGCCGGAGCGGGCTCGGTGAAGTCACGCTTGGGGCAGACGCACACCAGGTCGGCTCCACGGACCACCTCGAGTCCGTGCTCGACGTACAGGTCGAAGCCGGAGGCCCCACGCACGCGGCCCGGGGTGGGGGTGCAGACCCGGAAGTCGAAGACGGGGGCGTCGTCCTCGGGGTGGTAAGGCTCGGCCCACACCTCGCACATCGACCCGAGCCCGAACGGCTCGGCGCCGTCCTGCACGATCACGACGACCCTCTGCATCCGGTGCACCATCGCTCCAGCATGCGCCCGCCTTGGCAGGAAATCAATGCATAATGTCATTCCTGCCACTGGTGGCAGGAATCTCTCCATCGCAGGATTGCTGCCATGAGCCTGCTGATCCTGATCCTCGCCCTGACCGCCCTGACCGCCCTCAGCTGGGCTGGCGCCACTCTCTACGACTACGTCGTCAACGACGGCTACGGACACCCCCGCGCCCACCCGCTCCCCCGCAGCCATCACCCTGACGCGTTCGACACCGGCGCGGATCGGCCGGCGGCCTGAGGGCGGTCCTCGAAACGCAAACCAGCGGCACCCCGATCGGGGTGCCGCTGGGCTTGCTGCGGTCGTTCAGTGGCCTCGCCGAGTGGCTCAGGCGTTGCCGGTGAGCTTCTCGCGGAGAGCCTGCAGCGCCTCGTCGGACGCCAGCGAGCCACCTTGCGCGGAGCCGGAGTCGTCGCCTGCGTCGCTGCTGTACGACGTGGCCTCGCCGGCCTCGACCTCGGCCTTCTTGGCCTCGGCCTGCTGCTTGACGTGCGCCTCCCAGCGAGCGTGCGCCTTGGCGTACTGCTCCTCCCAGGTGGCGCGCTGCTCGTCGTAGCCCTCGAGCCACTCGCCGGTCTCCGGGTCGAAGCCCTCGGGGTAGATGTAGTTGCCCTGCTCGTCGTAGGTGGCGGTCATGCCGTAGAGCGTCGGGTCGAACTCCTCGACCTGGCTGGCGGTCTCGGTCTCGTTCGCCTGCTTCAGCGAGAGCGAGATCCGACGACGCTCGAGGTCGATGTCGATGATCTTGACCATCACCGAGTCGTTGACCTGGACGACCTGCTCGGGGATCTCCACGTGACGCTCGGCCAGCTCAGAGATGTGCACCAGGCCCTCGATGCCCTCCTCGACCCGCACGAACGCACCGAACGGAACCAGCTTGGTGACCTTGCCGGGCACGATCTGGCCGATCTGGTGGGTCCGGGCGAAGTGCTGCCACGGGTCTTCCTGGGTCGCCTTGAGCGACAGCGACACGCGCTCGCGCTCCATGTCGACGTCGAGCACCTCGACGGTGACCTCGTCGCCGACTGTGACGACCTCGCTCGGGTGGTCGATGTGCTTCCAGGACAGCTCCGAGACGTGCACCAGACCGTCGACGCCGCCGAGGTCGACGAACGCACCGAAGTTGACGATCGAGGAGACCACACCCTTGCGGATCTGGCCCTTCTGGAGCTGGGTGAGGAAGCCATGACGGACCTCGGACTGGGTCTGCTCCAGCCAGGCGCGACGGGACAGCACCACGTTGTTTCGGTTCTTGTCCAGCTCGATGATCTTCGCCTCGAGCTTCTGCCCGACGTACGGCTGCAGGTCGCGCACCCGGCGCATCTCGACCAGCGACGCCGGCAGGAAGCCGCGCAGCCCGATGTCGAGGATCAGGCCGCCCTTGACGACCTCGATGACAGTGCCCTCGACGACGCCGTCCTCCTCCTTGACCTGCTCGATCGTGCCCCAGGCGCGCTCGTACTGAGCGCGCTTCTTGGACAGGATCAGCCGACCCTCCTTGTCCTCCTTCTGCAGGACCAGAGCCTCGACCTTGTCGCCGACGGCGACGACCTCGTTGGGGTCGACGTCGTGCTTGATCGACAGCTCACGCGAGGGGATGACGCCCTCGGTCTTGTAGCCGATGTCGAGGAGGACCTCGTCGCGGTCGACCTTGACGATGGTGCCGTCGACGATGTCACCGTCGTTGAAGTACTTGATCGTGGAGTCGATCGCGGCGAGGAAGTCAGCCTCCGAGCCGATGTCGTTGACCGCTACCTGCGGGGCGACGGTCTCGGAGAGCGTTGGGGTGCTTGTCATTGGGAAGGTGGATCCTTCGGTTGGCTGTGAGTAGTAGGGGCACTTCTCGTTTCGGGCGCGCCGGTGCCGGTTTCACCATCACGAATGTTCGCTTGCCCCGAACGTGGGGCCGATGACGAGCGAGAGGCTGCTCCGTCTGAGACCCAGGCAGGCAACTGGCGCACCTGACAGGGTATCCGGCGTGCACGCACGCGGTCAAAGCCGCGACTTGACTCACCAAAAATGTCCGGGAACGGCAGCACGTGCCTCATCTAAGGATGTCCGCGTAGCGCGAGCGGTTCCCTGGCCTGGTGAACAGGGAGTTGTCGATGGCGACGCGGCATGAGATCACCAAGAAGTTCGCTCGTGAGTACGCCCGTGCGAACAGGGCCGAGAAGGGCGCGATGCTCGATGCGCTGGTCGAGACGACCGGGTGGACCCGCGATCACGCCCGGCGTGCGATCCGTGTGGCAGCAGCGCGCAAGGGCGCAGCCCGTGATGTCCAGCGCAGACCACGGCCGAAGAAGTACTCCTATGACGCCCTGATCGTGCTCCAGGAGGTCTGGCGGCTATCGGGCCAGCCGTCGGGCAAGTACCTGGCCGCGGTCATGGACGACACCCTCGAACGCCTGGTCCGGTTCGGTGAGCTCGGTAAGGTCGCTCCGCGCGTCAGACCCGAAGTACTCGACGAGCTGCGCTCGATGTCCGCAGCGACGATCGACCGCTACCTCAAGCCCCACAAGGACGCCGCCTACCCGAGCGCGCTCTCGGGCACCAAGCCCTCCCACATCCTGCGCTCCTCGATCCCGACGCGCACAAGCATGGACGAGCCGATCACGGTGCCTGGGTTCTTGGAGCTGGACACCGTCGCGCACTGCGGGCACACCCTCAAGGGCGAGTTCCTGCGCACCTTGACCGCGACGGACCCGCTCACCGGGTGGACGATGCTGCGCAGCATCCGCAACAACGCGTTCCTGCACGTCCACGGCGCCCTGGAGTGGATCACCGCGCAAGCACCAGTGCCAGTGGCCGGGGTGGACTTCGACAACGGCAGCGAGTTCATCAACTGGGGCGTGATCGCCTGGTGCGACGACCACGACATCCCTGTCACCCGCGCCCGTCCCTACCAGCACAACGACAACGCCCACGTCGAGCAGCGCAACGGCGACTGGGTCCGCAAGCACGCCTTCCGCTACCGCTACGAGACCGAAGCCGAACTGGCGCTACTCAACGACCTGTGGGCCCTCGTCATGGCCCGCAAGAACCACCTGCTGCCCTGCGTCAAGGCGACCGGGTGGACAACCACGAAAGCGGGCCGCAAGAAGCGCATCTACGACCCGCCACGCACCCCTTACCAGCGGCTGCTCGACGCCGGCGTCCTCGACGAAAAGATCCGAAGCAGGCTCGAGACCGAGCACGCCGCACTGAACCCGGCCAAGGTCACCAGAGCGATCAACAAGATCCAAAACCAACTCATCGACCTCGCCGCCGCCCGCACCCGAGGCA
This sequence comes from Nocardioides marmorisolisilvae, assembly GCF_031656915.1. Taxonomy (NCBI): domain Bacteria; kingdom Bacillati; phylum Actinomycetota; class Actinomycetes; order Propionibacteriales; family Nocardioidaceae; genus Nocardioides; species Nocardioides terrisoli. Next base: position 99,728 of record NZ_CP134227.1, on the reverse strand, counting down.
CCCGCCCCGCAGCCTGACCTACGCGGACATTTCACGTGAGGCAACCGATGAACCCACGCGGACACCTTGACGTGAGGCAAGACGAGCCGGCCGGCCGGCTGCCGCTACGGTCTCATCATGAACCAGGTGCACCCGGACCGTCGCGCCGTCGACGAGCGTGACTCGCTGCGGGCCAACCGCGCCGACTGGGACGCCTACGCCGACGAGTACCAGGCCACGCACGGCGCGTTCCTCGGCGACGCGGGCTTCCTCTGGGGGCCCGAGGGCGTCACCGAGGACGTCGTCGGGGCGCTGGGCGACGTCGCCGGACGTGACGTGCTGGAGTTGGGCTGCGGGGCCGCTCAGTGCTCCCGATGGGTGCTCGAGCACGGCGGCCGGCCGGTCGGCACCGACGTGTCCATGCGCCAACTGCAGCACAGCGTCCGGATCGACGATGAGCAGGGCACCCGGGTTCCGCTGCTCTGCGCGGGAGCTGCCGACCTGCCGTTCCGCGACGGCTCGTTCGACATCGTGTTCTCGGCCTTCGGCGCGCTGCAGTTCATCGCCGACGCCCACGCGCTGGTGCACGGGATCGCGCGCGTGCTCCGACCCGGTGGACGGTTCTCGTTCTCGGTCACCCACCCCACCCGGTGGATGTTCCCCGACGACCCCGGCGAGGGCGGCCTGATCGCCTCACAGTCCTACTGGGACCGGACGCCGTACGTCGAGGTCGACGACCTGACCGGCGAGACCCGGTACGTCGAGCATCACCGCACCATCGGCGACTGGGTGCACGCTCTCTCGACGGCCGGCTTCCGCCTCCGCGAGATCGTCGAGCCCGAGTGGCCCGAGGACCACGACCGGACCTGGGGCGGGTGGTCGCGCACCCGCGGCCTGCTCACCCCCGGCACCGCGATCTTCGTCGCCGACCTCGGCTAGGCTCCCGCCCGGGCAACAGGGCTCCGGCGACCACCCTCGGGGAGCCGACACCGCCGCGGGAGGGACAGGGATGGACGAGGCCGAGATCCGCAAGTCGGCCGCGCTCGAGCGGCGACACTGGTGGTATGCCGCGCGCCGGACGATGGTCCGTCGCGAGCTCGCCCCGCTCCGGATCGGCCGCGCGCTCGACGTCGGGTGCGGGTCGGGCGGGAACACCGAGGTGCTGCGGGACCTCGGCTGGCAGGTGACGGGTCTGGACCACTCCCCCGCGTCGGCCGAGGTCGCCCACGGGCGCGGCCTGCCCGTGGTCCGCGGCGACGCCCGCGCGCTTCCCTTCGCCGACGCCAGCTTCGACCTGGTGCTCTCGACGGACGCCTGGGAGCACGTCGACCGGGACGACATCGTGGCCGCCGAGACGCGACGGGTGCTCCGCCCCGGTGGCCACCTCCTCCTGGCCGTCCCTGCGGGCACCGACCTGTGGAGCGGGCACGACGTCGCGCTCGCGCACTTCCGGCGCTACGAGCGACGCAGCCTGGTCGAGCTCGTCCAAGGCTCCGGGCTGCAGGTGGAGGACGTCTTCGGCTGGAACGTGCTGCTGCGGCCGATCGCGAGGGTCCGCCGTCGGCGCCGGCGCACCTCCGAGAGCGAGATGCAGCCGGTCAACGCGCTGCTCAACATGGTGCTGCGTGCCGTCCTCGCGGTCGAGGCGCACCTGCCACTGCGACGACGCCGGGGCATGAGTCTCGTTCTGCACGCGACCCGGCCGACATCGTGACCGGCGCTCCGCCGCGCCACGGCCTGGGCGATCCGCGGATCCCCTGGAACGTGCTGCTCGACGCTCGTACGACGACACCTCCTGAGTCCGGATCCGTCCGGCGACGGCTCCAGGCCCTGGCACGACGCGAGCGGTGGCCCGAGCCAGCGCTCGACGCCGTGGCCGCCGGTGAGGCCCCGGCACTGCTCGCCTCCCTGTCGGCACGGCTTGCGCCGGAGGAGCCGCTGGACGTGGCGGTGCACGCGGACGGCCTGGTCCTGCGCGGCGACCACCGCGTGCTCGACGGACTGAGCCTGCTCTCGGTCCTGGGCGAGCTGATCGGCGCACCGGCCGCGTCAGCGGCCCGCGGGATCGCGCCCGCGGACCGGGACGCCCCGCTGTTGCCGGCAGTCGTGGACCGGCTGACCGAAGTGCTGGTCCGGCCCTCGGCCCGGGTGGCTCCCTCGCGACGCAGCCGAGCAGCGGGGAGACCGTCTCCGGACGTCTTCGCACGCCGCACGGTGGACGCGCCGCTGAGCACTGCAGACCTGGTCCGGGCGGGCGCACTCGCCGTACGCGCGTGGAACGCCCACCGCGGCGGCCGGTCCGCGCGGATCAGCGTTGCTGTGGGCGTGACGCTGACCGGCTCCGGGGCGCGCCACCTGGGCGACCACAGCGGCTTCCTCCGGTTGCGCGACGTGGAGCGCCTCTCCCGGGACGAGGTGGCAGTGGCGCTGCGCACCGCTCCCCTGCAGCCCTCACGCGCTCCCGGCAACGGCCCGCTGACGACCGTCGTGGGGGCTGCGACCCGGCTCGCCGCGCCTCGGCTCGGGTCCACGCTGCTGGTCTCCCACCTGGGGCGGGTGCACGCGCCCGGGGTGGAGGACATCGCGTTCTACCCCGTTTCGGGCGGCGGGTCCGGGCTGTCTCTCGGCGCCGCCACCGTCGCCGACCGCACCGTGGTGACGTTGCGCGCCAGGGGTCGCGACCACGACCACGACGGCCTCGAGCAATTGCTCGAGGCCGTCGCAGGCCAGCTCGGCGGCTGAAGCCGGTCGCGTGGCCGTCTGGGTCGGAGTACGGACTCAGACGACCCGGCGCCGCCGGCCGAGCAGGATCGCGGCACCCATCATGGCCAGTCCCACCAGGGAGAGCAGCCAGGGCACGACGCCGTCGGCGAGCGACAGCATCGAGGCCTTGCCCTTGATGTCCTTGACCATCGAGGTGACCTGGGTGGGCGTGTAGCCGATGTGGGCCTGGGTGGTGACCAGGTCGTGGCCCGCAGCGCTGAGCCAGGACTTCGTGTCGCTGACCTGGTTGATGATCGCGCCCGTCACCGGCTCGACGTAGTACGTCGTGTGGTTCTGGTAGTTGCTGTCGGCGGCGATGTTGCTCGACCCATGCAGCCCGAGCACCGACCGCGGCACGTCCCGGGTCCCCACCTGACTGGCCGGCACGTCGGCGACGTACCGGTAGACGCTGAGCCCCTGGACGCTGCCGATGCCGACGTACTTCGCGTCGACGGCCTTGCCCAGGGTGTCGTCCCAGAACGGATAGGTCTGCTTCTTGGCGAAGAACGGGAACTTGAAGACCAGCCCGTGGCGGACCACGGAGGTGCGCGCGCCCTGCGCGGTCTGCATGAAGCTCCCGCAGCAGTTCACCGCCGAGCCGGTCCGCTCGTCGAACGCGGCACGCTTCATGCTGCGGGACAGCACCTGACCCTGGCCGTCGCGGATCGAGGTGGAGCTGACCCACACCACGGCGTCGCCGGGTGCCTTCTGCGAGGCGGCGACGTCGCCGACGGTGCGCGCCTTGATCGACAGGTCGGTCGTGACGTCCTTGAGGCTGTTGGTGTCGAAGACGGTCGCACCCGCCGCGGACAGGGAGGTCACCGAACTCTGGTCGCTCGGCGCCACCGCCAATGCGGGGGTGGCATAGAAGTGGACCAGCATCCCGGCGACCAGGAGGAAGGCGCCGACGGCGGCGACCACGGCCAGCCACGGCGAGGCCCCACCTGCGGATCCGGCACTCGCCGTGATGCGGCGGCGTGAGTGCCCGTCCTCGGCCTCGGAATGACTCATTGCGATGGAGGACATGACGTCCCGCCTTTCTCCAGTGCCTGCAGCACGGCGGCAACAGCGCCGTCGTGCATCTCTTCCCAGCTGAACCGCGCCGCCCATGCGCGGCACGCGACCGCGATCTCCTCGCGCCGCTCCTCGTCGTCGAGCTCCTCGAGGGCCTGTTCGATACCTGCGAGCAGCCGTGCCTGGACGGCCACGAGGTCGTCGGCCGGCTCCCGGAGCAGCCAGCCCGTGGTCGTGTCGCGCACCGAGTCCCGCATGCCGGGGACGTCACGCGCCACCGTCGGCACGCCGTACGACGCGGCCTCGACGACCACCTGCCCCCACCCCTCGGCATCCGAGGCACAGACGTGCAGGCGGGCGCGGGTCATCAGGTCGGCCTTGTCCGCCTCGTCGAGATACCCGTGCAACGTCACGTGCTTCGCGACGTCCAGGGTGTCGACGAGGGCCGCCAGGCTCTCCATCTCCGGCCCCCGCCCGACCACGTCGAGGTGCAGCGCCGGGCGGAGCGGCACCAGCGCGGCGACCGCGCGCACGACGAGGTCGACGCGCTTGTGGGTGGCGAGCCGACCGAGCACGACGACCCGGTCGACGGTGTCCTCTGCCGGCACGTCCCGGCGTACGACGGCGGCGGTGCCGTTGGGCAGCACCGTGACCGCGGGGGTCCATCCGAGCTGCCGGGCCATCTCGGTCCGGGTCGACTCGGACACGGCGAGGACCGGGCGGCCCCGGTAGACCCGTGGCATCGCCACCCGCTCGAGCAGCCGACCCACCACGGCCAGGGGACGGGGGAAGTAGGTGTCGAACTGGGTCTGGTGTACGTGATGCATCAGCAGCACGACGCCGGTCCGACGGGAGACGAACAGCGGGGAGAACGTCGGGATCCCGGCCTCGGCGTCGACGACTGCGTCGACCCGGCGCCGATGGCGCAGCAGGTGCAGCGCGGCGCTCGGGTAGAAGCCGAGGCGGCCACCCCGGCGGAGGATCCGGATGCCGTCGCGCAGCTCGCTGCGTCGCTGGCCGGCCTCCCGCGCAGTGAGGAAGTCCACCCGGGCACCGGCGGCAACCAGAGCACACGCGAACTCCCAGGCGTAGCGCTCGGCGCCGCCTGCGAGCGAGTGGTCCGGATCGCGCCAGTTGGCCACGACGACGTGCCTGCCGATGAGGTCCATCAGCCCTCCGCCGCCAGCTCGAGTGCCGCGGGCGTCCGGACCGGCAGCGTCACCGGCGTGCGGACCGGACGGCGTACCCGCCAGGCGATGACGGCGAGGGCGCAGAAGCTGTCCAGCCCGTGGCGCACCGGACTGAAGGTCGAGCCCGGCACGTCGACCCAGTGCACCGGGAACTCCGCGATCCGGGCACCGAGCGTGCGCGCACGGGCCAGCACCTCCACGTCGAAGCTGAAGCCGGTGGTCGCGATGTCCGCGAACACGACACGGGCGAGGTCGCCGCCCATGAGCTTGAACCCGCACTGGGTGTCCAGGACACCGGGAACGATCCGGCCGGCCAGGCTGCGGTAGGCGCGGGCGCCGAACGCACGCGCCCGGCTGTGCCGCTCGGAGGTCACCGCACCTGCGACCGCTCGGGAGCCGATGGCGACATCGACGCCCTGGGCCAGCAGCACGGCGGCATCGGCGAAGGCAACCAGGGCGGTCGCCCCGTCGGCGTCCATGAAGCCGACGACGTCGGCTGTCGTCACCGCCACCCCCGCAGCGACCGCTGCACCCTTGCCGCGCACCGGACAGTGCACCACCCGAACGCGCATCGCCGGCGAGTCGGCGGCGGCGGCCACGAGCGCGGTGCCGTCGGTGCTGGCGTTGTCCACGACGATGACCTCGAGCGGGCGGCCGGGCACGACCCGGGGCGACAGTGCGTAGGCCCGCAGGGCGCGCAGCGTCTCCGGAAGCCTGGCTTCCTCGTTGTACGCAGGAATGATCAGTTGCATGTCTGACGGCCCTCCCCAGCCACAGACGGACCTCACGCCGTACGGCGTGGGGCCATCAAGCTGGAAACGTCAGTTGTCGGCGTAGGTGTAGAGGCTGGTCTGGGACACCCCGTGCGGGCTCCCTTGGTACGCAGCGACTCCACCGACCGCACCAGCAACGGCAATGACCGCTCCCACGGCAGCCGCAATGGCGATCTTCACAGTGATTCCCCTCCCACATTCCCTCCCCGGAATGTGGCTGAAGGCTACACGACCTGAGCGCCGGCGCATCACCAATCGCCGCAAGCTCAGGACCAAGGTCCCACCCCCTCCTAGGCTGGCCCGATGCCGCGCTGTGTCGACCGTCGTCACTCCACCTCGGTGCCCTCATTGCGGGGGCGTCTCGTGGCGCGCTGGACCTGGCAGCCGGACAAGTGGGACCGGCTGCTCACCGTCGCCGAGCTGGCGGGCAGTGACGGCAGCGTGCTCGACGTCGGAGGGCGCGGCCACGAGCTGGCCAGCCTGCTGGGCGCTGCCCGGGTGACCTCGTTGAACGTCGAGGCACCCGCCGACGTGGTGGTGCCGGCCGGCCGGTTGCCGTACCCCGACGACGCCTATGACGTGGTCACCAGCAGCGACGTGCTCGAGCACATCCCGGTGGCCCAGCGGGCCGCGCACGTCGCGGAGCTGGTCCGCGTGGCAGGACGGCGCGTGGTGATCGGCGTTCCGTGCGGCTCCCCCGGCAAGTGCGCCGCGGAGCGCGATCTCGCGGACTGGATGCGGGCCGAGCACTCCTTGACGCTGCCCTTCCTGGCCGAGCACCTGGAGCACGGCCTGCCCCGTCCCGCCGACGTCGTCGACTGGGCAAGGGCGGCCGACCCGGCGCGCACGGTCCGGGTCCACTTCACCGGCAGCTACCCCGAGGGTGACGAGCTGCTCCGCACCGCGGTGCGCGCGCGCTACGGTCACGACCTCCGGGCACTGACGCGGTTCGTCGTCCGTTGGGTCCTTCGCCGCCGGTTCCCGCTCGAGCAGCAGCAACGGCCATCGAGCGACCGCGCGTTCATCGTGGTCGAGCGCGCTGGCGCACGCTGACCCCGCGCCGACTCGCGACAAGCAGCGCCGCACAGGCCGGCACGAGCACCGCCCACCCGGCATCGACCGCCAGGACCGGGAGCGTGGGTGGTCCCGAACGCGGCAGCGACGCCGCCGTACCGAGGTCGACGAGGCGCAGCTGTGGCCCGTCGTGCACGATGCGCCCCGTCGGCACAGCAGATGCCGGCTGTCCGTTGCCCTTCTCGACCAGGATCCGTCGTACGCCGAGGGCGCGCAGCCGGCGTGCCGGGTCCGGCGCTGCCAGCGCATCACCGACCCGCCCGAGCAGGGCACGCTCCGACCCGACCACGTGGCTGCCGACATAGAGCCGGTCGTCGACCAGCACCGGGCCGGGAAAGAACCGGTCGGCCGGGTCGAGCACGGCATGGTGGCCGTTCCAGGCGAAACCGCGGTAGCTGCCGTGCCAGGGCAGTACGACGGTGGCCCGATCGGGCTGCGGGCGGTCCGCCAGCTGGCGGGCGACGGTGCCCCACTCGGCGGGATACTGCACCGGACGGAAGTCGCCGTGCAGGCCCCAGGCCATCGTCGGAAGCAGCAACGCCGGCAACGGCACCAACGCACCAGCCAGGATGCGGGCGCCGTCGACCCGAGCACGCCGCCACAGCCAGTCGACCGACCAGGCCGTCCCGACCGCGAGCAGCAACGCCAGCGGGGCGAGGAACCGCTGCGAGTCGCGCACGAACCCGAGAGCGGGAACCGACACCGACGCGCTGTCCAGAGCGGCGGCGACCCCGGGGACGGCGGCCGCGAGCGCGAGCACGACGCTCACTGCCGCGAGCAGCGCCAAACCCAGGCAGGTGCGATCGCGGGTCACCGACCACCAGCGGGCGGCGCCAGCGATCGCAACGCAGGTGACCACCAGCGAGAGCAGCACGATCGCCGAGCTGGTCCGCTCGGGAGGTACGGCGGCCGCCTTCCAGATCCCGCCGAGCGAGAACACGCTGGCAGCGGTGCCGAGACCGGACTCGGCACGGGCGCCGAACACCTGGAACTGCCCACCCGACGCCGCCCGCAGGCCGCCGCCGAGCAGGGAGGGCAGGACCCAGGGCAGGCTCACCACCAGCGTGGTCAGGACCACGACACCGGCCCGCGTCGCACGACCGTTCCGGCCTGTCACCACCACCGCCAGGGCGGTCGCGCCTGCAAGGAGCCCCGCAGACGGCGTGCAGGCGGAGCATCCCGCCAACGCGAGGACCAGCAGCGGCACACCCCGGCCGGGGCGGTCCCGGCGCAGTCCTCGCGCCGCCACCACGACCCATGGCAGCAGCGCGTAGCCGAGGACGGTGCCCCACTGCCCGATGGCGAGCCGCTCCTCCACCCAGGGGTTCCACACGTAGAGGGTCGTCGCGGCCAGCCGGCCGGCGAGGCAGCAGTCCGCCACCAGGGCGCGGACCGCGAGACCCGCCAGCAGCAGGGAGCCGCCCAAGACGAGCTTCTGCACCACGTCGCCGGACACCAGGTGGGTCAGCACGGACACGATCGCGTCTGCCGGCACTGCTCGGCCCACCGTCCCGTCGAGCCCGAGCCAGGTTCCCTTCCAGGGCTGATGCGGCACGAAGACCATGTCGCTGCGCAGCACGTACCCCGCGCGCCAGAGGGCCGGTCCGAGGGCCGCAACGACGAGCAGCGCGCACCAGCCCCATTCGACCAGCCGCTCCGTCTCTGGACCGCGCCTCGTCACTGCGCCCGCCGTGCGGGGAGCAACGCAGCGACCAGCAGCACGCAGGCGCCCAGCCCGCACAGTCCGGCCGAGACCGCACCCGGCAGCTGTGGGACCTCGAGAAGCTGTGCGCCGGCCAGCACCGTCCCCGCAACCACGGCAAGGGCCGCCAACCCGGTGACCACACCGGGCCAGCGCCTCAACGTCCAGGCGACGAGCGCAGCCGCCGCACCGGGCACACCGAGGAGCAGCCAGCCCAACGGCACGCCGACCACGATCAGCAAGCCCCCGAGCACGTACCGTCGGCGACCGACGGGCCGCCGGACGGCGTCCTGCTCGACCGGCATGCCGGCCGTCAGGCGGGTGGACCCCAGCAGCACGAGCGCGAGCAGCAGGACCACCCCGGCCAGGGCGAGGCCGCCCACGAGCTCGATGCGGTACGACGCCTCCGGGGCATAGTGGATCCGCACCGTCCCACCGGCGCCGGCCGGGAGCCGCCAGCCCTGAGCCCAGCCGTCCATCCGTTGCGGCGTGAGCGGACGGCCGTCCAGGGTCGCCACCCAACCGCGGTTGAAGTTCTGAGTCAGCGACAGCAGCGCCGCTCCCCCGGGGCCGACCCGGACCACGCGCCCCGACGCCGAGCGGTGCTCGACGCGCAGGGTCCGGTTGACGCCGACCGTGCTCGTCCTCTGGTGTCGGGTCAGGCTCACCCGGACCGGCTGGAACTGGGAGGTGGACACGACGCGGAGGTGGTGCACGCCGCGGGACAGCCGCAGCGGCTCGCCGCACGGCACGATGCTGAGCGGACCCGAGGACACCACGTCGCCGATCAGCCCGCGGACCGCCGTACGGTGGCGGGCACCGTCGATGCGGACCTCCGGCCCGAACCCGCAGACCGCGCCGGTGAGCGCGTCGCCATGCAGCGGCACCGCCACCCGTCCGGGCAGGAGCGACACGTCGCCCACCCCCAGAGGCGCGCCCCGGCGGGTCGGGTTCGCGAACCTGATCGTGAGGTGCTTGACCCGTAGCGGCGCGAAGGTGCCGAGGTCGTCCAGGGAGACCCGCCGGACCTCACCTCCCGAGCGGAGTACGGCGGTCGTCGGCGCGATCGCCGGAGCAGCCGGGGCACTGACCGTGATCCGATCGATCCGGCGGGGCTTGGCGAAGTCGACCGTCAGCGTCGGAGCCGGGTCCCGGGCATCGGCGATCCAGGACGTGTTGGGCGTGCCGTCGTAGGCCATCCGGGCCGAGACCGTGGGGTCGTCCGCGTAGGTCGAGCTGGCGCGCATCACGACCCGACCACCGATCGGGTCGAGCAGACCGACCGTCGCTGGCGACGAGCGTGCCACCACCGTGCCGCCCACCGTCCACCGACCACGGGAAGGCACCCGGAACGTCCGGTCGATCCCAGCGCTCTCCTCGCTCGCCCTCATCCGCTCGGGGTCACAGTCGGGACCCAGCAGCGTCGGGAGGCAGGCTCGGGTCTCCGGTGCAGCGGTGAACAGGTAGTCGACGTCCGGGGCCATCGGCGGTGACGGCAGCACGAGGGTCCTTCGCGCCGGGAGCCCGGGGCCGGCGATCTCCGTGATCCGCACCGGGCCGCGCTGCGCGGGGTGCTCGACGCCCGTCACGGTCACCCGCAGCCGGTCGCCGGTCGCTCCGTCCAGGTCGACGTAGGCGATGCCGGTGGAGGGATCCACGTGGGCGAGCCGGGAGGTGCGCCCGACGGTGACGGTGACCTGGGTGACGTCGTCGTAGACCGGGTCCCCCTGCGGGGTCGCGACGGTGACCCGGTGGAACGTGTGCGGCGCGCGATAGCGGACCTCGACCCACTGGCCCAGCGCGCGGTGGTAGTAGCCCGAGACCCAGCCCGTGCTCAGGTCGCCGTCGACCGCGGAGTACGGCGCGTCCTCGGGCAGGACCGCGCCGAGGTTGTTCGTCCATGCCTGCGAGCTCGACGCGGTGACGTAGCGCAGGCCGGCGTACTGGACGAGTGTCGGGCGCGCTCCCGGGTTGCTCGGGTAGTTCGCGACCACCCGCCGCCCGTGCCGAGGCTCACCACGCGCCAGCATCGGGCCCTCCGCCTCCTGGACGCGCCCGAACTGCCGCTCCCGGTCGCGGTAGGCGTCCCCGAGCACCTGGACGGGGCGGACCCAGCCGCTGTCGCCGCGGACGACCGCCGCCCGCCCGACCGGGATCAGCCCGGCCCCGATCGCATTGACCACGTCCGCGCTGTCGCTGGCCACGGTCACCGCCGCATCGGCCGAACGGACGGTGAGGCCCGCCGGGGGCACCGGCCGGTCCACCCGGTAGACCTCGATCGCCGGGCCGAGGTCGAGGCGTCCGAAGGTGCGCACCCGGGTCAGCCCGCCGGAACGCGCAAGCGCTATCGAGACCAGGCTGGCGGAGGTCGCGTCACCGGAGTCCGGGGCCAGGTCGTGGCGCACGACGATGTCGCCGATGCCGAGCCGCGCGAGGATCCCACCGAGCTGGGGAGAGCCCGACCCCGTCGCCAGGTAGTTCTCCAGCTGGCTCAGGATCCGGATGGTCTGCGGCGGGGCGAGGGGCACCTGCGAGCGGGTGACCCAGGGTGATCGCCCGACGATCGACATCGGCTCGTCGTCGGTCCAGCCCCACGTCTGGATGCCGAATCCGGTGCCCGGGACCACCCATGACGCCGATCCATGCGCTCCCGTGGCCACGAAGTGTGCAGCCTGCGACCAGTACGACGGGACCCTCGTCCAGCCCGGCGTTCGCAGGTTCGCCGCCAATGCCGGTTGAGCCATCCCGACAGCGAGCGCCCCGACCGCCACGGCAGCCGCAGCGGGCCACCACCGGATCCGCCACCGGGGCACGTGGCCCAACAGCGCGACGACCACGCAGCCCGTGCCGATCGCCAGCGGCAGCCGCAAGAGCGGGTCGGCCTTCGCAACGTTGCGGAGCAGCGCGAAGGGACCGTCGAGCAGGTCGCGGACCGAGGGCGCCAGCGGCGACTCGAGGGCGGACGCGTGCCCGATCGTGAGGCAGATGAGCCCGAGGAGCGCACTGGCCGCCAACGGAGTGCGCCAGGGGCTGCGCCAGCGCGCCAGGCCGAGCAGCCCCACGGTCGCGAGCACGCCGCTGGCCACGACGTACGCCGGAGAGAAGCTCACCACCCACCCGGCCGGCCAGTTCGGCGCCGACCCCACGTTGAGGAAGCTCACCCAGTTGCTCGCGCCCCGCAGCGCCTCGAGGAAGTCGCTCGTCGACGTCGTGGTCGTGGCGTCCTCGACGTAGTCGAAGAACGGCGGCGAGTAGCTGTTCAGCTTCAGCAGCGACAGCACCCACCACAGATTCGCCAGCACCATCAGTCCGGACCACGCCGCCACGAACGACCAACGCAGCCGGCCCCGCCGTACCGCCCAGAGGATCACGAGCACGACGAGCGGCAGCGGCGCGACCGTGGCGGTCCCGTTCACCGCGCCCGAGAAGAGGAAGGCGGCCACGGACAGCACCGCGCCGCGCCGTGGTCCCAGCCGGCCCGTCACCACCAGCACGATCGGCAGCAGCACCCACGGCAGAACGACGCCGGGGAGGATCTCGGCGCTGCGCACGCCGACCTCGCTGATCACCCGGGGGCTGAGCCCGTAGGCCATCCCCGCCACCCAGGCCGGCCACGCCGACAGCCCGATGGCGGCCGCCAGCCGGCGAGCGCCCTCACAGCCCAGGACGAGCAGCAGCGTGGACCAGAAGCGCTCGGTGAGCCACGGAGGCAGATGCGCGAGGTGGCCGACGAGGAAGAACGGCCCCATCGGGAACAGATAGCCGTACGCCTGGTTCTGGAGCTGGCCGAGCGTCTCGGTGGGATCCCAGAGCGAGAAGGCCTGCCCGAGGAAGCGCGACGGGGTCACCACCAGCTGCGACTTCGTGTCGCTGGTGACCTTGCCGAACTGTTCGGCGACGGCGCTCAGCAGGAGCAGTCCATACACGGCAAGGGAGGCCACCGTGGTCGGCCGGACCTGTCGTGCGCTCATGTCCGGGTCACCGTACCCAACGACACCGCGCCGAAGGGCCGTTCCCTTGCCCGTGTGGGAGACTCGCCGGCGTGCAGCAGCAGGCGCCGGGCACGACGGCCAACGCCACCAACAAGGCCCTGCGTGGCGGTGCGGTGATCGCGGTCGCGGTCGGGATCATGAACGTCTCGACCTACGGCTTCACCATCGTCGCGGCCCGGTTGCTCGGCCCCCAGGCGTACGGCGCGGTCGCGTCGCTGATGAACGTGATGCTGGTGCTCGGCGTGCTCCAGCTCGCCCTCCAAGCCGTGGCCGCCCGAAGGATCTCCGCCAATCTGGACCATGCCGGCGAGGTGGAGAAGACGGTGCTCCGGGTCGGCTGGCAGGCGTCGGTGGGCCTTGCCGTGCTCTGCCTGGTCCTGTCCCCCGCACTGAACGCGCTGCTGCACCTGCACAGTGTGGCCACCGCGGCGCTCGTCGGGGTCGCCATGGCCCCGCTCAGCCTGATGGGCGCGCAAGCCGGCGTACTGCAGGGCGAGCGCCGTTGGACCTCCCTCTCCCTGGTCTACCTCTCCATGGGAGTCAGCCGACTGGTCATCGGGGTGGCTGCGGTCGCGTGGCACCCGACCGAGCTCTCCGGAATGCTCGGCGTGACGCTCTCGGCCTTCGTTCCCACAGTCGTCGGCCATTTCGCGCTGCGACGGTCGCGTCCCGACCGCTCCGACGCCGGCTCGGGCGAGCACCGGGCTCGCGCCCTGTGGATCGAGACGGCCCACAACGGCCAGACCCTGCTGGCCTTCTTCGCGCTGTCCAACGTCGACCTCCTGGTCGCCCGCAACACCCTGGGCTCTCACGAGGCCGGCCTCTACGCCGGTGGCCTCATCCTCGTCAAGGCGGGGTTGTTCCTCCCCCAGTTCGTGGTCGTGATGGCCTTTCCCACGATGAGCACCGCGGGAGCTCGGGTGGGCACACTGCTCAAGGGACTGGGGCTGCTGGCGCTGATCGGCGTCCTGACCGCCGGCGGCGCGGCCGCGCTGTCAGGTCTCGCGCTGATCTTCGTCGGCGGCCACCAGTACCTGGCCATCCAGCACCAGCTGTGGGTGTTCGCGGCCCTGGGTACCTTGCTCTCGTTGCTCCAGCTGCTGGTCTACAGCGTGCTGGCCCGCCAGGCCCGACGCTCAGTGCTGCTCATCTGGGCGGCGCTGGTCGTCCTTGTCGCCGTGGGCCGGACCGCGACTAGCTTCAACGAGCTGCTGATGATCGTCGTCGCCACCGATGCCACGCTGTTCGTCGCGCTGCTCGCACTCAGCCTGCTGCGGCTCCGCTCGTCGGAGCGCTCGCCCGTTCGCTGAGACCGGCCCACCACACTGGCCGGCGGCCCCTCAGTGAGCGGCGGCGTGCCAGCTGCCACCGGTGCCGACCGACACGTCGAGCGGGACCGTGAGCTCCGCAGCTGCCCCCATCTGCTCACGCACCAGCAGCTCGAGAGCCTCCTGCTCGCCCTCGGCGACCTCGAACACCAGCTCGTCGTGCACCTGCAGCAGCATCCGTGAGGACATGCCGGCCTCGGAGGCCGCCCGGTCGACGTTGAGCATCGCCACCTTGATCACATCGGCGGCCGACCCCTGGATGGGAGCGTTGAGCGCCATCCTCTCGGCCATCTCCCGACGCTGTCGGTTGTCGCTGGTCAGGTCGGGAAGATAGCGCCGACGACCCATGATCGTCTCGGTGAAGCCGGTCCGGCGCGCCTCCTCGACCACGCCGGCGAGGTAGTCGCGCACCCCACCGAAGGTCTCGAAGTACTCGTCCATCAGCCCGCGCGCCTCGCCGGTGTCGATCCGCAGCTGCTGGGACAGCCCGTAGGCGGACAGTCCGTAGGCGAGGCCGTAGTTCATCGCCTTGATCTTGGCGCGCATCTCCGGGGTGACCTCGCCGGCGCCGACCCCGAAGACCCGGGACGCGGTGGCCTGGTGGAAGTCCTGGCCGGAGCGGAACGCCTCGATCAGACCGGCGTCCTCGGACAGGTGCGCCATGATGCGCATCTCGATCTGGCTGTAGTCGGCGGTGAGCAGGGTCGCGTAGCCCGGCCCCACGACGAACGCCTCGCGGATCCGGCGTCCCTCCTCGGTGCGGACCGGGATGTTCTGCAGGTTCGGGTCGGTGCTGGACAGCCGCCCGGTGGCGGCGATCAGCTGGTTGAAGGTGGTGTGGATCCGGCCGTCGTCGGCGACGGTCTTGAGCAGTCCCTCGACGGTCTGCCGAAGCCGGCTCACGTCGCGGTGCCGCAGCAGGTGCTGCAGGAACGGATGCTCGGTCTTCTCGTAGAGGCCCTGCAGCGCGTCTGCGTCGGTGGTCCAGCCGGTCTTGGTCTTCTTGGTCTTCGGCATCCCCAGCTCGTCGAACAGCACGACCTGGAGCTGCTTGGGCGAGCCGAGGTTGATCTCCTTGCCGATGACGTCGTAGGCCTCCTGCGCGGCCGAGCGCACCTGGTCGGCGAACCCCGACTCGAGCTCGGTGAGCAGCTCGTGGTCCACGGCGATCCCGACCCGCTCCATGGTGGCGAGCACCCCGACCAGCGGCAGCTCGACCTCGGCGAGCAGCCGGGTGCCCCCGTGCTCCTCGACTGCGGCGTCCAGCGCCTCGGCGAGGTCGACGACGGCGCGCGCGCGGAGCATCGCCGCCTCGGAGACAACCCGCTCGTCGTCGAAGAGCATCCCCTGCTCTCCGGTGCTCTCGTCGCGCAGCTCGCGGCGCAGGTAGCGCACGGTGAGGTCCGCCAGATCGTAGGACCGCTGGTCGGGCCGGACGAGGTACGCCGCCAGCGCGGTGTCGCTCTGCAGCCCAGCGAGCGGCCAGCCCTGGGCGCCGAGCGCGTGGAGCGGTCCCTTCGCGTCGTGCAGCACCTTGGGTCGCGCCGGGTCGGCGAGCCACCCGGCCAGCGCGGCGTCGTCGGCCTGGCTCATCGTGGCCACATCGACATACGCCGCGTCGCCGGCCGCGGTCGCCAGCGCGACGCCCTCCACGCGTCCCGTGCCCGAGCCCCACGATCCGCGCACGTGCACCCCGACCGTGAGCGTGCCGACCGCACCCAGCCAGTCGGCGACGCCGTCGGCCGCGAGCGTGGTGGCGCTGAGCTCGAACCCGCCCTCGTCGACGTCCTCCTCGGACTCGAGCGTCTCGAAGAGTCGGTCACGCAGAACCCGGAACTCGAGCCCGTCGAAGAGCGTGTGCACCTCGGCGCGGTCCCAGGGGTTGCGCACCAAGTCGGTCGGGCCCACCTCGAGGTGCAGGTCGCGGACCAGTGCGTTGAGCCGGCGATTGCGGATCACGTCGTCGAGATGGGCGCGGAGGTTCTCACCTGCCTTGCCCTTGACCTCGTCGGCGTGGTTGATGACGTTGTCGAGGCCGTCGTACTGGACGATCCACTTCGCCGCGGTCTTCGGCCCCACGCCGGGGATGCCGGGCAGATTGTCGGAGTCCTCACCGACCAGCGCAGCCAGCTCGGGATAGCGGTGCGGGGGGACGCCGTACTTCGCCTCGACCGCGGCAGGCGTCATCCGGGCGAGCTCGGAGACTCCACGCATCGGGTACAGCACGGTCGACTCGGGGGTGACCAGCTGCAGCGAGTCGCGGTCGCCGGTGAGGATCAGCACCTCGAGGCCGGCGGCCAGTGCCTCGGTGGTCAGCGTGGCGATGATGTCGTCCGCCTCGTAGCCGTCCATCTCGAGGTGCCGGATCCGCAGCGCGTCGAGCACTTCCTGGATCAGCGGCAGCTGGCTCTTGAACTCGTCGGGGGTCTTGTTCCGCTTGGCCTTGTACTCGGCGTACTCCGCGAGCCTGAAGGTCTGGCGCGACTTGTCGAAGGCCACTGCGACGTGGGTGGGATCCTCGTCGCGGAGCACATTGATGAGCATCGACGTGAAGCCGTAGACGGCGTTCGTGGGCTGGCCCGTGGTGGTCGAGAAGTTCTCCACCGGGAGGGCGAAGAAGGCTCGGTAGGCGAGGGAGTGCCCGTCGAGAAGCAGGAGGCGAGGTCTGGTTTCTGCCACCCTGTCGACCCTAGTGGGTGGCGGGGACGCTCCGCCGGGGAGGCGGGTCAGTCGTCGGCGTCGGTCAGCGCGCGCCGCCGCCGCATCGACCGCCTGGCCGCAAGGACCTGCCCGACGTTGCGGCTACGAGGACCTGGCGCCGGCGGGGTCAGCTTCTTGCGCAGGGTCGCCGTCGCAGCCATCCGGTAGGTGCCGACCGTCCCGAGCCCCAGACGCGCCAGGAACCGGTTGGTGTCACGCGAGGCGCTCGACGCGGCCGCGCTGACATGTGCGATGTCCTTCTCCTCGGCCCACGCCACCGCGGTCTCGAGCAATGCGTGCGCATAGCCGTGTCGGCGGTACTCGGGCCGCACCAGCAGGAACGAGGTGTGCACCACCTGCTCGAGGTGCAGGGGCGTCAGCGGCGCACGTCGAAGGTGCATCATCGCGACGATGGCGCCGTCGGACTCACCGACCACGACGCGCTCGTCGGGGTCGGCGGCGACATGGGCCAGCGCCCGCGGGACCTCCTCGGCGAAGGTGGCCAGCGGCTCACCGGAGGGACCGGCCTCGGACCACAGCAGCACCAGTGCGGCTGCATCCTCCGGTACGGCATCGCGGACCGGCATCGGTTGCCGACGCATCGCTCCCCACCTTCCACAGGTCGACGTCGGTGCGCGCATCCTGCGCCCGCCGACTGCAGTGAGACACTGTGCCGTCCCCCCGGCCGGGGTCTCTGTCGCGATGGTAGAGGAGAACCGTGTTTCCCGGAATCGGAACGCTGGTGAACGCCGTCGCGGTGCTCCTCGGCGCCACCATCGGCGTCCTGGTCGGGCATCGGCTGCCGGAGCGCACGCGCACCGTGGTCACCGACGGCCTCGGTCTGGTCACGCTGCTGATCGCCGCGTCTGCTGCCACCTCGGTCACAGACCCCGCCCTGTCCGCTCTCGTCGGTACGTCGGCGCCCACACTGATCGTGCTCGGAGCCGTGCTGACCGGGGGCATCCTCGGCTCGCTGCTGCGCATCGAGGACCGGCTCGAGGGCGTCGGCGGCCACCTCCAGCGCCTGGTCCTGCGCCGGTCCGGCGGCGCCGGCCACGCCGCACGGGAACGCTTCGTGCAAGGGTTCGTCACCAGCTCGCTGGTCTTCTGCGTCGGCCCGCTGACGATCCTCGGCTCCCTGACCGAGGGGATCGGCGACGGCCCGCAGCAGCTCTACCTCAAGGCTGCGCTGGACGGTTTCGCCGCGATCGCCTTCGCGGCGTCCTTCGGCTGGGGGGTCGCGGCAAGCGTCGTGTCGATCGTGACGATCCAGGGGGCGCTGACGGTGGTCGGTGCACTGCTCGGCAACTTCCTGCCCGATGCGCACCTGGCCGCGCTGACCGCCACCGGCGGCCTGCTCCTGGTCGGGGTCGGCCTCCGGCTCCTGGACGTCCGCCGGATCAAGGTCGGCGACCTGCTCCCGGCCCTGGTGATGGCACCGGTGCTCACCGAGCTGGTCGCCGCCCTTCGATGAGCGTCGCCGGTAACACGTCGGACTCAGTGTGAGCGGGGCCAGACCAAATGTGCGCCGGATCACTCTTTTGGCCCTATAGTCCCGCAAGACCCACCAGCGATCCTGGGAGCCACATGCACACCCGCCCCGTACGGCTGGCCTGCCTTGCCCTGGCAGCCATGGCAGTAGCCCTGCTGACCGTCCTCGTCGGCTCCCCGGCCCAAGCAGCGTCTCCGACCTGCGTCCGGCCGCCGGCCCACAACGACGAGACCATCCACGTGCAGGGGTGCCTGCTCGACGCCCGGCACAAGCCGGCGACTCCGGTGCCCGGCGTCACGATCACTGTCACCGACGAAGCGCACAAGGTCGTCGGCAAGTCGGTCACCGACCAGACCGGCATCTTCGACATCACCCTCCCGGGCAAGGCGATCGACATCCTGGGCCACACCTTCACGGTGCACATCGACTCGAAGTCGCTCCCCCACGGGACCAAGCTGCGCAACCCCAAGCAGGAGTCGCTGCCGCTGACCTTCAACCTGCAGAGCGACCGCTACGTGACGTTCCCCATCGGGAACGCGCCCAAGGAGACCAGCAATCTCATCCAGGGCATCCAACTCGCCGTCGGCGGACTGGTCTTCTCGTTCCTGCTGGCGATGGCGTCCCTCGGGTTGTCCCTGATCTTCGGCACCACGGGGCTGGTGAACTTCGCCCACGGCGAGCTGATCACCTTCGGCGCGATGGCCGCCTTCGCGATCGACCGCCTCCCCGGCAACGTCGACCTCGGCGGTGTCAACGTCACCATGGTGGCCGGCATCATCACCGCCATCGTGCTGTCCACGCTCTTCGGATGGGCACAGGACAAGATCCTGTGGGGTCCCTTGCGTCGCAAGGGCGTGGGGCTGATCGCAGCGATGATCGTCTCGATCGGTCTGTCCATCTTCCTGCGCAACATCTACCAGTACGTAGCCGGCGCCGACACCCACAACTACACGCAGTGGACCAACCCTTCACCGTGGAACGTCGGACAGGTCAGCTTCACCCCGAAGGACCTCGGCGTGGTGATCTTCTCCGCAGTCGTCCTGGTCCTGGTCTGCCTGGCGATCCAGCGCACCAGGATCGGCAAGGCGACCCGCGCAGTCTCCGACAACCCCGCGCTCGCGGCGTCCTCGGGCATCAACGTCGACCGGGTGATCTCGGTGGTCTGGTCCGTCGGGGCCGGGCTCGCCGGCCTGTCCGGCGTACTGCTCGGCATGACGCAGGGGTTCGACTACCAGGTCGGTTTCAAGATCCTGCTGCTGGTCTTCGCCGCGGTCGTCCTCGGTGGCCTCGGCAGCGTCTGGGGCGCGCTGCTGGGCTCGTTCATCATCGGCATCTTCATCGAAGTCTCCACGCTGGTCATCCCGGCCGAGCTGAAGTTCGTGGGGGCACTGGTTGTGCTCATCGTGGTGCTCCTGATCCGCCCGCAGGGGCTGCTCGGGCGCGCGGAGCGAGTGGGCTGAGGAGGAACGCATGGACTGGGGAAGCACCATCAGCCAGGCCCTACAGTCGGGCCTCGGCCCCACTGCCGTGGTCTACGCCCTGGCCGCGATCGGCCTGAACATCAACTTCGGCTACACCGGGCTGCTCAACTTCGGTGAGGCCGGCTTCATGGCGGTCGGCGGCTACGTGATGGCCGCCTTCATCTCGACGTGGGGTCTGCCCTTCTGGCTGGCCATCCTCGCCGGCCTCTTCTTCACCGTCGTGCTGGCCCTGATCCTCGGCGTCCCGACGCTGCGACTGCGTGCGGACTACCTGGCGATCGTGACCATCGCGGCCTCCGAGATCCTGCGCTTCAGCTTCGGCTCGGTGACGCTGCTGAAATGGTTCGGCGGCCAGGACGGCCTGATCCACTTCGACAACGCCTTCTCGAACATGAACCCCTTCCACAACACGGTCGACCTCGGCATCGTGTCGTGGCGACCCTACGACTTCTGGGTGCTGTTCCTGGGCTGGATCATCGTGGCCATCGGGTGCGTGCTGGTCTGGCTGCTGATGCGCGCGCCCTGGGGCCGCGTGATGAAGGGCATCCGCGAGGACGAGGACGCGGTCCGCAGCCTCGGCAAGAACGTGTACCTCTACAAGATGCAGTCGCTGGTTCTCGGCGGTCTGTTCGGCGCGTTCGCGGGATTCTTCGTCGCCCTGCAGCACTCGAACATGAACCCCACGTGGGTCGCCACCGACACCACGTTCTTCGCCTACACCGTCCTCCTCCTCGGCGGCGCGGCCCGAGTGCTCGGTCCGGTCGTCGGCTCGATCATCTTCTGGTTCCTGATCCAGTTCCTGGACGTGATGTTCGGCCAGATGACCTCCGGCAACCACCCGATCATGCCCACCTGGCTGATGAACAGCGACCAGGCAAGCCTGATGCGGCTGATCATCATGGGGCTGGCGCTGATGCTGCTGATGATCTACCGACCACAAGGAATCTTCGGCGACCGAAGGGAGTTGGCGATCGATGCCCGTTGACACCAGCGGCCTGAGCGCCGCCCGAGCCGCGCTCGCCGACGTGCCCCGCGAGCCGGGCGCGCCGAAGCCGGACGCGATCGTCGTCGCCGACAACGTGGTCCGTCGCTTCGGCGGACTCACCGCCGTCGACGTCGATCACGTCGAGATCCAACGCGGCGTGATCACCGCGCTGATCGGGCCGAACGGTGCCGGGAAGACCACGTTCTTCAACCTGCTCACCGGGTTCGACCGGCCGCAGTCCGGCGAGTGGGCCTTCAACGGCCGGTCGCTCGCCAACGTCCCGGCCTACAAGGTCGCCCGGATGGGGATGATCCGCACCTTCCAGCTCACCAAGGTGCTCGCCAAGCTCAAGGTCATCGAGAACATGCGCCTGGGAGCGACCGGCCAGCGCGGCGAGCGCTTCCTGCCCGGTCTGCTCGGCATGTGGCGCAGCCAGGAGCACGAGATCACCGAGAAGGCCGACGCCCTGTTGGAGCGATTCCTGCTGGCGCGGCTACGCGACGACTTCGCGGGCACGCTGTCCGGCGGTCAGCGCAAGCTGCTCGAGATGGCGCGGGCGCTGATGGCCGACCCTGAGCTGGTGATGCTGGACGAGCCGATGGCGGGCGTCAACCCGGCCCTGAAGCAGTCACTGCTCGGCCACGTGAAGTCGCTGCGCGACGAGGGCCGCACGGTGCTGTTCGTCGAGCACGACATGGACATGGTCCGCGACATCTCCGACTGGGTGATCGTGATGGCCCAGGGCCAGGTCGTCGCCGAGGGCCCGCCCGACTCGGTGATGAGCGACCAGCGCGTCATCGACGCCTACCTGGGCTCGCACCACGACCAGGACCTCAGCGAGGACGTCGTCGAGGAGATCCACGAGAAGGCCGCAGCCGAGGTTGCCGCCGACGACGAAGCAACTGACAAGGACGCCTGATGGCCGACTCGACCCCCACGTCCGCCGAGGCCGCGGCCGGCCGCACGGCACACCTCACCGCTGCCGAGGGCGCCGTGCTGCGTGCCGACGACCTGATCGCCGGCTACCTGCCGGGCGTCAACATCCTCAACGGCACCGACCTTTACTGCCAGCCCGGTGAGCTGGTCGGCATCATCGGCCCGAACGGGGCCGGCAAGTCGACTCTGCTCAAGGCTCTCTTCGGGCTGGTCCGCGTCCGCAGCGGCAAGGTCGTGCTCAAGGGCGACGAGATCACCAACGAGCGGGCCGACACGCTGGTCCGCAAGGGCATCGGCTTTGTCCCCCAGACCAACAACGTGTTCCCCTCGCTGACCATCCAGGAGAACCTCGAGATGGGCAGCTACCAGAGCCCGAAGTCGTTCCGGAAGCGGTTCGAGTTCGTCGGCGACCTGTTCCCCGCCCTGATCGACCGCCGCGGCCAGCGGGCGGGCTCACTGTCCGGAGGCGAGCGCCAGATGGTCGCGATGGGTCGCGCCTTGATGATGGAGCCTTCCGTGCTGCTGCTCGACGAGCCGTCCGCCGGGCTGTCGCCGGTCATGCAGGACGAGGTCTTCGTCCAGACGCGGAAGATCAACCGGACCGGCGTCTCGGTCGTGATGGTCGAGCAGAACGCCCGTCGTTGCCTGCAGATCTGCGACCGGGGCTACGTCCTGGACCAGGGCCGCAACGCATACACGGCAAGTGGCAAGGACCTCGGCAACGATCCCAAGGTGATCGAGCTCTACCTCGGCACTCTGGCCAAGTAGCCATCATCGCCGCAGCCCGCGGCATGCAACAGGGGCCCGGCATCAGCCGGGCCCCTGCTTGCTGTTCGGATGGATCAGTCCGGGATCACACCGGTCACGTACTTCACGTTGTGGTACGTGTTGTTCGGTCCGTACTGGAAGATGCCGATGGTGGCCTTCGTCGGGCTACCGGTGGTACCCAGGTCGACCGGGCCGGAGACACCGTCATAGTCGATGTCCTTGCCCTGGTTGAGCAGGTCCAGGCACTGCTTGTACGACGTGCACTTGGTGCCGTCCTTCGACACCTTGATGATGTACGGCGCGTACTTCGTCGGTGAGTCCGACTTGGCCGCGTCGGCCGCAAGCGCGGTCAGCGTGGTCGCGTCGTACGCCTCGGGACCATAGGTGAAGTCCGTCAGCTTGGGATTCGTCTGGAGCAGCACCTTCTTGAAGCTGCCCGTGAGCTGTGCTCCCGGGTAGGTGGCCTTGACTCCGGTGAGCGTCCCCTTCGGGAAGTCCTTGGAGTAGTCCGCGGTGTTGCCGTCCACGAAGTAGACCTGCTGGTTCTTCGGGCCGATGTTCTTGGCGATCATCGTGGGGATGATCTTGGTCGTCTCGTTGAAGGCGATCAGCGCGATCGCATCCGGGTGGGTCGCCGCGATCTTGTTCACCTCGGCGGTGAAGTTGGTCGCGTCGGCCGAGTAGAGCACCTTGGCCGTGACGGTGCCGCCACCGGCCTTGATGCCCTTGGCCACCTGGGCCGCCAGTAGCTCGCCGTAGGAGTCCTGACGCGCGAGGATCGCCACGTTGTTGTGGCCATCCTCGAGGATCGTGTTGGAGAGCACCGCACCCTGGAGGACGTCGGAGGGCGACGTACGGAAGTACAGGCTGTGCGGGTCGGTCTTCGGGTCGTCGAACGTCGGCGAGGTGTTGGCCGGCGAGAACTCGACCACGCCCGCATCGGTGATCTGGTTGATCACCGAGAGCGAGACACCCGATGCCGCGGCACCGATGATGACATCGGCGTTGCCGGCGAGCAGCTTGCTCACCGACGAGCCGGCGATGTCGGGCGTGCCGTCACCGGAGTCGGCCTTGACCTGTGTGACCGGCTTGCCGAGCACACCCCCGGCCGCGTTGATGTCCTTGACCGCAGCGTCGACGCCAGCGAACTCGGGCGGGCCGAGGAAGGCGAGGTCACCGGTCTGCGGGAGCAGGGTGCCGATCACCAGCCGGCCATTGCCTGCGTCCTGCCCGCCGCCGGAGCCGGAGCTGGCGCTGTTGTTCGCGCTGGGCGACGTGTTGTTGTCCCCTGAGTTGCTGCTGCCGCAACCGGCAAGCGCCAGCGTGGCCACACCGAGCACCGCAGCTGATCGGAGGATGCCTTGATGGCGAATCATTGAGCCTCCATCTGGAGTTGGCGTGCCGCCGGCCGAGCCATGACGGGCGCGCTTGATACGAAGTGGCTAGAACCTAGCCGCCGACCGGGACACGTGGAGGCCACACCCGTGATTACCCCTAGGTCGTTAGCCATTTGTGATCTTGTGATCTGAGCCACCGTCCGGCCGCTCAGGGGCCGTGCTCGACCACCCCTTCGGCCACCTGGCGCATCGAGAGGCGCAGGTCCATCGCGGTCTTCTGCAGCCAGCGGAAGGCGTCCGGCTCGCTGAGTCCGAGCCGGTCCTGCAGCACCCCCTGCGCCCGGCTCACCGCCTTGCGGGTGGCCAGCCGCTCGTCGAGGTCCTCGACCTGCGCCTCGAGCACCTGCACCTCGGCGAACCGGGCCGCAGCGATCTCGATCGCCGGCACCAGGTCGGACTTCGAGAACGGCTTGACCACGTAGGCCATCGCCCCGGCATCCCGCGCCCGCTCGACGAGGTCGCGCTGGCTGAAGGCCGTCAGGATGATCACCGGCGCGATCCGCTGACCGGCGATCCGCTCGGCGGCGGTGATGCCGTCGAGGCGCGGCATCTTGATGTCGAGGACCACGAGGTCGGGCCGCAGCTCCTCGGCCAGCTGGACTGCGGTCTCCCCGTCGCCGGCCTCGCCGACGACGTCGTACCCCTCCTCGACCAGCATCTCGCGCAGGTCCATGCGGATGAGGGCCTCATCCTCGGCGATCACCACGCGGCGCTGCTCGGTCACACCCGGGAGGCTAGCCGAGAGCTCGGATCCGGTAGCGTCTGCGGTCATCGCCCCGGTAGCCCAATCGGCAGAGGCCGCGGTCTCAAACACCGTCCAGTGTGGGTTCGAGTCCCACCCGGGGCACCTCTGTCTCGATCCTCACGGCCAGGATCGTGCCTGGAACCGGAACCGGAACCGGAGCCGGGCCGGTCCCGCGTCCTCGCATCGATCAGGTCCGGCACAGGGCCGCCCCTCAGCGCGGGTGCACGACGACCCGGACCACCCGGTCGGTGACCGCGGGGTCCTCCCCACCGAGCAGCATCACCGAGCTGCCCGCCACCGCCACCGCCGCGTCGCTGAGCGGACGCGGCAGGCGGCCGGCATGGCGGAACCGTCCCGAGGAAGGGTCGAACCACCACATCCGTGCCGTGCGGCCGGTCGGCGACGTGTGGCCCCCCATCAGCAGCACCCGGCCCGCTATGGAGGCGGCCATCGCGTGCCCGAGCGGGTGCGGGAGGCGGGCGACCGCCGCCGTCCGGCCCGTGCGGGCGTCGTAGCGCTGGACGACACCGAGCTCCCGGCCGGCGACCTCGCCGCCGAAGAGGTAGACGTCACGGCCCACCACAGCGGAGGCGGCGTACCGCACCCCGTGACGCAAGCTGCCGGCCGGCACCAGCCCCGCACCGCTCCGCTGGCGCAGCACCGGACGCGGGACGGAGGAGCCGTCGTACCCACCGAGAACGTACGTCGCACCGGCGACCTCGGCGACCGACAGGTCCGACCTGGTGGTGGGCAGGTGCGCCACCACCCGCCAGCGTCCGCCACGGAGCTGCTGCACCACGGACTGCTCGCTGGCGTTGCCGCCTCCGAACACCCCGGGCAGGCCGGCCCAGGCGCCGCCGGCGGCGTCGTGCACCGGGACCGCCAGGGCAGGCGCCGAGGTCGTCCGTCCGGTGGAGAGGTCGAGCCGGTAGCTGCGGGCGGTGGAGGTGTCGTCGGCGCGCATGCCGCCGGCCACGATCACCCGGGTCCCGCTGGCCGACGCGATCACCTCACGCGCGACCGGCTCGGGCAGCCGCCAGCGCACGATGGTCGCCGTCGCGCTGCCCGGCCCGAACCTGCCGGCTCCGTGCGGGCCGGACGTCGTGCTGGAGGGAGTGTCGGTCGGCCCGGCGGGAGGCGCCGCGGCGGGACGGGTGCCGCCGCAGCCGGCCACCGCGAGCAGCACGACTCCGGCGAGGATCCGCCTCACCGCATGTTCCCGGTGTGCCCCAGCGAGTAACGGCCCGGCTGCGGCCACACCGCGATCCCGTGGGGGCTGCCGCCGACCGGGATCTTCGCGACCAGCTTGCCGGTGCGCGTGTTGAACCCGTAGACGACGCCGTCGTAGCGGCCGGAGAGCCACAGCATCCGTCCGTTCGCGGAGACCCCACCCATGTCGGGGCTGCCGCCCCCCGGGATCGTCCAGGTGTCGACGATCTTGTTGGTCGCGAAGTCGAGCACGCTGACCTTGCCGGCGCCGCGGTCGGAGATGTAGAGCAGCTTGCCGTTCCGGCTCGGATAGAGGCCGTGCGGGTGGCTGGGCAGTCCGATCACCCGCCGCTGCTTGAGCGTGCGGGCGTCGATCAGCCGCAGCTCGTTGGTGCCCATGTCGGCGACGTAGAACGTGCGACCGTCGGGTGAGAGCCGGATGTCCTGGGGCATGCTCATCCCCATCGTCCCCGGTGCGACGTGTCGACTCGTGGGTCGGGGGTCGAGGGCCAGGTGGCCGATCACCTTGTGCCGGAGGGTCGAGATCTTCAGGAGCTCACCGGAGAACTCGCAGGTCACCACGAAGAAGCGGCCGTTGGCGGAGAAGTCGGCGTGGTTGGGTCCACGGCAGTCGGGGGCGGAGACGTCCGCGATCTTCCGGAACGTGTGCGGCGTGGAGAACCGGATGATGTCGTGCTGCTCGACCATCACCACGGCTTCCTTGCCGTTCGGGGTGAAGTAGAGGTTGTACGGCCGCGGGACCGAGATGACTCGGGTACGGCGGGCGGTCCGTGGGTTGATCTCGACCAGCTCGTCGGACGCGCTGGCGTTGGCGATCAGGGTGCGCAGGTCGTAGCTGGGGACGACGTGCTGGTTGAGGAAGCCGCTCGGGATGACTCGCACGATCCGGCGGGTGCGCTGGTTGATCACAGTCACCCGGCTGCCGTCGGAGTCGGGCACGTAGAGGTACGCCGGGTCGTGCGCCACACGCGGGCTCAGCATCCCGGCGCGGGTGGCGGCGTACACGTCGTCGTGCAGGACCGGCGGCATTCCGGGCAGTGGGTTGCGGAACGGCCAGGGCACCCGGGTCGCCACCGATGCCGAGGTCGCAGATGCGGACGGGGCTTGCGTGGCGGCCGTCGGCCGGGCGGCCGATTGTGCGCAACCTGCGAGAGCCAGCGCAAGTCCGACCGCGGCCGAGATACCAGCCCATCGACGAGTTCGAGCTGAAGTCACCCATCCACGCTAGCGGCGGCACCTTTCGGGAACCTGACAGCGCCTGCTGCTCATCCACGCCGGCGGTAGGCCGGCGCCACCTCGTTGATGGCGTCGCCCATCCGGTGGATCCGCAGCGCGTTGGTCGAGCCCGGGATGCCCGGCGGGGAGCCGGCGATGATCACCACCAGGTCGCCCTCCTGGACCCGACCGATGCGCAGCAGCTCCTCGTCGACCTGGCGCACCATCTCGTCGGTGTGCTCCACCGGCAGCGTCTTGAACGCCTCGACCCCCCAGGTCATCGAGAGCTGCGAGCGGACGACCGCCTCGGGGGTGAAGGCGAGCATCGGGATGCGCCCCCGGTAGCGGGCCAGCCGGCGAGCGGAGTCCCCGCTCTGGGTGAAGGCGACGAGGTACTTGGCCCCGACGCGCTCGGCCACCTCGGCCGCGGCCTTGGCGACCACGCCTCCGCGGGTCAGCGGCTTCCAGTCGATCGCGGCCATCTGCTCGAGCTCGTGGCCCTCGGTCGAGGAGATGATCCGCGCCATCGTCTTCACCGTCTCGATGGGGTACTTCCCGACACTGGTCTCACCGGAGAGCATCACTGCGTCCGCGCCGTCGAGGACGGCGTTGGCGACGTCGGAGGCCTCGGCCCGCGTGGGAGCCGGGTTCGCGATCATCGACTCAAGCATCTGGGTGGCCACGATCACCGGCTTGGCGTTGCGGCGCGCCTTGTCGATGACCCGCTTCTGCAGGAACGGAACGTCCTCGAGCGGACACTCCACGCCGAGGTCACCGCGCGCGACCATGAACGCGTCGAACGCCCTGACCACCTCGTTGAGGTTCTCGATCGCCTGCGGCTTCTCGATCTTGGCGATCACGGGGAGCAGCACGCCCTCCTCACTCATGATCGAGCGCACCTCGTCGACATCGCTGGCCGACCGCACGAAGGACAGCGCGATGTAGTCGACGGTCAGGTGCAGTGCCCAGCGCAGATCATCCTTGTCCTTCGTGGACAGCGCGGGCACGCTCACCGCAACGCCAGGGAGGTTTATCCCCTTGTGGTCACTGATCCGCCCGCCGACCACCACGACCGTGTGCACGTCGGGCCCGTCGACCTCGGTGACCCGCAGCCGCACCTTGCCGTCGTCGATCAGCACCTGGTCGTCCACGCCGACGTCGCCGGGCAGGCCGTCGTACGTCGTCGAGGCGAGCTCGACAGTGCCCGGAACGTCCCGGGTGGTGATCGTGAACGGCTGTCCCGGCTCCAGGACGACCGGCCCGTCGGCGAAGCTGCCGAGCCGGATCTTCGGACCCTGCAGGTCGACGAAGATGCCGACCCCCCTGCCAGACTCGTCGGACGCCTGACGCACCATCCGGTAGACCGCCTCGTGCTCGGCGTACGAGCCGTGGCTCAGGTTGAGCCGGGCGACGTCCATCCCGGCGTCGACCAGCTCACGGATCTTCTCCATCGTCGAGGTCGCGGGCCCGAGGGTGCACACGATCTTTGCTCTACGCACGCCCCGAGCCTAATGCGTCCGGACTTGAACGATCCAATCGCAGCCCGGGAGCACCGGCGGGTTGACCCGCCAGTGACGGGCTGCCAGCCTGACCCCACCGTCCGGCGTGTGCCCCGCCTCGAGGTCTGCCGGGTCAGACCGTGACCGGGCGCTCGGTCGGTGGGATCGGAGCCGGCAGGGTCGTCGCCCCGGTGAGGTGGGCGTCGACGGCCGCTGCTGCGGCCCGGCCCTCGGCGATGGCCCACACGATCAGCGACTGGCCGCGCCCGGCGTCACCGGCGACGAACACGTCCGGCACGGTGCTGGCGTACGACGCATCGCGCACGATGTTGCCGCGCTCGTCCAGCT
The DNA here is from genome assembly GCF_031656915.1 of Nocardioides marmorisolisilvae. NCBI lineage: Bacteria > Bacillati > Actinomycetota > Actinomycetes > Propionibacteriales > Nocardioidaceae > Nocardioides > Nocardioides terrisoli. The sequence goes on along the minus strand of NZ_CP134227.1, from coordinate 71,117 downwards.
CCACGCCGAGCTGCTCGACCAGACCGTCGCGCTCGGGACCGACGAAGCCCATCGCGAAGAGCACCAGGTCGGCCGGGATCTCCCGCTCCGTGCCCTCGATCGGCTGGAACTTCGCGTCGACCTCGACCACGCGCAGGGCACGGACGCGGCCCTCGTCGTCGCCGAGGAACTCCTGGGTCGACATCGCGTAGACCCTCGTCCCGCCCTCCTCGTGCGCCGAGGAGACCCGGAACACCATCGGGTACGTCGGCCACGGCTGGTCGGCGGGGCGCGAGGTCGGTGGCTGAGCCATGATCTCGAGCTGCGTGACGCTCGCGGCTCCCTGCCGGTGCGCCGTTCCGAGGCAGTCCGCTCCGGTGTCGCCGCCGCCGATGATCACGACGTGCTTGCCGTCGGCGCGGATCTGACCCTCGACGGACTCGCCCAGCGAGACCCTGTTGGACTGCGGCAGGTACTCCATCGCCTGGTGGATGCCGGCCAGATCCCGGCCGGGCAACGGCAGGTCACGAGGCACCGTCGAGCCGATCGCGAGAACGACGGCGTCGTACCGCTCGCGCAGCTGGTTGCCGGTGATGGTCCGGCCGACCTCCACTCCGGCGCGGAAGATCGTGCCCTCGCGACGCATCTGGTCCAGTCGGCGGTCGAGGACCTTCTTCTCCATCTTGAACTCCGGGATGCCGTATCGCAGCAATCCGCCGACCTTGTCGGCGCGCTCGTAGACCGCGACGGTGTGCCCCGCGCGGGTCAGCTGCTGCGCGGCCGCGAGCCCTGCGGGGCCGGACCCGACCACCGCGACCGTGCGCCCTGAGAGCCACTCCGGCGGCTGCGGTCGGACGTTGCGGTCCTCGAAGGCCCGCTCGATGATCGAGACCTCGACGTTCTTGATCGTCACCGGGTCCTGGTTGATGCCGAGCACACAGGAGGTCTCGCAGGGAGCCGGGCAGAGCCGGCCGGTGAACTCGGGGAAGTTGTTGGTCGCGTGGAGGCGCTCGATCGCGCCCTCCCAGTCGTCACGCCAGACCAGGTCGTTCCACTCGGGGATGATGTTGCCCAGGGGGCAACCCTGGTGGCAGAACGGGATGCCGCAGTCCATGCAGCGTCCAGCCTGGGTCGTGATGATCGGCAGCAGCGCGCGGCCGGGCCCGCCCGGGTAGACCTCGTTCCAGTCCTTGACGCGCTCCTCGACCGGGCGTCGGTCCGCCACCTCGCGGCCGTTCTTGAGGAATCCCTTGGGGTCAGCCATTGAGACGAGCCTCCGTGATCCGTGCGACGTCGGGAGATCCGGCGGCGGCAGCCAGCGGACGTCCCGTGTTCGAGACGATCGATGTGTCACCCATGCAGCACCTCCATGATCCGAGCGGCGGTCTCGTCCTCGTCGAGGCCCTCCTCGCGGGCCTCCTCCCGAGCCTCGAGCACGCGCTTGTAGTCACTGGGCATCACCCGGGTGAACCGGGCTGCGGCCGACGGCCAGTCGGCGAGCAGTCGCTCACCGACGGTCGAGCCGGTCTCGTCGACGTGGCGGCGGACCAGTTCGCCCAACGACGCAGCCTCGGCCTCGTCGAGCGCGGAGAGCTCGACGAGCTCGGGGTTGACCCGCGCCTCTGCCAGGTCGAGCACGTAGGCAACGCCGCCGCTCATGCCGGCGGCGAAGTTACGGCCGGTCTCACCGAGGACGACGACCTGACCGCCGGTCATGTACTCGCAGCCGTGGTCGCCCACGCCCTCGACGACGGCGGTCACGCCCGAGTTGCGGACGCAGAACCGCTCGCCGACCTTGCCACGCAGGAAGATCTCGCCGGCGGTGCCGCCGTAGCCGATCACGTTCCCGGCGATGATCTGCTCGGCAGCGTCGAACCTCGCGGCTCGGTCCGGCCGGACGATCACTCGGCCGCCGGACAGGCCCTTGCCGACGTAGTCGTTGGCGTCCCCCTCGAGCCGCAGGGTGATCCCGCGCGGCAGGAACGCTCCGAACGACTGTCCGGCGGAGCCGGTGAACGTCAGGTCGATGGTGCCGTCCGGCAGGCCGTCGCCGCCGTACCGCTTGGTGAGCTCGTGCCCGAGGATGGTGCCGACGGTGCGGTTGACATTGCGGACCTTCAGCTCGGCCCGAACCGGCTCGCCCTTCTCGAGCGCGTCCGCGCAGAGGGCCACCAGCTCGTTGTCCAGAGCCTTGTCCAGGCCGTGGTCCTGGCCGTGGGTGTTGTGCAGGGAGGCACCCTCGGGGAGGTCCGGGACGTGGAAGATCGGGGCGATGTCCAGGCCTGCGGCCTTCCAGTGGTCCACCGCCGCGCGCGCATCCAGCACCTCGGCGTGGCCGATGGCCTCGTCCAGGGATCGGAAGCCGAGCTCGGCGAGCAGTTCGCGGACCTCCTGCGCGATGAACTCGAAGAAGTTGACCACGAACTCCGGCTTGCCGCTGAAGCGCTCCCGGAGCAACGGGTTCTGCGTGGCCACGCCCACCGGGCAGGTGTCCAGGTGACAGACGCGCATCATGATGCAGCCCGACACCACCAGGGGAGCGGTAGCGAAGCCGTACTCCTCCGCACCGAGCAGCGCCGCGATCAGCACGTCGCGGCCGGTCTTCAGCTGACCATCGGTCTGCACCACGATGCGGTCGCGCAGGCCGTTGAGCAGCAGCGTCTGCTGGGTCTCGGCCAGGCCGAGCTCCCACGGGCCGCCGGCATGCTTGAGCGAGGTCAGCGGCGACGCGCCGGTGCCGCCGTCGTGTCCGGAGATGAGTACGACGTCGGCGTGCGCCTTCGACACCCCGGCCGCCACCGTGCCGACTCCGACCTCGGCAACCAGCTTGACGTGCACCCGGGCCTGCGGGTTGGCGTTCTTGAGGTCGTGGATCAGCTGGGCGAGGTCCTCGATCGAGTAGATGTCGTGGTGTGGCGGTGGGCTGATCAGTCCGACACCCGGCGTGCTGTGCCGGGTCTTCGCCACCCACGGGTACACCTTGTGGCCGGGCAGCTGACCGCCCTCGCCGGGCTTGGCGCCCTGAGCCATCTTGATCTGGATGTCGGCGGCGTTGGTGAGGTACTCCGCGGTGACGCCGAAGCGGCCCGAGGCGACCTGCTTGATCGCCGACCGGCGCTCGGGGTCGTGGAGGCGGTCGGGGTCCTCGCCGCCCTCTCCGGTGTTGGACTTCGCGCCCAGCCGGTTCATCGCGATCGCGAGCGTCTCGTGCGCCTCCTTGCTGATCGACCCGTAGGACATCGCGCCTGTCGAGAACCGCTTGACGATCTCGGAGACCGGCTCCACCTCGTCGATCGGCACCGGCTGGCGACCCGACACCTCGGCGTCCTTGAACCGGAACAGGCCCCGCAGCGTCATCAGCCGCTCGGCCTGGTCGTCGACGGCGCGGGTGTACTGCTTGAAGACGTCATAGCGGCCGGACCGGGTGGCGTGCTGGAGCCGGAACACGGTCTCGGGGTTGAACAGGTGCAGCTCACCCTCGCGCCGCCACTGGTACTCCCCGCCCATCTGCAGGCTGCGGTGGGCCGGCGCGATCCCGTCGACGGGGTACGCCGTGCGGTGCCGCAGCGCGACCTCGTGGGCGATCTCGTCCAGGCCGATGCCGCCCAGCTTGGAGGTCGTGCCGGTGAAGTACTTGTCGACCAGTCCCTGGGACAGCCCGAGAGCCTCGAAGATCTGAGCGCCGGTGTACGACGCCACCGTGGAGACGCCCATCTTGGACATCACCTTGAGCACGCCCTTGCCCAGCGACTTCACCAGGTTGTGGACGGCGGCCTCGGGGTCGGCCTTGACGTAGAAGCCGTCCCTGGCCAGGTCCTCGACGGACTCCATCGCCAGGTAGGGGTTCACCGCGGCCGCGCCGTACCCGATCAGGGTGGCGACGTGGTGCACCTCGCGGACGTCGCCGGCCTCCACGAGCAGCCCGACCTGGGTGCGGGTCTTCTCCCGGACCAGGTGATGGTGCACCGCGGCGGTCATCAGCAGGGACGGGATCGGCGCCTGGTTCGCGTCGGAGTGCCGGTCGGAGAGCACGATGATCCGCGCGCCACCGGCGATCGCCTCGCTGACCTCGCGGCAGATCTCGTCGAGCCGACGCCCGAGGGCGGCGCCACCGCCGCTGACGTCATAGAGGCCACGCGACACGTGGGTGATGAAGCCCGGCATGTCGCCGTCGTGGTTGATGTGCCGGATCTTGGTGAGCTCGTCGTTGGTGATCACCGGGAACGGCAGCACCACCTGGCGGCAGCTGGCCGGTGTCGGGTCGAGGAGGTTGGCCTCCGGGCCGATGGTTCCGTTCAGGCTGGTCACCAGCTCCTCACGGATCGCGTCCAGCGGTGGGTTGGTGACCTGCGCGAAGAGCTGCGCGAAGTAGTCGAACAGCAGCCGCGGCCGGTCCGAGAGCACCGCCACGGGCGTGTCGGTGCCCATCGACCCGATCGGCTCCGCGCCGGTGTTGGCCATCGGGCTGAGCAGTACCCGCAGCTGCTCCTCGGTGTAGCCGAAGATCTGCTGGCGGCGGGTGACCGAGGCGTGGCTGTGGATCACGTGCTCACGCTCGACGAGGTCACCGAGCCGGATCAGTCCGGCGTGCAGCCACTCGTCGTACGGGTGCTCGGCGGCCAACTCGGACTTGATCTCCTCGTCCTCGATGATCCGGTGCTCCTCGGTGTCGACGAGGAACATCCGGCCGGGCTGCAGCCGACCCTTGCGGACGATCGTCGCCGGGTCGAGGTCGAGCACGCCCACCTCGGAGGCCAGCACGACGAGACCGTCGTCGGTGACCCAATAGCGGGACGGGCGCAGGCCGTTGCGGTCGAGGACCGCACCGACCTGCGTGCCGTCGGTGAACACCACGCAGGCGGGGCCGTCCCACGGCTCCATCAGCGCGGAGTGGAACTCGTAGAAGGCGCGACGACTGGCGTCCATCTCGGCGTGGTTCTCCCACGCCTCGGGGATCATCATCAGCACCGAGTGCGGCAGTGAGCGTCCGCCGAGGTGCAGCAGCTCGAGCACCTCGTCGAAGGACGCGGAGTCCGAAGCGCCGGGCGTGCAGATCGGGAACAGCCGGTCCAGGTCACCGGGGATCAGGTCGCTGGCCAGCAGGGCTTCACGGGCACGCATCCAGTTGCGGTTGCCCATCACGGTGTTGATCTCGCCGTTGTGGGCGATGAACCGGTAGGGGTGGCTCAGCGGCCAGCTCGGGAAGGTGTTGGTCGAGAACCGGGAGTGCACGACCGCGACCGCAGACGCGACCCGCTCGTCGCGCAGGTCCGGGAAGACGTGGTCGAGCTGATCGGTGGTCAGCATGCCCTTGTAGGCGATCGTCCGGCTCGACAGCGACGGGAAGTAGGCGTCGGTCTCGTGCTCGGCGCGCTTGCGCAGGCAGAAGGCCAGCCGCTCGAGCCCCATCCCCAGCACCCGGGCGCCCTTGGAGGCGACGAACAGCTGGACGAAGGTCGGCATGGTGGCCAGGGCGGTCCGGCCCAGCGACGACGGGTCGGTGGGCACGTCACGCCAGCCGAGGACGCTGAGACCTTCCTCGGCAGCGATCTCCTCGATCCGGCGGCGGGTCTTGGCCACGGTGTCCGCGTCGCCGGGGATGAACGCGGTGCCGACGGCGTAGGCGCGTGCCGCGGGAAGCTCGAATCCCGCCTCCGCGGTCACCTCGCGGAAGAACGCGTCGGGCACCTGCAGCAGGATCCCGGCGCCGTCACCGGAGTTGGTCTCCGAGCCGGCCGCGCCACGGTGCTCGAGGTTGCGCAGCGCGGTGAGGGCCTTGACCACGATGTCGTGGCTGGGCTCGCCGGTCAGGGTGGCGACGAAGGCGACCCCACAGGCGTCGTGCTCGTGTCGCGGGTCGTACAGCCCCTCGGCCGGTGGCGGACCACCGAACGTCTGTGCCCCGGGTGCGGGCGGCGGGTATGCCGGCATGAGCACTCTCCCGTCGTCTTCGAGTGCGCGCTGCTGATCCCGGCTCGGGACCTCGGCGCGCACGGCGGATATGGGCATGCGTGTGTTGGGACGACATTGGCCCAAGCGGAGAGCTCAATCTACCCCAGAGCGGGCTGGGAGCGCGCGTCCGTTTCGTGGGACGGACGTCTCACGAGCGCACTCGGGCACTCATTCGTAACAGTCCTGGTCCGAGCGCTGCAGGAACAGGTCGGTGACCGGACCATGACCCCGCTCGAAACTGAACCGGTAGTCGATCTCCGGCTGCTGGCCGGCCGGGCTGAGCCGCTGGAACCAGCCGTTGGCCTCGCTGCGCGCATGGGGGTACGTCGCGCGTGTTGTGGCCTCCGTGCTCCCGTTGTGGATCCCGTCGACCGTGGACACGCTGTCGCTGGCGAAGATCGCGACCACACCGTGCCGTTGGGACACCGCCAGCTCGACGTGGTTCCCCGTCCCCCGGCCGCCGCGGACCGGTGCGTCGAAGTACTGCGCATTGAGGCAACGCACGGGAGCGCGGAAGCGATGCGCCGTCAGCACGACGTGACCGGTGGCCCGCACCTGCGCGAGGCTCATCCCGAGCCTGATCTTCCCGTAGCCATCATGGGTCAGGACCTCGCCGGTGACCGCGTTCGCCGTGGGCGTCGGCCGGACCGGCGCAGTGTGCCTCGGCGACGGACCGATCGGTACGACGGCGTCGTCGTTGCCTCCGGTCAGCTGGACGGTCGCGGTCACCGCACCGGCGACGACGAGGGCGGCCACTGCGACGGCCCCGGCGGTACGGCGGCGCCGGCGACGGTCGCCACGACGACGCACCTCGGCGGCGGGCTGCGGGACCAGGTGCGGGGCGTCCTCGGCGACCCGCTTGATCAGTTCCAGGGGCTCAGGCATGACGGACTCCCTCAAGTGGGTCGGAACCGGGTCGGAACTGCGCCAACAGCGCGGCCCTCCCCCGGGAGAGCTGGGCCTTGACCGTCCCCTCGGCCGCGCCGGTCTCCGCGGCGATCGCCGCGATCGGCAGGTCGCAGACGTAGTGCAGGACCAGGGCGCGACGCTGCGCGTCCGTGACCTGGCGCAAGGCGGCCACGATGGCCACGTGGTCCGGGTTGGGCCCGTTGGCCGCCGCCGGTCGTTCGTGGGCACGGTCGGGCTCGCGTCGGGAGCGCACCATCCGACGCCATCGACTGATCGCGAGCCGATGGGCGGTGGTGCGCACCCACGCCTCGGGCGAGGACTCCCGGCTCAGGCGAGCGCGGTGCTGCCAGGCCCGGACGAACGCCTCCTGGACGCAGTCGGCGGCCTCGTCCCAGTTGCCGATCATCACGTAGACCTGGCCGGTGATCCGGCGGAAGGACGACTCGTAGAAGTCGTCGAACTCGGCTTCGTCCATGTGTCCCCCAGGGCTCCGTCCGGACCACTGTTGACCCGACTCACAGATCCTTACGTCCGACGCTGGCACAAGGTTGCACCCCGCGCCGGACCGCCGCCCCGGCTGGCGCGGTCAGCCGGGGTGCTGTGCGCCCGCCGAGCCGGTGGGCGTCGAGGGGTCGGGCGGCTCAGCAACGTCCTCGTCCTCCCTCGGCGCGGAGGAGCGGGTGGAGTCGGCGGGGTCGGTTGAGTCGGCGGGCCGGTGCCCGTCGACGTACGGCGACTCCTCGCGACTGCCGGGGCGAGGGTGCCGGCGGCCGATCACCACGAAGGCGACCAGCCCGCAGACGAAGAGCACCAGCGCGACCCACGCGTTGAACCGCATCCCGAGGAAATGGTCACCGTCGGCGGCGACGTCGATGCGCAGGTTCTCGATCCAGAACCGCCCGGCGCAGTAGCAGGCCACGTACAGCGCGAAGCACCGCCCGAAGCCCAGGCGGAGCCGCCGGTCCAGCCACAGCACCAGCCCGAAGGCACCGAGGTTCCACACGCACTCATAGAGGAACGTGGGGTGGAAGGTCGCGTACTGAAGCCCGTGCGCGGTGGGCGGTGGGTTGTCGGCGGTGTACGGCGGCACCCAGTGGGAGCTGTCGATCTTCAGCCCCCACGGAAGCGTGGTCGGCTTGCCGTAGAGCTCCTGGTTGAAGTAGTTGCCCCAGCGGCCGATCGCCTGGGCCAGCAGCAGTCCGGGCGCCAGTGCATCCATCAGGGGCCGCATCCTGATGCCCCGGCGACGGCACGCGATCGCACCGCCGAGCACACCGCCGGCGATCGCACCCCAGATCGCCAGACCGCCGTTCCAGACCTCGAGGGCCCCGATCGGATGGCTGGGGAAGTACAGCTCGTGGTCGGTGATCACGTGGTAGACCCGGGCCCCCACCAGGCCGAACGGCACCGCCCACAACGCGATGTCGGCGATCTCGCCGCGGGTGCCCCCGCGCTGCTCCCATCGGCGCTCGCCGAGCCACACCGCGGCGATCACGCCGGCGATGATGCACAGTGCATAGCCACGGACCGGGAGCGGGCCGAGGTGCCAGACCCCCTGGCTCGGGCTCGGGATGAAGCCCGGGATCAACAGTGCGGTCACGCGGCGCTCTCCTTCACCAGGCGCGAGAGGTCCTCGGCCATGTCCTTGGGCGACGTCGATCCCGACCAGACCAGCGGCGCGGTGCCACCGGTGACGCCGTACACCGCCGTGGTGTGGTCGACCTCGTAGCCTCCGCTCGGAAGTCGCTGTCCCTTCTTGACGTAGACCCCGAGCGGCTTGCCCAGCCGGTCGATCGCGTCGATCGGGCCGGTCGCGCCGAGGAAGTGCGTGTCGAAGCGGGCCAGGTAGTCCGCCAGCACCGATCCGGTGTCGCGCGCAGGATCGGTGGTGACGAACACCACCCGCACCCGGCTGCGCTCGGACTCGGGCAACCGGAGGTAGGCCGACGTGATCGTGCTCATCACGACCTGACAGACGTCAGGACAGTTGGTGTAGCCGAAGAACACGACGTCGACGGCGCGGTCGTCGCTGGCCAGGGTGAACGGCCGGCCGCCGTCGTCGGTGAGTCGGACGGCGGGCACGTCGTACGGCGGGGCCACGTAGGTGCCGTGGTAGCCGTGGTTGTTCTGGCGCTGGACGTCCGTCACCGCCGGGTCGGTGCTCCCACACCCGGCGGCCGCCAGGCCGACCACCGCGAGCATCGGCAGCCAGCGGGCGGGGCCCCTGCCCGCCCGGTGGCGCGCAGCAGGCGAGCGATCGGTCGACCGCGGGTCAGCGACGGGCACGGCGTACCCCTGCGGCCAGGTCCTCGGTGAGCGCGGCGAGTGCCTTGCGACCGGCAGCCCGATCGGAGCCGGCGTCGAGGAGGGTGCGGACGAACGCGGAGCCCACGATCACGCCGTCGGCGTACGAGGCGACCTCGGCCGCCTGGTCGCCGTCGGAGACCCCCAGCCCGACGCCCACAGGCAGGTCGGTCGCCTGGCGCGTCCGGGCGACCAGCGGTCCGGCCAGCTCGCTGGTGCTCGCCCGGGCGCCGGTCACCCCCATCACCGCGGTGGCATAGACGAAGCCGCGGCACGCGGCGGTGGTCATCGCCAGCCGCTCGTCGGTCGAGGACGGCGCGACCAGGAAGACCTTGTCGAGCTCGTGCTCGTCGGCCGCCGCGATCCACTCGTCGGCCGAGTCCGGGGTCAGGTCCGGGGTGATCAGCCCGGCCCCGCCTGCGGCGGCCAGGTCTGCGGTGAAGCGCGCGACGCCGCTGTCTGCGGCACCGGCACGACCGGAACGCGCCGACGCCGTCGCTGACCGGGCGTAGCTCTCGACGGGGTTCCAGTAGGTCATCACCAGCACCGGCACGCCGGCCGCCGCGACCGCCTCCACCGTGCGCAGCACGTCGGCGGTGCGGACCCCCCCGGCCAGGGCCTGCTGAGCGGCTGCCTGGATCGTGGGCCCGTCCATCACCGGGTCGCTGTAGGGCAGGCCGACCTCGATGACGTCGCAGCCCGAGTCGATCATCACCCGGATCGCGTCGATGCCTCCATCGACGTCGGGGAAGCCTGCCGGCAGATAGCCGACCAGTGCGGCTCGGCCGTCGGCGCGCGCGGCGTCGAAGGCGGCCCGGGAGCTCGGTCCGGTCATGACTTCGCCCCCTCCGCGATCTCGGCGTCGGACGCTCGGTCGGGGTGGCCCGCCCCGTCGGTGCGGCCCAGGCCGAACCATTCGATCGCGGTGCCCATGTCCTTGTCGCCTCGTCCGGAGAGGTTCACCAGGATCGTCGAGCCGGGCCGCTGCTCGGCGAGCCGCAACGCACCGGCGACGGCGTGCGCCGACTCGATCGCGCAGATGATGCCCTCGGACCGGGCCAGCAGCGCCATCGCCTCCATCGCCTCGGCGTCCGTCACCGGCTCATAGGTCGCCCGGCCCGAACGGGCCAGATGTGCGTGCTGCGGGCCGACCCCGGGGTAGTCCAGGCCGGCGGAGATCGAGTGGGACTCGATCGTCTGACCGTCCTCGTCCTGGAGCACGTAGGTGCGGGCGCCGTGCAGGACCCCGACATCGCCGGCCCAGATCGTCGCGGCGTGGCGCGGGGTATCCACGCCCTCGCCGCCGGCCTCGTAGCCGTGGATCGCGACGTCGGCGTCGTCGAGGAACGCGGTGAACAGGCCGATCGCGTTGGATCCGCCGCCCACACAGGCCACGACGGCATCAGGCAGCGCGCCGGTCAGCCCCAGGCACTGGACGCGGGCCTCGTCGCCGATGCCGCGACAGAAGTCGCGAACCATCGCCGGGAACGGGTGCGGTCCCGCCGCGGTCCCGAAGCAGTACGCCGTGTGCTCGACGCTGGCCACCCAGTCCCGGATCGCCTCGTTGATCGCGTCCTTGAGCGTGCGACTGCCGGACCCCACGGCCACCACCTCGGCGCCGAGGAGCTGCATCCGAGCCACGTTGAGTGCCTGTCGCTGGGTGTCGAGCTCGCCCATGTAGACGACGCAGTCGAGTCCGAGGTAGGCCGCTGCGGTCGCGGTGGCGACACCGTGCTGGCCGGCCCCGGTCTCGGCGATCATCCGGGTCTTTCCCATCCGCCGCGCCAGCAGCGCCTGACCGAGGACGTTGCGGATCTTGTGAGCCCCGGTGTGGTTGAGGTCCTCGCGCTTGAGCAGGATCCGGGCGCCCACCTGCTCGGAGAGCCGGGTGGCGTCGTAGAGCAGGCTCGGCACTCCGGCGTACTCGTGCAGCATCTGCTGGAAGGTGCGGGTGAACTCGGGGTCGGTCATCGCCTGCTGCCAGACCTCGGTGAGCCGGTCGAGTTCGGCGATCAGCGCCTCGGGCATGAAGCGCCCGCCCCACTGGACGTCGCCGTCGGCACCGAAGACGCCGCGCTCGTCGGGTCCGTGGTCGCGAGGCTGCTGACTCATCTGCCGACCGCCCGCATCGCGGCGACGGCCGAGGCGGGATCGCCGTCGCGCACGAGTGCCTCGCCGACCAGCACCACGTCGGCGCCCTGGTCGGCGTACCGGCGGGCGTCGTCGACGCCGGCGACCCCCGACTCGGCCACCTTCACCACGTCGGCGGGCAGCGTCGCGGCCAGCCGTCCGAACACGTCGGGGTCGACCTCGAGGGTCTTCAGGTTGCGGGCGTTGACCCCGATGAGACGGGCGCCGACGGCCACGGCACGCTCGATCTCAGCGTGGTCGTGCGTCTCGACCAAGGGGGTCAGGCCGAGCTCCCGGGCAGTCGCGTGCAGGTCCGCCAGGAGCACATCGTCGAGGGCGGCGACGATCAGCAGCACCAGGTCGGCGCCGGCGGCCCGCGCCTCCATCAGCTGGTAGTCGGTGACCACGAAGTCCTTGCGCAGCAACGGGGTCGGCACCGCCGCACGGACGGCGCGGAGGTCATCGAGGGATCCGCCGAACCGCCGCTGCTCGGTCAGCACCGAGATCGCATCGGCTCCGCCGTCGGCGTACGCCGTGGCCAGCGCGGCCGGGTCCGGGATCGGGGCCAGGTCCCCCTTGCTCGGCGAACGGCGCTTGACCTCGGCGATCACGGCGAGTCCGGGCTCACGGAAGGCGGGCATGGGGTCGATCGGCGTCCGGGCGGCTTCGACCTGGCGGTGCAGGTCGGCCTCGGGCAGCTCCTGCTGGCGTACGGCGAGGTCCTCGCGCACACCGGCAACGATGTCGTCGAGGACGGACATGCGACAACCTCACTACGGGACGGGCCTGCGGGACGGGTTTGGGGACGCCCCCAAGAATGTCACGACACGTGCAGCGCCGAGCCCCACGGGGTGTTCCGGAAGACGGTGAACGCCAGCGCGACCACGACGTATGCGGTCAGCGCGAGGCGCCTCAGCCCCGCTGGAACCCGGTCCCGTCCTGCGCCGCGGAGCCAAGCCAGCCAGGCGACGGCAGCCAGGGGCAACGATGCCACGAACAGCAGGTTGCTGTGCGCGGCGGCGACGAGCCGGCCGTTGCCGAGGTCGTTGACCGCCCGCAGGCCTCCACAGGCGGGGCAGTCCCAGCCGGTGAGCGCCTTGAACGGGCAGAGCACCCACAGATGGCGGTGCGGATCGCGCAGGTGCAGCGCTACGACGAGCAGGAGCAACACGACCGCGACCGTTGTGGACAGCCGGGCTCGCCGGGCGGGGCCGTCGGTCACGGCACCCGCGATGGCCATCAGCGTGCCGCGCCGTAGCCCATCCGCGACATCACGGTGCCGACGATGATCGCAAGCGGAGCCATCGCTACCCCGACCCAGAATGTGGGCATGCTGGCGACCATCAGGCCGATCCCGCCCACCAGGAAGCCGAGCAGGGCGATCGTCACGGCGGTCCAGGCGGCAGGCGTGTTGCCGTGGTTGTCTGACATGGCTCAGGGCTCCTCTGGCGTCTCGGACGGGGAACATAGTAGGGGGACTGCTCACTCGGTGGGGTCGCGCCCCTCGTCGATGGCCTTCCAGATCTCCAGATTGGTCTTCGGCTCCGCCTCGGCGGCCCGCTGTGCGGCCGCGCCCGGGGCGTCGTACTTCGCCCCCATCGCCGGCCACGACCTGGCGAACCGGATCGCCAGAGCGAGCGCCACCGAGGTGACCAGGGCCGCGACCAGGCACACCCAGAACCAGCCGGTCAGCGACACCGCAGCCGTGCCGGTGCCGGGGCTGCCGAGCCCGAGCTGGGTGTCAACCGCTCGACGTACGGCGTCGGGCGCCGACCAGGCCGACCGGACCGTGACGGCGAGCAGCGCGACCGCGCACACCAGCCCCACCGCGGCGACCACCCGGCGGAAGCGCCCTCGGGTGACCAGGATCGCGCCCCAGGCCGCCAGGCAGGCCAGGCTCAGCGCGGAGGCCAGCGGGACCTGGCCCGCGGCGTCGAGAACGCCTCGGTCGATCGGCAGTCCTGCCGAGACCGAGTCGGCCGAGCTGTCCAGCCGCGCCCAGACCTTCGCCCCAGCGACCGCCGCCAGCGCGGCCGCCGCTGCACCCGGCAGGAGCACCGGCGCGAAGGTCCGTCGCGGGTCACGTCCGCGGCCGGCGCTGGTTGGCTCGGGCGCGGCCCCTGGCCCGGATCCTGGCTCAGCCATCCGTGCTCCGGGCGCTGAGCAGGTCGGCGTCGAAACAGGTCCGGTCACCGGTGTGGCACGCGGCGCCCTCCTGGTCGACCTTGACCAGCAGGGTGTCCCCATCGCAGTCGAGCCGGACCTCGCGGACGTGCTGTCGATGGCCGGACGTCTCGCCCTTGACCCAGTACTCCTGACGGGACCGGCTCCAGAACGTGCTCCGGCCGGTGCTCAGCGTGCGGTGCAGCGCCTCGTCGTCCATCCAGCCGAGCATCAGCACCTCGCCGGTGTCGTGCTGCTGGACGATGGCAGGCACGAGGCCCTGCTCGTTGCGCTTCAGCCGCCGGGCGATGGCGGGGTCGAGATCGCTCACCCCTCGAGTATCCCCGTCAGTTCACGGCGAAGTGGACGTGGTCCATGTGGTTGGCCGTCGGTGAGCCCCGGTCGGGCATCAGCCGCCACCCCTCACTGGCCCGCACCGGTGTCCAGATGTGCTGGCGGTAGATGATGTCGTAGATGTCCAGCTCGGCTGCGTGGGCCTGCAGGAACTCCGCGATCTTGTAGCCCAGCGCCGAGTCGCCGTAGACCATCGCGTCGACGGCATGGCCGGTGTCGTGCTCGGGCCGGTTCGCCAGGCCGCCGTACGTGGTGACCTGCGGGAAGTCGTTGCAGACCGCCTCCCAGGCGCGAATCGCGCCCGGCACCAGACCGTGCTCGACCGAGGCGGTCGCGGCGCACGGCTGGAAGGTGAGGCCGAGGCTGGCCGGATCCGCAGGCTTCTTCGCCGCCAGGTAGGCGCTGTGGACCCACCGCAGCGCGTCGCCGACCATCACGCCGGTGAAGCCGTGCAGGGTCTGGGCGGTGACGGTGACCTTCTTCGCGGCAGGCACCTCATCGACCACGGGGGCGCCGTCGCTGGGCTTGGTGTAGACGTTGAGGTCCGCGGTCGACCACTTGTGGCCGACCGGCCGCTCGGCGAGGCGATCCAGGTCTCGGGAGATGCCGACGCTGCGGGCGGCGCCGTCGATCGCCGAGGAGGACACCCGGTGGGTGGCCGCCGCGCTGAGGTCGGCGCCGGCAGCCGTCGGGTTCAAGGGAGCGCTGGGCAGCTCGCTGACCCCGACCCCGGCCCCGACCACGGCGATGGTGGCGAGGGGGGCGGCGAGCAGCGCCGTACGGCGGTTCCCGCGGGCGACGGGAGGCTTCGCGGGGAGCCGGTGCCGGCCTTGGTGTCGGCCTTGGGACACGAGGGATCCTTCGTTCGTCGGGCACGTGCGCAGGCCCGGGGCGGCTTGTGACCGGTCCGGGCAACCCGACGATGAAATCACGAAACGGTCACGACGACCGCACCGGGAGGGAGCGCGGCGGCTGTGAGGCCGCCCACGTCAGGCCTGGCCGCGTGGTCCCGAACCGGGCTCTCGGCGCTCAGCCGCCGCTGGTCTCGGAGGTGTCCTCACGGGCGAGGTCGACCCGGTCGTCGCGTTCGTCGAGCCAGCCCTCAGGCAGCACCACCCGGCGCCGTGGGGCGCCCTGACGGCCCCGCGGGTGGCCGAGCTCGGATACCGGGAACGGCTCGTCCGGGTCGAGCTCGCCGAGCAGCAGGTCCAGCTCGGCGAGGGTGCTGACCAGGGCGAGGGCGTGTCGCAGCTCACCACCGGCGCGGAAGCCCTTGAGGTACCACGACACGTGCTTGCGGAACTCCTTGCAGCCGCGCTCCTCCCCCATGTGCCCGCAGAGCAGCTCGGCGTGCCGACGCATCATCGTGCGCACGGCCCCCAGCGTCGGCAGGGCGGTGCGGTGTGGCGCCTCGGGCGCTGCCGAGGAGAACGCCGTGGCGAGGTCGGCGAAGAGCCAGGGCCGACCCAGGCAGCCCCGTCCGACCACCACTCCGGCCGCGCCGGTCTGCTCGACCATCCGAACGGCGTCGGCCGCCTCCCAGATGTCCCCGTTGCCGAGCACCGGGATGTCCAGGGTGTCAACGAGCCGCGCGATCGGCTCCCAGTCGGCGTCGCCGGAGTAGCCCTGGATCGCGGTACGGCCGTGCAGCGCGATCGCCGCGGCCCCGGACTCCTGCGCGATCCGGCCGGCGTCGAGGTAGGTCTCGTGCTCGGGATCGATCCCAACCCGGGTCTTCATCGTGACGGGGACGTCGTACCGCTCCCCCGCGCCGACCGCGGCCTCGAGGATGTCGGCCAGCAGCCTGCGCTTCCACGGCAGCGCGGCGCCGCCGCCCTTGCGGGTCACCTTCGGAACCGGACAGCCGAAGTTCAAGTCGACGTGGGCGACGCCGTACTCCGCACACAGGATCTCGGTCGCCTTGCCGACATAGACCGGGTCGGTGCCGTAGAGCTGGACCGACCGCACCGCCTCGAGATCATCGAACGCGAGCATCGCCTTGGTGGTCGTGTCGCCCTCGACCAGCCCACGGCTGGTGATCATCTCGCACACGAAGAGGCCGACCCCACCGCCGGCAGCCGCCTGCTCGAGGCACAGCCGGCGGTAGGCGGCGTTGGTGATCCCGGCCATCGGGGCCAGCACCACCGGGGTGTCGACCCGCAACGAGCCGAGCTGGAGTGAGGTGGGTGTGCTCAGGACTTCTTCTTCTTGCTCTTGTGAGACGTGTGGGACGCCTTGGGGTGCTCGGGCACGATCTTGCCCGTCCACTCGATCGGCTGGAACTCCTGCAGCGGGCGGAAGCTCACCGCAGTCATGGTCCCGTGCTTCGGCACCAGGTAGACGAGGCAGGTCTTCGCCTTCGCGTGCGGCGCGAAGCGCTTGGGCAACGACGAGGACGGGCAACGCTTGAAGTCGTTGGTGAAGCTCGAGGAGTGGATCAGAGTGTTGTCCTGGTTCACGGCCCACAGCGGGACGTCGGTGCCCCCGACGTCACCAGTGCCGACGTTCGCGACCTTGACCTGGACGTAGTACGGCGTGGACGCCTTCGCGCGCTTGTCGAGGACGTAGATCGCGAAATCCTTCATGGTGGCCCGGGTGATCCCCGTGACCGTGAGCTTCAAGACCGTGCCGCGCTTCTGGTTCGGCTGATAGGGAACGGTCGCCGACTCCCCGAGGGAGAGCTTGGTCCCCGGGGTGGTCAGCGAGACCCCGGAGGGCACGTCCACGCTCGGCGTGGGCACCGTCGGGGACGGCGTGTGCGCGACCTGCGGCTGGTTGCTGCCGCCACATCCGCTGAGCGCCAGTGCGGGGGCCAGCAGCATCGCGCCGACGGCGGTGGTCCGGGACAGCCGGGTACGTCGCATCACCCGGCCATTGTGCCAACGCGACCCTCGAACACCGGGCATTCGGATCGTCAGCACCCGACGAGTCGCTCGGCGAACCAGCTGCGCAGTCCCTCGAGAGGGATGCGATCCTGCTTCATCGAGTCGCGCTCACGGACGGTGGCCGCACCATCGTCGAGGGTGTCGAAGTCGATCGTCACGCAGTACGGCGTACCGATCTCGTCCTGGCGCCGGTACCTCTTGCCGATCGCGCCGGCGTCGTCGAACTCGACGTTCCACGACTGCCGCAGCTCCGCGGCGACCTGCCGTGCTCGTGGGGTGAGGTCCTCGT
Source organism: Nocardioides marmorisolisilvae (assembly GCF_031656915.1). NCBI lineage: Bacteria > Bacillati > Actinomycetota > Actinomycetes > Propionibacteriales > Nocardioidaceae > Nocardioides > Nocardioides terrisoli. The sequence continues at coordinate 54,152 of NZ_CP134227.1, read as the reverse complement.
TGCGGCTCAGCGGGAGGACCGCGACCTTCACCGGGGCGAGCCTCGGGTCCAGGCGCAGCACCGTGCGCACGTCGACCCCGCCCTTGGTGTTCGGGGCCTCGTCCTCGTCGTACGCGTCGATCAGGAAGGCCATGAACGACCGGGTGAGCCCGGCCGCGGGCTCGATGACGTAGGGCACGTAGCGCTCGCCGGTGCCCTGATCGAAGTAGGAGAGGTCCTTGCCGGAGAACTCGCTGTGCTGGGTCAGGTCGAAGTCCGTGCGGTTCGCGATGCCCTCGAGCTCCTCGAAGTCACGTCCGGAGAAGCCGAAGCGGAACTCGATGTCGACGGTGCGCTTGGAGTAGTGGGAGAGCTTCTCGGCCGGGTGCTCGTAGTGGCGCAGGTTGTCCGGGTCGATGCCGAGGTCGACGTACCACTGCGTCCGGGTGTCGATCCAGTACTGGTGCAGCTCCTCGTCCTCGCCCGGACGGGTGAAGTACTCCATCTCCATCTGCTCGAACTCGCGGGTCCGGAAGATGAAGTTGCCGGGCGTGATCTCGTTGCGGAAGCTCTTGCCGATCTGGGCGATGCCGAAGGGCGGCTTCTTGCGGCTGCTGGTCAGCACGTTGGCGAAGTTCAAGAAGATGCCCTGGGCCGTCTCCGGCCGCAGGTAGCGCAGGCCGGACTCGTCCTCGAGCACGCCGACGTAGGTCTTCAGCATCATGTTGAACTCGCGGGGCGGGGTCCAGGCGCCACGGGTGCCGCAGTTGGGGCACGGCACCGACTCGTTGATGTCGACAGTGTCAGGGTCCGCGATGCCCTTGCGCTCGGCGTACTCCTCCTGGAGGTGGTCCTCCCGGAAGCGCTTGTGGCAGGACTGGCACTCGGTGAGCGGGTCGCTGAAGGTGCTCAGGTGGCCGCTGGCCTCCCAGGTGCGGGTCGGCAGGATCACGCTGGAGTCCAGGCCGACGACGTCGTCGCGCGAGGTGACCATCGCGCGCCACCACGCGCGCTTGATGTTCTCCTTCAGCTCCACCCCGAGCGGGCCGAAGTCCCAGGCCGATCGGGTGCCGCCGTAGATGTCACCACAGGGAAAGACGAAGCCCCGTCGCTTGCAGAGGGAGACGACCTTGTCGAGGGTGGAGGTGGGCGGCTTGGCCACGGTGCTGCTCCTGGATCGGGACGTGCCCGGCTGGCTGCCGGGCGGGGGGTGGTGTGCGAAGGAGCAAGCCTACCGATGGAGATCAGCGCGGGACGTTGCGGTTCAGCTCGCCCTCATCGGGCTCGTAGGCGGACGGTTCGTCGAGCGCCAGGCTCAGCAGCGGCACCGCCGTCACCCGCACGTCGTACGACGAGAGCGCGCGACGGTAGCTGCCGACGTCCGCCCAGCGCGTCACCAGCACCCACAGGTCCGGATCGTCGACGTTGCGCCCGGACTCGGCGCTCCTGAATCCGCGCTGGCCCGCCAGCGCCGCGATCGCGGCCGCCAGCTGCTCGCGGAAGCCCGTCTCGCTGCGACCCGTGGTCCCGACACGGAACCTGCTCACGACCAGCATGGGCCCACAGTAGAGGCCGCTGTCGCGGAGAAACGGACTTGACAATCATTCTCAGTGTATTGAGAATGATTGTCATGTTCCGCCGCCTCCCTCCTCTCGTCGCCCTGCTTCTCCTCGGGTTGCTGGTCACGGCGTGTGGCGGGATCGGCAGCACCGACGGGAAGCCCCAGGTGGTGACGTCCTTCTACCCGTTGCAGTTCGTCACGGAGCGCATCGTGGGCAACCATGCCCACGTCACCAACCTCACCAGCCCCGGAGCCGAGCCGCACGACCTGCAGCTGACCGTGCGCCAGGGAGTGCTGGTCTCGAACGCCGAGCTCGCGGTGTACGAGCACGGCCTCCAGCCCTCGGTCGACCAGGTGGTCACGAACGACCCGCCCCGGCACGCCGTCGACGTCGCTGACGTCGTACGGCTGTCCGCTGTGCCGCCGGGGCTCGGAGACGAGCACGCCACCGATGCGAAGGGCAACGCCGTCGATCCGCACTTCTGGCTCGACCCGACGCTCTTGGGCCGGGTGGCCGACCGGATCGCGGCGGTGATGGCGCGGGCGGACCCGAAGCATGCCGCGGACTACCGGGCGAACAACGCCGCGCTGCAGTCCGATCTGCGCTCGCTGGACCACGACTACCGCGTCGGTCTGGAGCACTGCAGATCCCGCACCCTGGTGGTCAGCCACGACGCGTGGGAGTACCTCGGCCGCCGCTACCACCTGCGGATCTATCCGATCGCGGGCATCTCCCCCGACGCCGAGCCGTCCCCGAAGCACCTCTCCGAGCTCTCCCAACTGATCCGCACCGACAAGATCACCACCGTCTTCACCGAACGGCTGGCGAGCCCGAAGCTGGCCGATGCCCTGGCCGGCGACCTCGGCATCCGTACGGCGGTGCTGGACCCGATCGAGGGCCTGTCCTCCGCGGATCCGCAGGCGACGTACCTGAGCCTCATGCGCGAGAACCTCGCGGCGATCCAGAAGGCGGACTCCTGCTCGTGAACGACGTCATCACGGTGAGCGATGCCGCGGTCTCGCTCAGCTCCCGACCGATCCTGCGGCACATCGACCTGGCCGTCCAGGCCGGCGAGGTGGTGGCCCTGCTCGGCGCCAACGGCTCCGGCAAGTCCACTCTGGTCAAGACGGTCGTCGGCCTGCACCCGACCACCAGCGGCGAGGTGCAGCTCTTCGGCGTACCGCTGCGGTCGTTCACCGACTGGCAGCGGATCGGGTACGTACCGCAGCGCTCGACGATCGCGCAGGGCGTGCCGGCCAGCGTGTGGGAGGTGGTCGCGTCGGGCCGGCTGGCCCGCCGCCGGCCGTTCTGGCCGCTGGGCCGTCAGGACCGCGAAGCGATCACGACCGCGATCGCACAGGTGGGACTGGGCGATCGCACCCATCACCAGGTCTCCACGCTCTCGGGCGGCCAGCAGCAGCGGGTGCTGATCGCCCGGACCCTGGCCGGACACCCCGGCCTCCTCGTCCTCGACGAGCCCAACGCGGGGGTGGACCTCGCCAGCCAGGCCGAGATCGCGCGCACTCTAGGTCAACGTGCTCAGGACGGCGCCACCATCCTCGTGGTCCTGCACGAGCTGGGTCCCTTCGCGCCGCTGGTCGACCGCACGGTGGTGATGCGTGACGGCCGGATCGAGTACGACGGTCCGCCCCGACCCGACCTGCAGGACCACGGCCACCACCACCTGCCGGCCGCGCGCACATCGCTCGGCCCGCAGGTGAGCGCGCCGCTGGAGGAACGCTGATGTTGGACGTCCTGACCTCCCCGCTGATGCTGCGCGCACTGATCGCGGCCGCGGTCACCGGCCTTGCGGCACCCACGGTCGGCACCTACCTGGTGCAGCGCCGCCTGTCCCTGCTCGGCGACGGCATCGGCCACATCTGCGTCACCGGGGTCGCACTGGGACTGCTCACCGGCACCTCGCCGACCTTCACCGCGGTCGTGGTCGCGGTCCTCGGTGCGCTGCTGATCGAGGCGATCCGCACGAGTGGCAAGGCGACCGCGGACGTGGCCCTGGCGCTGCTCTTCTACGGCGGCATCGCGGGCGGCCTGGTGCTGATCTCCTTGGCGGGCAACGGCGTCTTCGCGTTGCAGGGCTACCTGTTCGGCTCGATCACCGCGATCTCGTGGTCCGACGTCACCGTGAGCGTGCTGCTCGCCGCCGTCATCATGGTGCTGTCGGTGTTCCTGCTCCCCCAGCTGTTCGCGGTGGCGAATGACGAGGACTTCGCGCGCACCACCGGCATCCCGGTGCGGCTGTACACAACGCTGATCTCGGTCCTCGCGGCCGTGTCGGTGAGCATCGCGATGCGCACCGTCGGCCTGTTGCTGGTGAGCGCGCTGATGATCATCCCGGTCGCCACCGCCCAACAGTTCGCCCGCAGCTTCCGGCTGACCATGCTGGCCGCCACCGTGCTCGGCGTCCTCGCCGCCCTGATCGGGGTCACCACCACGGCGTTCGTCGACGCCCCTCCAGGCCCGATGATCGTGCTGGTCGCACTGGCCGGCTTCGCGATCACGGCGCCGATCGGCCTGGTGGTGCAGCGACGGCGGAAGGTCATGGTGCCCTTCGCCGACGGAGACCCCCTGGCTACCCCGGTCGAGGAGCCGCACCAGCACGAGCACGGTCCCGGCTGCGGTCACACCGCTGTTGAGCACGGCGACCACGTCGACTACATCCACGACGGACACCGGCATGCCGTACACGGAGGTCACTATGACGAGCACTGATCCGGGCAGCGAGCGGCTGCGACCGACCCGGCAGCGGCTGGCGGTCGCGGCAGCGCTCGAGTCCGTGGAGGACTTCCGGTCGGCGCAGGAGATCCACGAGGTCGTGCGCGCCGGTGGGGACAACGTCGGGCTGTCCACCGTCTATCGCACCCTGCAGGCCATGGCCGAGGGCGGCGAGCTGGATGTGCTGCGCGCCGAGAACGGCGAGTCGGTCTACCGCCGCTGCAGCACCACCCACCACCACCACCTGGTCTGCCGCGACTGCGGCGCGACCGTCGAGGTCGAGGGCCCCACCGTCGAGAAGTGGACCCGCGCCGTCGCCGCCGCCCACGGCTACTCCGAGGTCTCCCACACCCTGGAGATCTTCGGCACCTGCGCCGCCTGCAGCTGACTCCCCTGTTCACGTCGAGGCGGCGCAACGTTGCAGCCCACGGAGCGCGAGGCGGCGCAACGTTGCAGCCCTGCTCACGTCGAGGCGGCTCGCGCCTGTCAGGCGGCGCGGCGGCCGCGGCGCCGCGCGTCGATGATCCCGGCACGGATCACACGATCGACGTCCCAACGTGCCCCGAAGACGTTCTCGCGCCGGACCGCCCGCACGATCCAGTCGGTGTTCTCCATGATCCACCGACGACGTCTCCGGTCCGCCTCGAGCTGTTCCGGGGTGTGGTGGAACTCCCAGCCGTCGTACTCGACGGCGAAGCGAAGCTCGTCGTTCCCGACGTCCAGCCGGTAGGTCGTCGTAGACGACCGGTGCACCGGTCGCTGTGGCTCCGGGGCCGGCAGGTCGCTGAGATCGAGCCAGCGCAGCCTGATCACCGACTCGGCCGGCGATTCGGAGCGTGCGTCGATCAAGGGGGCGAGTGCCCGCAACTGCGTCACCCAGCGATAGCCACGGAACTGTTCGACCGCTGCAACGACATCCGCGACCGCGAAGAGCCCGAGCCGCGCGAGCATGTCCATGGCGCCCAGCGCCGCCGTACGAGGGAGCAGCCGGCCGAGGTCGCAGACCGTGCGCAGGGGTGTGGTCACCGCGAACCCGTTGAGCTCGGTGACGTGCCGGTCGGGCATCACCCGCTGGCCGCTGGCCATCAGGTCGTTGCGGAAGCGCTCACCGCGGTCGCGGTGGAAGACCGAGAGGCGGGGTACGACGAGGTGGTCGCCCGGGGCGAGGATCATCGACGCCCCGTGCAACCAGCCTGCGGTGCGATCGGTGACCACACCTCCGGGCGGCAGGACCATCCGTACGGCGGCGGCACGCAGATCGAGACTGTCCGGCACCTGCGCGGCGACGTACACGCCCTGGATCGGACGCCGGAGGAACCCGGCGTTGGCCAGCCTGGTCAGCTCGAAGGCGGGCACGCCCTCATGTCGTGCCTGTGCCGCAGTGAACGGGGCGTCCAGCGGCAGCGGGAAGCGGTCGTCGAGGAAGGTCTGGCCAGCATCGAGGTACGCGCGTGACATGCCCCGCATGGTCGCCGCATCAGCGCGATCCTGCTCCGGCAATCCACAGGCATTGCAAAGTTGAGCCGCCTCGGCGCGATCCTGTTGCACATTTGAGCCGCCTCGGCGGAAGATCAGGCCGACCCGTAGCGGCGGTTGCGCTGGGCGTAGATCTCGATGGCGTGCCAGAAGTCGAGGCGGTCGACGTCGGGCCACAGCACATCGGTGAAGACCATCTCGGAGTAGGCCGCCTGCCAGAGCATGAAGTTCGACAGCCGCTGCTCGCCCGACGTGCGCCAGACCATGTCAGCGTCAGCGAGCTCAGGGACGTAGAGGTAGCGGGCGAAGGTCCGCTCGTCGACCCGTTGGGGGTCCAGCCGGCCGGATCGGACGTCGCGGGCGATCCCGCGCGCCGCGTCGGCGAGCTCGGCGCGGCCGCCGTAGTTGACACACATCGTCAGGGTCAGCACGTCGTTGTCGGCGGTGAGCTCCTCGGCGATCCGAAGCTCCTTGATCACCGAACGCCACAGTCGCGGCTCGCGGCCGGCCCAGCGCACCTTCACCCCCAGCTCGTGCAGCTCCTCGCGTCGCCGCCGTACGACGTCGCGGTTGAAGCCCATCAGGAACCGGACCTCCTCGGGAGATCGCGACCAGTTCTCCGTCGAGAAGGCGTACGCCGAGACGGCCTTCACACCGATCTCGATCGCGCCCTTGACCACCTCGACCAGCGACTTCTCGCCCATCTCGTGGCCAGCGGTGCGGGGCAGCCCGCGTCGCTTCGCCCAGCGCCCGTTGCCGTCCATCACCACGGCGACATGGCCCGGCACCAGCTCCGGCGCCAGCACCGGCGGGGTGGCCCCGGAGGGGTGCGGGTCGGGTCGACGAAACTCTCGACGGCGGTTCCTCACGGGTGGCAAACCTACTCGGCGGCGAACGGCAGCGAGCGCAGGCTGCGCTCGAGATGCCAGTTCAGGTAGGCCGTCACCAGGCCACGCGCCTCGCGACGGTGGCGCAGCTCGGCGACGTCGACCACCGGCCAGTCCCCGGCCAGCAGGGCCCCGAGCAGCGCGACGGTCTCGGGTGCCGGACGGGCGGCGCCGGGCATCCGGCAGCCGGCGCAGAGCATCCCGCCGGCCGCCGGGTGGAACGCCGTGTGCGGACCCTCGAGGCCGCAACGCGCGCAACCGTCGAACGACGGCGCCCAGCCCGCGACCGAGAGGGAGCGCAGCAGGAACGACGCGAGCACGTCCCCGGGCCGGTGCTGGCCCGCGGCCATCGCGCGCAGTCCGCCGACCAGCAGGAGGTACTGCTGCAACGACGGCTCCCGCTCCTCGGGCACCAACCTCTCGGCCGTCTCGAGCATCACGCTGGCGGCCGTGTAGCGGTCGTAGTCGCCGCCGATCACCGACCCGAACGGATCGCGGGTCACCGCCTGGGTGATCGTGTCCAGGTTGCGCCCCTGCGCCAGCTGCAGGTCGACGTGGGTGAACGGCTCGAGCCGGGATCCGAACTTCGAGCTGGTACGCCGTACTCCCTTGGCGACCGCGCGGACCACGCCGTGCTGGCGGGTCAGCAGCGTGATGATCCGGTCCGCCTCGGCGAGCTTGCGGGTGCGCAGCACCACGCCTTCGTCGCTGTAGAGGGGCACCTCGCCATTGTCTCCCGTCCGTGGCTGCGCACCGAATCAACTCGCGGCACGCACGCCGGCATCGAGCGGCAGCCGTACGACGAACTCGGTGCCCACCCCGAGCTCACTAGCGACCGTGATCGACCCTCCGTGCGCCTCGACGATCTCCTTGCAGATCGACAGCCCCAGTCCGGCGCCCTGGATGGCGAGACGGTGCGCCTCGCGGGCCCGGTAGAAGCGGGTGAAGAGGTGCTCGAGCTCGTCGGGGGCGATCCCGATGCCGGTGTCGCGAACCGAGAGCCGTACCTCGCCCTCGCTCGCGTCGAGGCTGACCCGGATCTCGTCGCCCGCACGGCTGTACTTCAGCGCGTTCGCTACCAGGTTGTCCACGACCTGCCGGAGCCGGTGACCGTCGCCGGGCATCCGCAGCGACGGCGGGGCGTCGAGCTCGAGCACGACACCGGCCTCAGCCGCTCTGACCCGGCACGTGTCGACGCACTCGCGAACGGCGTCGGCAAGTTCGACCGGAGCGAGCTCGAGGGAGACGCCGGCATCGTGCTGGCCGACCTGCAACAGGTCGCTGACCAGCCGGATCAGTCGCTCGGCGTTGCGGGCCGCCGTGTCCAGGTAGCCGCGCGCCTGGTCGGGCACGCCCTCGATGTCGTCACGCACCACGTCGAGGTATCCGACGATGGACGTGAGCGGCGTGCGCAGCTCGTGGGACACGCTCGCGACGAAGTCCTGGCGGGCACGGAGCGCCCGGATCAGGTCGGTCACGTCGTGGTACGCAAGCACAGCGCCGGCGAATCGACCGTCACCGTCGCGCACCGAACGGGAGGAGACGGCGAGGGCGCGACGCTCAGCGGGATCGGCACCGACCCAGATGAGCTGGTCCTCGAACTCTTCGCCGCGGGCTGCCCGGGACGAGGGCATCCGGGCGGAGTCGGCCAGGGCGGTGACCCCGTCCTCGTCGTACACGGCGCCGAGCTGGCCGGCCAGCCCGTCGTGGCCCTCGGGGTAGGCCAGCGCCATGAACTCGAGGTGGCGCGGGTTCATGCTCGTGTAGCGGCCCTCGGCATCGATCGACACCAGGCCCACGTCGACGGTGGTCAGCACCGCCTCCTGGATGCGACGCTGCATGGTCAGTGCGGTCAGCGCCTCGGCCGCGCGCCGCTGGGACTGCTCGAGCACGCTGCGCTGTCTGGTCCAGCTGTCGGTGACGAGCGCCACCAGGGACGAGCACAGTCCGACGGTGACGAGCATCTGCACGGCGCGCGCAGCGTTGATCAGGGTCGCGCCCGAGGTGATCAGACCCGGGACCAGCATGCTCAGGGCCGTCGCCACGAGCGCGATCCACACGCCCCGCGCCTGGAACTGGAGACCCAGCCAGACAGCAGGGATCACCAGTGCGATCGCCACCGGGGAGGAGGTGTCCAGCCGGAGCAGGCCGAGGGCGACGATGTCGAGGACCGGCAGCGCCACCGAGAGCGACGCGGGCAGGCGGTGCATGCCGACCAGGGCAGCACCCACCGTGGCCAGCGCGACCAGCGCCCAGCCGAGGAACGCCGCGACGTCGTAGGCGTCGGGCCAGGCGCCACCGAACCGGAACCCGAGGTCGATCGCCACCGGCAGCAGCAAGGCGAGCTGGGCAGGCCTCGGGTCCGCACGCTGGCTGGCCAGCATGCGGAAGACCGCCTCGGCGTCGGGTCGACGCATCAGACCTCCCCACCCCCGACGCTAGTCAGTGCGGTTCCTCGCCGACGCCCCTCCGGACAGATCCGCGGTCGCGGACTAGACCACTTAGGTGCGCTGCACCCGCGCCGAGCCACGGTCGGCGGACCAGCAACGGGCGGCGAAGTCGAGGGCGACCGCGTCCAGCCGTTCGGGGTGCCGACGCCACTCGAGGACGTCGTGCGCCTCCACGAAGGTCGCCGCCGGCAGCTCGTCGGCGACCATGATCGCGTCGGCCGCGGGGTGCACCGGGTCGTGCCGGTGGCCCACGACCAGCGCAGGGACGTCGATCGTCCGGCGCAGCCGCGCAGGCGGTGCGATCCGGCCGAACAGCACCCCGTGGATCGCCGCCGCCATCGGTCGTGGCCGCTGGCTGAGGGCATCCAGGCCGATGCCGACCCAGAACGGCACCACCCCTCGCGGCACCGCGCGGGCCAGCAGTCGCACGCCGCGGACCGCGAACGGCGCCAGCCGCGAGACGAACAGCAAGGGCACGAACGCGACGATCCCCGCCTCGACCGCGTTGTCCAGAACCGGCATCTCGAGCAGCAGCCCCGCGACCCTGTCCGGGGCCAGCACAGCCACCTCGAGCGCGACGTTGGCCCCCAGGGAGGTGCCACCGACCACCGCCCGCTCCGCCCCCAACTCATCCAGCAGCACGACCACCTGCTCGGCGAAGGCCGTCACCGAGTAGGCGGCCGGGTCGTCAGGCCGATCGGACCTGCCGTGGCCGAGCAGGTCGAGGGTGACGACGTGGTGACCGTCGGCAGCGAGCCTGCGCGCCAGCGGCTGGTGCATCCTGCGCGACATCAGCTCGCCGTGGACCAGCACCACCCAGCGGTCGCCGCCGCCGTACTCGGTGTACTCGAGCCGGTGGTCGTCGAAGAAGAGCTGACCGATGCGCTCGGAGACAAGGCTCATGCAGGAAATCTAGTCGCCGGCGGCCGGGGTTCGTGGCAGCCTGCGCGCGTGGAGACCGAGTTGTGCGTGCTGACCCCGGACGACTGGGAGCTGTGGCGCGAGGTCCGGCTGCGCGCGCTCGCCGACGCGCCGGACGCGTTCGGGTCGACCCTGGCCCGCGAGCAGGCGTACGGCGAGGACGACTGGCGGGAGTGGCTGAACGAGCCCGCCGTGGTGGCGCTCGAGGACGGGGCTGCCGTCGCGTGCGGGGCGCTGTTCGCCAACCGGCCCGGCTACGCCGCGGTGGTCGCGATGTGGGTGGCCCCCGACCTTCGCGGTCGCGGGCTCTCGCGCCGGGTCCTCGACGTGCTCGTCGACTGGGCCGGCGCGCGAGGCCTGCGGGTGGAGCTCGGGGTCAACCGGCTCAACCCCGTGGCGCGCGCGGCCTACCTCGCCTACGGCTTCGCCCCGACCCCACGCTGCCACCCGCTGCGCGACGGCAGCGACAAGATCTGCGACGTGCTGGAGCTCGACGCGCCGGCCAGAGTGCTGGCGCGCATCGAGCAGTACTACGACGAGGTGCCGCGACTGGAGGCCGATGCCCGCGACGCGGGCCCGTTCACGCTGTTCGTGCGCCGAGGCACCGGCCACCCGTACTACGCCCGCCCGGGTCTCGGCCGGACCGCCTTCGAGGCCGAGGACATCGCCAGGGTGCTCGACCTGCAACGGACTCTCGGCGTGCCTCGCGCCCTCGAGTGGGTCGACGAGGTCACCCCCGGACTTCGCGCTGCGGTCATCGAGGCCGGTCACCGGCCGAGGCTGCACCCGCTGCTGGTGCTGGGCGACCTCTCGCCCGCCCCGCCGATGCAGCCGACAGCGTCCTGTTCGGTGCTGGCCGCCGACGACCCGCGCCTCGCCGAGATCTTCGGCGCCGTCAGCGCCGGTTTCGCGGAACGGGACGAGGTCGCCATCCACGAGATCGGTGCACGCGCCGAGGCGATCGCCGCCGGCCGGCTGGTGATCGTCGGTGCCTTCGCTCCCGACGGGCGCGCTGTCGGCGGTGGCTCCACCTCGCCGCGCGGCACCGTCACGGAGCTGGCCGGCATCGCGGTGCTGCCCCGGGCGCGGCGCCGGGGCACCGGAGCCGCACTCACCCGTGCCCTGGTCGGAGCAGCGCACGACGCCGGCTGCCGGACCGTCTTCCTATCGGCCGCCGACGACGCGGCCTGCCGCACCTACGAGCGGATCGGCTTCCGGCGCGCGGCGACGGCGTGCGTCCTCGAGCCCGATGCCTGAGACACCTGAGCCGCACACAGCAGCTCAGCGCCCCCGGTTGACCGCCGAGATCACGGCCTTGAGCGAGGCCGTCACGATGTTGGCGTCCACACCCACGCCCCACCGGATCTCGCCACCGACCGCACACTCGACGTACGCCGCGGCCAGCGCGTCGCCACCCGATGACAGGGCGTGCTCGGCGTAGTCGAGCACGCGGAGATCCCCGCGATGGTCGTACGCCGCGTTGCCGCGCTCCTGCTCCGCGGCGGCCAACTCGTTGAGAGCATTGACGAACGCCTCGATCGGGCCGTTGCCGATGCCCTGCAGGGACTTCAGCTCACCGTCGACGTAGACGTTGACCGAGAGCGCGTCCTTCTCGCCTGCCGCGCTGGAGGTGTGCACGGAGTTCAGCTTCAGCGGCGACTCCCGATCGAGGTACTCCGCGCGGAACGCCTGCCAGATCTCGTCGGGCGACATCTCGCCGCCCTCGTCGTCGGTGTGCCGCTGCACGGCCCCGCTGAACTCGATCTGCAGCCTGCGCGGCAGATCCAGCTTGTGCTCGGACTTGAGGATGTAGGCCACCCCGCCCTTGCCGGACTGGCTGTTGACCCGGATCACCGCCTCGTAGGTGCGGCCCACGTCCTTGGGGTCGATCGGCAGGTAGGGCGCCTCCCAGGGGTGCTCCTCGACCGGGTGGCCGGCGTCGCTGGCCTCCTGCTCAAGTGCTTCCAACCCCTTCTTGATCGCGTCCTGGTGCGATCCGGAGAAGGCGGTGTAGACGAGGTCGCCGGCGTACGGGTGTCGAGGGTGCACCGGCAGCTGTGTGCAGTACTCGACGGTACGACGGATCTCGTCGATCTCGGAGAAGTCGACCATCGGCTCGATGCCCTGGCTGAACAGGTTCATCCCCAGGGTCACCAGGTCGACGTTGCCGGTCCGCTCGCCGTGGCCGAACAGGCACCCCTCGACGCGGTCGGCGCCGGCCATCATCGCCAGCTCGGTCGCCGCCACCGCCGTACCGCGGTCGTTGTGCGGGTGCAGGCTGATCACGGTGTTCTCCCGGCGGGTCAGCTGGCGGGAGAACCACTCGATCTGGTCGGCGTACACGTTGGGCGTGGCGACCTCGACGGTGGCGGGCAGGTTGAGGATGATCTCGCGCCCGTCGTCGGGCTGCCAGACGTCGCTGACGGCCTCGCACACCTCGACGCTGAACGGCAGCTCCGTGGAGGTGAAGATCTCCGGGGAGTACTCGTAGCCGATGACGGTGGCATCGAGGTTGGCCTCGGCGTGCTTCATCACCATCCGGGTGCCCTGGACGGCGATGTCCTTGATCTCGTCGGTGCTCGCTCGGAAGACCACGCGCCGGAAGAGCGGAGCCAGCGCGTTGTAGAGATGGATGTTGGCGTGGTGCACGCCGACCAGCGACTGGGTGGTGCGCTCGATCAGGTCCTCACGGGCCTGGGTGAGCACCGAGATCGTGACGTCCTCGGGAACGCGGTCCTGCTCTACGAGCTGGCGGACGAAGGCGAAGTCGGTCTCGCTGGCCGACGGGAAGCCGACCTCGATCTCCTTGTAGCCCATCTTCACGAGGAGGTCGAACATCTTCATCTTGCGGGCCGGCGTCATCGGGTCGATCAGCGCCTGGTTGCCGTCGCGCAGGTCGGTGGAGAGCCAGCGCGGCGCGTGGGTGATCGTGCGCGACGGCCAGGTCCGGTCAGGCAGGTCGATCGGCGGGAACGGCCGGTAGCGGTGGATGGGCATCCCGCCGGGACGCTGGGTGTTCGCGGGGTGGGCCTCTTGGGGCCGGGGCTGCTGGGTCATGATCGTCTCTCGCTTGGGAATCGGTGCCGGCGAACGCGAACACTCCGCAGCGAGGGTGTCCGGCTGGTTCAGACCCCGCTGCGGCAGCGAAGGAGCAGGCTGCGCATCATGACCCCTGCAGCCTAACAGCAGCCGCTGTCGGACCGGTGCGCGAGATCTGCCAAAACGGGGACGGGACCGGCGACGGTCCTCTAGCGTCCGAGGATGCGAACGTCCCAGCGTTCCATCCACTTCGTCGTGGCGGCCACTCTCGCTGCCGCGACTCTCTCGTTCGCGGGCCCGCCAGCCCTCGCGGCGACCGGGACCCGGACCGCGACACAGGACGCGCCCAACGCACGTCACGCACGGGTGCTCAAGGCCACGCACGGTGAGTCGCGTCCGCTGCGGACGCTGCCGGCGGCGCAGGGCCACGGGAGCGGTCATGCTGCGCTCACCCGGAACCGACCCACGGGTGGAACCGGTGCGCCGACGCGAGAGGCCCAGTCCGCCGCACCCACGGGTCAGGCCTTCACGGCGCCGCAGCAGAACTTCGAGGGCATGGGGCACAGCATCACCGGCTTCAAAGGGGGCGGCACCCCTCCGGACCCGAACAGCGACGTCAGCGCCACCCAGATCGTCGAGGTCGTCAACACCTCGGTCGCGGTGTTCTCCAAGACCGGCGAGCTGCTGCACCCACCGGTCGCCACGGGCTCGCTCTTCGCCTCGCTCTCGAACGCATGCGGAACCCGCAACGACGGCGATGGCGTGGTCCGGTACGACGCGCTCGCGCACCGTTGGCTCATCGCGCAGTTCGCGATCCCCACCGACGACGGCCAGCCCGGACCCGACTACGAATGCGTCGCGGTCAGCGCGACCGACGATGCCACGGGCGCGTACCACGTGTACGCCTTCGCCGATGCCTTCGGCGGCTTCCCCGACTACGGCAAGTTCGGCGTGTGGCCGGACGCTTACTACGCGACGTTCAACGACTTCGACGGCGACGAGAGCGGCTACCTCGGCGACGTGAGCTGCGCGTACGACCGGACGTCGATGCTGGCAGGCGACCCTGCCACCGAGCAGTGCATCAACCTCGGGTCCGGCGTCTTCGGGCTACTGCCAGCCGACCTCGAGGGCCCGACGCCCCCACCGGCCGGTGCCCCCAACTACCAGCTCGCACTCGCAAGCACGGGCGATGCGAGCTCGCTCCTCGCCTGGGAGTTCCACGTCGACTGGGCCGCCCCGGCGAACACCACCCTCACCCCACAGCCGGCCATCGTCGTGCCGCGCTACGCGGCAGCATGTGAGTTCTACAGCCGCAACCGGTGCATCCCGGAGCCTGCGGGCGGCGAGACCCTCGAGAGCCTCGGCGACCGGCTGATGTTCCCGCTGACCTACCGGAGCTTCGGCGCTGACGGGATGCTGACGGTCAGCCACGCCGTGAGCGCCGGCAGCACGACGGGAGAGCGCTGGTACCAGCTGCAGGTCGATCCGGCGAACGCGATCACGCTCGACCAGTCGGGCACCTTCGCACCGAGCGACAGCCAGTATCGCTTCATGGGCTCGATCACGTCCGACCACGCCAACGACCTGGCCCTGGGCTACAGCACGTCCAGCGGCTCGACGTACCCCGACATCCGCTACACCGGACGGCTCGCGGCTGACCCTGCCGGGACGATGACACAGAGCGAGCGGACGATCTTCTCGGGCACCGGCTACGAGACGACGTACGGGAGGTGGGGCGACTACTCGAGCATGGACATCGATCCGGCCGACGACTGCACGTTCTGGTACACCAACGAGTACTACACGCCGAGCACCACCTACACCCAGTGGAACACCCGGATCGCATCCTTCACGAACCCCACCTGCGGCTCCGGTGAGTTCGGGATGTCATTGTCCTCGAGCTCCGGCCACACCGGCCGGGGACAGGCGTCGACGACCGTGCGCACCTCGCTGGCGTCCGGGTCGCCGGGGAGCATCGGGCTCAGCGTCAGCGGCGTGCCGGCAGGCGCGACGGCGACGGTCGACAAGCCGACGGTGAGCGCCGGCGGCTCGGCGACGCTCACCTTCGACGCCGGTACCGCGCCGGCGGGCACGTACCGTCTGGTCGTCACGGGACATTCGCCGACTGCGCGTCACTCCGTCGAGTACGACGTCACCGTGACCAACGACTTCGACCTCTCGCTCAGTCCCACATCCGCGACCGCGACCGCCGCGGGACCGCTCCCGGCGGCGACGGTCAGCACCTCGCTGGTCTCGGGCACGGCCGGCACGCTGGATCTCTCGGTCACCGGCGTCCCCCAGGGCGCGACCGCGACCCTCGGCGCGCCGTCCGTCACCACCGGCGGTGGCACGACTCTGACCGTCGATCCCGGCACCGCGTTGGCCGGTGTCTACCCGATCACGCTCACGGCCACCGACTCGCGACCCGACGGGGCAGTACGCCACGCGACCTACCGGCTGACGATCGTTCCGGACTACTCCCTGGCCCTCGACCCCACCTCGGGCACCGCCAGCGGACCGGCCGCCGTGACCACGACCGTGAACACCACCGCCGGCTTCGGTGGCGCGGCACCCCTCGCACTCAGCGCATCCGGACTGCCCTCGGGCGCGCACGCCAGGTTCTCTCCCTCGACCGTGAGCGCCGGCGCGAGCAGCACGCTCGCCATCGACCCGGGGTCCGCGGCCAACGGCACGTACGAGGTCACCGTCACAGCGCACAACAGCACCGGCCCGGGGACCGATCGGACGGCGCGGTTCGACCTCACTGTGGATCGTGACACGACCGCTCCGCAGGTGACGCTGCATGCCCCGCCCGCCGTCACGCTGGCGGGGTCCGTCCCGTTGTCATGGAACGGCTCCGACGCCGGTTCCGGAGTGGCGTCGTACCAGCTGCGCCAGCACAGCGCGACACCCACCGGCGGCTTCGGGGCATGGACGATCCCGAGCGCCTGGCGGCACCTGACCGCCACCAGCGTCACCGCGGCGGGTCTCACCCGCGGCCGGGAGTACTGCTACTCGGTCCGGGCGACCGACGCATCAGGCAACACCTCATCCTGGACGCCACCGCGGTGTGTCATCCGGGCACTCGACGACCGCGCGCTGGTGCGGTCGGCGCACTGGAAGCACCCGTCTAACGCGCACTGGTGGAACCACACGGCCACCACGAGCAAGACCAGGCACGCCAGCCTCACCCTCGCCCACGCGCAGGTGTCGCGACTCGGAGTGCTGGTCTCCCGCTGCCCGACGTGCGGGAAGCTCGGCGTCTACGTGGGCACGCACCAGATCGGCGTGGTCAACCTCAAGGGGCCGAGGGCGAATCAGCGGATCGTCATGCTCCCGCGGTTCGCCCTTCGTTCCGGGACGGTGAAGCTCATCGTCCTCACGAGTCGCAAATCGGTGATCGTCGACGGGCTGTTCGCCGCTCGCAGCTGAGTCGCTCGGGCGGGCCGCTGGGCGCGACGAGGACAGTCCGGCCGCCTGTGCGACGAGGTCCGGCGTCGGCGCCCGTGGCTGCTTGTCGGTGCACACCGGTAGCGTCGTCGCAGGCTTCGTCGTGAAAGGACCTCCCGTGGTGGACTACCGTCTCGAGCTCGTGATCCTCCCCGTCGCCGACGTCGACCGGGCCGTCGCCTTCTACGGCACCACCCTGGGTTGGTCGGTCGACCACGACCAGACCGTCAGTGACGAGGTGCGGTTCGTCCAGGTCACGCCGCCCGGGTCTGCGGCGTCGATCGCGTTCGGCCGGGGCCTGACCAGCGCCGAGCCCGGCTCGGTCAGCGGGCTCCAGGTCGTGGTGGCCGATGCCGACGCCGCACACGACGACCTGGCCGGTCGCGGGGTCACGGTGGAGCCGGTCGAGGAGCTCCCGTGGGGCCGCTTCGTGCACTTCACCGACCCGGACGGCAACGCCTGGCACGTCCAGCAGCTCCCCGCGTGGTCCGGCGCCTGAGCGGGCACCTGCGAGCATGCCCAGCCTGTTGGTGGTCCACCACTCCCCGACCCGGTCGTTGCACGCTCTCACCGAGGCCGTCCTGGCCGGTGCGCACGACGACGCGATCGAGGGCGTGGAGGTCGTCGTACGACCCGCGCTCGAGGCCACGGCCGCCGACGTGCTCGGCGCCGACGGCTACCTGCTCGGGACCACCGCGAACTTCGGATACATGTCCGGCGCGCTCAAGCACTTCTTCGACTCCACCTTCCTCCAGGTGGGCGGGGCGCTGGATCCCAGCGGCGCCGCGGGCGAGTCGGCAGGGCAGACCACCGGCAGACCCTTCGGCCTCTACGTGCACGGCCGCTACGACACCACGGGCGCGGTCCGGTCCGTGCTCTCGATCGTCGGCGCACTGGGCTGGCGGCAGGGATTCGAGGTCCTCGAGGCGATGGGCGACGTCACCGACGCCGACACGGCAAGGGCCTATGAGCTCGGCGCTACGCTCGCGGCGTTGCTCATCGACTGACGGCTGACGGGGAGGCACCGATGCGCCTATCCGCCCTGCTCGCCCTCGTCGTGCTGCTCCCCCTCGTGCTCGGCGGTTGCGGCGCGAAGCCGGCGCCGTCGGACCGGACGACGCCGCCGCGCGTCGGCGCCTGTCGGGACTTGGACACCCAGGACGTCGCGGCGCACACCGACGACACCCCGACCGTGGCCTGCAGCCGCCCGCACACGGCCCAGACGTTCCTGGTCGGCCGGCTGCCTCGCCGTACCGGTGCGTCGTACGACGATCGCTGGCACGGCAGCCACGTCTACGACACCTGCGGCCCGGCGTTCGAGCGATTCCTCGGTGCCGACGACAGCCTGGTGATGCGGATCCGGATCAGCTGGGTCTGGTTCCGGCCCTCCGCGGCTGCCTGGAAGAGGGGCGCGCGCTGGTTCCGCTGCGACGCAGTCGGGGGCCCGGACGGTGCGCGCCGGCTGGCCTACCTCCCGACGGTGACCAAGGGACTGTTCCAGGGCCGGCCGGCCCAGCAGTGGCTCGCATGCTCGCGCGGCAGCACGTTCGCCGGGTCGACCCGGGTGCCGTGCTCGGCGCGCCACGACTGGCGGGCGATCGCAACGGTCAAGCTCGGTCAGCCCGATGATCCCTATCCCGGTGACCGGATCTCCGAGGTCCGTGCCCGCGACTACTGCTCCGACCAGGTCGGGGCCTGGCTGAACTACGCCCTGGACTATGGCTACGGCTACACCTACTTCCACGCCGCGGAGTGGCGGGCGGGCAACCGGCGAGCGGTCTGCTGGGCGGAGACCGACCAGTGACGGTCCCGGTCCCGAGCAGACCGGCTTCCCGAGGGGGCAGACCGTTGCGGAAGACTGGACCGTGATGGACGGGCGACTGAGGAACCTGGGCACGGCACTGGCCGCTGCCCTGCTGGTCGTCTCCGCGGCAGGATGCACCAGCAGCCCGTCCTCGGCCCCTTCGACGGTGGACATCACCCCGACCGCTCAGCCGAGGCCCGCGCCTCCCCCGCGGATGGGCAGCTGCCACCGGCTGGGCTTCCGACAGGCAATGCGACCGACGGCGGGCACCGGCTCCGTCCCCTGCTCGGCTCGGCACACCTCGGTGACGATGTTCGTGGGCACCTTCGACCCGGTCGTCGACGGGCACCTGATGGCCGTCGACTCCGGCACCGTGCAGAAGCAGCTGGCGGACAGGTGCCCGCGCCGGTTGACGTCGTACGTCGGCGGCACCGAGACCGCCCGCAGGCTCAGCCGACTGACCACGGTCTGGTTCGGGCCGACCGTCGCCCAGGCCGACCTCGGCGCCCGATGGTTCCGCTGCGACCTGGTGGCGCTGCGCAGCGACGGGCGCCTGGCGCCGCTCGACGCACGGATGCGTGGCGTCCTCGACCACAACGACGCACTGAGCACCTGGGGCACCTGTGGCACCACGGCGCCGTCGGCCAGGGGCTTCCAGCGGGTGGTGTGCTCCCGACCGCACCAGTGGCGGGCTGTCGACGTTGTCCCGCTCCCCGCCGGAACCCACTTCCTGGGCAGAGCCGCCAGCAAGGAAGCCGACTCGCGCTGCCATGACATCGCCAGCGCGCGTGCGGGGACGCGACTGAAGTTCACCTGGAGCTTCGAGTGGCCCACCCGGCAGCAATGGGACTCCGGACAGCGGTACGGCTACTGCTGGCTGCCCGAATCCTGAGCCGGAACACCCGGCCCGGGGCCGCCTGCGGACACTGGAACTGCGAGACTGCAACGTCACGAATTGGCCACGAACTCGAAAACGGCGCAACGCCGGACGAACTTCGCGCGTCAAGAGGTTGACGATGACGACGAGAGGAACGACATGTTGGTCAGAGCGCGACTGATCGGCGCCGCCACCCTGTGTGCCGGAGCCCTGGCCTTCACGGGCTGTGCCGGCGCCCCCGGAGCGAACGGGTCCGGTGGGGCCAGCTCGGTCACGGCCCACGACGTCGGCCACGTGACACCGCCCGCGCGGGTCAGCATGTCGCCGAGTCCCGACAAGCGGGTCCGCTGGTCGGCGCACCCGACGCTGCTGGCGACCCACGGAACGATCGCCTCAGTGCGGGTCGTCCCACGGGCTGGCGGCTCTGCGGTGTCAGGGTTGCTCGGCCAGCACGGCGAGCGGTGGCGCGTCACCTCCCGGCTGACGCCGAACACCCGCTACCGCGCCACCGTGCGGCTCCTCGACGCTGCCGGGCACCCGGCAACCCGGCACCTCTCCTTCCGAACCACCCCGGCGACCAACACCCTGTCGATGTCGGCCACCCCTGGCGACGGCTGGACTCGCGGGGTAGGTGAGACCTTGCAGGTGAGCTTCAACCGTCCGGTCAGCGCCCGGGCTGCGCTCGAGAAGCACATGTTCGTGACCGACTCCTCCGGCAAGCGGGTCCACGGCGGCTGGCACTGGTACTCCGACACCGTCGCCCACTTCCGGCCCCGACACTTCTGGCCGGCGAACAGCACGTTCACCGCGCACGTCGACCTCCAGGATGTGTACGTCGGCCACGGCGTCTGGGGCGACCGGAACCACGACTGGTCGTGGCACACCAGCAACGCCCACATCTCCTACGTGAACGCGGACACGCATCGCTTCCGGGTCACGGTCAACGGCCGTCAGATCGCCGATTGGCCCACCGGCATGGGGCAGCCCGGGTTCGAGACCCGCGACGGCGTCTACCGAGTGCTGATGAAGACCCACCAGACTGAGATGGACTCCTGCAGTGTCGGCCTCGGCTGCACCAAGAGCTCACCGACGTACTACGACCTACAGGTGAAGTGGGACGTCCGACTGACCGACTCGGGCACGTTCGTCCACGCCGCGCCCTGGGACAGCCAACTCGGCGCTGCGAACACCTCCCACGGCTGCATCCACCTCTCCACTGCCAACGCCACCCGCTTCTATGAGATGTCCGAGCCCGGCGACATCGTGATCGTGCGAGGAACCGGTCGGGCCGCGAACCCCGACGACCCGGGGATGATGGACTGGAACATCCCCTGGTCGCAGTGGGCGAACTGATCGGGACAAGACCGGTGGCCCCGGCTGGCGGGGGCCCGTATCCAAACACCGGCCGCGTCAACAACGCCGCCCCCTGCGGAGACCTCAGCGCACGGGGTCGCCAGCCTTGCGCAGCGCGTCCTTGACCTCACCGACCCGCAGGGTCCCGAAGTGGAACACGGTCGCGGCCAGGACGGCGTCGGCGCCCGCGGCGACCGCGGGCGGGAAGTGCTCCAGTCGCCCGGCACCGCCGCTGGCGATGACCGGGACACCGACCGCGGCGCGCACCAACCGGATCAGGTCGAGGTCGAAGCCATCGGCAGTGCCGTCCGCGTCCATCGCGTTGAGCAGGATCTCCCCGGCACCCAGCTCGGCGGCACGGGCGGCCCATTGGACCGCGTCCAGGCCCGCCGACTTCCGACCACCGTGCGTGGTGACCTCGAAGCCCGACTCCGTGCCCGGCGCACGGCGGGCGTCCACGGAGAGCACCAGCACCTGACTCCCGAACCGGTCCGCGATCTCGGCGACCAGTCCGGGCCGGTGGATCGCGGCGGTGTTGACCGCAACCTTGTCGGCGCCGGCACGCAACAGCCGGTCCACGTCGTCCACGCTGCCGACACCCCCGCCGACGGTCAGTGGGATGAACACCTGCTCGGCGGTGCGCGAGACGATCTCCATGGTCGTCGCCCGACCCTGGTGGGACGCCGAGATGTCGAGGAAGGTCAACTCGTCGGCGCCCTCCGCGTCGTAGCGCCGGGCCAGCTCGACCGGGTCGCCCGCGTCGCGGAGGTTCTCGAAGTTGACCCCCTTGACCACCCGACCCTCGTCGACGTCGAGGCACGGGATCACCCGGATCGCGAGGCTCATGGCCGGTCGGGCCAGGTCAGGGCGAGGGCGTCCTCGAGAGTGAAGCGGCCCTCGTAGAGCGCGGTGCCGACGATCGCGCCCTCGACGCCCCGGTCGACCATGGCCATCAGCGCCCGGAGGTCAGCGAGCTCGGTGATGCCACCGGAGGCGACCACCGGCCGGTCGGTCGCCGCGCACACGTCCGTGAGCAGCTGGAGGTTCGGCCCCTGCAGCATGCCGTCCTTGTTGACGTCGGTGACGACGTAGCGAGCACAGCCCTCGGCATCGAGTCGCTCCAGCACCTCGTAGAGGTCGCCACCCTCACGGGTCCACCCACGCGCGGCCAGGGTCCGACCGCGGACGTCCAGGCCGATCGCCACCCTGTCGCCGTACGCCGCGATCGCGTGCGCACACCATTCCGGCTGCTCGAGCGCGGCGGTTCCGATGTTGACCCGGCGGCAGCCGGTCGCCATCGCGGCCTCGAGGGATGCGTCGTCACGGATGCCGCCGCTCATCTCGACCCGGATGTCGAGCGTCCCGACGATCTTCGCCTGCAGCGCACGGTTGTCGCCACGACCGAACGCCGCGTCGAGGTCGACCAGATGCAACCACTCCGCGCCGGCCTCCTGCCAGCGCAGCGCGGCCTCGATCGGATCCCCGAACCGCTTCTCCGATCCCGCGACCCCCTGCACCAGCTGGACAGCCTGGCCGCCCGCGATGTCGACGGCGGGCAGCAGCTCGAGATGGGTCACCATGCCCCGAACTCTATTCATCGCCGAGGCGGCGCAACTTTGCAGGTCGATCTGCAAAGTTGCGCCGCCTCGACCCCGATTCGTTGCAAGTCTGCGCCGCCTCGACGATCCCGGGCCGCCACAGGCTCACAGCGAGGACACCCAGTTGGCCAGCAGGCGGGCGCCGGCGTCGCCGGACTTCTCCGGGTGGAACTGGGTGGCGGTGAGCGGGCCGTTCTCGACGGCGGCGACGAAGCGGTCCTCGCGGCCGGACGGTCCGTGCGCGGCCCACGTCACCAGGGGTGGCCGGGTCCGACCGTTCGTCACCAGGGACCACTCCCGTACGCCGTAGGAGTGCACGAAGTAGAACCGCTCCCCCTCCACACCGGCGAACAACGGCGAGCCCTGCGGGACCTCGACGGTGTTCCACCCCATGTGGGGTACGACGGGGGCCTGCAAGCGCTCGACGACCCCGGGCCACTCGTCGCAGCCGTCGGTCTCCACGCCGTGCTCCACGCCGCGGCTGAACAGCACCTGCATCCCCACGCAGATGCCCAAGACCGGTCGGCCGCCAGCCAGTCGACGTCCGATCACCTCGGGACCGTGAACCGCCTGCAGCCCCCGCATGCACGCGGCGAACGCGCCGACACCGGGCACCACCAGGCCGTCCGCCTCACGGGCGGCGGTGCGGTCGGCGGTCAGCTCGACGCGGGCACCGGCGCGCTCCAGGGCACGCACCACCGAGCGGACGTTGCCGGAGCCGTAGTCCAGGACGACGACCTCAGGGTTCGACAAGCTGCGCCGCCCCTGCTAGAGGCTGCCCTTGGTCGACGGAACGCCCGTCTCCCGAGGGTCCAGCGCCACGGCGTCGCGGAACGCGTGGGCGACGGCCTTGAACTGGGCCTCGACCAGGTGGTGCGGCTCGCGGCCGGCCAGCACCCGCACGTGCAGGGCGAGGTGGGCGTGGAAGGCCACGGTCTCGAAGACGTGGCGGGTGAGCGAGCCGAGGTAAGCCGTCCCGGAGCCGCCGAGCAGGACGTACTGCTGCCCCTCCGGCTCGCCGGTGTGCACACAGTAGGGCCGACCGGAGACGTCCACGACCGCCTGCACCAGCGCCTCATCCAGCGGCACACACGCGTCACCGAATCGCCGGATGCCGACCTTGTCGCCGAGCGCCTCCCGCAGTGCCTCCCCGAGCACGATCGCGGTGTCCTCGACCGTGTGGTGAGCGTCGATCTGCGTGTCGCCCTCGGTGTGCACGCTCAGGTCGAGCAGGGCGTGCCGGCCGAACGCATCGAGCATGTGGTCGTAGAACCCGACACCGGTGGAGACGTCGGTGCGGCCCGACCCGTCGAGGTCGACCTCGACGACGACCTTGGACTCCTTGGTCTGCCGTTCGCAGCGTGCGGTCCTGCTCATTGCCGTCCCACCTTCGTCAGGGCGTCCTTGAATGCTTCCATCTCGTCCGGCGTGCCGATCGAGACGCGGAGCCAGCCCGCCGGGCCGACCTCGCGGATCAGCACCCCATGATCCAGCAACTGCTCCCAGACCGCACGTCGGTTGTCGAACCGGCCGAAGAGCACGAAGTTGGCGTCGCTGTCGGCCACCGCGAAGTCCCGCTCGCGCAGCCATCGGACCAGGGCGTCGCGCTCCTTGCGGAGCTGGTCGACCCGGCCGAGCAGCACGGGTGCGTGGGCCAGCGCGGCGAGCGCCGTCGCCTGGGTCGTGCTCGAGAGGTGATAGGGCAGCCTGACGACCCGCAGCGCGTCGCAGACCCGCGGGTCGGCGGCGAGGTAGCCCAGCCGCAGTCCCGCTGCTGCGAACGCCTTGCTCATCGTCCGGGTGATCACCAGGTTCGGGTGGTCGGCCAGCAGCTCGAGAGCACTGGGCGTGCCGGTCCGGCGGAACTCGGCGTACGCCTCGTCGATCACGAGCACCCCGTCGCCGACCAGCGCGGCGACCTGCCCGACCACGTCGTGCGGCAGGGCAGTGCCGGTCGGGTTGTTCGGGCTCGGCAGCAGCACCACTGAGGGACGGTGCTCGGCGATCAGCGCGGCGGCGTGGTCGAGATCGAAGGAGAAGTCGTCGTGGCGGTGCCCCTCGACCCAGGCGGTGTGGGTGTCCCGGGCGTACTCCGGATACATCGAGTACGTCGGCGCGAAGCTCATCGCCACCCGCCCGGGCCCACCGAAGGCCTGGAGCAGGTGCAGCATCACCTCGTTCGAGCCGTTCGCGGCCCATACCTGCTCGACCGCGACGCGCACGCCGGACTCGGCCGCCAGGTAGTCCCTGAGCGCCGAGCGCAGCGCGGTGAAGTCACGGTCGGGGTAGCGGTTGAGCCGACCGGCAGCCTGCGCCACCCGAGTGGCGATCTCGGCGACGACCTCGGCCGGCGGACCGTACGGGTTCTCGTTGGTGTTCAGCTGCACCGGGACGTCGAGCTGGGGCGCGCCGTACGGCTCGACCCCGCGGAGCTCCTCACGCAGCGGCGGTGACCAGGTCACAGCCGCACCCGGACCGCGGCGGCGTGCCCGGGCAGGTCCTCGGCCTCGGCCAGGTCCACCACGTGACCCGCGACCTGGTCCAGCGCCGCCTCGTCGTACTCCACGACGTGCACGGCTCTGCGGAAGGCGCGGACCGACAGCCCCGAACTGTGGCAGGCGCAGCCGGCCGTGGGGAGGACGTGGTTCGAGCCTGCGCAGTAGTCGCCGAGCGACACCGGAGCGAACGGCCCGACGAAGATGGCACCCGCGTTGCGGACCCGCGACGCGACCGTCGCCGCGTCGGCCGTCTGGACCTCCAGGTGCTCGGCGGCGTAGGCGTTCACGACGTCGAGGCCCTGCTCAATGCCGTCGACCAGGACGGTGCCGGACTGCCGGCCAGTCAGCGCGGTGCGGATCCGCTCGACGTGCTTGGTGGCTGCGATCTGCCGCTCGAGCTCGACATCGACGGCGTCGGCGAGCCGGGTCGAGTCGGTCACCAGCACCGACGCGGCGAGCGGGTCATGCTCGGCCTGGCTGATCAGGTCCGCGGCCACGTAGGCGGGGTCCGCGGTGACGTCGGCGAGGATCGCGATCTCGGTCGGGCCCGCCTCGGAGTCGATCCCGACGACGCCACGCAGCAGCCGCTTGGCCGCCACGACGTAGATGTTGCCGGGGCCGGTGACCAGGTCGACCGGGCGGCAGGGTCCAGCGCCGTACGCCAGCATCGCGATCGCCTGTGCACCCCCGGCGGCGTACACCTCGTCGACCCCGAGCAGCGCACAGGCGGCCAGGATGGTCGGGTGCGGCAGACCGTCGCCCCATCGACCGAAGCCGTCGCGTTGCGGCGAGCTGGTCAGCGCGATCGAGCCGACACCGGCGACCTGAGCGGGTACGACGTTCATCACCACGCTGGACACCAGCGGGGCGAGCCCACCCGGGACGTAGAGCCCGACCCGGTCGACCGGCACCATCCGCTGGGTCACCCGGGCGCCGGGTGCCAGGTCGGTGACGACGTCCGCCTCGAGCTCTGCCTCGCAGGTCGTCCGGAGCCGACGGATCGACTCCTCGAGCCCGGCTCGGACGTCGGGATCCAGTCGTTCGAGCGCCTCCGCGATCGCCTCCGCAGGCACCGCGATGTCGGTCTGCTCGACGCCGTCGAACTTCGCCGAGTAGTCGATGACAGCGGCCATGCCGCGCTCGTGGACGTCGTCGCAGATCGGTCCCACCACGTGCAGCGCGGCGTCGACGTCGAAGTCGGCACGCGGCACGAGGGTGCGGTAGTCAGGGGCGGATGCTGCTGCGCCACCCCTGAGGTCGATCCGGCGCATCATGGAGATCAGTCTATGTAGCCGACGGCAGCTTTCCCGGCCGCGTTCACCGGCCGGGATCGGCTGGGTCGTCCGTGCCCCGGACCCGCTCGAGCAGCACCACCGGGATCACCCGCGTGGTCTTCGCCTCGTAGTCGGCGAACCCGGGAAAGCGCTCCTTCTGGGTGGACCAGATCGGCTCGCGCTCCTCGGCGTCGAGCACGCGGGCGGTGACGTCGACGGTCTGGACCTCGCCGTCGACCCCGACCTCGATCCGTGCCTCAGGGTGCGCGGTCAGGTTATGGAACCAGTCGGGATGGGTGTCGGCGCCCGCCTTGGACGCGAACACCGCGTAGGCGTCGCCGACCGCCTGGTACATCATCGGGCTGACCCGCTCCTGGCCGGTGCGGGCACCGGTGCTGTGCAGCAGCAGCAGCGGCGCGCCCTCGAACCCGCCACCGACTCTCCCGCCGTTCGCGCGGAACTCGTCGATGATCTGGGCGTTGTGGTCCACCATGTCGCCAACCTACTCGCCCGCGAGCCGATCTCCGACCTCCCGGCCCGCCCGTGGCGAAGCCGCTAGTTTGGGGCCGTGCCCACGCTGCCGATGTTCCCGCTGAACACGGTGCTGCTCCCGGGCATGGTGATCCCGCTGCACGTCTTCGAGGACCGCTACCGGGCCATGGTGCGCGACCTGCTCGCCATCCCCGATCCGACCCAGCGGCTCTTCGGGGTGGTGGCGATCCGCGAGGGCTATGAGGTCGGCGACCACGGCGTGCAGTCCGCGCACAGGGTCGGCACGCTCGCCCAGGTCACCGAGGTCACCCCGCACGAGGACGGCCGCTTCGACCTGCTGGTCACCGGCCGGCAGCGACTGAAGATGGAGACGATGAACACCGCGGGCGAGTACTTCACCGCGGACGTCGAGCTCCTCGCCGACGAGGAGGAGACGGACCCCGAGGCGATCGAGCACGCCCGGCTCCAGGCGGACCACACGCTCGCGGTCTTCGAGCGCTACCGGGACGCGCTCTCCACGCTGCGCGGCGACACAGTCCTGACCGGGACCATGCCCGCGGACCCGACGTACCTCTCGTTCGCGCTGGCGGCGACCTGCCTGCTCACCCTCCGCGAGCGCCAAGCGCTGCTCGAGGCCGACAGCGCAGTCGAGCGGCT
The DNA here is from genome assembly GCF_031656915.1 of Nocardioides marmorisolisilvae. Lineage (NCBI taxonomy): Bacteria > Bacillati > Actinomycetota > Actinomycetes > Propionibacteriales > Nocardioidaceae > Nocardioides > Nocardioides terrisoli. The sequence goes on along the minus strand of NZ_CP134227.1, from coordinate 27,102 downwards.
GGCCATGCTCGCCGCCGCGCTGCGCACGGAGATGCGCGCCATGCGCGCGCTGCCGTCCCTTCCCGCGACCGAGGTCGCCCGGACCCGTTGGTCGCCGAACTGATGGGTCGCAGGGGAAAGGAGGACCGGGTCGGGACGCCGGCCACGGTGGCGCTCGACCGGGCCGGGGTCGCCTACTCCGTGCACTCCTACGAGCACGACCCGACGGTCAGGTCGTACGGCCTCGAGGCCGCCCACGCCCTCGGTCTCGACCCGGCCCGTGTGCTCAAGACGCTGGTCGCCGAGGTGGATGGGGAGCTGACGGTGGCGGTGGTCCCGGTGGACGCCGAGCTGGACCTGAAGGCCCTCGCCATCACGCTGGGTGCGAAGCGCGCCGCGATGGCGGACCTCGCGTCCGCGGAGCGGTCCAGCGGGTACGTCGTCGGCGGGATCTCGCCGCTGGGCCAGAAGCGCCCGCTGCGTACCGTCGTCGACGCATCGGCCGGGGCGCAGGAGACCGTCTACGTCTCTGCGGGTCGGCGCGGCACCGACCTGGGCCTGGCTCCCGACGACCTCGTGCGCCTGACCGGCGCGACCCTGGCCCCCATCGCGCGCCGCTGAGCCCGGGCGAGCGACTAGTTCGTGGCCAGCTTCAGCAGCGTGTGGGTGATTCCCCCGTCGTTCCAGGCACTGAACCCCAGCGCCTGGAACGGTGCAAGGTCGCTGTCGACCGCTGCAGCGTCCGCCGGACCGCTGGCATTGCCGACCAGCTCGGCGATCTTCTGGCGCCAGGCGTCGTCGATGCGGAGGAAGAAGACTGCGACCGCGTGGTCGGCGTCGGGCACGACCTTCTCGAAGGTGCCGTCCGACCCGAGGTCGCCATGCTGGCGGACCCGGGCGGCGTAGGTCGCGCTGGTGGCCACCGTGACGTGGGTGTCGTCCTTCCGCTCCGTCAACCCGAGGTCGGCGAGGCTCGTCCGGGTGCGGTGCTGCACCCGTGACAGCACGGCGTCGATGCCCGGTCCGTCGCCGGTCACCGTGACGGCCGCCGGCAGGCTGCTGATGCCGTCGAGGGAGCTGAGCTGCCGCGGCGGCGTGCCGTCCACGCTGAGCACCAGCGCCGTGCCGAGCATGGTCTGGAGATCCTCCGGCAGCCGCAGTCCGGTCTGCGCCCGCGTCTGCTTGATGAACGCCGTCCGGGTCCCGCCGTCCAGCCCGGCGACCCGGTCGACCAGTGTGGTCGCGTAGTCCCCCGGGACGCCGATGCCCAGCGCCAGCGCGGTGTCGGCGGGCAGTCGACCGACAGCATCTCCGACCGCACTGCCGTCCGTGGCGTGGACGCCCCCGGTCGCGGTGGCGAGCTCGGCGCCGCCCTCGCTGAAGCGAAGAGTGCCGGCCATGCCCCGGAACCCCTTGAGGGTGTCCTTGAGTGAGCCCAGGTCCGCACCGAACATGCCTCGGTCGAGCTCCCTGAGTCCGAGGTCGGCGGCCGACTTCGCGACATAGAAGCTCAGCACTCCGGCGTCACCGGTCTGTCCGGTCCAGTGCTGGTACGACGCATCGTCGGCCAGGTCGTGACTGCGTCCGTCGGCCACGATCAAGCGCGCGTGCGCCGTGCTGTCGCTGATGATCGCGTAGCCGGCCGCCATCGCGATACCGACGTCTGCGGGATGCGAGCAGGCCATGATCCGGTCGAGGCCGCGCCGCGCCGCTGCGGCATCCTGCACCTGCAGCGCGAGCACCGGCGTCGGAGACGCCTCGCCGAGGTCGACCGCGCCGAGCGCCGCGCGGTTGCCCAGCCAGGACCCGACGTCGCGGTCGAAGGACATCGATCGGCAGCCGCCCGAGGCGATCATCTTGTCGAAGATGAGCTTGCGGACGTCGTCGCCGGGGCCCAGGTCGATCTGCTTGCGCAGGTCAGGGAACTTCCGCATGGTGCGGATGGCCTCGATCTTCTGTCCGGCCGAGGGATCCAGGTCCACCGAGACCACCGCGATCGTGGACGCGGGCAGAACGTCCTCGGGGTGCGGCCCGCCGCCGATCAGCCTGACGGCCGCGTAGGTGCCCACTCCCAGCACAGCCACGACCAGGACCGCCACCGCGGTGACGATGGCGAGCCGGCGGCGACGTCCCAGGGGCATCGCGCTGCCGGGAGCCGTGCTGGGCTCATCGGTGCCGTCGGTGCCGTCGCTGGTCATCAGCGCCCGGGGTCCGGCGGGGGCGGGCCCTCGTCGGTCGGCTTGTCCGGCACGACCCGGCTCTCGGTCGCAGCCGGCCGCGGCGAGCTCAGCAGCAGCACGACCAGACCACTGAGCACCGCACCTAGCGACCAGGCGTACTCGACGACGTGGGCCTTGGTGTGCAGCTGCAACGGGACCCGTGTGCCCTTGGCGGCCGTCCGAAGCACCACGTCGGGGTCAGCCGGACCCAGGTGCAGCCCGACGACGACCATCAGCCACGCCGCGAGTGCGCCCCCGGCAGCGAGCAGCACGACCATCAGCACCGGACGGGTACGCCGCGCGAGCATCAGCACCGCCCCGGCGAGCAGGCCGCCGACACCGCCGATCGTGAAGAACCAACCGTCGATCCCCATCACCTCGGCCAGCTGCACCTGGTCCATCAGGCCGCCGGTGCCGCTGCGGGTGTAGGTCGGCAGGTGGACGACGGCATGCCAGACGAAGGCGCCGACGACTCCGAGGACGGCGAAGCCGACGGCGACGATGAGCACATCGGTGAGCACCTCGCTCGGCGACCCCGGCAGCGGGCCGGACCGCGTGGGGCGGGTCGTCGTCGGTGCGGGCGCGCTCACTGCATGCACCCGGGGCCGAGCAGCTGCTTGAGGTCCGCGATCAGCGCCGGCGTGGAGGTGACCCTCAGCCGGTCGTCGATGCGGAACACCTTCGTCGAGCCGCGCGACTTGAGCAGCATCTGCACCTCTGTCATTCCGGGATGGGTTCGCAGGATGTCCTTCAGCTGCTCGACCATCGCGGGGGTGCAGCGTGTGGACGGTACCGAGATCCGCAACGGCCCCCCGGTGGCGGTCCGAAGATCCGGCGCCGAGACCTCCTGTCCGTGCAGCTCGGGCTGATCCTTGCTGCGCGAGAGTCTGCCCTTGACGATCACCACGGAGTCCTCGATCAGCAGGGGGGCCGCCAACGCGTAGGACGACGGGAACAGCAGCACGTCCACGGCACCCTCGAGGTCCTCGACCGTGACCATCGCCCAGTTGTCGCCTCGCTTGGTGATCTTGCGCTGAACTCCGGTGATCAGGCCGCAGATCGTGGTCTGCGCACCGTCCGGTCGCGAGTCGTCGGCCAGCAGCTGCCCGATCGTGCAGTCGGCCGCGTTGGCAAGCACGTGCTCGAGCCCGAGCAGTGGGTGGTCGGAGACGTAGAGCCCCAACATGTCCCGCTCGTGGGCGAGGAGGGTCTGCTTGTCCCACTCCTCGATGTCGGGGACGACCACGTCGACGCCGAAGCCGCTCTCGTTGTCGTCCATGCCGCCGAAGAGCGAGTCCTGGCCGATCGCCTCGTTGCGCTTGATGTCGACGTACTGGTCGACCGCCTGCTCGTGGATGGCGACCAGCGCCCGGCGCCGGTGCTGCAGCGAGTCGAATGCCCCGGCCTTGACCAGGGAGTCGATCAGCCGCTTGTTGCACACCTGCGGCGGCACCTTGCCCATGAAGTCGCCGAAGTCGGCGTACCGCCCCTTCTCGCGACGCGCCTCGATGATCTGGTCGACGACGTTGCTGCCGACGTTGCGGATCGCGGTGAGTCCGAAGCGGATGTCGGTGCCGACCGGGGTGAAGTTCGCCTCGGATTCGTTCACGTCCGGAGGCAGCACCTGGATCTTCATCCGGCGACACTCGTTGAGGTAGATCGCCATCTTGTCCTTGTCGTCCTTGACGGACGTCAACAGCGCGGCCATGTACTCGGCCGGATAGTTCGCCTTGAGGTATGCCGTCCAGTACGACACCAGGCCGTACGCCGCGGAGTGCGCCTTGTTGAAGGCGTAGTCGGAGAACGGGACCAGGATCTCCCAGAGCGTGTTCACCGCGGCCATCGAGAAGCCGCGATCGGTCATGCCGGCGGAGAAGGCCGCGAACTGCTTGTCGAGCTCGGACTTCTTCTTCTTGCCCATCGCGCGACGCAGCAGGTCCGCCTGACCCAGCGTGTAGCCCGCCAGCTTCTGGGCGATCGCCATGACCTGCTCCTGATAGACGATCAGGCCGTAGGTCTCGCCGAGCACGTCCTCGAGGGCCTCGGCCAGCTCGGGATGGATGGGGACGACGGGCTCCCGGCCGGTCTTCCGGCGGGCGTACTTGTTGTGGGAGTCGGCCCCCATCGGGCCGGGCCGGTAGAGCGCACCGACCGCGGAGATGTCCTCGAACGTGTCGGGCTGCATGCTGCGCAGCAGCGCCCGCATCGGGCCGCCATCGAGCTGGAACACGCCGAGCGTGTCGCCACGCTGGAGCAGGGCGTACGTCGCCGGGTCGGTCAGCTCGAGGTCCTCGAGGACGACCTTCTCGCCGCGGTTGTTGGCGATGTTGATCAGTGCGTCGTCGAGCACCGTCAGGTTGCGGAGCCCGAGGAAGTCCATCTTGATCAGCCCGAGCTTCTCGCAGGTCGGGTAGTCGAACTGGGTGATGATCGCGCCGTCGGCCGGGCGCCGCATCACCGGGATCACGTCGAGCAGCGGTTCGCTGGACATGATCACGCCCGCGGCGTGCACGCCCCACTGACGCTTCAGGCCCTCGATGCCGATCGCCGTGTCGACGACCGTCTTCACATCGGGCTCGGAGTCGTAGAGCTTGCGGAAGTCGCCGCCCTCACCGAAGCGCGGGTGAGTCTCGTCGAAGAGACTCTTGAGCGGCACGTCCTTGCCCATCACCGGAGCCGGCATGGCCTTGGTGATCCGGTCACCCATCGCGAAGGGGTAGCCGAGGATGCGTGAGGAGTCCTTGACGGCCTGCTTGGCCTTGATGGTGCCGTAGGTGACGATCATCGAGACGCGGTCGTCGCCGTACTTGTCGCTCACGTAGCGGATGACCTCGCCGCGCCGACGCTCATCGAAGTCGATGTCGAAGTCGGGCATCGAGACCCGGTCGGGGTTGAGGAACCGCTCGAAGATCAGCCCGTGGCGCAGGGGGTCCAGGTCGGTGATCCGCATGGCGTACGCGCACATCGACCCGGCCCCGGAGCCACGGCCGGGCCCGACCCGGATGCCGTGGTCCTTGGCCCAGTTGATGAAGTCGGCCACCACGAGGAAGTAGCCGGGGAAGCCCATCTGGGTGATCACGCCGACCTCGAAGTCCGCCTGCTTGCGCACCGCGTCGGGGATGCCCTCCGGGTAGCGGTAGCGCAGCCCCTTCTCGACCTCCTTGACGAACCAGGAGTTCTCGTCCTCACCCTCCGGGCAGGGGAACCGGGGCATGTAGGTGCCGTTGCCCTCGGTGAACTCCACCCCGCACCGCTCGGCGATCAGCAGGGTGTTGTCGCAGGCCTCGCGCAGGTCGTAGCGGTCGACCCAGATCTCGCGCATCTCGGCGGGGGACTTGATGTAGTAGCCGTCGCCGTCGAACTTGAACCGCTTCGGGTCCGCCATCGTGCTGCCGCTGGAGACGCAGAGGAGGTGCTCCTGCGACGGCGCGTCCTCGCGCAGCACGTAGTGGGAGTCGTTGGTCGCGATCGGCGGGATGCCGAGGTCCCTGCTGAGCCGGAGCAGGTCGTCGCGGACCCGCCGCTCGATGCCCAGTCCGTGGTCCATCAGCTCGAGGAAGTAGTTGTCGCGGCCCAGGATGTCCTGGAAGTCGGCGGCCGCCTGCCGGGCCTTCTCGTAGTCCCCGATGCGCAGCCAGACCTGGACCTCGCCCGACGGGCAGCCGGTGGTGCCGATCAGTCCGCTGGCGTACTCGGCGAGCAGCTCGCGGTCGGCGCGCGGCTGGTAGAAGTAGCCCTCCATGCTCGCCCGACTGCTGAGCCGGAACAGGTTGTGCATCCCGACGGTGTTCTCGGCGAGCAGGGTCATGTGGGTGTACGCGCCGGAACCGGAGACGTCGTCGTCGCCGCCGTCGTTCCACCGGACCCGCTTCTTGTCGAAGCGGCTGGTGTTCGGGGTGAAATAGGCCTCCATGCCGACGATCCCGTTGATGCCGGCGGCCTTCGCCTTGGACCAGAACTCGTAGGCGCCGAAGACGTTGCCGTGGTCGGTCATCGCGATGGAGTCCATGCCGAGCTCGGCGGTGCGCTGCATCATGTCGCCGAGCCGTGCGGCGCCGTCGAGCATGGAGTACTCAGTGTGCACGTGAAGGTGCGCGAATCCGTCGCTCGAGCCAGCCGCCATCTCCTCGCCTGTTCTCCTCTGCGCGCGCCACTCTCACCCTGAGCTCTGAGGGCCTCGGGCCGGACTGGGGAAGGTCGTCAGCCTATGCGACCGACCCCATCGATCGTGACAGGGCACACCGACACTTCGCCGGCGCCGGCTCATCGGTGCCGGCTCAGCCGAACCAGTGCAGGAAACGACCGTGGCTGTGGGTCCGGCCACCGCGCGTCCGTCCACGCCGAGCACGAAGCCCGCCGGGTGCGGCGGCGCGTCCGGTGCGGTGGCGGTGACCGCCTCGAGGACGCGCGGAGCCTCGTTGCTCACCCAATGGCAGCTCCCACGGGCAACCAGGTCGGCCATCGTCGCGGCGAACTCCGTGCGCTCCCCCAGGTCGAGGTAGGCGATCACCGCGGAGTGGAACACGACCGGCGTCCCCCAACGGCCCGCCTCCTCGACGAGCGCCGGTACGGCGGCGAGCAGGTCGCCCTGGCGCAGGTCGGGCGGCTCCGCTCGGGCGATCTCGATCGCCTCATGCAGCAGCGACCGCCGATCGTCCTGCTCTGGCCACACCAGTGTTTCCAGCCAGGCGACTGCATCGTCGTCGTACACGCTCAGGGGATGCAGGTCGAGGCCGATCCGCTGGACCACCCGGGGCAGCGCCGCCGGCAGCGGCACCGGCCCGTCGACGGACGCGGTGAGCGTCGGCCCGCCGGCGCCGGCCAACCTGCCGCCTGGCGCCCACTCGTAGTCGTACCGGTCCGGGAAGAGGCACAGGCCGGCGCTGGCGCCGACCTCGACCAGGACCAGGGGCTCGGGGAAGAGCCCGAACGCAGGCACCAGCGTCGCCAGCCGGCCCACCTCGTTGGTCTGGGTCGAGCGCTCGCGAATCGTCTCCTTGACCTCGGCTTCGTGGTCCAGAAGCACCCGTTTGAGCTCGGCGTACGGCGCCGGCGCCGCCGCGCCGTGCCATCGAGCAGCGGCGAAGACGAGATTGGGCTGCTGCTTGAGCCGGGGCAGCTCCGCCAGCCACGCGTGCACCTCGGCGTCGTCCGCGACGCCGAGGGCCCAGTCCTCGAAGCACGGCGACTCACCGCGGGCGTGCGCGGCGAAGTCGCGGTAGCGACGCGCAAGGTCCCCGTGCATCTCCATGGCGCCATCGTGCCAGTGCGGGCGGCGCACCTGCGTGCCGAGGCAGCCGTGGTGTCGGGTCCGAGCGCTACCGCTGCGCGCCCTCCCAGGCGCTCAGGCTCTCCCCGATGACGACCTCCATCACCGGCGCGATCAGCTCTGCCGGCAGGCCGGGCGCGTGCCTGGCCATCCGGGCCACGATCTCCTGCTCGCGCTCGCGGTCACGCCCGGCGTGACCGGCGTCAGCCCCGGCCTGCTCCTTGTGCCCCTGGATCGCCATGGTCAGCGCGAGGCGGCGCGCCAGGACCTCGGCCAGCTCTGCGTCGGCGGCGTCGACCTGGGCCCGCAGGAACGCCAACGGATCGTTGCCGGGCCAGACCATCCGGACGTCGGGTGATCGCTCCTGGTTCCCGGAGCCGTCCGTATGCTCCAGCTCGATCAGCCCGTGCCGACGGTAGAAGGCTCGGGCCGGCGTGTTCGACGCGAACACCCAGAGCCCGAACCCGCGTGGTCGTTGCGCCCGGACGACGTCCAGGAGCGCGCTCCCCACCCCGGTGCCCTGGTGGTCAGGGCCGACGTACAGCCCATCGAGCCAGTCGGCTTCGAGGCTCGCGAACCCGACCAGGCCGAGGTCTGTCTCCGCGACCCAGACCTCACGTGCGCCTGGTCCGGTGAGCCGCCAGCCCGACACCCAGGAGCGGACGTCCCCAGGCGTGTCGGCCACGGGCGGCATGTGCGGGACCGCGGCGGCGCGGGTGGCCAGGTAGAGCTCGGCGATCTCGGTCAGGTCCGCGGTCGTAGCCGTGCGCAGGCTCAGGTCGATCGGCTCAACTGGCATCCCGGACCACCTCGAGCGCGTTCGCCAGATCGTCGGGGTAGGGCGACTCGTAGGTGACGTACCCCCCCGACCGCGGGTGCTCGAAGCCCAGTCGCACCGCGTGCAGCCACTGCCGCTCGAGGCCGAGCCATCGGGCCAGGGTCGGATCCGCCCCGTAGGTGAGGTCGCCGACGCACGGATGCTTCAACGCAGCCATGTGCACCCGGATCTGGTGGGTCCGGCCCGTCTCCAGGTGGATCTCCAGCAGACTGGCGAAGCGGTGCGCCTCCAGCGTCTCGTAGTGCGTGACGCTGTGCTTGCCGTCCTCCCGTACGGCGAACTTCCAGTCGGCCTTAGCGGCCCGGCCGATCGGGGCGTCGATGGTGCCCTGCAACGGGTCGGGGTGCCCCTGGACGAGAGCGTGGTAGGTCTTGTCGACCGTTCGATCGCGGAACGCGTTCTTCAGCACCGAGTAGGCGCGCTCGCTCTTGCAGATCACCATCACCCCGGAGGTGCCGACGTCGAGCCGCTGCACGATGCCCTGGCGCTCCGCCGCCCCACTGGTCGCGATCCGGACGCCGGCGGCACGCAGGTGCCCGACGACCGTTGGCCCGGTCCAGCCCATGGACGGGTGCACGGCCACTCCGACCGGCTTGTCGAGGACCACGATCGCGTCGTCCTCGTGGATGATCCGCACCCCGTCGACGACCTCCTCGACGATCTCGAGCGGGTCCGCGACGCGCGGGATATACACCTCGAGGGTGCTGCCGGGCAGCAGCCGGTCGGACTTGGCCACCACCTGGCCGTCGACCACGACGTGGCCGTCGGCGATGAGGTCTGCGGCGCGGGTGCGCGAGATGCCGAACATCTTGGCCAGGCCCGCGTCCACCCGCACGCCGCCGACGCCCTCGGGAACGATCAGCGTGCGCAGCTCGGCGTCGTCAGCCATGGCGCGCCTCCCGGGATCCGTCGAGATGCACCCCCCGCACCACCTGCACGAGGATCAGCACCGCAGCCACGTTGATGCAGATGTCCGCGACGTTGAAGACCGGCCAGTGCGGGAACTCGATGAAGTCAACCACGTGGCCGCGGAAGGGCCCCGGCGGGCGGAACATCCTGTCCGCCAGGTTGCCCAGGATGCCGGCGAGCAGGAACCCGAAGGCCCAGGCCCAGCCGAGGGAACGTACACGCAGCACGAACCAGATCACCACGACCGCGGCGACGATGGCAACCACGGTGATCACCGGGGTGTAGCCGGTACCGGTGCTGAAGGCGGCACCGGGGTTCCTGGCGAAGGTCAGCTGCACCCAGTGGCCGAGCAGCTGGACGGGGGCACGATCCTGGAGGTGGTGCACGGCCAACACCTTGGTCACTGTGTCGACGACCAGAGCCACGACGGCCACAACGAAGGCCAGCGCCGCCCGGACCGGAGGCGTCTCCGCAGGAGGCTGCTCGGGGCTCGAGGAAGTCAGCGACGCTCCTCGCGCTGCTTGCACGACAGGCACATCGTCGCTCGGGGGAAGGCCATCAGTCGATTCTTCCCGATCGGCTCACCGCAGCTCTCGCAGACCCCGTAGCTGCCGTCCGCGATGCGCTCCAGCGCGTGCTCGGACTGGCTGAGCATGTCGCGGGCGTTGTTCGCGATCGTCATCTCCTGGTCACGCTCGAAGGTCGCGGACCCCACGTCGGCCTGGTCGTTGCCGGCCCCGTCGGTCCCACTGCGCATCAGGCCGACCAGGTCGGCCTCGGCCGCCGCGAGCTCGGCGACGAGCCGCTTGACGTCGCTCTTGAGCTGGTTGCGGACCTCGGCCAGCTCATCGTTGGTCCACGACTTCTCGTTCGGCAGCACCACCAGTCGGGCGGCCGACCCCTTGCGACCGGTCACCTTCTTGGCGGGCGCGGTCTTCTTGGCCGGTGCGGTCTTCTTGGCCGGTGCGGCCTTCTTGGCCGGTGCGGCCTTCTTGGCCGGTGCGGCCTTCTTGGCCGGCGCGGCATTCTTGGCCGGTGCGGCCTTCTTGGCCGGTGCGGCCTTCTTGGCCGGTGCGGCCTTCTTGGCCGGTGCGGCCTTCTTGGCCGGTGCGGCCTTCTTGCCGGGCGCTGACTGCCCGGACGACGTGGCGGGCGCTGGCTTGCGCACTACCTTTCGCGCCGCGGCGCCGGCCCGGCTCACCAGCGAGCGCTTCGGGGAAGTTGCCATGGCTGAGCGCCCCTATCGGGATCGGAGAAGAGCAACCGCTGCTCCGCGGTCACTGCGTACGTGGTGGCGCGAGGATACGAGGATGCCCACCGCCCTTCAACTCGCCATGCCGAAGGCGGCCGCTCCCGGGGCCATGGCACAATTGCGGCGAGCCGCACGACGTTGAGGGGACGAGTAGTCCGCCGTACGACCACGAGCGACCCGGGGATGGTGTGAGCCCGGGGGTACGACGGCAGACGAAGATCATCCCGGAGTTGCCGGAGGAAACACCCTCGGGTGGAGTAGAACCGGCGGCGGCTCGGACCCGGAGTGGGTCGGCGGAACGCGCGTCGGCCAAGGAGGGTGGTACCGCGGGAGCTCCGGCTCTCGTCCCTTCGGAAGCGATCGACGTTCCCACCGAAGGACGAGGACCAGCCGTGACGTACCGCCCCGTACCCCCGCAGGTCGACCTGCCCACCCTCGAGCGCGACATCCTGGCGCTCTGGGCCGAGCAGGGCACGTTCGAGAAGTCCGTGGAGGTCAACGGCAACGCCCGGCCGTGGACCTTCTACGAGGGACCCCCCACCGCCAACGGCCGACCCGGCACCCATCACGTGGAGTCGCGCACCTTCAAGGACATCTTCCCGCGGTTCAAGACCATGCAGGGGTACCGCGTCAACCGCAAGGGCGGCTGGGACTGCCACGGCCTCCCGGTCGAGCTTGCCGTCGAGAAGGAGCTCGGCTTCTCCGGCAAGCCCGACATCGAGGCGTACGGCGTGGCCGAGTTCAACGCCCGCTGCCGGGCGTCGGTGCAGCGGCACGTCGATCTCTGGGAGGACATGACCGACCGGATGGGCTGCTGGATCGACATGCGGGAGCCCTACCGCACCATGGACGCGCCGTACGTCGAGTCGGTCTGGTGGGCGCTCAAGCAGATCCATGGCCAGGGCCTGCTCGAGGAGGACCACCGGGTCGCGCCCTACTGCCCCCGCTGCGGCACTGCGCTGTCCGACCACGAGCTCGGCCAGCCCGGGAGCTACGAGACCATCACCGACCCGTCGGTGTTCGTCCGTTTCCCCCTCACCTCTGGCCCGCTTGCCGGCCGCGCCGCGCTCCTGGTGTGGACGACGACCCCCTGGACGCTGGTCAGCAACGCCCTCGTCGCGGTGCACCCCGACTTCGAGTACGTCGCGGTCAGCGACGGCTCCCAGACCGTCGTCGTCGCCGACTCGCTGGCCGACCAGGTCCTCGGCATCGACGGGCAGAGCGACTGGTCACGCACCGGCGAGCGCTTCCGGGGCAGTGACATGGTCGGCTGGACCTACCAGCGCCCGTTCGAGCTCGTGGAGTGGCCTGGACGCGCTCACTTCGTCGTCACCGAGGAGTACGTCACCGCCGAGGACGGCACCGGCCTGGTCCACCAGTCCCCCGCCTTCGGCGAGGACGACTTCGCCTCCTGCCGGCGCAACGGCGTGGAGATGGTCAACCCGATCGACCGACAGGGCTGCTTCGACGCCGACATCGACCTGGTCGGCGGCCAGTTCTTCCGGCACGCCAACGCGGCACTGGTCGACGACCTGCAGGCCCGGGGGCTGCTGTTCCGGCACGTCCCCTACGAGCACAGCTATCCGCACTGCTGGCGCTGCCACACGACGTTGCTCTACTACGCGATGCCGTCGTGGTACGTCCGCACCACGGCCCGCAAGGACGCCCTCCTGGCGGAGAACGAGAAGACCAACTGGTTTCCCGAGACGATCAAGCACGGCCGGTACGGCGACTGGCTGCAGAACAACATCGACTGGGCACTGTCACGCAGCCGCTATTGGGGCACCCCGCTGCCGATCTGGCGTTGCGAGGAGGGCCACCAGACCTGCGTGGGCTCGCTCTCCGAGCTCTCCGAGCTGACCGGCGCCGACCAGTCGGACCTGGACCCGCACCGGCCGTACGTCGACGCGATCACCTTCCCGTGCCCGGAGTGCGACGGCGAGAGCCGCCGGGTGCCCGAGGTCATCGACGCGTGGTTCGACTCCGGCTCGATGCCCTTCGCCCAGTGGGGCTACCCCCACGTCCCGGGCTCCAAGGAGCGCTTCGAGGCCGCCTTCCCAGCCGACTTCATCTGCGAGGCGATCGACCAGACCCGGGGCTGGTTCTACACGCTGATGGCGGTCAACACCCTCGTCTTCGGGGAGTCGTCGTACCGCAACGTGGTCTGCCTCGGGCTGCTCCTCGCCGAGGACGGCCGGAAGATGAGCAAGCACCTGGGCAACATCCTTGAGCCGATCCCGCTGATGGACGAGCACGGCGCCGATGCCGTGCGCTGGTTCATGGCCTGCGGCGGATCGCCCTGGGCGGCGCGCCGGGTCGGCCACCAGACCATCCAGGAGACGGTCCGCAAGGTGCTGCTGACCTACTGGAACACCGTCGCGTTCCAGGTCCTCTACGCCAACCTCGCGGGCTGGTCGGCCGACGCGACGGCCTCGGCCATCGCGACGCGTCCGGCCCTGGACCGGTGGGCGCTGAGCGAAGCGCATCGCACGGCACGCGACGTCACCGCCGCGCTGGAGGGCTTCGACACCCAGCGTGCCGGCAGCCTGCTCGCGGCGTACGTCGACGACCTCTCCAACTGGTACGTGCGCCGGTCGCGTCGGCGGTTCTGGAACGGCGAGGTGGATGCGTTCGCCACCCTGCACGAGTGCCTGCGGATGGTCACGCTGCTGATGGCTCCGCTGACCCCGTTCATCACCGAGCGAGTGTGGCAGGACCTGTTCACCGGCGCGGACGCTGCAGCCTCGGTGCACCTGGCTTCCTGGCCGGTCGTTGACGACTCCCTGATCGACGACGAGCTGGCCGGCCAGGTGGACCTGGTACGACGCCTCGTCGAGCTCGGCCGGTCCGCGCGTGCCGAGGCGAAGGTGCGCACCCGACAGCCCTTGAGCCGGGCGCTGGTGCCCACTGCGTCCTACGACCGGCTCCCGGAGGCGCTGCGCGCCGAGGTGGCCGAGGAGCTCAACGTGGCTACCCTCGAGCCGCTGTCCGCTGCTGGCGCCGACCTGGTCGACTTCCAGGCGAAGGGCAACTTCCGATCGCTCGGCAAGCGGTTCGCCCAGGACACGCCGAAGGTCGCGGCGGCGATCGCCGCGGCAGACCCGGCGGTCCTCGCGGCCGAACTCGCCGAGGACGGCCATGCCCGCGTCATCGTGGACGGCGCACAGGTCGACGTCGGAGCAGACGAGGTCATCCTCACCGAGCGCCCCAGGGAGGGTTGGTCGGTCGTCAACGAGCAGGGCGAGACCGTCGCCCTGGACCTCGAGATCACCCCGGCGCTGCGTCGCTCGGGCCTGGCCCGCGAGATCGTCCGCTCGATCCAGGAGACCCGGAAGTCCCACGGCTTCGAGGTCTCGGACCGGATCACCGTGACCTGGTCGGCGCAGGGCGAGGCGGCGACCGCCCTCCACGAGCACCGCGACCTGATCGCCAGCGAGGTCCTCGCCACGGACATGAGTGAAGCCGAGGCCGCTGGAGCGCTCGACGTGAGCGATCCCGACCTCGGCTTCAGCTACAGCATCCTCAGGGTCTGAGCCCTGCGGTCTCCGATCGTGGCGGTCGGGTCAGTTGGCTGACCCGGCCGACCCGGTGGAGCCGGCCTCTTCCTCGCCCAGGATCGACTTCAGCCGCTTGGGCGCGTGCTCGGTGGCGGTCGGCAGTTCGCCGCCCTCGCCGTTGCCGTCGAGCGCGGCGAGCTGCTGGCTGAAGTAGCTCTTCAGGCGGCTGCGGTACTCCCGCTCGAAGGCACGCAGCGTCTCGATCTCGCCGTCGAGGCGAACCTTGTCCTTCTCCAGCTGGCCGAACAGCTCGCGCCGCTTGGCCTCGGTCTCGGAGTCGAGCATCTGCGCACGGCTGCGTGCGTCGGACTCCATCCGATCGGCCTTGCTCTTGATCTCGGTCTCGAGCCGCTCGGCCTTGGTGCGCGCCGCACCGACGATCTGGTCGGCCTCGTCCTTGGCGCCGTTGACGAGCTCGTCGGCGTTGCGGGTGGCGATCTCCAGCAGCTTCGCGGCCGCCGACGAGGCCTCGGCGACGGTGGTGACCTTGATCTCCTGGGGGGCCGCAGCAGCGACCGGCGCAGCGGCGAGCGGAGCCGCCGGCGCTGGCGTGGGCTCCGGCTCGGGAGCCTTGACCGCGGCGGGCGCGGACTCGGCGACGCTGCCGCCGCCCTTCTGCGCGACGGAGAGCTTGCTGCGAAGGTCGTCGTTCTCCTTCAGCAGGCGCTCCAGCTCGGTCTCGACCTCGTCGAGGAACTGATCCACCTCGCCCATGTCATAGCCCTCGCGCAGGCGCACCGGCGTAAAGCGCTTGTTGCTCACGTCCTCAGGCGTCAGCGGCATGACCTCACCCAATTCGTTCTAGTCGGAGTTCGCTGTGCGGTCTGAACAATATCCCCCGAGCCTCTCACAGCAGTAATGACCGGTTCAGCACCCGCAGCAGGTAGGCGATCAGCAGCACAACGAAGAAGCTCAGGTCGATCAGCATGCCGCCCAGCCGCAGCGGAGGCAGGATCCTGCGCAACGCCTTGATCGGCGGATCGGTCACGGTGTACACGACCTCGAGGACGACCAACAACGGCCCGCGCGGGGTCCATTCGCGGGCGAACATCTGGATCCAGTCGGCGACCAGCCGGCCGAGCAGGAAGAGGATGAAGAGGTAGAGGACCAGCTCGATGGCCAGCCCCAAGGAGTACATCAGGGGGCGTTCCCGTCAGCTCTGGTTGAAGAAGCCACCCTCGGCGAGGCGCTGCTTCTCCTCCGCCGCCACTGTGACGTTGGGCGGGGAGAGGAGGAACACCTTGTTGGTGACCCGCTCGATGGTGCCCCGCACCGAGAACACCAGTCCGGCCGCGAAGTCGACCAGCCGCTTGGCCTCGACGTCGCTCATCTCGGAGAGGTTCATGATCACCGGGATGCCGTCACGGTAGTTCTCGCCGATCACGCGCGCCTCGTTGTAGGTCCGCGGGTGCAAGGTGGTGATCCGTGTCATCGGCGCAGTCGCCGCCGCAGGCGCAGCGGTCGGTCGCGCGGCGGGCTGGCGACGGCGCTCGCTGAGGTTCGCGACCCGCCCGGTCGCGGCGGCCACCGGCTGTTCCCTCGGGGTGGCCTGGGTGGGCTCGTCGTAGTCCATGTCGGTGTACTGGCCCTCGGCGTCCTCGAGCAGACCGAGGTACACGCCCATCTTCCGCATCGCGCCGCTCATGAATCCCTATCCTCTGCTTCGTGCCCACACGTCTCCGCGCGGGTCCTGGCCGTCATTTGGACACTACTTGATCGGCGGTCTGTTCCCGAGGATCGCGGAGCCAATCCGCACGTGTGTCGCGCCGCATTTCACCGCCTCCTCCAGGTCGCTGCTCATCCCTGCCGAGATCCGATCCGCACCCGGTGCCAGGGCACGCACCGATGCCGCGATCTGCGCGAGCCGCTCGAACGCGGGCACCGGCGGCTGACCGAGCGGAGCCACGGCCATCACTCCCCGCAGCCGCAGCTCGTCGGTCGCCAGGACGGCCTCGGCGAGCCCGGCCACCTCGCGCGGGTCCACGCCGTTGCGATTTCCGGCATCGGGCGGGTCGAGACTGACCTGGAGCAGTACGTCGAGCGGGTGTCCGCGCTCCTGCGCCCCGCGAGCCAACGGCCGCACCAGCTTGACCCGGTCCACGCTCTCGACGACGTCCGCGTAGCGGGCGACCGCCGCCGCCTTGTTGGACTGCAGGCCGCCGATGAAGTGCCACACGAGGTCGGTGAGATCCGCACACGCGGCGGCCTTGGGCTCCGCCTCCTGATGCCGGTTCTCCCCCAGGTGCCGCACGTCGAGCTCCGCGAGGAGACGTACGTCGGAGGCCGGGAAGAACTTCGTCACCACCACGAGGGTGATCTCGCCCGGGTCGCGACCCGCCTGCCCACAGGCGTCGGCGATCCGGCGACGTACGGCGGCCAGGTTGCCGGACAGCTCGTCGCGACGAGCGTCCGCGGCACTCATCGACGGATCCTGACCAGGCCGGCGTGCCGCCCGGCGCGGACGCCGTCACGGCGGAACGAGTAGAGATCGGCCGACTCGCGGGTGCACCGGGACACGTCGTGCACGACCACACCGGCGGTGCGGAACTGAGCACCCACGCCCGCGCCGATGTCCAGTGCAGGGGTCCCCCAGCTGGTCGTCGACCGCGACTCGGGTACGACGGCAGCCACCTGCCGTTGCATCGCGGCCGGGACCTCGTAGCAGGCGCCGCACACGTGCGGGCCCACCCAGGCGCTGATGTCGCGCGCGCCGAGCGCGCGCATCCGCGTCACGGTGGCAGGGACCACTCCAGCGACCAGTCCCGGACGGCCGGCGTGCGCCGCCCCCACGACGCCTGCGGTGGCGTCGGCCAGCAGCACCGGCACGCAGTCGGCTGCCCGGACCATCAGCACCACCTCCCGCTCGGCCGAGGCCAGGCCGTCCGCGTCCGGCGGTCCCTGCGACCACGGCGCGTCCTGTGGCCCCACGACCACGACGTCGCGGCCATGCACCTGGTGCAGGTCGGCCAGCACCGCGCCCGGTGCGAAGTCGCCGAGCACGCGCGCCAGGTTGCGGGCACGCACGGCGGGCTCATCCTCACCGTCCAGGGCGAGGTTGAGGCTGTCGAAGGGGACGCCGCTGGCCCCGCCGTACCTGTCGGTGAAGGCCAGGTCGACGGGGCCATCGGTGTCACGCCAGAAGTACATGCCTACTTCAAGAAATCGGGCACGTCCAGGTCGTCGTCGAACTTCGGCCCGTTCGAGGACGGCTGCGGTCGCGACCCTGCCGGCGCCGACGCGCCGACCGGGACCGGCTCACGCTCGGGCGCGGGTTGCGCTGCCGGCTGCTGCGGCCCCGGGCGCTGGGCCTCCGGCGCGCTGCGCTGCTCCGCCACCGCCCTGGCTGCCGCCCGGGTCTCCTCCTGGCTCTGCGGCTTGGCCTGGGCGGCCGGGGTGCGTTGCAGCCCGCTGGCCCCGTCGCGGCGCTTGGGCCGACCGCCCTCGAAGCCGGCGGCGATCACGGTCACCCGGACCTCGTCACCGAGAGCGTCGTCGATGGTGGCGCCGAAGATGATGTTGGCGTCCGCGTGCACCGCCTCCTGCACCATCGCCGCAGCCTCGTTGATCTCGAACAACCCGAGGTCGGACCCTCCCGCGATCGACAGCAGCACGCCCTGCGCCCCGTCGATCGACTCCTCGAGCAGCGGGCTCGACACGGCCAGCTCGGCGGCCTCGACGGCCCGGTTGTCGCCGCGTGCGGAGCCGATGCCCATCAGTGCCGACCCGGCGTTGGACATCACCGACTTGACGTCGGCGAAGTCCAGGTTGATCAGTCCTGGGGTGGTGATCAGGTCGGTGATGCCCGAGACGCCCTGCAGCAGCACCTGATCGGCCTGCTTGAAGGCGTCGAGCATGCTCACGCTGCGGTCCGAGATAGACAGCAGCTTGTCGTTGGGGATCACGATGAGGGTGTCGACCTCTTCGCGCAGGGTGGCGATGCCGTCCTCGGCGGAGGTGGCGCGGCGCCGGCCCTCGAAGGCGAAGGGGCGGGTGACCACGCCGATCGTCAGGGCACCGAGTGAGCGGGCGATCTTGGCCACGACCGGAGCGCCACCGGTGCCGGTGCCGCCGCCTTCGCCGGCGGTGACGAAGACCATGTCGGCGCCCTTGAGCACCTCCTCGATCTCCTCGGCGTGGTCCTCGGCGGCGCGGGCACCGACATCCGGGTTGGCCCCGGCGCCGAGGCCCCGGGTCAGCTCGCGGCCGATGTCGAGCTTGACGTCGGCGTCGCTCATCAGGAGTGCCTGCGCATCGGTGTTGATGGCAATGAACTCGACGCCTCGCAGACCGACCTCGATCATCCGGTTGACGGCGTTGACTCCACCTCCACCGATACCCACGACCTTGATCACGGCCAGGTAGTTCTGTGGTGCTGCCACGGCGGGTGCCTCTCGATTCGCTGTCGTCCTGCCCGGCTGCAGAACGGCTGTCCGGGTGCTGCTCGGGGAAGTCCCACCTCGACCGACGAACCCTAACCTTCTAGTGAAGGGTTAATGTTATGTCAACCTGTGGTGGTGAGAACAAGGTAGGCATCGGGCGGCACCGGATCGTGGCAACACGCCCGCGATACGAAGAAAAAAGTTCGCCGACCGTGCGGGCGAGCGGGTCAGCGCGTGGTGGGGCGGCCGGGGACACTCACGTCGACCTGATGGACCGGGCGGCGCAACAGCACCACCGCGACCTGTGCCTTCTGGCTGGAGTCGGCCGCACTCCCCCAGACCACCGTCCGTCCGTCGCGGAGCAGCAGCACGATGTCGTCGGGACTCTGCAGCTGCAGGTAGGAGACGCGGCGCGCCAGCGCGTGTGGGAGCGCTGCCGCCACGGTGCCTGCCTCGGCCAGGGCAGTGGACCTCATCGACGGGGCGGCCTTGATCAACGGCAGCCCGGCCGGCCGGTGAGCGACCTTCCCGAACAGCACGCCGCCGGCGTCGACCTGCTGCAGCCCGTTGCCGCGGTCGACGACGGCCACCGGCGTCCGTTGGGTGATCGCGATGTGCACGGTGTGCGGCCAGGAGCGGGAGACCTCGGCATGCGCGACGTCACCGATGTTCTCCACCCGGGCCTGGATCGCCGCCAGGTCCAAGCGCGCGAGCGGGCGGCCGATCGGCACCTGGGCCTGGTGTCTCACCCGCACGGGACTGAGGCTGGTGACGCCGGTGACTGTCACCTTCTCGGCGGTGAGCACCGAGGAGAACAGCACCAGCCAGCCCCCGCCGATGACGAGCGCGAGCAGCACGACGAGGCCCACCACCAGCCGGGCTCGGCCACGCAGCCGCCGTCCGTGTCGCTTCCGGACGAGGTCCACGGCCGGGCGCGGCGGCTTCCTGCTCCGCAATGAGATACCCACCTCAGCTCCCCTGTTCCAGCGCCGCCAGCGCCGCGAGCAGCTGCGGCCCCAGCAAGGTCACGTCTCCGGCACCGAGAGTCAGCACCACGTCACCGGGTCGGGCCCGCTCGAGCAGGTGGCCGGCCGTGGCCGACCACGAGGGCTCGAAGACGACGTGCTCGGCCGACAGCGGTACGGCGTTCGCGACCAGCGCCCCCGTCACCCCCGGGACCGGGTCCTCGCGGGCGACGTACACGTCCATCACCACGACCTCGTCCGCGGCCCCGAGCGCGACGCCCATCTCGCGTCCGAAGATCCGGGTGCGCGAGACCATGTGGGGCTGGAAGGCCACCAGGATCCGGCCCTCACCGGCCAGTGCGCGGGCCGCCTGGAGGTCCCCAGCGATCTCTCGGGGGTGGTGCGCATAGCTGTCATAGACGCGTACGCCGGCGGCCTCGCCCTTCAGCTCCATCCGGCGACGGGTGCCGGTGAACGCCGCCAGTCCACGAGCGAAGTCGCCGAAGCCGAATCCCAGGCGCATCCCGCAGGCCAGGGCCGCGAGCGCGTCGAGAACGTAGTGGCGGCCCGGGATCTGCAGCGTGACCTCGCCCAGCCGACGACCCCGGTCGACCACGGCGAACGTCGACGTGCGGCCTTCGAAGCGCAGGTTCTCTGCGCGGACCTCGGCCGCCTCGGACTCCCCCACCGAGACCACCCGGATCCCCCGCGCGCGAGCGAGCGCGGCGAGATCGGCGGCACCCGGGTCGTCGACGCACGCGACCAGGAAGCCGCCCGCGTCGATCCGGTCCAAGAAGGTGACGAAAGCCGCCCGGTAGGCCTCCTCCGTACCGTAGTTGTCGAGGTGGTCGGCCTCGACGTTGGTCACCAGCGCGGCGTAGGGCGAATAGACGAGGAAGGCGCCGTCGCTCTCGTCGGCCTCGGCCACGAAGATCTCCCCCGAGCCGTCATGGGCATTCGAGCCGGTCTCGTTGAGCTCTCCGCCGATCGCGAAGGACGGGTCGGCGCCGCAGTGCTGCAGTGCCACCGTCAGCAGCGAGGTGGTCGTGGTCTTCCCGTGCGTGCCCGCCACGGCGACGACGCGGCGCCCCTGCATGACCGACTCCAGCGCGGCCGAGCGCGGCAGCAGCCGCAGACCCAGGCGCAGCGCCTCGAGCACCTCGGGGTTGTCGTCGCGCACCGCGGTCGAGACGACGACGGTGTCCGCGTCACGGACCTGCTCGGCGGCGTGCCCGACGTAGCACCTCGCGCCCAGGGCGCGCAGCGCCTCCACCGCGCGCGACTCCTTCGCGTCACTGCCGGAGACCTCGAGGCCGCGGGCGAGCATGATGCGGGCGATCCCGGACAGCCCGGCGCCGCCGATGCCCACGAAGTGCACGCGTCCAAGCTCCTCGGCGGGGAGCAGGCTGTCGGGGACGGGGACCTTCATCGGGCAGCCAGGATCATCGTGGCGAGCCGGTCGTCGGCGTCGCGGCGGATCAGTCCGGCGGCGGCTCGTGACATGGCGCCGAGGCGATCCGCGTCGAGCACCAGCGGCACCAGCCGGCGTACTCGCTCCGGAGTCAGCTCCTCGTCGGCCACCAGCAGCCCGCCGCCGGCATCGACGACGGGACGGGCGTTGAGCGCCTGCTCGCCGTTGCCGTGCGGGAGCGGGACGAACACGGCCGGCAGACCGGTCGCGGCCACCTCCGTGACGGTGTTGCTCCCGGCCCGACAGAGCACGAGGTCGGCCGCCGCATAGGCGAGGTCCATCCGGTCGACGTAGGGCACCACGACGTAGGGCGCGCCCGCAGCGCTC
The DNA here is from genome assembly GCF_031656915.1 of Nocardioides marmorisolisilvae. Classification (NCBI taxonomy): domain Bacteria; kingdom Bacillati; phylum Actinomycetota; class Actinomycetes; order Propionibacteriales; family Nocardioidaceae; genus Nocardioides; species Nocardioides terrisoli. Next base: position 5,937 of record NZ_CP134227.1, on the reverse strand, counting down.
GGCGCCTCGACGGTGTTCTGCGGGCCCACCACGTGCAGCACCTGCACTCCGGCCCCACGGAGCTCTGGTGCCGCGGCCAGGACCGCCTCGTTGAGACGGCGAGCGCCCTGCGACCCGCCGGTCACCAGCAGGGTCGGTCGGTCGGCCTCCAGGCCGAGCTCGCTGCGGCCGGACTCCCGCAGCGCCGCCCGGTCGAGCGTCGAGATCATCCGCCGGATCGGCAGCCCGACGTAGGTCGCGTGCGGCAGCCGGGTGTCCGGGAAGCTGGTGGCCACATGCTCGGTGAGGCGGGCACCCAGCTTGTTGGCGAGGCCGGCGAGGGCGTTGCCCTCATGTACCACCAGCGGGATCCCACGCTTGCGCGCGGCAAGGTACGCCGGCACCGAGACGTACCCGCCGAAGCCCACCACCACGTCCGGCCGGACCCGGTCGACCACCTCGATCGCCGCACGGCGGGCAGCCAGGACCCGGCCCGGCACCCGCAGCAGCTCGGCACTCGGGCGCCTGGGCAGCGGCACCGGAGGCACCAACTCGAGCGGGTAGCCCGCGGCGGGCACCAACCTCGTCTCCAACCCGCGCGCGGTGCCCAGGGCGGTCACCGCCAGGTCCGGCTCGCGTCGCCGGAGCGCGTCGGCCGTGGCGAGCAGCGGGGAGGTGTGCCCCGCCGAGCCGCCGCCGGCGAGAAGCACCCGCGTCATCGAGGTCCTGACCCGCTGCCCGGTCCGGCGTTCAGTCCCGAGACACCGCGGCCGTGGCGCCGGGCACGCTTCTTGTCCCGCAGCGCCGCGGCGGCCTCGGGCTGTCGTCGGGCGAACCCGACCAACAACCCGATCGCCACCAAGGAGGGCAACAGCGCGGAGCCGCCGTACGACACCAGCGGGAGCGGGATCCCGATCACCGGCAGCAGGGCCAGCACCATCCCGACGTTGATCATCATCTGGGCCATCAACCAGATGGTGACACCTGCGGTCACGTAGCGCACGAACGGCTCGGTGGTCTGGATCGCCAGCCGTACCGACGCGTAGGCCAGGCAGGCGAACAGGGCCAGGACCAGCAGAGTCCCGACCAGGCCGAGCTCCTCGCCGAGAACCGCGAAGATGAAGTCGGTGTGGGCCTCGGGGAGGTTGCCCCACTTCTGCTGGCTCGCGCCCAGCCCCTTGCCGAGCAGGCCGCCGCTGGCCATGCCGAGCAGGCCGTGGCCGGCCTGCCAGCCCGCACCCTGGAAGTCCTGGAACGGGTTGAGGAAGCTGGTCAACCGCAGCCGTCGCTCTCGGTTGGTGGTGGCCAGGAAGAACGCCAGCACACCGACGAAGGAGAACGACAGCACGAACAATCGGGCCGGGGCACCGACGATCCAGAGCATGCCGAGCATGATCGCGAACAGCACCAGCGCCGTACCGAGGTCGTGCTCGAGGACGACCAGGCCGGAGATCATCCCGACAACGGGCACGACGGGGACGATCGTGTGCACCCAGGAGTGGAGCAGCTTCTCCTTGCGGGCGTAGACGTCGGCCGACCAGAGGATGATCGCGAGCTTCGCGATCTCGGAGGGCTGCAGGCTCAATGGGCCGAGCGCCAGCCAGTTGCGGTTGCCGTTGACCGCGTGACCCAGCGAGGTCTGGGTCAGGGCCAGCAGCACGACCGAGAGCAGCACCGCTGGCCAGGCGACCAACCGCAGCCAGCGGTCGGGCAGCCGGGTCGCGGCGAACGCGAACGGGACCGCCAGGACCACCCAGGTCAGCTGCTTGAGGAAGATGTAGTAGCTGTTGTGGTAGTTCTCGAAGGAGTAGACGCTCGAGGCGCTGAGCACCATCAGCAGGCCGATGCCGAGCAGCATCCCGGAGCTGCCGAGGAGCAGGTAGTACGTCGAGAGCGGCCGGCCCAGTGCCTCGCGCAAGGCATCGACCCGGGCGCTCACCACGGGCGGCAGCCCGGCCCGCGCCCGCAGCTGCGTGGTGACGCTCACCGGACCTCCAGATGCCTCGACGCTGCTATTGGTTCGACCGCCACCTGAGCACGGCCTCGGCGAACGCGTCGCCGCGCGCGCCGTAGTTGGCGAACATGTCCATGGACGCGCACCCCGGAGCCAGGAGGACGGTGTCACCCGGCCGGGCGAGCCCGACCGCTTCGGCGACCACCCGGTCCATCGGACGGTCCACCCCTGAAGTTTCCCCAACGCCCACGGGGATCACCGGCACATCGGGCGCGTGTCGCGAAAGCGCGTCGTGGATCACCTCGGCATCGCGTCCGATCAGGACCACCCCGCGTAGCCGGTCGCGGACGCGTCGGACCAGGTCGTCGAACCGCGCACCCTTGGCCAGTCCCCCGGCCACCCACACCACGGAGTCGTAGCCCAGCAGCGAGGCCAGGGCCGCGTGCGGGTTGGTCGCCTTGGAGTCGTCCACCCAGGTGACGCCGTCGACCACGGCGACCTCCGCGATCCGATGCCCGTCGGGACGGAACCGGATCAGCGCCTCGCGAATGGCCGGCGCAGGCACCCCGTGCGAACGGGCCAGCGCCGCCGCTGCGAGGGCGTCGGCCACGAAGTGTGGGGCCTGGCTGGCCAGGTCAGAGAGCGTGCACAGTTCGGCGGCAGTGGTCTGCCGCTCCTCGATGAACGCCCGGTCGCAGAGCACGTCGTCGACCACGCCGAGCATCCCGACGGCGGGCGTGCCCAGGGTGAACCCGATCGCCCGAGCACCCTCAGTCACGTCCGCCTCACGGACCAGGCGCTCGGTGACGGGATCGGCCACGTTGTAGACGCAGGCCCGCTCGGCGCCACGGTAGATCCGGCCCTTGTCGGCGGCGTAGGCATCCATGTCGGGGTACCAGTCGAGGTGGTCCTCGGCGATGTTCAGGACCGCGGCCGACTCCGCGCGCACCGAGTCGGTGTAGTGCAGCTGGAAGCTGGACAGCTCCACGGCGAGCACGTCGTACGACTCGCGCCCGTCGCCCTCGTCGGCCATCACCACCTCGACGAGCGGCAGCCCCACGTTGCCGGCCGCAACCGTGCGCAGCCCTGCCGCGCGGAGCATCGCCTCGAGCATCTGCACGGTCGTGGTCTTGCCGTTGGTGCCGGTGACGGCGAGCCAGGGAGCCGGCCGCTCCGGGTGGCGGAGCCGCCAGGCCAGCTCCACCTCGCCCCACACGGGCACGCCGCGCGCGACGGCCTGAGCCAGCAGTGGTGCGTCCGGCGACCAGCCGGGCGAGGTGACCAGCACATCCACGTCGTCGGGGAGCGTGGCGGTGGAACCCGAGCCGAGGCGCACGTCTGCGCCGAGCATCTCCAGCAGTGTGGCGCGATCGGCCCGGTCGCCGGCCTCGGACTCGTCCAGCGCGACGACCGACGCACCGAGGTGGGTCAGGTTGTCGGCAGCCGCGAAGCCGGAGACCCCGAACCCGGCGACGACGGCACGCACACCCTCCCAGCTGTCCAGGCGACCGAGGCCGCTGACGTCCATCAGCGCGCGACCCACTCTCCGTAGAAGACGCCCAGGCCCGCCGCGACGAAGATTCCCGCGATCAGCCAGAACCGGATGACCACGGTGACCTCCTCCCAGCCCAGCAGCTCGAAGTGGTGGTGCAGCGGCGCCATCCGGAAGAGCCTCTTGCCCTTGGTCGCCTTGAAGTAGCCGACCTGCAGGATCACCGAGAGGGTCTGGATGACGAACAGGCCCCCCATCAGAGCGAGCAGCAGCTCGGTGCGGGTGAGCACGGCGAGGCCGGCGATCGCGCCGCCGAGCGCCAGCGAGCCGGTGTCGCCCATGAAGATCTGCGCCGGAGAGGCGTTCCACCACAGGAAGCCGAAGCAGGCACCGGTCAGCGCTGCCGCGACCACGGCCAGGTCCAGGGGGTCGCGGACGTGGTAGCACGTCGCGGCGGAGACTCCGGACCGCTCACACCATTGGTTGTTCTGCCAGATGTTGACCAGCGTGTAGGCGCCGAAGACGAGGCCCGAGGCGCCGGTCGCCAGCCCGTCGAGGCCGTCGGTGAGGTTGACCGCGTTGCTGGCGCCGGTCACCAGCAGCCAGATGAACGCGACGATGACCACCGCCGGCAGGGCGAAGTGGGAGATGTCGCGGACGAAGGAGATATGCGTGCCCGCCGGCGTGTAGCCGTACCGGTCCCGGAGCCAGGGCGAGAGCGCGAGCGCACCGAACACGATCGCGACCGCGGTCTGGCCGATCATCTTTGCGCCACTGCGCAGCCCCAGGTTGCGCTGCTTGTAGACCTTGATGAAGTCGTCGAGGAATCCCACTGTGGCCAGGCCGACGAAGAGGAACAGCAGCAGCAGCGCCGACGCCGAGGGCGTGTGCTGGGTGATCAGCTCCGCGAGGAAGTAGCTCAGCACCGCGGACAGGACGATCACCAGGCCGCCCATGGTCGGGGTGCCGCGCTTGACGTGGTGCGTGGTCGGACCGTCGTCGCGGATGAGCTGGCCGTAGCCCTTGGCCGCGAAGAACCGGATCGCGTAACGGGTCCCGACCAGGGTCAGGACCAGAGCGAGGGTCCCGGCGAGAAGGATGGCCTTCACGGTGTTCCCACCTCCCCTTCTTCCCGGTCCGGGCCGTCGATCTCCAGCAGTGAGTCGGCCACCCGCTCGAGGCGGGCGCCCCGCGAAGCCTTCACCAGCACGACATCCGTGCGCTGCACATTGTGGCGCAGCCAGGCGATCGCCTGCTCCACCGACTCGACCTGGCGCGTCGTGGCGCCGCGGATCGATGCCGCTCCGGCGCCGACCGCGACGACCTCGTCGATGTCGAGCTCGTCGACCAGCCGGCCGATGTCCGCGTGCGCAGCCCCGCTCTCCTCACCGAGCTCGAGCATCTCGCCCAGCACCGCGACCGTACGCCGTCCGGAGCGCCGACCGAGCTCCGCGAGCGTCTCCAACGCGGCACGCATCGAGTCCGGGTTGGCGTTGTAGGCGTCGTTGACCACGACGAGCCCGTCGGCACGTTCGTGCATCTCCATCCGCCACTTCGACAGTGCGGTGACCCGGGACAGGCTCCCGGCGACGTCAGTCAGCTCAAGGCCGACGGCGAGCGCGGCGGCTGCTGCCGCGGCCGCGTTGAACGCCTGGTGGAGGCCGAGCAGGCGCAGCCGGACCGGGGCGCTCGCCGCTGAGGCGACCAGCTCGAAGGAGGCCCGGCCGAGCTCGTCGAGGTCGAGTCCGGTGATCCGCAGGTCGGCCCCGGCCGCCGTGCCGAAGGTCATCGTCGTTGCGTCGGTGCGGGACGCCATCGGCGCGACCAGGGGGTCGTCTGCGTTGAGGACGGCCGTGCCGTGGGCGTCGAGCGCCTCAACGAGCTCGCCCTTTGCCAGCGCGATGTTCTCGCGGCTGCCGAACTCCCCGAGGTGGGCTTGACCGACGTTGAGCACCACCGAGATGTCGGGAGGAGCGATCCGGCACAGCTCGGCGAGGTGGCCGATCCCCCGGGCACCCATCTCCAGCACCAGGTAATGGGTCGCACGATCCGCGCGCAGCACGGTCAGGGGCATCCCGAGCTCGTTGTTGAACGATCCCTGGGTGGCGACCGTGGGGGCCGCGTCGGCGAGCACCCTCGCGAGCAGGTCCTTCGCCGACGTCTTGCCCTGCGAGCCGGTGATCGCGACGACCTGCGGGCCGGCACCGTTGCTGCGCAGCCGGCTCAGCACCTCCCGAGCAAGCTCCTGCAGGGCGGACCGCACGTCCGTGACGACGACGGTGGGTACGCCGGTGGGGCGCGAGCCCAGCACCGCGGCAGCCCCGCCACGTACGGCGTCGGCGGCGTACTCGTGTCCGTCGACCCGCTCACCGGAGAAGGCGGCGAAGAGCCCTGACGGGACCGGCGACCGGCTGTCGAGGAACGCCGCACCCCGCACCTCGACACCGCCGTCGGCATCGTGGATCGTGCCGCCCACGATGTCGGCGACCTCGGCCAGGCTCAGCCGGATCAC